>JAQCDS010000005.1 GCA_027620655.1 Bacteroidota bacterium | reverse complement strand
CTAATGCAACTTACATTTAAGCCCTGGTAAGGTTCCTCGCGTATCATCGAATTAAACCACATGCTCCACCGCTTGTGCGGGCCCCCGTCAATTCCTTTGAGTTTCATTCTTGCGAACGTACTCCCCAGGTGGGTTACTTATCACTTTCGCTTAGCCACTCAGACACAAGGTCCAAACAGCTAGTAACCATCGTTTACGGCGTGGACTACCAGGGTATCTAATCCTGTTCGCTACCCACGCTTTCGTCCATCAGTGTCAGTTGATTATTAGTAATCTGCCTTCGCAATTGGTATTCTATGTAATATCTATGCATTTCACCGCTACACTACATATTCTAACTACTTCATAATAACTCAAGATAACCAGTATCAAAGGCAATTTTACAGTTGAGCTGCAAGATTTCACCTCTGACTTAATTATCCACCTACGGACCCTTTAAACCCAATGATTCCGGATAACGCTTGGATCCTCCGTATTACCGCGGCTGCTGGCACGGAGTTAGCCGATCCTTATTCTTATAGTACCGTCAGCTTGGTACACGTACCAAGGTTTCTTCCTATATAAAAGCAGTTTACAACCCATAGGGCAGTCTTCCTGCACGCGGCATGGCTGGATCAGGCTTGCGCCCATTGTCCAATATTCCTCACTGCTGCCTCCCGTAGGAGTCTGGTCCGTGTCTCAGTACCAGTGTGGGGGATCCCCCTCTCAGGGCCCCTATCTATCGTAGTCTTGGTGAGCCGTTACCTCACCAACAAACTAATAGAACGCATACTCATCTTATACCGTAACCTTTACTCTAATTGTGATGCCACATCTAGAGACTATGGGGGATTAATCTTCATTTCTAAAGGCTATACCCCAGTATAAGGCAGATTGTATACGCGTTACGCACCCGTGCGCCGGTCGTCAGCGGAGTGCAAGCACCCCCTGTTACCCCTCGACTTGCATGTGTTAGGCCTGCCGCTAGCGTTCATCCTGAGCCAGGATCAAACTCTTCATCGTTAGTCTTTAAAGCTATTTCTCAAGCTTTATTCTATTATAACAACTAAAGGAAATTTAATTTTCAGTACTCAAAATGGTCTATTCTCTGTCGAAATTAATCGTTTCCAATTAATCTCTACGCTGTCAATCAATATGTTTAATGAACGTCTATTAAAATCAAAACTTTGCGCACTCATACGCAAAGCGGGTGCAAATATAAAACCCTTTTCCTACAACCACAATACTTTTTGTATTAATTTTGAAAAAAAATATAGAAAAGTATTTTTTAACCTGTAAAACTATAAAAAGAAGTTCCAAACAATACCAAAACGAACAATAAAATCGCGGTATGGATAGTTGGGTGCTGAATAGAAATTGTAGCCGGTCATGGCAGAATTGAAATGTTCGGCTTTCAAAAATAGCCGAGTTTGCTGAATTTTTGCGTTAATAAAAAAGTCTAAACGCGGAAAATTTCCTAATGTTTTTTGATTTTGTACATAAAATTCTGAAAGTACTGGATCGTAGGCATTCATGTTATAGTCAGAAAAATAACTAAAGTTGACCCCGGTTTGCAAATACAATGCTTTTTCAAAAAACTCATTGGCATAATACAAGGTGTTTCTTATGTTCAATTGTGGCACATTGAGAACTTGATCGCCATCCAACACGTGCTGATACATTATTGTATTGTTTAATGCAAAATTTTTAAACTTAAATTCTTTCTCATATTTAGCACGAACATAGTTGACTGTGCCGTCATACTGATAAGGCTTTACTCCTTGTTGTTCTTTGTTTTCAAAATACAGGTAATTGTTTATGGTGGAATAATCTAGTGATAAAGCACCATACTTGTTGGAGTGAAAATCAAAAGCTAATTGTTGGGTTTGTTGGTTTTTAAAGCTATTTTGCCAATTGTAGTTCAAATAATCACTTTGATAAAGTCGATAGTTGTAGTCTGCAACAGATGAATTTAAATTGATTCTAGCGGTTGCACGCATATCATCATTGATACTATAGTTGGCTTGAGCATCCAAAAAATTACCTTCTAAGTCGCCACTGATATTAATTCCAAGATTGGCTTTTAGCTCCACCGGACCAAGCTGATGCTTATAACCTCCTTCAAATGACAATACAGATTCTTTTAGGCGATTGCTGATGGTTTGGCCATTAAGTATAACTAAAGAATTGTACCCATAATTAAATGAATTGTAGCTCAACTGTGCCGATAATTCCCCTAATATTTTATTATTATACTCTGCATTAAACGAAGTGTAGAAATGCTCAAATGTGTTTTTGTCAGATAGGTTTGAGGTTACAAATGCATCTCCAAAAATAGCGGCATTCCTATTTTGTGTGTAATGATAATATTTGTCTTCAATATATATGGAGTTACCAATATTTATTCCATTGTTCCCCAATGAGTCTTGTTTCTTTAACTGATAAGTATGATCCAAATAATAGCGGCGACCTTCCAGACTACTTTGGGCGTCCTCAAAAAGAGGATCAAACAAAGAACGGTCAATAAACTCTTCATTTCCATTTTCAAATTCCACAAGATCTTCATCCGAAATTCCACCATTTTCCTGATTTAAAATATCTTGTGTTACCATATGAGCTCGTGCATGATAGCGTTTATTTTTGGTATGATAACTTGTTGTAAATCTGAAATTTCCTGTGCTAGATAAAATATGTTGATACTTCCCTAATGAACGCATACCCTTGTAGGCGATAGAAAAATTAAATTGTTCTGAAGTATTGGTGGTAAAAAATGCATCGAGCAATTGACCTTGCTCAAAATTCGACTTAAACATCAATTCTGTTAGAGGTGTTGGTACATGATAATAACTAATATCGTTTACACTCATATAATTGTAGTGCTTCCCCTTTGTTCCAAATCCTGGTAGCATACTCTGGCTAGACATATTATGACTCAACGTATTATATGTTTGGCCCATATTATTGAAAGGCAAAAGCTCAAAATAATCTCTTCTTAAATAATTGAATTTATAATCCTTTTGAATTGTTAATGTTGTATCAACATGGGTAGTATCCCCTTTTCTTGAAATGATTTTATAATCTTCAATTTTTGCTTTTGTGTTTTTAGCAATCTTTTTTGTTCCTCTGTCATAGAGACTATCTGTTCCCATGTTCTTAGAAGTATTTGATCTTTTAGCACTACCATCTAAAGTTTTCAAATTACGTTGACCGTATATAATATTGGCAGTCAGAAATAGAAAAAAAACAAACAGATATTTATACATGACCTATTGAGGGTTCTAAATTGTTGGTTCAAAAGTAGGAAATTATTAGGGATTTTGATGGATTTGATTGTAATCAAAAAAAGTAATTTATATTTACCAATAATATAATTTAAGGTTTGACACTCAAACTCAGTTTTAGTAACCAAAAATTTGAATGTGGCACAGATGAAGCCGGCAGAGGATGTTTGGCTGGACCTGTAACTGCTGCTGCGGTAATTTTACCAAAAACCTTCAAAAATGAATTACTGAACGACTCAAAACAACTCTCTCATTCAAAGCGTAATATACTTCGCCCAATTATCGAAAAAGAAGCTATTGGCTATGCCGTAGCACATATTTTCCCCAATGAAATTGATGAAATTAATATTCTAAACGCCTCAATATTGGCCATGCACCGCGCTATCGATCAATTAGAAAATGTTACATTTATTAGTGTCGATGGCAACCGCTTTAAACCATACAATTGTATTCCTTTTGAAACCATAATTAAAGGGGATGGTAAATACCTTAACATTGCTGCAGCTTCAGTTTTGGCAAAAACATACCGTGATGATTATGTGGAAAAAATTCATGAGGAACTCCCCATGTATAACTGGAAAAAAAACAAAGGATACCCCACAAAAGAACACCGAGAAGCCATCAAAAAATATGGCCCTACAAAATACCACAGAATGTCTTTTAAACTCCTGCCAAACCAGTTAAGTTTTGAATTTTAATTCTATATTTGTTGGAGGTTGATTGATTTAAATTTCATGCTAAGAAAGTTTTTGGTTTTTATTGTTTTTGTTTTGACAATAAATTGTCAGAATAAACAAAATAAACAAGGAGCCATTGAGGATTTTATTCCAAATGATGCTCAAGTTGTTATGCATATCAACTCTTTGGATGTATTCAAAAGTGCATTGAAAAACAATGAGTTGCTTTCCAAAACAAAGTTTAAAGCCATATTTGAAAATAATCTTACCCCAATAGACAGCCTAAAAATTTCTGGACCTTTACTTTTGTGTATATCCGAAAATTCTAAGTATACATTCATTTCTCAACAAAAACATATTGGGTCAAAAGAATTGTTAAAGCAAAACTCCATTCGAGACAGCATATGGGTTTTGTCGACTTCAAATTCTAAATCAGCACCTTTAAAAAATACCAACACTCACCCTTATAAAAAATTCGCAAAACTTACTGAACCAAATGCTACATTTTCAGTTTATTTAGCAAAACCTGAGCAGTATGGGAAGGAATTTTCTTTGTTCAATAACGTTTTATTAGATGTTAAAGCAACTCCAAAATATATTTCATTAAGCGGAATTTACACCGATTCAAATAGCAAGTGGAATCATTTATTTGAAAACATCATCCCTAAGACTCAGCAATTGAGCAATATTGTTCCAGATGATATTGAAAATTTTGAGACTTTTATATATTCCGATTTCCAACAATTTTCAAAAAATCTTAAAGCCTTAGACAGTACTTTAGTGTTTTCTGAGCTTTCCAAAACTATACTAGAAACCAGTCAAGAAATAGGAAGCATAAAAACATCTCATGGTTCTGCAATTTTACTGCATTCCATTGATATTAGCACAAGCAAGGAAACTCTTGTAGGTTATAAAGAACAATTGCAATCGTTCCGCTCTGTGCCTATATATAAGTTTGAAAATGATTCTATTTTCAATCAAAATTTTGAGGGGTTATTACCCAAACTCAATATTTCAAATTATACAGTTATTGATGAATTCTTGATTTTCTCTGAAAACGAAACTTTAACTGAAGAAATTATTTCAAAACATATCAATAAAAACAACCTCAACAACAGCAAATCATTTCAAAATACTCAACAAAAATTGAGTGATGATATTTCATATCAAAAAATATTAACCCCTGAAAATTTAGCCAAAATACTGAATCCTATTTTTGGCATTTCATTTTCTGGAACAGATTTAAAGGCTTACAAAAATTCAATGGTTCAAGTTATAAGAGACGATGAAGTTGTTCATCTCAATGCACAAATTGAACATTTTCGACCAACTCAAAAGCAGAAAAAAATCAATGAAATTTTCAGTATAACACTTGATGCAGCACTATTGAGTGATGTTCAATTGGTTAAAAATCATAAAACACAACAAAAAGATATTGTTGTACAAGATATTGAAAATCAGTTGTATTTGATTTCAAACCAAGGTGTTGTACGCTGGAAAAAGAAGTTATCGGGCCCAATAGTTGGGCGTATCAACCAAGTTGATTTGTACAAAAATGGCCGTTTTCAAATGGTATTTTCAACTGAAAACCGTGTTTATGTTTTGGACCGTTTAGGCGAAGATGTTGGGCCATTTCCATTGAAATTTAAAGATAAAATTACCCAGGCTGTTTCTGTTTTTGATTATGATAAAAATAAAAATTACAGATTTTTGGTAACTCAAGGCAAATCGCTTTTGATGTATGATGGAAAAGGAAAACGTGTTAAAGGGTTTTCGTACGCTCCAGATTCTGAGATTTTAAATGCTCCCCAGCACATTCGTTACAACGGCAAAGATTATATTGTTTTTGCTGCCGATAATGATTTAAAAATTTTAAATCGAAGAGGAAAAATTAGAATTGACGTTAAAGAGTCTATAAATTTTTCGGATCAAAATATCTATTTCTACAACAATAAATTTTCTACAATAGACACTGAAGGCGAGCTTGTACAGGTAGATATAAAAGGTCGAGTTAGCAAACAAACCCTTGGTTTTGATGCACAAACAAATTTGACGTGTTCCAGCAGAACTTTGGTTGCTCAATGGGCAAATCAATTACAAATAAAAAGTAATAAAACTATTTTGGATTTTGGCAACTATTTACCCCCTCAACTGTTTTATTTAAATGATAAAATTTATATTGCATTGACCGATCAACAGGCTCAAAAAGTAACGCTTTTTGATAGTAAAGCAACTGTTTTATCAGGATTTCCTATTTATGGTATTTCTAAAATTGATCTTTCCTACGATGATAAAGACTCCGCACTAGAGCTTATTTGTCAGAGTAATGACTCGGAGTTCATCATGTATGAGATTTATTAAAATTAAGTTTTTTGTTTTTTTTTGTGACTTTTTAAATTTTTCTGTGTCTTAACAGTAGGATATAAAAATTAATTGTCATGAAAATTCTCATTTCACTTATTGTATTTTTAAGTTTAAATACAACCTTTAATGAATCATCTTATTGGATGACAAACTTTGAAGACGCTAAAAAACTTGCCATTGCGTCAAACCGACTAATTTTAGTTGATTTTTGGGCAACATGGTGTGCTCCATGTAATAAAATGGAATCTGAAAGTTGGAAAAAAAATGAGATTAAAGATCTAATGAAGTCTTATGTTCCTCTAAAGATAAATATTGACCATAATAAAACAATAGCTAGAAAATACAGTGTAAGTTCAATTCCGAATATTTTAATTTTAGATGGAAATGGAAAAATCATCTATCAAACTAAAGGATATATGAGTAAAAACCAATTAAAAAATCTTCTAGAAAAATACGATTTAAACACTTCCTATTTATCAAAAGATTTGATAAATTATAGTATTAAGTAAAATTTTTCTAATGCTTTTAGATTGGGTGTTAAATATCAGAATTATAGTCTGTATCTAAACAAATCTCTCAGAAGTGATTTTATTAAACTTTCTAATCAATATTTAAAAAAAGCAAAAAGTCTAATAAAACAAGACTCTAAACTAAATCAAACAAAATTTATTCAACGCCTAGGTTTGATAGAAATACAAAGTGATTTAATATTAGGTAAAACAAAAAAGGGAGCTAAACAGCTCAAAAAAATAAAAAAAGATGAATTAGACAAAATGAATCATTCTTTGTATAATTTCTTATTATACATATGTGCATTAGAATCTAAAGATGAGAAATATAAAAAAGAATTAGAAAAACATCTATCTAAAAGTGATTTAAAAAAAGTAGAGCTTTTTAAATCATAATCAAAATTTACATCAATTCTATCTCAAAAAGTGCAAAGAAATGCTTTAATAATTTTTCTTTGACCTCGTTTTCATTAACTGATTCTTGGTTGAGTTCAACGCTAAGGGATGTAACCGCTTTCCCACGAATTCCGCAAGGTATAATGTGATCAAAATAGCCTAAATCGGTATTGACATTAAGAGCAAATCCGTGCATAGTAACCCATCGACTGGCACGTACACCCATAGCACATATTTTACGCGCAAAAGGGGTACCAACATCCAACCACACACCTGTTTCACCATCACTTCTGCTAGCTTTTAGTCCATATTCTGCAAGCGTTAAAATAATAGTTTCTTCCAATAATCTTAAGTACTTATGAATGTCTGTGAAAAAATTTTCTAAGTCTAAAATAGGGTAACCCACCACTTGACCTGGACCATGATACGTGATATCTCCACCTCTATTAATTTTATAAAATGTTGCCCCTTTTTCGGCTAATTGTTCTTCACTTAAAAGTAAATTAGAAAGATCACCACTTTTCCCAAGTGTATACACATGTGGATGCGTTACAAATAAAAAGTGATTTGGGGTTAGTAGCTCAGTATTTTCTCGCCTGTTTTTTATTTTACAGTCTACCGTTTTTTTGAACAAATCTTCTTGAAAATCCCAAGTTTCCTTATAATCTTTTAACCCTAAATCTTGAACCAGAATCGTTTTATTCATGGAACAAATATACAAGTTTAACGATTAGGATTATTTAAAATCACCAACGCTGCAATGATTCCTGGAACCCAGCCACAAAGGGTTAAAATGAACACAATAACAAAAGATCCGCAGCCTTTGTCAACAACAGCTAATGGAGGAAATAAAATAGAGAGTAAAACTCGCCAAATACTCATGGGTTTTTTTTATTTAAATTGGTTTATAATTATAGGACGAATTTTAGTAAATAAAGTTACACTTCCACTTAATTTTATATCCCCTATTGAAATCCAAACCAATGTCATTATCTTTGTGTTCAAAATTATACACCATTATTATGGCGCAACTTTCAGAACAAGAACTAGTACGTCGCGAAAAGCTCGCAAAACTTCGTGCATTAGGAATAAACCCCTATCCTGCCGATTTATATCCAGTAACGCACAACAGCAATAAAATAAAAGATAACTTTAAAGAAGGTGACAAAGTGGTTGTTGCAGGTCGTTTGATGCGAAAAAAGGTACAAGGAAAAGCAGCATTTACAGAGCTACAAGATAGTGAAGGGCGTATTCAAGTGTATTTTAATCGTGATGAAATTTGTACTGGTGAAGACAAATCAGCATATAATGATGTGTTTAAAAAACTTCTTGATTTGGGCGATTTTATTGGTGTTGAAGGGGAACTCTTTACCACTCAAGTGGGCGAAAAAACTGTTCTTGTTAAGGATTTTAAACTTCTAAGTAAAGCTTTAAAACCTCTGCCACTTCCAAAAACAGACGCAGAAGGAAACACCTACGATGAATTTAATGACCCCGAAATGCGTTATAGACAACGCTATGCCGATTTGGCCGTAAACCCACATGTTAAGGAAGTTTTTGTCAAGCGTACAAAACTCTTTAATGCCATGCGTGAGTTTTTTAATGGCGCTGGCTATTTTGAAGTAGAAACACCTGTACTACAACCCATTGCAGGAGGTGCCGCAGCACGCCCTTTTGTGACACACCACAATAGTTTAGACATTCCGTTATATATGCGAATTGCGAATGAACTGTACTTAAAACGTTTGATTGTTGGTGGGTTTGATGGCGTCTATGAGTTTTCAAAAAACTTCCGAAATGAAGGCATGGATCGTACACATAATCCAGAATTTACTGCCATGGAAATTTATGTTGCTTACAAGGACTACAACTGGATGATGGAATTTTGTGAGCAACTTTTAGAACATTGTGCCATAGCCGTTAATGGAACTACAAAAGCTACATTTGGTGGTCATGAGATTGACTTTAAAGCACCATACGCAAGAGTCACAATGACCGATGCCATAAAAGAATTTACGGGATTTGATATTACTGGAAAATCTGAAGATGAGCTTAGAGCAGCAGCGATTGACATGGGCATTGAAGTGGATAAAAGCATGGGCAAGGGAAAACTTATTGATGAGATTTTTGGAGAAAAATGTGAAGGCAATTATATTCAGCCTACTTACATTACAGACTATCCAAAAGAAATGAGTCCGTTATGTAAAGAACACCGCAACAATCCTGAGCTAACTGAACGTTTTGAGCTTATGGTTTGTGGAAAAGAAATTGCAAATGCATACTCTGAATTAAATGACCCTATAGATCAACGTGAGCGTTTTGAAGCACAACTCAAATTGGCCGACAGAGGCGACGATGAAGCCACACAATTTATAGACGAAGATTTCCTTCGTGCTTTGGAATATGGTATGCCACCAACATCTGGAATGGGAATTGGTATGGACAGGCTTATAATGTTCTTGACTAACAATGCCTCCATACAAGAAGTCTTATTTTTTCCTCAAATGAAACCTGAGAAAAAAGCAGTAGATTTAAGTGAAAATGAAAAAGCCATTTTTGAAATCCTAAAAAAAGAAAATACTCTCCCTCTAAAAGATTTAAAAAACCAAGCTGGACTGAGTAATAAAGGGTGGGACAAAGGCATTAAAGGCTTAACAAAACAAGGATTAGCAAAGGTCTACAAGACTGATGATGAACTTGTTGTAGAATTTTTAAGCTAATTTATGTAATAAAAACTATTTTCATTAGTTTTATAGAATATATACTTTCAAATTAAACATATTATGAGAACTATTTTAAGCATTTTAATTTTACTAATAAGTTTTTCAGCCACAGCACAGCCCAATCAAAATGGTATGAAAAGACAGAAACGAATGGAGAATATGAAAAATATGACTCCTGAACAACAAGCTACACTTTGGTCAAAAAAAATGACTTTAGAGCTAGAACTAAACCCATCGCAACAAGAACAGCTTTACACCCTAATTTTAGAAAAAGCTAGACAACATAAAATGCATAAAAAAAACAGACTCAAAGAAAATCTTTCAGACGAAGAACGTTTTCAAATGCAGGTTAATATGTTGGATGAAAAAATTAAAATGCAAAATGCAATGAAGTCTATTTTAAATCCAGATCAATATGACAAATGGAAAAAAATAGAAAAGCAAAAAGAGCGCAAGAAAAGAAAGCATTCCAAAATGCAAAAAGAAAAAAAATAGTTCATTTTCCTTTTTGCAAATTTTCATAAAATCCAAACTAAATGTTTGGATTTTTTTTTATTCTAACCTTAAGTTTTTTGCAAATTTATTGTGAATCCAAAGAATTCCTAAACCAAAAGCCACAGATGCGAAAATTAGAATATTATTTAAAACACCATCTACAGAAAATGACATTCTGATTAAAATTGTCGATATAATAAAGCCTGAATTTCTGATGACTTTGTGAAACTGATCTGTATAGAAAAAAGAGACTAAAAGCAACAGAACATCTACGATTATAAGCACTGCAAAAAACTCATCAAAAAACAAACTATTGACATCTTTAAGTACTGCAGAAAGGTTTTCGGGTGCGGCATCCATAATCCAACGGCCAAAAGTGAGCAGACCAATAAATATAAAAATAGGAATAAGTAGAGTAGCCATTATTTTTTTGATCCTAATAAACTGCATTATCTGTGGAGACTCCATAGAATTCAAAGAGGATTTATTTTCTAATCTTTCCCTGAGATATGAAAATACATAAATCATAAAAAAGAGAATTAGTGCTGTAATAATGTCATATGTGAATGTGATGTCATTTTTAATGTCAAACCAATTGGAAGACAATTCTAGATTCGACAAATCCTTAAAAATTCTTCTTATCACAATAAGCGTGATAATTTCATATTGTTTTGTAATGTAAGTTGTTATTGATCTTGGTAGATAAAAAATCAATAAATATACCTCATAAATTAGGATGAATGAAAATGGAGTATATATGGCTGCAATGGGATTGTCAAAGAAGTTGGAGTCTTCAAATGGATTCCAACCGTTGTATTTTTTTAAATAAATTAAAGACAAATGAATCAAGAAGCTTATCACAGCAATTACTAAGATAAATTTCTCTATTTTTAATTTTACCTTTTCTGATAATGCAAAATTATAAAGTGTTTTGTAAGACAATAAATTAATCATAATATATTGATTTTATGTAGATTAATATGTCACATAGAAGGATATTTAAAGTTACAAAAAAAAACTTAAATACAGATTTTTGAGTCCTTTGCTGCATTTTTACTACTTTTGAGTCGCCTAAATTTTAGGTCGGATTAAAACAACTCTTCGAATGGAAATCATTGAAATTTTGGGCTATTGTGCTGCACTTCTAATTGGACTAACACTTGGACTTATTGGGGGAGGTGGTTCTATTTTGGCAGTACCTGTTTTGGCATATTTGTTTATGCTTGATGAAAAATTAGCTACTGGTTATTCACTATTTGTGGTCGGTTGTAGTGCTTTAGTCGGCGGATTCAAACAATTTCAAAAAGGCAATGTAGATTTTAAAATTGCGCTTATTTTTGGTCTTCCAGCCATCATAAGTGTGTCACTTGTTCGCTCATTTTTAATTCCAATAATTCCAGACGAATTATTTGTTTTAAATGGCATTACAATAACAAGAAGGATGGCCATGTTTGGACTGTTTGTATTGGTTATGATTCCAGCAGCATTTGCAATGCTTAAATCCCCAAAATCAAACCCAACAACATTAAATACTACAAAAGTTAAATACAACTATTTGCTCATATTATTGGAAGGTGTGTTGATTGGAGCAATTACAGGAATTGTTGGGGCTGGTGGTGGATTTTTAATTATCCCTGCATTGGTACTATTAGCAAAAATTGATATCAAAAAAGCCATAGGAACATCCCTTGTGATTGTTACCCTAAAATCTTTGATTGGATTCTTTTTAGGTGATGCTCTCACAATGCATATAAATTGGGGGTTTTTGCTAACATTTTCAGCAATTGCAATCGTTGGTATATTTCTTGGCACATTTTTAAATCACCTGTTTGATGGCCAAAAACTTCGAAAGGGATTTGGCTATTTTATTCTACTTATGGCTGGATTTATTTTCTATATGGAATTCTTAATTACCACTACATAAGTTCAATGGAAATAAATTATCTTTACCTCACTAATACTTATAATTATGAATTTGATATATGACCCCTGGCCATGGTATATTTCTGGTATTGCTATAGCACTCATAATGTTGTTATTGCAATTATCAGGGGAAAAATTTGGAATGTCCAGTAATCTTCGTACGCTATGCACAATATGTGGCGCTGGAAAACAAGCGCATTTTTTTAGGTTTGATTGGAAAGCGCAGCGCTGGAACTTAGTTGTTGTATTGGGTGCAATTATTGGAGGTTCTATTGCTGCAAACTTTATGACCAACCAAAATGCCGTACTCATCAATTCAAATACAATAGAACACTTAAAAACTCTAGGATTTGAAAGCGCTGGAACCGCATATCTCCCCTTAGAATTGTTTGAAATGCATGTTTTTTCTAGCCCAAAAACACTAATTATTTTATTTTTTGGTGGACTATTTGTAGGGTTTGGAGCCCGCTATGCTGGTGGCTGTACGTCTGGGCATGCCATTTCTGGATTGAGTAATTTGCAGTTACCATCACTAATAGCAGTTGTTGGTTTTTTTATTGGCGGACTGATTATGACTCACTTTTTGTTTCCTTTAATTTTTTAAAACTATGAGAACACTCTTCTATCTAATTATTGGTATTCTTTTTGGTATTACGATGTATAAATCAGAAGCAGCATCTTGGTTTAGAATTTATGAAATGTTTCGTTTTGAATCATTTCACATGTATGGAATTATTGGGACTGCTTTGGCAATGGGAGTAATTAGTACATTAATAATTAAACGTTACAATATCAAGTCATTCTATGGCGAAACGGTTAAATTTATTCCAAAAGAAAAAGGATTCACAAGATATATGCTTGGTGGGATTATTTTTGGTCTTGGATGGGCATTAGCAGGCGCCTGTCCTGGACCAATGTTTACTCTTTTGGGTGCTGGATTTTTGCCTATCAGTATTGTTATTATTGCAGCAATATTAGGAACATTTATTTATGGTATTTTAAAAGAAAAACTACCGCATTGATACCACATTTTAAATAAATATATTCCATCTCGTATAATATTTATACATTTAAAAAAAAATAAAAAATGTCAAAAATAATAGTAACAGGGGGTTGTGGATATATCGGTTCACATACTTGCATTGCATTATTAGCACAAGGGCATGAGGTTGTGGTTTTTGATGATCTTTCAAATGCTACTAAAGAAAGTATTGATAGAATTGAAAAAATAGCAGGGAAACGTCCAGAACTATGTATTGTTGACTTAAAAAACAAAAATGCTACAAGTGCTGCTTTTGAAGCGCACAAAGAGGCTTTGGCAGTAATTCATTTTGCAGCTTACAAAGCTGTAAAAGAATCTGTAGATCACCCATTACAATACTATGAAAACAACTTTTTTTCTCTAATAAATACGCTTACAGCACAACAAAAACTTGGCATAAATAACTTTATTTTCTCCTCTTCAGCAACTGTTTACGGCATGCCAGAAACATGCCCAGTAACAGAGAAAAGTCCAGTGAGCACACCTTTTTCTCCTTATGGAAATACTAAAAAAATTGCTGAAGAAATTTTAAAAGATCACACCGCTGCCAATTTAGATTTTTCTGTTATTAGTTTACGCTATTTCAACCCTATTGGAGCACACGAGTCTGGTGAAATTGGCGAACTTCCTAATGGTATTCCCAACAATCTTATGCCTTACATCACACAAACCGCAGCAGGTATTCGAGAGAAACTTATGGTTTTTGGAAATGACTACCCAACGAAAGACGGAACAGCCATTCGTGACTATATTCATGTTATGGATTTGGCGGAAGCACATGTCGTTGCAGTTAATCGTCTTGTAGACCAAAAACAAGAACAAAATTTTGAAATTTATAATTTGGGGACCGGCACAGGCTACTCTGTTTTGGAAGTAATTACTGCTTTTGAGACTCAAAATAATTTGTCAATAAATTATGAAATTACAGCTCGACGAGATGGAGACGTTCCTGTTGTTTTTGCGTCTACAGAATTGGCCTCCAAAAAACTTGGATGGACTGCGAAACGTGACCTAAATTCAATGGTGAAATCTGCTTGGAATTGGGAAAAGAATTATAGAAAAAATGATTGATTTCATGAAATCATCAGTCCTCGAAATCAGGATCGTTTAGTTCTAGTAAGTTTCCAGAATCAATAGCATTCCCCGCAATCCCTTTGATATCGCCAAATAATGCGCTTAAATTTTCTTGAACCAACCAAATTTGTTTTTCACGACTAGCCCACATGCGAGTCATTGCCTTTTTTTCTGAATTTAATTGAGAACTCATAGTATCATAAGTCTCAATAATTCGCTTTATTTTTTGAGTAAAATCGTTGCTCGTCAAATAATTATACAACAATTCCATTTTATCGCCTTTATTTTCTTGAACAGCTGAAACAGACTGTGCCTTTACTAAGACTTCTCGAAGTACTTTTGTCAAGCTTTTTACCTCACTGAAATGACAAACCCAAACCCCATTTTTAAAATCAAAACGATTCAAATCACTAGGCATTGTTTCTGTTACCAAAACAGCAATATCACCTTTTACTCGCATTTGATCTTGTTTCAGTTTATCAATCCATTTATTATCAAAATTTTTTGTGCGTTTGCTTTCAAAAACAATGGTTCCACATTGAATTTGTTGTGCATTAACTACGGTTTGAATCACATCTGCCCCTTTGATCCCTTTGGAAACTTCAGAAATTTCATCAAAAGGAAAACTTTGCTTCAAAAGTTCTTCCAAAACTAATTCTTGTACCTCACCTTGCATTTGCATAGAACCTTGCTCGGCTTTGCGCTTCATTTCATCAATCAGCTTTTTTTGATCTTCTAATTGTTTTTGAAACTCACGTTCTTTCAAAACACTGGCCTCGCGCTCTTTTGCACGGGCTTTTTCTTCAATTTCTTTTTGTTTTTCAAGGAGTTGTTGTTGAACCAAAAGTTCTTGGTCTTTTGCTTTTTCTTCTAATTCTAACTCCCTTTTTTTGAGATTAATTTCTTGTTGTTTAAGCGCACGAACTTCGTTGTTCTTTTCCTCAAATTGGGCTTTTAGCGATTTGAGTTCTTGCTCAAAATCAGATTTTGTTTTGTTTTGAATGATTTCTTTTTCTTGAAGAATTCGTTGTTCTAGTTTTGCTTTAAAAATTTCATTTTCTTTTTCTTTTTTGGTTTGAAATTCTAAGCGTTCTTGTTCAAGTTTTTCCTTTTCTTGATTAAATATTTTGGCTTGATCTTGAACTTTTTTTTCAAACTCTGCTTTAAAATGAGCTTGTAATTGTCCGCTTAATGCTTCTTCAACATCAAATCCGTGACCGCAATTAGGACATTTTATTTTATCTTTCATAGGAACAAAAAACTAGAACTTTAATTTAGCGTTCATAATAGAATGAACACCAACGAGATGCAATTTAGTGAAATTTTAAAAAAGGTAGCCTATTTGTAGCTGATTGGTTGCATCGCAAGTTTTGGTTGCCTATCTACAGTATACAATCCCCAATGTTTTTCTGGCTCATTTGGGTCATCTGAACCTTTCCAAGGTTCGTCAAAAGCTTCAAAAACAAACGTTAGAATAGATTCTGAAATACTCCAATCTGAAAGTGCTTTGTAATAAATTTTTTGAACCTCAGCATTTACATTTTCAACAGGTATTCCATATCCATTCGATGTTGTTGCCCACCCTGCTTCAGTAATGACAACAAGTTTGTGAGGGTATTTTTTTGCAACAGCATCATAATTTTGCTTTGTAAAGACCATTCCCTCATGAATTGATTTATACTCCCATACTGGATAGGTATGGATAGAAATAAAATCTACTTCTTCAACTAAAGGGGCTAATTTATCGAGCCATGGCACATAATTTTCACAGAATGTAACCGGCTGTTTTGTGTTGGCTTTGACGTGCTTTACATAACTAATAACGGCATCAACAGCGACCAAATGATCGGTCCAATCTACGCATGCTTCATTCCCAACAGAAAGTGAAAATATAATTTCAGGATATTGGTTTGCTAAACCAATTAACACGTCCATTTTCTTGAAATTACTTTTTTTGTTTTTGGATAACTGATTTTGAGAATATGTGCCGCCCCAAGGACAATTTGGATTGTCTTTTTCTGCTTCAATATACGCTCCTAACATTACTTTAAGCGGCAAATTTTCATTTTTAATAACTTCCAAAACTGTTTTTGAATGTTTATCACAGCTATAAAGTCTAATGTATTGCCATTGCTTTTCAATGATAAGTAAATCTTCTTTTACCTCATCATAAGTTGGATACACATGACCTGGGCGTTGTCCCTCACGATATCCCGAATAGCATATTGCAAGCCCCTTTGGAATCCCTAAAAACTTTGTGTAATCCATGATCCTTATGTTGTGAAGTAATTAAAATTTTAAATTTTCATCTTTGTCCCAAAGTCCCCAATAAGCACCTACGTCACCCTCTGAACCTACTTTCCATGACTCATCAAAAGATGAAAAATAAAACATTTCTATGGCATCATCTTTAGACCATTTTTGTGCATTGATAAAATAACGCAATGCATTGTCATAAGAAGGGTGTGCACCTTCTAGACTTGTTCCTTTACTTGGCCATCCTGTTTCTGTGATAATTACTTTTTTCCCTTTGCCTGCATGTAGTGCTTGTTGGTACATTTGTTTCATATATACCAAAGAGTACTCCAAACTACAACCCTCCCAATAGGGGTAACAATTGGCCAAAATAACATCGCAAGCTTCAGTAATTTTTGGACGATCAGAAAATTCGTAGTAGGCATCTACATAACCAACTGGAATATTTGGAATTTCATTTTTTACACGATTTATAAATGTTATAAGCTCATCTTCTTCCAAATCTCCTCGATACATGACTTCATTCCCTACTGCAGCAACATCTACAAAACCGGCTTTGCTTAGGGCTATAAGTCCTTCAATTTCATTTTCATTGATTTCGGCGTCATCGCCTAACCAAGCACCAACTAAAGTTTTGAGACCATATTCTTTGGCTATTTTTGGAATTTGTTCATTCCCTTCTGTACAAGAAAACGTACGAATCCATTTGGTATAAGGTAAAATTATTTCAAGTTTTCTTCTTATTTGAGCTTCAGAAATTGGGTCTCCAGGTTCTTGACCTTCTTCGTAGGGACTAAAACATAGACCATGCATTCCGGCCTTCAATACAGATTGACTAAGGTTTTGAAGTTCTTTTTTTTCTAATTGGTTAACATCTATACCAAGAAGCGATTTTTGTTTTTCTTTTCTATAGGACATCGGCTAATTTTTTGGAGTTAATTTTTAATCTGCAAATTTATTCCTTTTTTCTTTTAATTGTGCTTTTATTTCATTCGCTTTTTGCTCAGTAATACTATAATTATGCATTACAAACATTGCAAGTATGGTTCCTCCCATTGGGAAAAAACAGAAAAAAGCGTGTAATCCATCAACAGCGGATTGTTGGTCTAGTGTAACAAGATCTGGATTAAACCCAACCACAGTAATGATCACTCCACTAAGTGCGCCAGCAATTCCATAACCTACTTTTACCATCCACCAATAAATGGCTCCAAAAATACCTTCTCTACGCTTTCCTGTGTTTATCTCATCAATATCAATTACATCGGCGGTCATAGACATCATTATGGTAAATAAACTTCCTATTCCGAACGAAAAGAAAGGCAATGCTATTATATACATCCATGGTTTTCCGGGAATGAACAAAAAGTACAACATAATATAACCTACTAATGAGATTGATTGTGACACCATAAACGCTTTTTTCTTCCCCATTTTCTTGGACATCCAAGCCACTGTTGGAATCACAATAAAAGTTGTTCCTAAAGCCCCTAAACATCCAAACATAGAAACCCAAATTCCACTTGCACCAGCATCACCATTAAATAATTTGTAAACAATAACGAAAAAAGTAAGTGCTGCAACCGTATTAAAGGCGTTAAATATTAAAAATGTTGCCCCACATAATTTTCTAAATTCTTTAATCTTAAACGCTTCCCCAAAACTGTCAAATATCTTTTTTATACTATTGCCAATATTAGCTGAATTTAGAGGTTCGTAGTCCTGGTCAACTGTGGATTTGCTTTCAATAAAAATTGCGGGTACAATAGCGCAAATAGCACAGGGTATAGCCACCCAAATGGCCAATTCGCGAACAGCGACATCTGCTGATGGAAACCAGTTTTCATCATACATAATAATCCAAAACAAAGGCGCTATAACCCAAGCCCATTGACCAATCCACTGAGAAATAGCCATAATATTTGTTCTTTCATGAAAGTCATCACTCATTTCGTATCCCATAGCTACGTATGGAACGCTAAAAATTGTAAGACCTAAATAAAATACTAAAGACCATAAAAAGAAATACCAAAAGTTGTAATCTACTCCATCAGCTTTGTAAAGTTGCCACATAAAAATATAGGCAAGTCCCATAATTACTCCGCCAATTAAGACATATTGTCGTCGTCGTCCCCATTTTGATTTTGTGTTATCTGAAATAAATCCCATAATGGGGTCTAAAAAAGCATCAAAAATTCTTGGAAAAAGGAATACTAAAGACCACATCCATCCAGAAAACCCAAGGTCCTCAACTAAAACGACCATAAAGATTCCCAATATTGCTGGAAACATTTGATTTGCCAACATCCCAAAACCAAAAGCAATTTTTTGGCCCATTGGGACTTTGTTGGTTTTATTTAAATTATTCATATTTTTTGTTTGTTAGTTAGTAATCAATATTGTTTGAATAGCTTGGGGACTTATTGAAATTTGCTTTGTTGATTTTAATGTTTTTAATTCAAATGATTTTTGTTCCATTCCTTCATTAAATACAACAACAGCAACAGAACCATCGGGGTTTTGAGCAGCTGTAACCATTAAATTTTTATCTGTAGAATCAACTCCAATCACTTCTGCACCAGGACGAATAAATTTACTAAAATGTGTCATGATGTAATACAATGGGGTGTAATAAACCTCATCCGCTTTAGGATCTACAATAATTGGTGCAATACACCAATTTTTAAACCAATTTGGTCCACCCTGACGATCCAAAACCATGTTCCAATCTACCCATCCGTCTACCCAATTATTTAGGCAACCAATAATATCTCTAGCATAGCGATTTGCGGGAGCGTATTTTGGGTGTAAATATTTTTTTTCTTCTTCTCGCCAATCATAACCCCAGTCGGTTGCTTCTTTTTTCCAATACCAAGCATCATCTTTCCAAACAGGAACTTCAGAATCTACACATGCTTCTGTTTGAATCAAATATTTATTTGGTGCTTTTTGATGTGCATACTGCAATGCTTCTGGAAAGAAATCATATGTGCTTTCGTACCAATGAATTGCTGTCCCATCATAATATTTTGAAGATGCTTCATCTTTATACATGACATCTACCCACTCCTTTATTTCTTGTCTATTTTGATCGTATCCCAATATTTTAAGGTGACCTTTGCCATCGGCCTCTAATTTTGGTCCTAAATGATGTTGTACAAAATCAGTCATTTCTTCTGGAGTAAAGTGCATGCTTTCCCAATTATTTCCATTGCCTAAAGGTTCGTTTTCAACAGTGAATCCCCAAATATCGATACCCTCTTGTTTGTAGGCATCAGCATATTTTGAGAAAAACAACGCCCATGTATCATAAAACTCAGGAAGAAGTTTTCCGCCTACCCATTTATTATTGTCTTTCATCCATGGTGCTGCAGTCCATGGCGATGCAAAAAGTTTGAACCCGTCCTCCGAAGTGGCCAATGCATCTTTAATCATTGGGATAAGGTCTTCTCGATCTTCTTCTATAGAAAAATGCTCTAAATGTATATCCCCCTCAACTGGTGTATATGAATAATTCGATAAAGAAAAGTCACAGGAATTCATGTGGGTACGTGTCAATGAATAATTTGCACCTTTTCTACTAAAATATGCATCTAAGATTTCCGTTCTTTTTTCAGAGCTCATTTGATTGAGCAAGTGCGCCGATGCTTCTGTGAATGCTCCGCCAAATCCCGAAATCGTTTGAAATTTTTGGTCAAAATTTAATTGTATTGAAGAAGGAGTAACTCCTGAATCAAAATTTGAAAGCTCTGTAAGTTGATTTCCACTTTGTGAGGTTTCAAAAACGCTAAGGGTTTCTTTTTTTGAATTCATACAAGAAAAAGTTGAAATTATAATAAGAAATGATATAATTGTATTGAACTTCATTTTATTTACATGATTAGTTGTTTTTATCTAATGAAAAGTTCAAAAACTTCTCTTTAATCACTTCAAAAGTTTCTTTTTTATTTCTATCAATATCCACTATGCCCCAATATTCTTCATTTGGAGCACCATCGTATGGAACACCGCTACTGTTTGGCGCCCAACCCCCAATATCTTGTTGGTCTGGATTTCCTGCTTTCCAAAGACCATCAGTAAAAGAGAAAATTATGATTCCAGAATTGTTATCACTTTCTTTAAAAACAGCATCAATAATTTTTCCATTGGCAGCAGCTTGTGCATATTGGTTTTCTCCTTGTTCAAACCCTGCTTTTGCAATTTTCATGTAACTATCGGCCCCTGCTTCTGAAAGATAAACAGGTTTGTCACAAATTGATTGCCACTCTCGAAAAACAGACTGAGGTTGATCCCATCGATAGACATTTAACCCCCATATATCAATATTTGGATTTAATTGAAGTGCTTGCTTGTCTGGGAGATCTCCGTGAGCTGTAGCTACTGGATGATTTGGGTCAAGTTCATGCACTAAGTCAGTTGCTGTACTTAAGGCATTGTACCAATTTGTAATATCGCCACCAAACCATTCTGGATGGTAATTGTATTCATTTCCAAATTCCCAAATTAAAATAGCGTTGTGATCTTTATATTTTTTTATATAATCCAAATAGGTCTCCGAAAGTATATCAAAAACTCCATTTTGATTGTATCCAAATCCTACAATAAGCTTTAGCCCTGCAGCATCAATTTTGTCTAAAACTTGAATGTCATCTATGGGCGCATACACACGTATTGTGTTTATTCCTGCCTCTTTCATGAGTTCTAAATCCTGATCAAGTGTTTGGAAATCGCGAATGGTTTGTCCTTTTGGAACTGGATGATAACAAATTCCTTTTATGTAGTATGGCGAATTATCTACCAATAAATGATTTCCTTGAACCTGAACATTATCAGGTACGTTTGGAATTAAAAGTAATGCCAATGAAAATAATAAAACTGAAAATAAACTTAAAAGTTTCATAGTACTAATTGGTTAGGGTTAAAGCTAATTTTGGCGGAAAAACATCCTTCAATAAAATATCTTTATGGCCTTCGTAGGTTTTTTTAATAGAATTTCCATCTCTTGAAAGACCTGAAAAAATTCCATTATCAACAAGAGGCCATAACACATATTTTGCTTGGCCATCAACAGTGAAGAGTCCAAAGAAATTTTCAGAACCGTTTGGATGATTTGAATCTTTCCATGGTTCATCAAAGGCTTCAAAAAAGAAACAAGACACATTGTTTTCATTACTCCATTCACGCATTAGTTTGTAATACAATGCCTGTTTATATTCATCGGCTGCATAAGAACCATTTGTTCCATATAAGCCTTGAGATGTGGTTGCCCAACCGGTCTCACCTATATGAATTGGTTTTTCTAAACCTAATGAATTTACATAGTTTTTTACCCTTTGATATTGACTAACTGCGTAGGACTTTGCACGTTCCATTGCTGCATCAATTTTTTCAATTTCAGAAAGTGAAGATTCCTTTTCTGGCGTAAGCCAAAAACCAGAATTGTAGTGTGTGTCATGAAAGGGGTAGGTATGTACAGAAATATAATCTACTGCAGCAATTAATTGTTCCAAATCATTATTGTGATAATCCGAACTTCCTCCTCCCCAAGAGGCAAAATTATCTGAACTGGTAATCCACAATGAATCCGAAAGATGTCCTTGTGCTTTTTTTTCTTGTAAATAATTAACCCATTTCAATATAACTTTTGGCTTTACAAAATAAGGGGTTGCCCAGTGCACCATAGCCTCATTACCAACGGCAATTATTTTTACAATTTCTGGATATTTATTTGCAAACTCTATGGCTTTAGCTATTTCAGAAGCATTGTTTTTTTCGTCTTCTATATCATGATTTGGTGGAAGGTCTGTCCATGCATTAGCGCAATCTATCCATGCCCCCAACATCACATACATTTCAAAACTTTTATTCTCTTCTCTCAGTTCCTTTATGGCTTTAAGAATATTTGATGCATGTGGAAACTGCAAATTGTAAGTCCTTATGATTCTAATTCCCATGGCATACATGATTTTCAAATCTTCTTTCAAGGCTTCCAATGAAGGCTGAATCTCTCTTGATGTCATGCGATAGCCTCCATAAGAAATCGCTAAATATTCTGGATTACCCAAAATTTGCGCCGCTGTTTTGTGTTTAAGATTCAATTCTTCTTTTGTTTTGTTAATACATGATGTATTTAAAAAACAACACAAAACAAAGAGAATCTTTATTTGTTTGTTTATGGCCATTATGTATTTTTTTTTGCTTGTTGATGTCGTTTTATTTTACCACAAAAGCAGTAATTTGTTTTATTTTATGTGTTCTTTCAAATACATGTTTTGTTGTTTCTATATCTAATGTATTAGCATCAAACATTTTTGTAGGGCCATCAAAAAATTCAACTGAAATTGAAGGCTCAGATGCTTTTTTATAAACTATTGGAACTTGACAAATTGTAAACGCCAAACTGTCTTTTTCTAATGCAATACTCTGTTTCTCTTGATCTACATCTACATAATTAAAGTTTTCTGCTGCTTGTAAAAATTCTGATGCTTTTAAAATGCCTGCATCAAAACCAAGAATACCATCAGCCACTCGTACACCAAGTTCTCCAAATCGACATAAAATGTCTTCTTTTACCTGGCCTGTCATTCCTGGTTGTTGCGCCCCTTTCCCTACGGGTGTATGTGAGTATGGATCTGTTGGAAAAGCACCATAAAGTTCGGGGGATTTGTGAGCTCCAATACCTGCATTGATTTCAAAATAATGATCAAAAAGTTTGCCAATTATCTCTGGCGCATTGTTTTCATCCATGGCTTGTTTTGTTGTTTCAAATGCTGCCAATAATAATTTGGATACCATGTGCCAATAAATAGAACCAAGACCTTCATAACCAAAGAAAGTTCCCGAACGACCTGTAAAGGATTTGTGATCAAAAATGGCTTCAAAAATTCCATAAATTACTTCAGCTTCTTTTGATGCTAAATCTGAAAATTCTTCAGGTAAGTTCTTCAATGCCTCTCTTAAATTGTCTACATTATTGAAGTTCCCATTGAAGTGAAATTCTCCATTACAATCCTTTGTAATCACTTGAGTATTTCCGACTTCAACAAGTTTTTGTAATAGACTTGAAGATTGAACATGTTCTTTCGAAATTGTATTTTTATCAACAAATCGTGGTAGCGTTTTATTTGGATATAAGATATAACTGTACTGATCTGGTCTAAATAATTCACTTGCCTTTAGCGCATCTAATACACTCAATGCTTCTTTAGTAGAAAGATAGCCCGAACTTAGTACCGCAACTTGACCTTCTAACATTTCAGGTAGGTACGAAATCGAAACTGCATCATTCCCTTTTATAGTCATCAGGTTGTATGCATGGTATAGGTTATCTGCTCTTTTGTTGGCTTCAATTGAATGTTCTAAATGTTCTAAAGCTACACTTACAAAGGTTGAAATCTCATCTAAATTGAGGGTGTTTTTCTCGCCAGAGAAACTCTTCTCATAAATTGTAGTTCTATAATGACTTGCAGCTTTTCCAAGACCATCCAAAACATTCTTTCTGTCTTGGTCTGAAATCGATCCAGAAAGAAGAGCTGTATTATTTTGAAGCGTTTCTGAAACCTGATTGAAAAACTCAATTAGTTCTACAGAAATCTCAACTTCCTTGGTGGAAGTATTTTTCAAAGTAGTTTCAAAGAATTTTAAAAATCTACGTAAGTAATATAAAGTAACCATTGAAACTCCATTTCCAACAAGTGCATTATTTGCATCGTTCCACTCTGGACGTTGGGTATTCATCCAAATTCCACCCTCAGGAATAAAGTTGGATACTTTGGCCAAAACAGTGGCTAGAATTTTCTCAATAAAGTTGACCTTATATATGAATATATTTTTATCGCGAAGTAATGCGCCATCTACACCAATTTCCTCACGCTTCAGCTGAATTCGTGTTTCTGTTTCGTGATCAAAGTCAATTGTGTATTTTGGATCTTTAAGAATTTGGTCGTAAGATTTTATTCTGTATGGAACGTTTGCATAAACAAACAAATCTTTAGAAAAATAGCTCTCTAATTTATTTGGGTAATAAGTTTCTATAAACTCTAAGAACTTAAGTAAATAGATGATTTGGTGATCTCCCCAATATCCAATATAAGACCAAGGATTATCTGGCTCGATAGTTTCCCAATCGAAACCATCTTTTGTTACACGATAAGGATTATAACCATCAAAAGTTGTAGCATTCAAAAACTTATGAATCATCCCTTCAATAAATTCTGGATATGAATGGACAAGGGCTTCCCAGTTTTGAAAAATATCACGCCAATTTCCCTGATAATCTAAAATTTTTGAACCGTCTTCGTTACGTGTGTTTATTGAAAATTTATTCCAAGGACGACTAGGATCACCGTGGCGTCTACTAAATTTTAATGGAAGATATTCATAACACAAGCGTTTGAAATTTTTATCGTCATCGCTTTGAGCAATTGATTTTAAGTGATTCAAATCAAACGTTTCGGGGAGAGCAGCGATTACATTTGACTTTTTGAAATACACTTTGTGATTTGCATTTTCTATATACTTTCTAAAGTCTTCTTTTTCTATAGTATAATTATCATCAAAAATTCCTCCACGCATGATGTTAAACATGGTGTTGGCAAAATGCCTTGTATTTCTTGCACGATCGGAAGTCAGTTGCAAACCATCTGAAGCGCCAACCAATGCAATAAGTTGCTGTGTACCTTGCTCAATAGAGGCTGTTAATTCCTCCAACAAGGAGGCTTGATTTTTAATACTTTTTTTAATCCGAGTGATATCATTTATAGACTGATTTACATTAGCCACCAAAGTCCATTCTTCTTGAGCATTTTCAGCTAGGGTTACATCGGCAGTCAAAAGGTATGCTCCTCGTTCTGCTTTTACATCAATTTCTTCAGTGATTGTATTTCCTCTTCTAAAACTATCAATTTGAGCAGATGAAAGTAGTTTTTTTGAATTTTTTAGTCCAACAGACCAAACAATATTGGCTTTTAATGCTTCACTTGGTTCTGCTTTATCTACAATAATGGCACTTAGAGAGTATATTCCAACTCCACTATCAGTTTCCAATTCACATTTTTTATAGGCATCTACAAGATTACTCGTGCTATTTTGAAGAGCATCTTCAACACCGTAGGGCAAAATATTTTGAATTCCGTCCAATAAACGGATATCGACAGCCGTTTTGGCCACATTTTTTAATGTCGATTTTCGAACAAATCCATAGGCGTCACTAGAATTCCATTCATAGGAATATACAACCTCTAAATCATGATTTATTTCTTCAAAAATGACCTTATTTCCGAAAGCATTTTTATATAAATTTCTAGTCATCTCATAAACACCGTCTTGTCTACTAGAAAATGGTTCCCACAAAAAAGTTTTATCGCCTTTGTTTACCAAAAAAATTGACTTGCTGCCTGTGTATTCACTAGATTCTGTTATTTTATCGTCTGTGTAATAAGGAAAAAGAGCATAGTTACTGTTTTTTCTTCCAGCAGAAAGTCCTCCAGTACTTGAAATAAACATCCAGTGATCTGAATTGCTGACAATGCTCATGAAAAATGGGCGCATTTTATTATAGTTTGAAATTTTATAAAAAACCTCTTCGCCAATAATAACTTCATCGCCAGAAACTTCTTGATTAGAAAAACGAGCAGGACTCTTTCCTATGTATATCGTGTTGTTTAAATCCATTTAAAATTTATAAGTAATAAACAATTGGTTGTATTGAATTAAAAAAAATGTACGTGTGTATATTCACAAAAAAACACCATGTCAAAATACTGCTATTTTTCAGTCTGGTTAACAAATAAAACACTACAATTAGTATACAAAATAAATTTATTTTGTAATCTGTAAAAATATATAATTGTATTATTTTAACCTGTAAAATGGAGAACTAAAGAAAAAAACAAAATAATTTTTAATGTGCTAAAAACACATCAAAACTGCTCATTTTACTACAACACTACCATTTCTATTTTTAAATTTTGAAAAACAATGTCGCCTTTGTGTTCTTTCATTTAGGGAAGTTCATTATGAGTTTTTTGTAATAAAAAAACAGCCCGAAGCAATGCTTCGGGCTGTATAAAATCATTGTTGTAAGAATTTAAGGTGTCACACAAGGCGAACTTAACTCTGGTAAAAATGTCCAAAGCTGCGTACTGTTGCCCCATTCAGACATGCTTTCTCTTAGTTTTGCATTGTCTGCTTTGAATTGTCCTTCACCGTGTGTTTCATTATAAGCTTCAACCACTTTAGACCATTCTTCTGAACCGTCTAATTCCATTTCAGCATGGTTTTCGTGAGCAAATCCTACTAAGACATTCAAACCACGATTTCCAGCAAAAACAGTCCACACACCCATATCGATTTGAGCGTCGGACTTTACAATAGCATCATAGACACGCTTACGGAAGGTCCAAAAATCATCGGCTTTTGCAGGGTCTATGGTATACAATAAAACTTGGCGTAATGGTTTTTTGCAAAGGTCTGTAATTTCATGTGAAACATTTTTGTTGTAGTACCATACTTGAAATAAATCGTTTGTAACATGAGGTGCTACAGTTTCGTTCCACATTTGGTATTCTTCTGGATCGCCATCGACATCAAATCCTGCCATATCTTGTTCTATACGAGCTCTAAATAATTGTCCTGCTCGAGGACCGGTTTCAATATAGAATGTATAATGTGCTCCTTTTTCTGCAGATTGGTTATACTTCTGAGTTTTTGCTTTAATGGCTTCGTATACCAGTTCACCTTTGTCTTCATCAACTTTAATATAACGTGATTTTGCGACTTGAGCCGATAGGTTTGCTCCTGCAAACACAAATAATAAAAAAATTAGTTTTTTCATTTTATTTAAAAATATTTGGTTAATAATTTCAAATATAACAAAATCAATTGCATTTTAAAATTAATATTTTAGTTTTAATTTAATTGTAAAAACTTAAATTAATATGATTTTGATTTTCCTTACCCATATGAGTAAGAATATAGCGCAACTGAAGCAATTGTTGTCTTAACTTCCTGCAAAGGGAGTCCCAAAAATACCTACTGCCAACTCTGCCCATATGAGCATAAATATTATAACTAATATTCCAATATATAGAACTCGGTCTTTTAAACCCTTAAAACGATTTCTAACAAAATTAATTCCAATACTAAGTAAAATTAGCAGAAAACCCATTACAATAAAATCAAACGGACTCCAGTTAATTTCGTCAGAGACAGTCATCCCTATTAAAGGGATTAATAACAAAAAAAGAGGATAAAAAAGTTTTTTTGACATATTCTAAAATAATTAAAACGGCAATGACTATAAGTTTTTGGATTTAGTTGTCCATAACAAATTTAACTCCCGCTGTGATGATGTTAAAACCAAATGTAGTGTTTCTGTCGTATTTATAAAATTTAAGGTCAATTGCTTTAAGGCCGAACTTCCACAAATGAGCTTTTGTAAAAATATCAGTATAAGAGCAACCAAATCCAATTTGATTTGCAGAATAATTTGATAAATCATAATCTGAGGTGTAGTAGTCATCCGTAGATAAAGCTTCATTGTAAGGGCTAAAATAATCGGCTGATGATTGGTTATAAAATCTAAAAGAAGGATAGAAAGTAAACTTATCACTTAATTTTAAAGGGAGTTCAATTGAAACAGTATTAGAATTAATTCCCCAATCGTCAAAATAATATCGATAAAATGTTCTTACTGTAATGTTTTGGTTTATATACCAATTCAAGCGACCTCCAATAGCTACTTTAAAACGTTCGTTTGGTAGTTGCTCAATAGCATCGGCTAAATGAAAGTTTTCAATAAACGAGTCTGCAATATCTTTAAAATACACTCTTTGGAATGGTGTAGAAAGCAAACCATCCTGACGCACCAGATCAAGAGAAAGAGACCCTTGTATGTTTTTGTGTAATATTTGAGAAAGGTTTATTCCAAATGCATAAGAATTTCTTTGCACATTGTTAAATGGCGTAAATTGTGGATTATAATTGGCATTTCCTGTAACAGCATTGTTTACAAATAAAGTATTATTAATCCCGTTCCCTCCATAAAATGGACGTAACTCTGTAGGATAAATGGCTGTCCAAGTATCCAAAAATACCGATACATTTAAACTAAGTTCTGTGTTTTTTTCATTAAACAATCTTGTGTAACTTCCACCAAAACCCACTGAAAAATAATCGTATTCTGAAGCAAATGAAGTATTGACAGACCACAACTTGTTTCTATCATCTGAGCTGTGAGCAAACCCAACTGAAACACTAGACCATACGTCTGAACTTGATGCACCAGAGCTTGCCACAAAAGGATCGGCAGCTTGTTGGCCATCGAAAGGGCCTACATTACTTGAAGATGCAGAACTGTAAGCAGAAACTCCTGCATCGATAGTTAAAATATCATCGTCATTCAGTGGAATTGCAACAATAATTGTTCCTGTCGCATCCGTGAGTGCCTCTGTGCCAATACCTCCACTTACAGAAGCATTATCTCCTTCTTGAGTGTAGTAGCTGCTTAAAAAATCCACTTCTACAGTTTCTAACACTCGCTTTTTGTAGGTCTGAATCGTATCTTTCTGAATTTGTGCATTTACGCTAATGCATACTAGGGTAAATACATATGTTAAAATCTGTTTCAATTTATTTTTTAGTCTTAATTAGTTAAACTTTTATGTTATAATATATTTAAATTACAACAGATGCAATTGATTTTAATTGCACCCACAACCTCCGCCTGTTTTACCACCATTGGCTCCAACAGCAGCTTCGCGGTAAGAATGGGCTGTAATCAAATTCCGATCACATTTTTTTTCAGAAAGTACCATATCTGGATCATTGATATTTACTTTTTCATATTCTTTGACGACAACGCAACTGTTCAGTGAAAAAGCCAATACAGATGCAATTAAAATGTTGTTTTTTTTCATTGTGTTGTGATTTCTATATTTTGAGATTTAAAAATTACTCCATCATCATCAATAATAATGCATTCTATGTTGGGTAATTGATTAATTCTATCCAAACCTGTAGATTTACCCATTACAAACACTGAAGTTGCAAGAGCATCTGCCACCTCTGCTTTAGGCGCAAAAATGGTTACACTAACTATTCCAGTAGAAGGATACCCTGTTCTGGGGTCAATAATGTGGGAATATTGTTTGCCGTTAAGCAATACTCTTTTTTCATAATTACCAGAGGTTACAACTGCTCCATTTTTTATGGGTAACATAGCAAAAATCTTATTTTGATCCAGGGGATTAGTTATGGCAACTTTCCAGGGGGATCCGTCAGGTTGTTTTCCCCATGCATTTAAATCGCCTGAGGCATTAATGATTCCTGATGCTACCCCATTGGATATTAATAACGCCTTTGCTTTGTCCGCAGCATAACCTTTTCCAATAGCACCAAAACCTATTTTCATTCCTTTATGTTTCAAAAAAACAGTTTGTTTTTTTTGGTCCAAAATGATGTTTTTATACCCTATTTTTTCAACAGATTTTAAAATTTCTTCATCTGATGGCATTGCTGTCATACTTCCATCAAAAACCCAAACCTTATCCATAGAGGCATAACTAATATCGAAAGCTCCATCGGTCAATTTAGAGATGTGTAACGCCCGCTCGATAAGTTGAAAAAGTTCAGTATCTACTTTTACAGCGCTCAACCCAGCATTCCGATTGATTTCCGAAGTCTGAGATTTAGAATCCCAAGATGATATCAATTGTTCAATCCTAGAGATTTCATTTATGGCTAAGTTAATAAACTGATTTGCTTCTGAGTCATCTTTTGCAACAACAGTGATTTCAAAGCGGCTACCCATAAGCTTCAAAACCTTTTTGTAAGGTTGCTGAGCACTTATGGCTAAAGAAAATAGTAATAAAAGAGCGTAAAATGCTTTTTTCAAATTTAAATACTATGCACTAATCGTTAAAATATTACCCTCCAAGACTGTTTGAAAAATAGTCAAACCAGCACTTGCGTCGCTATTTAACCCATTCCCAGAAAGACTAAAGCGTGCCCCATGCTCTGTACAAAAGTATTCGTTATTTTGAAAAATTACTTTTCTTTTTTGCTCATGACTACACAAATTAGTAGCCGCCACGTAGTTTCCAGAAAGGTCTCTTGCAACAACAGTGTTATTTACAATTATATATCCCCCGTTGGTGGCTAGGGGGCTAGATGAGGAATCTGTTAAGTCTATAGAAAAAGGTAATCCAGCAACAGGATTTTCAGTAACTGAATCATCACTTTTAGAACAGCCACCAAGACAGGAAGCGGTAACAGCAAATGCTGCAGCTCCACCAAGTGTTTTTAAAAATTCTTTTCGTTTCATGTTTAATTTAAATTAGTCATAGAATTTAGATCATTTATAAATTGACTTGGAGTTATTTTTGAATAACCTCTTTGGCCTAAAACATTTCCTTCTTTATCTAACATCACAACAAAAGGAAAAAATCCTTGATTATTATATTTTTCAGCAAGTTCTGCATTGGCTTTTGTTTGACTCTCGGAAAGCTTATTATTCTTTCGCCTTGGAAAATCTGCTTTGAGCATGATGTAATGCTTGGAAGCATAAGTTTTAAATATTTCTGTACTCCAAATTTCACGATCCATCTTGATACAAGGCGCACACCAATCAGACCCTTGAAATACTAATACTATTGGTTTGTTTTGTTGACTGGCTAAATCTTTAGCTTTGGAAAAGGAAGTTTCCCAATTTTGGCCAAATGAAAGCAAAGAAACAAACCCAAAGATTAAGGCTAAGTACTTCATAATTAATGTATTTAGTAAATTTATAATAATTTATTTAAATGAAAAACAAAAAAACTAAAACTTCAGATTTTTAGAAAAATATTAATGATTATTGAAAACAAAAAAACCTTCAACTCAAAAAGGGTTGAAGGTTTAGTTGTAGCGGGAACAGGACTCGAACCTGTGACCTTCGGGTTATGAGCCCGACGAGCTACCTACTGCTCTATCCCGCGGTATTGGACGACAAATATACAACCTTTTTCCTATTTAAAAAGAACTTTTATAGAAATATCTTCTTATTGCTCGATACTTTGAGCATCTAGAGTCTGTAGAACTTGACCTGAACATTGAATATAAAATTGAATAGGATTGCAACATACTTCACAATCTTCAATATACGTTTGAGAAGATTGTGACACATCTACCAAAACTGAAACCTGTTCCCAACAATGTGGACACTGATAAAAATGCTCTTCCATTAATTGTATTGTTCTATTGACTCAGTAAGCGTCTCCCATTGGCTCATAAGTTCCTCTAATTTTGTTTTTTTTGCTTGATAGGCATCAAAAAAATTGGGGTCTGCAACAGTTTTATCATAGTTGATTTCGAGTTCCAAATCAATGGCTTTAATCTCTTTTTCTAAAGAAGAAATGGAAGACTCTACTTTGCTCAAGCGATTATTCAATGATTTTAATTGTTTTTGAGCTTCATAGGACTGCTTATTACTGCTTATTTTAGATTCTATTTTTACAATTGTTTTGCGTTCAGCTTCGCGTAAATTTTCTAGCTGCCGCTGTTCTAAATAAAAGTCAATATCGCCCAAATAGGGTTTTATCTTTTGATCCTTAAATTCGTAAACAACATCATTCAATCCTTGCAAAAACTCGCGATCATGTGACACCAGAAGTAATGTGCCTTCAAAATTTTGTAAAGCAGATTTTAATACATTCTTAGATTGAATGTCTAAGTGGTTTGTAGGCTCGTCCATTACCAAAACATTGAGTGGTTTTAGTAATAATTTTGCTAAAGCTAATCTGTTGCGCTCCCCTCCAGACAATACACTTACATACTTTTCTACGGCCTCTCCACAAAATAAAAATGCCCCTAAAATGTCACGTACTTTGGAACGGTATGATTCATTGGCTTCATCAATCATCGTATCCAAAACCGTCTTCTTTCCATCCAAATATTCAGCCTGATTTTGTGCAAAATAGCCCACTTGTACATTATGCCCTAGCTTAACATTGCCTTCTGCAGAAAGTTCTCCAACTAAAATTTTGGCCAGCGTAGATTTTCCTTGTCCGTTCTGACCTACAAAAGCAACTTTCTGCCCTCTTTCAACCATTAAATCAACATTTTTTAAAACGTCTAAATCACCATAAGACTTTGACACATTATGGGCTTCCAAAACAACTTTGCCAGGCTGTATTGAGATTGGAAAACGGACACTCATCACGCTATTGTCGTCCTCATCTACACGGATACGTTCTATTTTATCTAATTTCTTAATGAGTGATTGCGCCATAGTTGCTTTGGAAGCTTTGGCTCTAAACTTTTCAATAAGTTTTTCGGTTTGTTCTATTTGTTTTTGTTGATTTTTTTGTGCCGCAATTTGCAATGCTTTTTGTTCGTCACGGAGTTTTAGATATTGAGAATATGGTTTAGGCATATCGTAAATTTGACCTAAAACAATTTCAATAGTGCGATTCGTCACATTATCCAAAAACATTTTATCGTGCGAAACAATCACTACAGCACCAGAATAATTTTTTAAAAATTGCTCTAACCACATGATTGATTCAATATCCAAATGGTTTGTGGGCTCATCCAAAAGTAAAATATCATTTTGCTGAAGCAAAAGTTTAGCCAACTCGATACGCATACGCCAACCTCCAGAAAATGTATCCGTAAGCTTGTCAAAGTCTTCTCTTTTAAAGCCTAAACCAATTAAAATTTTCTCTGTTTCGCCTTGATAGTTATAGCCCCCTAATATTTCGTATTGTTGTTGTACCTCGTTCAAATCCACCATAAGGTCGTTGTAACTTTGACTTTCATAATCGCTGCGCTCAGCTAAATGTGTGTTGATGTTCTCTAACTGTAGTTCAAGGGCTTTAAGTTCTGAAAAGGCTTCGTAAGACTCTTCCAAAATAGTGCGCCCATACACGAAATCAATATCCTGTTTTAAAAATCCGATTTTTAAATCCTTTTTCTCAAAACTAATTTGACCAGAATTATGCTCAAGTTCACCAGAAATAATTTTGAGGAGAGTGGATTTTCCAGCACCATTCTTCCCAATCAAACCCACACGATGTCCCGATTGCAATCGAAATGATATGTTTTCAAAAAGGTCTTCGCCTTGAAAAGAAATGGTAAGTTGATGGACGTTTAGCATTTTTTAGGTTTTAGCTTCCATTTGGTTACATTTTTGTAATTTTGAAGCACTGCAAAAATAACCAAATTACCATGTTAAAAAAAGGAAATAAGCTCTACTCCATTTTATTTGGAAATTGCCCTAAATGTCATCGAGAATCGATGTATCAAAACAGAAACCCCTACCACATTTCCGATACATTAAAAATGCATGGCCGCTGCAGGCACTGCGGAACAAAATATAAAATTGAACCTTCATTTTTTTATGGCTCTATGTACGTAAGCTACGCAGTAGGAATTGCGTTTGCGGTTGCGGCATTTATTATTTCTAACCTCTTTTTTGGGAGTAGTCTTATAGTTTCATTTATTTGCATTGTTGGAACATTAGTTTGTTTTATGCCCGTTATTATGCGGTTATCGAGAAATATTTGGATTAATATTTTTATGAGCTACGATCCTAATTTAGCCAACAAGTCTAAGACTTAAATCTATTGATATCAATTTCTTTTGGAAGTGTAATATCGTCTTCAATATGAGCGATTAAATCTTTAGCAATAATTGGCGCTATAAGAACACCCCGACTCCCTAGACCGTTCATCACATATAAATTTTTGTATGTTTCGTGTTGTCCTACTAAAGGGCGGCGATCCGCAACCGTTGGTCGAATTCCAGCACGTTGTTGCACAACTTTAAAAGGGCATAAAATCAGTTTTTTTAGTTTTTCTAAAAGTTCATTTTTGGCACTTTCTGTGGGGGTATTGCTGTAATCGTTCCAAGCATAAGTAGAGCCTACAAGATAATTGTCGTTACCAATAGGTATTATAAATACGGCCGCTTTCAAAATTACATCACATTTTAAATCTGGCGCATGTACAACCAAGAGTTCACCCTTTGTCCCTTCCAAAGGCAATGTGTTAAAAAATGGGTTATTCCTCAATCCGAAACCTTCGGTGAAAATGAGGTTCTTGGCTGTAATTTTTTTATAGTTTACTTCATGATTTAATTCCAATAAAGAATAATCAAAAGTTTCTTCAACAAATAGATCTTTGGATTTTAAATGATTTATGTAGGCTTCCAAAAGCAATTTAGTATCTACGCGCCCTGTGAATTTAACTTCACCACAACCAAAAGGTGCTTGAATACTAGGGTTGTTATTGTCCAAAATTTTTGGAACTAAAAACTGTTGCAACTTTGGTTTATCGCAAGCCAAAAACCAATTATTTTGCTCTTCAATGGAATTAAAAATTCGATAAATAGGCCGTTGATCGTCAACTTTAATCCCTAATAGTGACTCTATTTTTTTATAAGCAGAAAGTGCTGGGGGAAGCTGCTGATCTGCATTCCAAGCCATATTAAAACGCTTTAGCACAACTGGGTTATACAACCCACTAGCAACAATGGAGGCTTGCTGAGAAGTATTACTAACTACTACAAAAGACTTGCCTCTTGCGCGGAGTTGCTCGCAGAACATTAACCCTGATAGCCCAGAGCCAACAATGAGGTAATCAACTTTCATTTAATAAATTCAATCGACTATTAATTGGTTTTTGATAAAATCGATTTTAATAAAGTCTCCTAGTTTTCTAAGCGCACTCATTCCCAAAAGATTAGGCGCCTGGTCAACTGAAGGGTTTACAGCACACGGAATATTTGAAATTGTATAGTTTCCAATTGTAATTTCACTAATCACATAAATAATTCCTTTGTTTGTATTACCACTAGCGTCAGAAAAATTAGCATCATCAGTAATTATTTCTTTAATGTTACCTTCTGCCAACAAAGAGGCAAAATTTTCTCGTTTAAGTAAAACCAAATCCGCACCAGTGTCCAAAACCATAGGTATTGTTAGTTGACCTTGAAAGTTGACTTGGATACTGTAAGCTCCTGGTCCTTGTAAAATAAGGTCAATAGCATTAGGATTATCATAATCGGAACCATCAATAAATTCGTCATTGAGCCAGCGACCACGTAACTCGCCACCTTTAGCAAATGTAAAAACCCCATAACCGTTTCTTTTACCATTTTTAAAAATACCTTCAAATCTATCTCCGTTAATAAATTTAATAACCCCTCTTCCCTCAAGTTTATTATCAATGAAATTACCAGTTATTGTGTAAGACTCATACCTAATCTCCCCTTCACCGTTCAGCTTATCATTAATAAAATTTCCAACATATGTGATAGAATTTAATTTATCAATATAGAGACCATTGGAACCATTTAATGCGATGAAGACTATATTGTCGTCATGTATTTCTATAAACAAACCCTCCTTTGTAAATGAATTTGATTCAAGTTTTCCTTTTCCTTTGATAGAATCGTTTTCTATTCCCCCCTCATAAATCCATCCATTAGTAAAATAAAGTTTACCCGTACCATTCATCTTACGATTTTTCCATTGCCCTTCATAGCGGTCGTATGTGCTACGATCACTATAAATATAGGTTCCAAAACCATTATCACAATCTCCATCAATACATTGACTAAATGAATTCAAAAAAGTCATTAAAATAATTAATAGTATAGCTTTTTTCATTTAAATTTTATTTGATTAGAAAAATTAAAAAAACCCACAATTTGTGGGTTTTAAATTTTATTTAAGAGACTTAATAACTCCACATATCTTGTTCCAAGTTTCTGATCTTTTCTTTGATCCGCTGCGATTCTAGAAGTTGCATTAAAGAACCCCCCTCGCTAATATATTTTCTTATATCTCTATCTTGATAAACATTTGCTTCTCTGTAAATTGTCCCAGAAAAACGTCTTGAGTTTATTAAATGATCAAAAGAAATAGGTTTAGACATGTTCTTGTCGTTAAAGGCATAAGATCGGTGTAATAAATTTCTAACTTCTGGGAAAAATACCCAAAACATGGCACGATATTCTTTATCTTCATCCAACTGTGTTGAATCAGAAAAATCTGTAGATTCTTCAGAAAAAGAATCGAATCCATCTGTTATTTCTTCATCAGAATCTGCAGAAACGGCTACGTCTTGATTGTCTTGAGGCTCGTCGTCAAATGCTCCAAATTCATCCATTTCAACAGCGCTAGAACTAGGGTTAGATTGATCATCAGAGTTTTGTCTTTGGAATTTTTCCTCAGCATTCATCCCTACAGGGCCTAGAGCTATCGGTCTGTATTTTAACTGTGTCGCTTTTTTATCAAAATACCAAATTCCTTTAAGTAGATATTTTCTGACATCAGAATAATCAAATTCAGCGAAATCAAAGTTTTCATCAGGCATGACCTCGGATGCTGCAGCATCCCATTTTTCTTTGTAGAGTGTAGCTGTGTCATTATCACCATTTCGTTGAAGATCTAAAAACTCGTCAGAAATAGGGTCATAATTGACCCATTCTTCGTCTTCAGGAAAAACATAGCCTAAGGTCTCCAAATATGTTTTTGTTGATCCTGTTTCATAAAAATGTTCTTCACCCTCTGTAATACCATCGGCATCAATTCCTTTTTTAAGTCTTTTATATTCACGAATTCTGTTAACGTCTTCCAATTCCATAGGGTCTGTAAAATTGTGGTCGAAATATGCTTGCGCCCCAATCAGTGGATCTTCTATGGCTTGTAATAGATAATGGATTAGCGGACGACGATCATCAGAAACTAAGCTAATCTCAGTGGGAAAATATAACGGAAAATTGACCCGCTGATTCAAATCGATGACTTCCCAAGTTGTAAATGAAAACAAAATATCGTCATCAGAAACGTACTCGTAGTCCAAGGGTTTGGCATCCTCATCAACTTGTTTAGATACATTTTCAATTTCAAAAGATGATTTGGTGTTTAACAAGTTAGCTTGTGAAAAGCAAAAAAATGGAGTGAGTAATAAAACTGAAAATAACTTTTTCATCGTGATATTAATTTATGGTTATGGACGGCCCCGATATTTTGGTTCCAGACGTAATCCCTGCGTACAAAATATCTTTGATGGTGATATCAAAACCAACAGGAGCTCTTTGTAAGTAATTTTTAGCCTGTTGTGATAATCTGTTTCCAGAGCACTCAAATGTTCTAGCACCAATTTTGACTTTAAATGATGTAATGGTAACTTTTTGAGAAATACCATAAGCAGGCGGATAAATTGCTGATACTGCAGCATTTTGTATGGTTCTTTTGGCCATCTTACCAGCTTCTTTACCGTTAAAAAATACCGTAGGCTCTGGAGGTCTTCGGATAAAAAATTCTTTCTTGTCAGTAAATTTATCTCCAGTGCTGAACTCTCCATTGATAATTAAATCAATTTTTTGTCCTTGCTCGGGACGAATTGTGTATTGTCCATTCCCATTATTTGTAATTTTAGCATTGTTATCCACTGTTGACAAACCAATATCGTTTGAGGCTATTCCAGGAACAGAAATTAAAACCTCATTGTTATGATTTCTAAACAATGTATTTCTACCAACAACTTCAACTGATGCGGAGTTAGGTTTAGAAATAACATCATATTCAGAATCTACTTCGATAGGGATTATCTCCCCCTTTTCCTCAAAAAATACAGTTCCCTGAATTTTGTTGGTACCGACACGTCCAACAGGGAAATCTAAAATAATGGCGCCTTCACTATCCAACGATTGGTTTGGGTCAACGTCTATATCATTAATTTTAACAGACTTTGGCTTTAAATCTTTAGATTTTTTTCCTAATATAATTTTACCTTGAAATTTTGACCCAGGAAAATAGGCATTCCTATCAGAAACCACATATGCGTCAAAGTTAGCTAGGGTTGCATTAACTTTATATTGACCACCAATCATAAAAGAAAGCAGCTGGGCTTTAAATGATAATGCATTAGACTTCATCATAGCTAACCTGGTGTTGGTTGTCACTTCGGGGTAACCATGAAATAGTTCCATCCAGTTTCTTTTAATTCCCTCGCTATCAATAATCTGATCGTCAGGATTAAAAACTTGATCAATCTCCTCTTTTAATTTCTTGTAATCAAGATTGTTTTGATCGCTTAATAACAAAGAATCTATAACCTCATCAAAGTTTTCTTTAAAGTCTCTAACATTATTGACAAATGCTTCACCATCTTCAGTTAATTTAGCATCTGCAGCAGAGTTTAAGAAAAATTTCTTATCATACCAACTTGACTTATCCATAACTTCGTAGTCCAATATCTCCCCGCGACCTTTGACATCTTTTTTGGGTGGATTTGGATCTGGTAAAGAATTTAGATGTGTTACAAAGTTTAAAGTAACTTCACTAATTATATCTTTAGCCCATTTTTTTTCAGCCCAGACGTCTTGCTGTCCCTCGCTGTTGTAATTTTTTTCAATGGTCTCTTCAAAGGTTTCAATTCTATCGATAAGTGCAGCATTGTTTTCTTCAACTTGTTCAGTAATCTGACCAAAAGCAGTTAAAACTTCCTTTGACATATTTAAGGCTAACATAGCAATAAACACCAAATACATTAGGTTTATCATTTTTTGCCTTGGACTCTCTTTAGTTCCAGCCATTTTTTTTTAGTTTTAGTTAATTAAATTATTGAAAAAAATGTCTGTTAATTTTTTGTTTTCATAGCAGATAACATTCCCCCATAGATACCATTCAAAGATGATAAGTTTGATGCTAATGATTCCATTTGCTCTTGAACTTTAGTTGCATTTTCCATGGAGCTCATGTTGATTTCTGCTTGTTGACTGGCAGTTTCAAGCTGAGATTTATATACATCATTAATTGATTTCATATGATCTGTAGCTTTTTTAATTTGCTCATTATATTTCTTTTGAATTTCCTCGGGTGCACTTACAGAAGGTGAGTCTGAACCAGTGGGCGATAGTGCGTCTGGATCAGTTAAAACTGGGAAAGCTCTTTCCCACTTGTACTCCTCATCTGGAGTATCAAATGCAGATAAGGCAAAAATTAAAGCTTCAGTAACTAGACCGATTGTCAAGAGCATACTTCCAGTCAGTGGACCTAAGTCTTTGTGTATAATTTTCATAAGTGCTCCAATAATTACTACTGCTGCACCTAATCCGTATGCCATATTCATCACCTTTTTATTTATTTTAAAAGCCATAGTTTAATTTTTAAGTATTATATGTTTATTATATTTAATTTGTTGCGTCGTTTGCGGTAGCGTCTGTCCCCAAGTAATCCTGAACCGTACGAAAACCTATGTAGCTTCGAGCAGAGTCTTTATTTTCATAGTCTCTAGAACTAACTTGTAAGAAATAGGCAACATCTTTCCAAGAACCACCACGAACAACTTTACGAGGATTATCTTTGTCATTTACGTTAGGGTTAAATGATGCCGTATATTCATAAGATGATGCATCATAAGATGAGTTTACCCACTCTGACACATTCCCTGCCATATTATATAGATTGTAGTCGTTGGGCTCGTAAGCATCTGCCTCTACCGTGTAAAGTGCCTGATCTGCTGCATAGTTTCCTCTTAATGGTTTGAAATTTGCTAGGAAACAGCCTCTGTCATTTTTTGCATATGGACCACCCCAAGGAAATGCCGCACCATCTAAACCTCCTCGAGCAGCATATTCCCATTCCGCCTCAGAAGGCAATCGAAACATATTAACGTTTTGCTTTCCTTTAGATTTTTGATAGCCATTTTTGTAGAGTGTTCGCCACTGACAAAAAGCTTGTGCTTGCTCAAATGAAATTCCAACTACTGGATAATCGCCATAAGCTTCATGCCAAAAGTAATCGTTATGCATCGGAACGTTGTAGGCATATTCAAAATCACGAATCCAAACCGTTGTGTCTGGATAGACCTTTACTGGATATTTTTCAATAAAGTCACTACGTTTTAATTCTCTATATTTTGCAGCTTCTTCAATGTCCATGTAAGTAAATTCAAACACAAATTGACTTACATCCCATGTACGCTGACCGTTATACCACTCATCTGGCGGAAGGTACATTCCATCCATTACTTCTGCATACAGCTCATCTGGATAATCTTCAGTGTCAAAAATAAGATCTACATCTCTATTGATTTTTCGTTGTTCATCACCATAAGTATCTAGCATATAGCGTTGATATGGTGTCAATTCTTCTTCATCTCCAGAATCAAGATATGCAAATTGACCAATACCTTCATCTTCAGAAGTTTTTCCTTCTAAATCGGCCATTTCTGCAAGTTTTTCTCTCAAAATAGAATCTCTAACCCAATGTACAAATTGACGATATTCACTATTTGTAATTTCTGTTTCGTCCATGTAAAAAGAACGTACAGTAACTGTTTTGGTTGGAGCGTCTTGTAAATCAACAACGTCATCATCTGCTTTACCCATCACAAATGCACCACCTGGAATTAGACTCATTCCATAAGGCTTTTCTGGATGCCATCTTTTGCCTTTGACACCAACAAGTTCTCCTTTATCTCTAGAACCACAACTGCTGAAAATGGCCAATGCCATGGTTAAAAATATGATTTTTTTCATAAGTATTTAGTTTGGGAAAACCCCCAGTCTTTTAAAGTTTGTAAACTTATTTATATATTTTCAGAATTACAACTTTTTTTTTATTTAATAATCCTAATGAAAACATAAAGTGTTAATTTTTTTTACATGCTTTATACCAGCGTTCGGGAATTATACCTTTTGTTGCTTGCTCGTAATCTTCGTGCATACATGCTAATAACGAATATTTTTTTTGTTTAGTATTTGTAAATGCTAAAAATGGTGTTTCAATCCACCAACGTCCAGTTTTTAAACTCTTATAAAATACCAACTCTTGATCCTCAACTAAAACTGTATATTTATTAAAATCATCCGTGTTTTGAAATTGATCGTCTTGTTGACGGCAACAATATCCTTCTATAAAATACCAAATCATTTGGGCTATAAGCATTGATGTGGCTTCATCATCTGGCGATGGGTTATATTCGTAGATACCAAATGATGATACTCTGTTACTTATACCAGCATAACGTGCAATGGCACATATTTCCTTCCCATCAAAACCATTTGGAGAGTATTTTTGTTTGATACTTACTTCAGAAGATTTAACAGATTTTAAATCAATCGTTACCAAATCGGCATCTCGAAGTGCAGGTTCTACAGTTTTTATGTTTTTATTTATATTGCCTAAACGATAGTACTCAAAATATAATTTTTCCATTAAGTCTATTTCCTCTTGGGCATTGAAATAGGTCTGGTATCCTAATGTTGTATAATTGAACAAGTTATAGGGCTTTTCTAAAATAACTTTGCCTATATAGCTTGAGTTTGTAATGGGCTTTGACGAATCGCCCAAATCAAAACTTTTATCAATATTTACAATATTAATCATTGGTCTAATGGTGTCATAAGCACGATAATTTGCATAGGTAAGATCTTGACTTCCACCAATAATTATTGGAATAATTTTTTGCTCAAGCAATGATTTTATAAGTTGAGTTACAGCAAAATAAGTATCATTTACTGATGCACCATTTTTTAAATCTCCTAAATCTGCTATGTTTACACTCCAATTTCCGGGAAACAAAGAATACAATGATTTTCGAACCTCATCAAGTTGAAAAGTTTCTCCAATATCGTCAGTTGCATTTCTGGTTTCAAGAACGCCAAAAATTGCAATATTCACATCCTCTAAATCTGGAAGAGATTGAGAGGTATGAAGTTTTAACTTTCGGCCAAGCGACTGAAAATGAGACAATTTGATGGAATCGAAAAGGCGATCAGAAACTGGAGAAAGTAAACTAAAATCCATTGTCTATTTCTTGTTTTTTCTACTTCGTGATGCTTTTTTGGGGGTGTGTTTTTCTAATAGTTCTTTGACTTCTTCTAAAGTAAGTTTAGACGCATCAACCGTTTTGGGAAGTTCAATTTTTATTTTTCCTTTTATGATGCTATGTCGGCCCCAACGTGCTTTTTCAACACGAATCCCTTCATCTTCCCAGTCATGGACAATTTTGTCAATTTCTTTTTGAATCTTGTCCTTTATCAAAGTCTCTATATCGTCCGATGAAAGATTATCCCAACCGTATTTTTTATTAACATTGATGAACATATTATTCCACTTAATAAAAGGACCAAAACGCCCCTTCCCTTTTTGTACTGGAAGCCCTTCATATTCATAAATTGGTGCATCAGCTTTTTCCTTATCCTTGATTAGTTCTATGGCTTCTTCCATTTCAACACTTAGTGGATCCACACCCTTTGGAAGGGAAATGAAATTCTTACCGAACTTGACATAAGGTCCAAACCTACCATTATTGACTAAAACATCTTCTCCTTCATATACACCCAAATCTTTTGGCAGTTTAAACAAATTTAATGCCTGCTCAAAAGTAATTGAACTCAATTGCAATGTAGGAGGAACACTAGCAAAAACTTGCTTTTCTTCCTCATCAGCAGTTCCAATTTGTGCCATTGGTCCAAACTTCCCTAAACGCACACTAAGTTGTCTCCCTGTAGCAGGGTCTGTTCCTAGTATTCGTTCTCCAGATTCTCTGTCGGCATTTTCTTGAACATCCTCTACTTGAGAGTGAAAAGTACCATAAAAAGATTTCATCATTTTGGTCCAATCGGCATTTCCAGTAGCTATTGCATCAAAATCTGCTTCAACTTTGGCCGTAAAATTATAATCCAAAATTGCTTCAAAATGATTTACTAAAAAATCTGTAACAATCATTCCTATATCAGTTGGAACAAGCTTCCCTTTATCCGAACCAAAATTTTCAGAAAGCGTTTTTTCTTCTAAAAGATTGTCTTTGAGTGTCAACGAACGATAGTGTCGTTCTTTGCCCTCAACTGTTCCCTTTTCTACATAATTTCTATTTTGAATTGTTGAAATTGTAGGGGCATAAGTCGATGGACGACCAATACCTAGTTCTTCTAATTTTTTAACTAGTGAGGCTTCAGTAAATCTATACGGTGGACGTGAAAAACGCTCCGTTGCAACTATATAATTATTGGTCACAACTTCATTTATTGCCATGGCAGGTAGCATTCCTTCTTGTTCGGTATTTTCATCATCTGTCCCTTCGAGGTATACTTTTAAAAACCCATCAAATTTAATGACTTCACCGTTTGCTGTAAATGGTTTATCGTGATTTGAAGTTACAATTTTAACGTTAGTTCGCTCCAATTGGGCGTCACTCATTTGTGAAGCAATAGCACGTTTCCAAATAAGCTCATACAGGCGCGCTTGATCACGCTCCAGATTGACTGAATGTGTCGAAAAATTTGTTGGTCTAATGGCCTCATGTGCTTCTTGAGCGCCTTTAGATTTGCCTTTAAAATTTCGTGTTTTACTATAATTATCACCAAATGCAGATACAATTTCTTTGGCGGCTGCATTTCGAGCTTCTTGAGATAAATTTACACTATCGGTTCTCATGTAGGTAATCAATCCTGCTTCGTATAAACGCTGTGCCATATTCATGGTCTTGCTTACAGAAAAATATAATTTTCTAGCTGCTTCTTGCTGAAGTGTTGATGTTGTAAACGGTGGTGCAGGTGATTTTTTTGCTGGTTTTTTGTCTAATGAAGCAACAGAAAATGATGCATTTTTGTTACGTTCCAAAAATGCTTTTGCTTCTTCTTGGGTGTCAAATGGCTTTGGAAGATTGGCCTTAAAAATTTGCCCATTAGGTGTAGTAAATGCCGCATCAACTTTGAATGACGCTATTGGCTGAAATGAATGAATTTCGCGCTCACGCTCAACAATTAATCGAACAGAAACAGACTGAACTCTTCCCGCAGAAAGTCCAACTTTAACCTTGCGCCAAAGCACTGGTGAAAGTTCGTATCCTACAATTCGGTCCAAAACTCTTCTTGCTTGCTGAGCATAAACTAAATCATAGTCTATACTTCTTGGATTTTGCACTGCTTTTTCAATAGCAGATTTTGTAATTTCATGAAAAACAATGCGTTTTGTTTTGGCTTTATCCAAATTTAGTGTTTCTGCTAAGTGCCAAGCAATGGCCTCTCCTTCTCGATCTTCATCACTTGCAAGCCAAACAACTTCTGCTTTTTTTGCTAAATCTTTTAGTTTTTTAACAACTGGTCTTTTGTCTTTAGAAACCTCATATTTTGGCTTAAAATCTCCATCAACATCTATCCCTAGTTCTTTGGACGGAAGATCTGCAATGTGTCCAAAACTAGATTCCACTTTGAAGTCATTCCCTAGAAATTTTTCTATTGTTTTTGCCTTTGCAGGCGACTCGACAATTACAAGATTTTTGGCCATAAATTATTTTATTGAAGGAACAAATGTAGTCGAATTTTTCAATTTTGTTTTTTAATTTTTTCCCAAAATTCGTTTTTTATCAAAAAAACCTCTTTGATAAAGTTTAAAAAAATATAATCTAACTATCTGTAAATCAATGATTTATAATTGATTTTCCAAACTCTCAAAAGAAATTATTTTTTTGTACAAAACATAAATTGGAATTTGTAAAAAGCAACCAAAAAACAGTGCTCCTAGCCCGCAAGTGCATATAATTAGGATATATAAAGTGATAATATTAAGTAATGTAATTGCAAAGGTAATCCCCCATTTTTTGTGCCCAAGAGCAAATGAGCTTTTTAAAACTTCTGAAATGGACAGCTCTGAGTTATATACATAAAATGGTGTAATAAACATGAGCGGAATCATAACATAAAAAATTGGTAGCACACACATTAGAACCGCCAAAATTGCAACTCCAAAGTTGGCCAAAACCAATAGAAATGATTTTGTAAATCTTCCATTCCTAAAAAAGTAGAAAAAATCTGAAAACATAAAATCTTGTCCTTGGTCCATTTGTCCAACAACCTTAAAAAAACCAAAAGACAGAAGCGATGAAATAATTCCAACAACAATAGTTAGCAAATAATATAGAATGAGAGCCGAGCCATGTTGTTGAGTCATGGCATCATCGGTCAATATATTTTGAATATTGTACTGAGCATTAAAATCAACTCCTTCATCTTGAAACATACTAAAATTTAAAAACATAAGAGGTATGCTTATCCCAATAGTCAATAACTGAAGAAGAAATCCTTGTAGCCAAACTTTTTTAAATACTTGAACAGATTCATTAAACAAATCAGCAAAATCAATTTTTGGTGCTTCAGCAATTTTTTTTGAAATAATATTAAACGATGACATTGGTTTAGTTTTTTGAATAATCAAATTAAAACAGTAATAGAAAACATGACACTTTGTCATAAAAAAGAAAAATATTGTATCTTTGCACACTTATTGTTCCAGATGATACAAATATAGATATGGAAAAAGTTATTGACGAAAACAAGCAAGGAACATCGCTAGAATTGGCTTTAAAGCCAGAGAACAGCAAAAAATTATTCATTGAAAGCTACGGCTGTCAAATGAATTTTAGCGATAGCGAAATTGTAGCTTCAATCCTTCAAAAAGAGGGGTTTAATACCACATCTCAACTTGAAGATGCTGATTTGGTATTGGTCAATACATGCTCTATAAGGGATAAAGCGGAACAAACTGTTCGAAAACGTCTTGAAAAATACAATGCTGTAAAGCGTCAAAATCCAAAAATGAAAGTTGGAGTTCTTGGGTGTATGGCAGAACGCTTAAAGAGTAAGTTTTTGGAAGAAGAAAAAATAGTTGACCTTGTCGTTGGCCCAGATGCCTACAAAGACTTACCAAACCTCATTGCAGAAGTCGAAGAAGGTCGAAATGCGGTAAATGTCATCTTATCTAAAGATGAAACGTACGGCGATATTGCTCCAGTTCGCTTGAATTCCAATGGTGTTTCTGCGTTTGTATCTATCACTCGAGGTTGCGACAATATGTGTACATTTTGTGTGGTCCCATTTACAAGAGGTCGCGAACGTAGTAGAGATCCACAGAGTATTTTGGAAGAAATCAATGATTTAGCCCAAAGAGGGTTTAAGGAAGTAACACTATTAGGACAAAACGTCGACAGCTTTCTGTGGTATGGTGGTGGACTAAAAAAGGATTTTTCAAAAGCATCTGATTTACAAAAAGCGACTGCTGTAGATTTTGCAGCCTTGCTTGAACTCTGCGCCAAAGCACAACCAAAAATGCGTTTTCGCTTTTCGACATCAAATCCACAAGATATGTCTTTGGATGTCATTAAAACAATGGAGAAATACGATAATATTTGCAACTATATTCACTTGCCGGTTCAGAGTGGTAGCAACAATATTCTTAAAGCTATGAATCGACAGCATACTCGCGAAGAATATTTTGAGTTGATTGATAACATCAAAACACTACTACCAGATTGTTCAATTTCTCATGATATCATCTGTGGCTTTCCAACAGAAACTGAAGAGGACCATAAAGACACACTAAGTCTTATGGAATATGTAAAGTATAGTTTTGGTTATATGTTTGCCTATTCGGAACGTCCAGGCACATTAGCTGAACGCAAAATGGAAGATGATATCCCTGAAGAAGTCAAAAAACGACGCCTTAGTGAAGTTGTAGAATTGCAACAAAAACACAGCTTGTATAGAAGTCAAGAATTTTTAAATCAAGTAACAGAAGTTCTTATTGAAAAAACATCCAAAAAATCTGACGAAGAGTGGTCGGGTAGAAATCCACAAAACACAACTGTTGTTTTTCCAAAGGAAAACTACAAAGTAGGTGATTTTGTTATGGTAAAAATTGAAGATTGTACCAGTGCTACCCTTAAGGGAAAAGCTATTGGATATTCAAAAAACATGTAAGGTATGGAAACTGTTCAATCTATAAAACAACGCTTTGGGATTATCGGAAACGATAAAGGTCTAAATCGTGCTATTGAAAAAGCAATTCAAGTAGCACCAACAGATATTTCTGTTTTAGTTACGGGTGAGAGTGGTGTTGGAAAAGAAGTTGTGCCGAAAATAATACATCAACTTTCGCACAGAAAACATGGAAAATATATAGCTGTAAACTGTGGTGCAATTCCAGAGGGCACCATTGATAGTGAGCTTTTTGGACATGAAAAAGGAGCATTTACGGGAGCTACACAAACACGCTCGGGATATTTTGAAGTTGCCGATGGGGGCACTATTTTTTTGGATGAAGTTGGCGAACTTCCTCTTACCACACAAGTCCGCTTATTGCGAGTACTAGAAAATGGAGAATTTATCAAAGTAGGATCAAGTAAGGTTCAAAAAACAGATGTTCGTATTGTGGCAGCAACAAATGTCAATATGTTTGAAGCCATCGAAAAAGAAAAATTTCGTGAGGATTTGTATTACCGCCTAAGTACTATAGAAATTCCTATCCCTGCATTACGCAAAAGAAAAGATGACATTCATTTGTTGTTTAGAAAATTTTCGAGTGATTTTGCATTGAAGTATAAAATGCCAACGATTCGTTTGGACGATAATGCTGTTCAATTGCTTCAAAACTATCGTTGGTCGGGAAATATCAGGCAATTGCGAAATATTGCCGAACAAATTTCTGTTCTAGAATCTTCTAGATTGATTGATGCTAGCACGCTTAAAACTTACCTCCCAAATTTTGGAAATCAACTCCCTGCGGTCATCAAAAAAGAAAAAACTGAAGGCGATTTTAGCACAGAACGTGAAATTTTGTACAAAGTTCTTTTTGACATGAAAAGTGATTTGAATGATCTCAAAAAACTTACAATGGAATTGATGCAAAACGATAATTACAAAGATGTTCAAGAAAAAAAAGAACATTTAATTAAAAAAATATACAGCGATCAATCGTCCAAAAACACTCCGCAAAAAGAGGAAGTTTTGGCTCTTTCAGGACATAGCACTGATGAGTCCTCAATTGAAATTGTTGATTCAAAAGAAAAATTTGATTTCATTGAAGATGTTGAGGAAGAGGAAGAAACACTATCTTTACATGACAAAGAAATAGAATTGATAAAAAAATCTCTGGAACGGCACAATGGCAAACGAAAACTTGCTGCAGATGAACTAGGGATTTCTGAACGCACACTGTATAGAAAAATAAAGCAATATGATTTATAAAGCGCTTCGCACAGTTTTTTTGTTTGGCGTTTTCGCTACATACTTTGGTTGTGGTCCGTATTCATTTACAGGAATTTCAATAGATAGCAACACCAAAACATTTCAGGTGAATTATTTTCAAAATACAGCCAACTTAATTGAACCTGGAATTGAACGTGATTTTACGCTTGCACTTCAAGATTTGATTTTAAATCAAACCAATTTGGACTTAGTAAAATCTAATGGTGATATTATTTATGAAGGGGAAATTGTTGAATATAGAATAGCTCCAACAACAGCAACTGCCAACAATACTGCTGCTCAAAACAGATTGACAATTACAGTAAATGTTCGTTTTATAAATACAAATGATGAAGAAGCTGATTTTGAAAAACGGTTCTCGTTTTTTTATGACTATTCAGGAAGTGAACAACTTGTTGGCTCCCAAAAAACAACAGCCATTACAGAAATTTACGAACGTTTGACACAAGACATCATAAATGCTTCACTAGCTAATTGGTAATAATGAACACACTGAACTTTACAAAATTACTTCATTCGCCTTCAAAATTGAAGAAAAAACAGCTGGCTTCAATTGAATCACTGATTGAAGAATTTCCTTATTTTCAATCGGCATATGCATTACATCTAAAAAGTTTAAAATCTATTGATAGTTACAAATACAACAAAGCATTAAAAACCACTGCGGCCTATACCACAGATCGTAGTATTTTGTTCGACTTTATTACATCAGAAGCATTTCTTCAAAATGTTATTTCTGATCAAATAAAAAATAATCACGAAGGTCTAAAAACACTTGAAGTAACTGACTATCAGGATATTTCTAATCATTCAAAAAGAGAAGAAGCACTGCTTAAAATGGGGATTGATTCTACAGACGAAGTTGATGATTCAAACCTTAAGGCTGCTGAAATATTAAATCTTGGGGCGTCATTAGAATTTGACAAAAATGATACGCTTTCTTTTGTACAATGGCTACAATTGACAAAAGCAAAACCAATTGATCGATCGGAAAACAACAAAGAAACTTCTTCAAAACAATCAAAAAACTTTGATTTGATTGATGCTTTTATCTCAAAAAATCCTAAAATAAAACCTGTACAAAAAGAAGGAATTATTGAGAATATTGCCGAACAAAGAACAGAAGAACCCGAACAATTGATGACCGAGACTCTTGCACGAATTTATGTCGAACAAAAAAACTACGAAAGAGCTATTCAATCCTACACTATTTTAAGTTTGAAATATCCAGAAAAAAGTGGTTTATTTGCAAACCAAATTAAAGCAATACAGCAATTACAAGAAAAAAATAAAAACTCATGAGTACGTTTTCAATATTTTTGGTATTAATAGTCATTGTCGCATTTTTATTAGTCGTAGTGATTATGGTACAAAACCCAAAGGGTGGAGGTCTGTCTTCATCATTTGGTGGTGGCGGTGGCCAGCAACTCGGTGGTGTCAAAAAAACAACAGATTTCCTAGACAAAAGTACTTGGGCACTTGCAACTCTACTTTTGGCATTGATTTTACTTTCAAATGTTGCCATAGGTGGTGGTTCTAGTGACAATCAAGAATCCAAGGCATTAGATTCAGAAAGTACAACAGTGCCAGCTGCTGAAACTCCAGCAGAAGATATCCCTTTGACTGAAGAGTCTAGTGAAGACTCAGAGTAAAATCTGAAGAAAAATATTAAAAAATGACAACACTTAGTTGGCATTTTTTGTTACTGAAAGTTTGTCAGTCTTAATTTTAATGGCATAGTTTTGGTAAATTTAAATACAAAATTTAAAAAATAAAATAATCATATGGCTTTAAAAATTAAACCTTTAGCAGATCGAGTTCTAGTGGAACCAATGGCTGCTGAAACCAAAACCGCTTCTGGAATTATCATCCCTGATAATGCCAAAGAGAAGCCACAAAAAGGAAAAGTTGTTGCCGTAGGTAGTGGCACAAAAGACGAAAAAATGACCGTTAGTGTTGGCGATACTGTACTGTATGGTAAATATGCAGGTACGGAGCTAAAATTTGAAGGTCAAGATTATTTAATCATGCGAGAGAGCGATATTCTCGCCATTGTTTAATTCATATAAAAACAAAAAAAATGGCAAAAGATATACAATTTGATATAGATGCTCGCGATGGCCTCAAAAGAGGTGTTGACGCACTAGCAAACGCTGTAAAAGTAACACTTGGACCAAAAGGTCGAAATGTCATTATCAGTAAAAGTTTTGGAGCACCTCAGGTAACTAAAGACGGTGTTTCTGTTGCAAAAGAAGTAGAATTAGAAGATGCTCTTGAAAATATGGGAGCTCAAATGGTAAAGGAAGTTGCTTCAAAAACCAATGACTTGGCTGGTGATGGTACAACAACTGCAACTGTTTTAGCGCAAGCTATTGTAAAAGAAGGTTTAAAAAATGTGGCTGCGGGCGCAAATCCAATGGATTTAAAGCGAGGTATTGACAAAGCCGTTGAAACCATTGTTGCAGACTTGGAAAAACAAGCCAAAAAAGTGGGGAATTCTTCAGAAAAAATCATGCAGATTGCATCAATTTCTGCAAACAATGATAATACCATTGGTGAACTAATTTCAAAAGCTTTTGATAAGGTTGGAAAAGAAGGTGTCATCACTGTTGAGGAAGCCAAAGGAACAGATACATATGTAGATGTTGTTGAAGGAATGCAATTTGATCGTGGTTACCTTAGCCCCTATTTTGTTACAGACTCAGACAAAATGATTGCCGATTTGGAAAATCCATACATTTTATTGTTTGACAAGAAAATTTCCAATCTTCAAGAAATCCTTCCAATACTTGAACCTGTTGCTCAATCTGGTCGTCCATTGCTAATTATTGCTGAAGACGTTGAGGGGCAAGCCCTTGCCACTCTTGTAGTAAATAAATTAAGAGGAGGACTAAAAATTGCTGCTGTAAAAGCACCAGGTTTTGGTGATAGACGTAAAGCAATGCTAGAAGATATTGCTATTCTTACCGGCGGAACTGTCATTTCTGAAGAACGTGGTTTTTCTCTTGAAAATGCAGATTTAGATATGCTTGGAACTGCTGAAACAGTAACAATTGATAAAGACAATACAACGATTGTCAATGGCTCAGGAAAAGCGGCTGACATTAAAGCACGAGTGAACCAAATTAAAAGTCAAATAGAAAGCACTACAAGTGACTACGATAGAGAAAAGCTTCAAGAACGTTTGGCTAAACTGGCTGGAGGTGTTGCTGTACTTTATGTTGGTGCTGCTAGTGAAGTTGAAATGAAAGAAAAGAAAGACCGTGTAGACGATGCACTCCATGCAACTCGCGCTGCAGTTGAAGAAGGTATTGTTGCTGGTGGTGGTGTAGCACTTGTTCGTGCTCAAAAAACATTAGAAAAAATCAGCGATGTCAATCTTGATGAAGTTACTGGAATTCAAATTGTTTCAAGAGCTATAGAAGCACCATTGCGTACAATTGTAGATAACGCTGGCGGCGAAGGTAGTGTAGTCATCAACAAAGTCCTTGAAGGAAAGGGTGATTTTGGTTATGATGCCAAAAGTGATGCCTATGTTGATATGCTTAAGGCAGGGATTATTGATCCTAAAAAAGTAACACGTGTTGCTTTAGAAAATGCAGCATCTGTTGCGGGGATGATTCTTACCACCGAATGTGCTCTTGTTGATATTAAAGAAGATGCACCTGCAATGCCACCAATGGGCGGTGGCGGAATGCCAGGAATGATGTAAAAACATCACAAACAACAATAAAAAAAGCGCTTCTTTTGAAAGTGCTTTTTTTTTGTAATTACATCGATCAATTTGATTTATGATCTTCTTGAATTTCTTCATCGCGATACTTGCAACACGGATGTAAGCCCTCATAAGCCTCATCTGTAGCTTTTATAATTTTAGTGTCATGCCCTGCTTCTGCTATTTTTGAATTTATAGTTTCTAAATTCACTTTTCGTTCGTCATAAATTAGACTCAAATTGTGAGTTTCAACATTCCAAACAGCCGATTTTACGCCTTTTGTTTTTAAACATGCTTTTTCTATTCTGTTTTTACACATCATACAAACACCGTCAACTTCAATAGTGGCTTTTGCATTTTTGTTTTGGGCATAGCCTATTGATGATATCATCAGCAATAGAACAGTAAATTTTATAAGTTTCATAATATTTCGTTTTAATTTAATTTAAATCTTAATCCTGCATAATACATGCTGCCAAAAATTGGGCCATATACAAAAGTACTATCAAAGTTTGCGCCAAACGGGTTATTAGCACTCAAAATCGGATTTTCCTGTCTTACATTTGTAATATTTTCTCCTCCAAGATACACCTCAAACTGATCGGAAAACACTTTTGTAACCTGAGCGTTTAAAGTAGAAAATGTTGGGGAATGGGAATTCAAACGAAATGCCTCTGGACTTTGCATTGTGGACGAAAAACGCTGCTCTCCTATCCAATTGTAGGTGGCATCAAATTTCCAAAGACCCCCTTTTGTTGAAGGTTGTGTTTCGTAGGACGCATTGGCAAATACACGATGCTTAGGGGTTAAAGGTTTTTGTAATTTCCCACTTTGATATTGTGTTTTAACATCATAATATTTATAGGCCGATTTGAGATCCAATCGTTCTAATGGTGTATAGTTGAACTCCACTTGAAAGCTGTTTGCAAAACTCTCCCCATCTAAATTATAAAAATTAATTTCTGTAGGGGTTTCATAATCTACAACCACCTGATTTTGGAAATCTGTTCTATAAAAATCAATATTTATATCTGCTTTTCGGTCGAATAACTGAAAGCCTTGCAAAAATGAAATTCCATAATTCCATGCAATTTCAGGATTTAGCCCATAGATATTACCCCCAGTATTTTGAATATTTATGGTTCGCGATGAGGCAAACAAACGTTGGTTTTCTGCAAAGATATTGGCTGCTCGCTTACCACGCCCAAATGAAAATCTAAGTGCCGATTTTTCCCAAGGGGTGTAACGTGCATGAAAACGAGGTGTAACAAATGTTCCCATCAAATTGTGGTGGTCTATACGAACTCCAGCTGTTAAATTTATAGCATCTAAATCATCAAAAGAATATTCGAAAAACCCTCCAATAGAATTTTCGTTTCTTGAATAATCTGTTGTATTCACTTGCTCTTCGTAAGTGTCGTGAGAAAAACCAATTCCTGTTTTTATTTTATGTCTTGAATCACTAATGATGGAATTATAAACCAAATTAGAATATAAGCTCTTGTGATTTATATCATAGATTCTGTTTCCAAAATAAGAATTTTGGTCATGCCTGCTGTAAGACAATTGTAACCCTAAACTCTGGTAAGGAATTTTTGGATTCACATATCCAAATTTTCCAGAAAAATCAAATCGCCTGGTGTCCACTTCACTCCCCCAAACAGCGTTGCCAAACTTATGAACATTAGGGTCGTAGTTTATTTGACCCGATTGTTTTTTATCATCTAAAAATCGAAAATTCAAAAAACTAATCAATCCCTTTTCAAGATTGGTGTATTGCCAACGGTTCATGACATTAATTTGATTCCCAACGGGTAAATCCAAAAATGAATCTCGGTTATTGTCAAATTTTTCGCCACGTCTGTCACCATGAATATACACTCCAGTGCTCCATTTTTCGTTCAGTTTGGTATTAAAATGGGTGTTGAGTTCCAAACGACCATTAATTGAGCCATATGCATTTACAAAAAACTTTTTATCCGATGAAGGTTTAACAAGTTCTGCATTGATTTGACCAGCGATACTTTCAAAACCATTGGTAACGCTTCCAGCACCTTTTGTTACCTGAATGCTTTCCACCCAAGTTCCTGGAATAAAGCTGAGGCCATAGGCTTGTGATGCCCCCCTGACTGAGGGTACATTTTCAGTTGCTATCAAAATATATGGACTGGTAAGGCCAAGCATTTTAATTTGCTTTGTCCCGGATATAGCGTCCGTAAAATTGACATCAATAGATGGATTGGTTTCAAAACTTTCCGAAAGATTACAACAAGCCGCTTTCAGCAACTCTTTGCTACTGATAGTTGTAATATTTTGCGATGCAAGGTAAGATGTTGCCGATGCTTTTTTTCGAGTTGTAACCGTTACTTCCTCCAAATCATCGGTCGGTTGCAACAGTATGTGAATAACTGTATTCAGATTTTTTACATCAATTATTTTTGATTTATAGCCTATATAACTAATGATTAATCTTTTATATGAAGATTCATAAGGCAATGTAAAATTGCCATCAATATCGGTGATAGTGCCCACCGAAGTGCCTTCCCAAATGACATTAGCACCAGAAAGTGGAAAGTGTTGCCCTTGTGGCGAGGGTTCCATGACCATACCTTTGATTTTGTCTTGTGCAAAAATCAAGGCAGGCATGAAAAATAAGATGATGAATAGGTTTTTCATTATTAGAAATTTAAAATTATTTTTAAAGAATTGGGGTATACATAATGATGTATACAACATACTCCAAAAAGAGTTTGATTTAAAAAAATAATCTAAATCAAAAAAACCTGATCGCGCAGCTGTATGTCGAATATCAGTGGCGGAGGATTGTAGTTGGAATACGAAAATTCTGATTCTGTTTCAAAAATGTAATCAACAGGGATTTGAATAGATGGTGTTGCAACAAAAAATGGCAGGGTTGTAAATTCAGAAACAAAAGCGTTTTGGTAATTGTCAAATCCATCTACAAAGATACTTATTGTTGTACAACACGGTTTTTCTGTAAATTGTAATGTATTATCCTTTGGATCGCCAACTTTACAACAAGTTTCAACTTTAGATACAACCGAAACATCCACCAAATTTGACCCACAAAAATGTTGCTCTATTTTAAAAGTAAACGAGGATAATACCACAGCAAGTGCCATAGTGGTAGATATAATTTTTGTGAACACAGAATGTTTCATAGTGCAAATTTATAAATTTTTACAAAACCAAAGATTGTAACACCCATATTATTAAATAAACTTTAACTCGTGTTTAATCTTTTGATTTAATACATTTGACAAAATTTATTACATGAATTTACAATCTTTAAAGCCAACGATAACACAATTAATCGAAAATTCTTCAGATGTTGATTATACATTATTAGAAATTTGCAACCTCCTAAAATCAGAAGTTTCCTACTACGATTGGGTAGGGTTTTATTTTAAAAATGGTGATAAAAACGAACTCAAACTAGGACCCTATGCTGGTGCACCTACAGATCATACCATAATTCCTTTTGGAAAAGGGATTTGTGGACAAGTGGCGGTGAGTAACAAAAATTTTGTAGTGCCAGACGTTAAAGCACAAGACAATTATATTGCCTGTAGCATTACGGTTAAATCTGAAATTGTAATTCCCATTTTTGTTGATGGAAAGAATATTGGACAGATTGATATTGATTCTAACACTTTAGACCCCTTTTCTAAAAAAGATGAAGAATTTCTGGAATTTGTGTGTGCAAAAGTCGCCACATTGCTTTAGATGTTAATAACTCCTGTTTTTGTTTAAAAATTATGTTGTATTTCATGAAAATCACGATTTTAATTGCGCCTAATTTTCCTATTTTTGAAACTTAAAATTTCCACTAAAAATGAGCCAAAACAAAACAATATCTTCCGCATTAATTTCAGTATTTAGCAAAGATGGTCTAGAACCCATCGTAAAAAAATTAAACGAACAAGGCGTTACTATTTATTCTACTGGTGGGACCCAAAAATTCATTAACGATCTTGGTATTGATGTTGTCCCTGTTGAAGATATAACAGACTATCCCTCCATTTTGGGTGGACGTGTAAAAACTCTACACCCCAAAATTTTTGGTGGAATTCTGAACCGTCAAGACAACCCCTCTGATGTAGAAGAAATGAACAGCTTCAATATTCCACAAATTGACCTAGTCATTGTGGATCTATATCCCTTTGAAAAAACTGTTGCTTCTGGGGCAAGTCATCAAGATATTATTGAAAAAATTGACATTGGTGGAATTTCATTGATTCGTGCTGCTGCCAAAAACTTTAAAGACGTCTTGTGTGTATCTTCAGTAGACGATTATGCAGAACTTCTAGATTTGATTTCAAAAGATAATGGTTCTATTTCTTACGAAGATCGCCAACGATTTGCTACAAAATCATTCAATATTTCATCACACTATGACAGTGCCATTTTTAATTATTTCAACCAAAATAACGAAGAAGTTGTTTTGAAATTAAGCGAGCAAAATGGAAAAACATTGCGCTATGGTGAAAACCCTCACCAACAAGGATTTTTCTTTGGAAATTTTGACAAAATGTTCGATAAATTACATGGTAAAGAATTAAGTTACAATAACTTACTTGATGTCGATGCAGCTGTAAATTTAATGAACGAATTCTTAAACGAAGCTCCAACTTTTGCCATTCTAAAGCACAACAATGCTTGTGGTTTGGCTCAAAGAGACACCCTACATCAAGCTTATGTAGATGCATTGGCCGGCGATCCTGTATCTGCTTTTGGTGGAGTTCTAATATGCAATACCGAAATTGATTTGGCAACCGCCGAAGAAATCCACAAATTATTTTGTGAAGTCGTAATAGCGCCAAGTTTTAGTGCGGAAGCTTTAGAACTTTTGAAATGCAAAAAGAATAGAATTTTACTGATTCAAAAATTAACAGAATTGCCTAAAAATTCGGTCCGAACTTGTCTTAATGGGTATTTGGTGCAAGACAAAGATAACATTACAGATTCTGAAGAAATACTAGAAACGACTACCAAAATTCGTCCAAAACAAGAAGAAATTGAAGACTTACTTTTTGCTTCAAAACTCTGTAAACACACAAAATCCAACACAATTGTTTTAGCCAAAAATAAACAATTATGTGCGAGTGGAACAGGTCAAACTAGTCGTGTTGACGCTCTAAATCAAGCAATTCATAAGGCAAACTCTTTTGATTTTGACTTAAATGGTGCCGTAATGGCAAGTGATGCCTTTTTTCCATTCCCAGATTGTGTAGAAATTGCTCATCAAGCAGGAATTACAGCAGTAATACAACCAGGAGGTTCTATAAAAGATCAACTCAGTATCGATTATTGTAATGAAAATAAGGTGGCAATGGTATTTACAAAAACACGTCACTTTAAGCATTAAAAAAATGCTTTTTTGAGGATTGACTAAAATTTATTTTTAGTACATTTACGCCTAAGCATATATTTTTTTAGAACACCAACATAATTTTTACTTCCTATGGGATTTTTTGACTTCTTAACTGAGGAAATTGCCATCGATTTGGGTACAGCCAATACACTCATTATTCATAATGACAAAGTAGTTATTGATAGTCCATCAATTGTTGCTAGAGATCGTGTTTCTGGAAAAATTATTGCAGTTGGAAAAGAAGCCAATTTGATGCAAGGTAAAACTCACGAAAACATCAAAACAATTCGCCCACTCAAAGATGGTGTAATTGCTGATTTTGATGCGTCCGAGCAGATGATTAGTATGTTCATCAAGAGTATTCCTGCACTAAAGAAAAAATTATTTGCTCCGTCTTTGAGGATGGTCATTTGTATTCCCTCAGGAATTACAGAAGTTGAAATGCGTGCGGTTAAAGAATCTGCAGAACGCGTAAACGGCAAAGAAGTCTATCTCATTCATGAGCCCATGGCAGCAGCTATTGGTATTGGAGTAGATATCATGCAACCCAAAGGGAATATGATTGTAGATATTGGTGGTGGAACGACCGAAATTGCGGTTATAGCACTCGGAGGTATTGTGTGTGATAAATCTGTGAAAGTTGCTGGTGATGTTTTTACAAACGATATCATATACTACATGCGCACACAACACAATTTATATGTGGGTGATCGAACTGCAGAAAAAATCAAAATTCAAATTGGTGCTGCTACAGAAGATTTAGAACTTCCCCCAGATGAAATGAATGTTCAAGGACGAGATTTGCTAACAGGAAAACCAAAACAAGTACAGATTTCGCACCGTGAAATAGCAAAAGCATTGGATAAATCCATTCTTAGAATTGAAGACTCTGTAATGGAAACCCTCTCGCAAACACCTCCTGAATTGGCTGCAGATATTTATAATACTGGAATATATCTTGCCGGTGGTGGTTCTATGCTTAGAGGGCTGGACAAACGACTGTCGCAAAAAACAGACCTCCCCGTCTACATTGCCGAAGACCCGCTTAGAGCAGTTGTTCGAGGAACAGGTATTGTTCTAAAAAATATCGTAAAATATAAGAGTGTCTTGATCAAATAGTTATTGAGTCATGCAACAACTCCTAAATTTCTTCTTTAAAAATAGGACAACAGTCTTGTTTTTGATTTTGTTTTTAGTTGCATTTACGATTACCACTCAATCGCATGATTATCATAAAAGTAAATTACTCAATTCATCAAATCAAATTTCTGGAAGTATACACGGCGTGTTTTCAAGCATTGGAAATTACTTCAATCTGAAACAAGAAAATACTCTACTCCTTGAAGAAAATAACTGGTTGAAATCACAGGTTTTTAATTCAATAATTAAAATTATTGACACTTTGGAGTTTGAAAAAAAATTCAAACTTACGCCAACTCTAGTGAATAAAAATAGTTATCAGTATTTAGAAAATTACATCACATTAGATATAGGTGAAAATGATGGTGTTAAAGAAGATTTTGGAGTTATTACTTCCAAAGGAATTGTTGGAATTATAGACCAAACCTCATCAAAATATGCCCGAGTTCTGTCTATTTTGAACACTAAAAGTAAGATCAATGCTAAAATAAAACAAAGCAATCATTTTGGAACGTTGGGTTGGGATGGCATTAACCACAACATTGTTCAACTGAATGATATCCAAGATTTGGCAGAAATAGCAATTGGTGACACAATTGTTACTAGTGGGTTTTCTTACACTTTTCCAGAAAATATTCCTATAGGCACAGTAGAGTCCTACAAATTGAATGATACCAAAGACTTATATGTTGTCAATGTTCGATTATTTAATGACATGACCAATTTACGTCATGTTCATGTAATCAATAATTTAGATATTGATGAATTACAAACTCTAAATCCAGCCAATGAATAGCATATTGTTTTCAAATACGGTTCGATTTGTTTTGCTTATTTTATTTCAAGTATTCATCTGTAATCAAATGAATTTTTTTGGGAATATTAACCCCTATATTTATATTTTATTCATTCTATTATATCCTGTTAAAAACAACAGAGTCAGCTTTATTTTTTTTAGTTTTTGTTTAGGATTAATCATTGATATTTTTTTAGATTCTGGCGGCGCACATGCTGCAGCAAGTGTGTCAATTGCCTATTTTCGACCAATATTTTTAAAATTTTCTTTTGGTTCTGCATATGAATATCAAGCCATTAAGTTTAATGATTCTGAAATTTTGCAACGCATAATCTATTTTGCATTATTGATTCTTATTCATCACCTCATTTTGTTTATACTTGTTGTTTTTGATGGCACAAAAACAAATATGATTGTTTCACGAGCTTTAAGCTCGGGGGTTTTTACTCTTTTTCTTACTCTTATATTGCAAACACTTTTTAGCCAAAAAGAAAAATGAGAAAATTTCTCCTCTTAGGATTTGTAGTTTTTACTGGTATTATCTTCGTTGGACGATTGTTCTATTTGCAAGTTTATCAAGACGAATCTAATAGTCTAGAAAATGACAATGCCATTCGAAAAATCTATCAACACCCAAAACGAGGTTATATTTATGACCGCAATGGAAAATTACTTGTCGCCAATCAACCCACCTATGATGTTGTTGTTATTCCAAGAGTAGTTGAGGCGCTTGATACATTGATGTTTTGTTCATTGCTAGACATCGATAAAGCTCAGTTTTTAAAATCTTTCAACCGTGCTAAACGCTACTCTCCACGATTACCATCAATATTCTTAGCTCATCTTTCCAAAGAAGATTATGCTTTTTTGTCTGAGAAACTTCGAAAATTCAAAGGCTTTTATGTGCAAAAAAGAGCTGTAAGAGACTATCAAACTGAAATTGGCGCCAATGTTTTGGGCTACATTGCCGAAGTCACCCCCGATAATATTTCAAAAGATGGATATTATAAATTGGGCGATTTAATTGGAAAACAAGGTGTTGAGAAATCTTACGAAAAAGAATTGCGTGGCGAAAAAGGAGTAAAGTATATTCAAAAAGACATCTATAACAGAGATATTGGTTCGTACAAAAATGGTCAATTTGATACACTTCCAATTCCTGGGAAAAACATTACAATTACCATAGATGCAACGCTTCAAGAATATGGAGAACAATTGATGCAAAATAAAATGGGAGGTATAGTCGCTATCGAACCTTCTTCTGGAGAATTATTAACTCTAGTATCTGCACCATCATACAACCCCGCACTTTTGGTGGGTAGAGAACGCTCAAAAAATTATACCAAGCTTTATACAGATTCTATCTATAGACCACTTTTTGATAAAGCGCTAATCCGAATGCATGTTCCTGGCTCGCCTTTTAAAACCTTGGTGGCACTAGCAGCACTTCAGGAAAATGTAATTACAACTCGTGAAACTATTTATTGTGCTGAAAAATACATTTATGGCAAAAATAGACGTGTAATGAAATGCCATTGTGGAGGTGGATACAGGAATTTGTTTTCTGGAATCAGTAATTCATGCAACTCATATTTTGCGACAGCATTCGGAAAAACCATCGACAAATATAATGATGCCTCAATGGGGATGGATATATGGAGTAATCACATTAAAAGTTTTGGTCTTGGTAACTTTTTGGGAAATGATTTGCCAGTAGGTAAAAAAGGAAATATTCCAGACGGTGCTTATTACGATGCTTGGTACCCCGATTTCAAATGGGGACCTACTACAATTTTATCGAATTCAATTGGTCAGGGTGAAATTTTGGTAACACCCATTCAATTGGCAAACATGACAGCCGCAATTGCCAACAAAGGCTTTTACTACACCCCTCATATCATCAAATCTATTGATGGTGAAACTATTGATAAAAATTTTACAACCAAAAAAGAAACTTCAATTGATTCTACACATTTTGAACCTATAATTGAAGGCATGCACCAAGTGTACACCAAAGGAACGGCAAGTTTTTTGAAAGTCCCAGGAATTGAAATTTGTGGAAAAACTGGAACCGCTGAAAATTTTACAGAGATTGATGGCGTTAAAACACAGCTTACTGACCACTCCATTTTTGTTGCTTTTGCACCAAAAGAAGATCCAAAAATAGCCATTGCTGTACTGGTAGAAAATGGATATTATGGCGCACGATGGGCTGGACGAATTGCAAGTTTGATGATAGAAAAATATCTAAAAGGTGAAGTCAGTTTAAAATACATGGAACGTCTTGTTTTAAACAAAAATTTAGAAGATGAATACTTAAAGCCTTACAGTGGCAAACCCTTTAAAATCAATCAATAATGAACTTAAATAGAGCACATAGTTTTCAGTTGGATTGGGTAGTCGTTTTGATTTATTTGGCCCTAGTTCTTTTTGGCTATTTCAATATTTTATCGGCCTCTACAGACGGTGCTTTTAGTTCATATTTTGACCTGTCTGAACCCTACGGAAAACAATCTGTATTTATTGGTTTATCATTTATTTCAATTGTACTTATTTTATCAATTGATGCAAAATTTTATGAACGCTTTGCAAGTATTATTTACTTGTTATCATTAGCTGCGCTGGCAGGGCTTTTTGTATTTGGTAAAAAAGTTAATGGGGCTTTGTCGTGGTATGAAATTGGAGGAGCAACGTTACAACCTAGTGAGTTTGTAAAATTTACAACTGCATTGGCCGTAGCTAAATACATGAGTGACCTTCAAACCAATATTAAAGACAGTATGGATCAATTTCGTGCTGCACTTATTGTGGCAGTCCCTGCCGTTTTGATTTTACTACAAAATGATGCAGGAAGTACACTTGTTTTTGCAGGCCTAATATTTGTATTTTACAGAGAAGGTATTCCACAAAAATACATTTTATTTGGCGCTTCACTATTGATTATAACTATTGCTACTCTAAAATTTTCGGCGCTAACTGTCATAAGCATTGTAGCAAGTTTTATTGTGATTTATCAATTATTTTTTAAGCGAAAAAAGAAAAAAATTACACTATCTGTATTAATTCTCATTTTGTGTTCTGGGCTTAGTTTTGGAACAGAATGGAGTTTTAACAACGTACTACAAAAACATCAAAAAGATCGCATTGAAGTTTGGCTCAGGCTTGAAAAAGACCCAGAAAAACTGGAAATTATGAAACGTAATATTTCTTACAATCTCAATCAATCTGAACAAGCTATTCGCTCTGGTGGTCTTACAGGAAAAGGGTTTAAAGAAGGCACACGAACTAAAGGAAAATTTGTTCCAGAACAACACACCGACTATATTTTTAGTACAGTGGCAGAAGAATGGGGGTTTTTGGGAAGTAGTATTGTTGTTGTGCTTTTTGTATTAATGATTAGTAGAATTTTGTTTTTGGCCGAACGGCATAAATCACAATTTAGTAGAGCTTATGGTTATGGAGTAGCCTCTATTGTTTTTGTACATTTTTTAATTAATATCGGAATGGTAATGGGGCTTATTCCAACAATAGGCATCCCTTTACCCTTTTTTAGTTATGGGGGATCTGGACTTCTAGCTTTTACAATTTTGGTGTTTATTTTCCTAAAGCTAGACTCAAATCGTCTAAATGTTTGGTAAACAGTAGTTTTAAGGCTTCTTTAAATCTAGTTTTTCTGCAAAATAATCACAAAAATCCTTCATTGTTGCCATCATTTTTTCATCTTGTGTGGCACGCATAAAAGTATCGCTCATGGCTGTAAGTGTTTGATAAAAAAACAATTTCATCTCATCCACTGGCATGTCTTTTGTCCACAAATCGATGCGTAAAGATTCTTGCGCCTTGGCATCCCAAACGGAAAGAAAAATTGCTTTGGCCTCAGCATTTGAAATTCCACCATCCTGCGCTGTCCAAGATAATTTTTCCGGTATGCGATTTTCGTCCAATTCTACGTTCAATTCAATTTTTGAAGTGTGTGCTTTAGCCATTATTTTTTTGGTTTATATTTTGCTTTGTTAAATAGTGTTTGTGCATTCATTTGAAGCATTTGCAGTAATGAAGAAGGATTATTTTCCATGTATGAACGTACAATTTTCCAACCAATATATTGTCCCAATGCTCCTGGAGATTCACTATCGAGCTCCAAATTGAAACGTGAAAATGGTGCAGGAGCAATAAAACGTCCAACAAGTTTGGTATCTGTACTATACAACAATTCGTTTTCTATAAAATATTGCCAGATATAAAACTCATTGTCATTGGCCCACAAGAGTTCATCATTGGTATAGCCAATTTTGGTACTGTCCTCTGCCAACGGCACCCAAAGATCTTTTAGATATAATTTTTTTCCGTGATATATCAATTCTTCCAAAAACGTCTTTCGCCTTGGTTGATTAATTAAACGAGTTGCATAAGCATCAGCAAGATCCATTACAATTTGATCCCTCTTTAAATTTTTTCGAATATAATTGTAAAAGCTTTCATAAAACTCATGATCAGCACCCAAATAATTATCAATACTAATTAAAGCTATAGAGTCTGTAACGATAACTTTATTGCGATAATCTACATCCGAAAAAACTGTGATGACACGTGGTTTTTTTAATGATGGATTATAATATTTTAGGTGTTTGTAAAAAGCTATCAACTCCGCTTCAGTATCTTGAAAATTACTAAAAACACTGTCAACTGACTTTTGAATCAATTTTTGAATAGGGTCTTGTGTACGTTCCAAAAAAATAGAATCTGGAGTTTGTTTAGGAAACAAAAAAGGATGTTGCGTTTTCAAAGTAGGTAAGCTTTCTTTAGTTGACTTCATAAAAACTTGATCGAAACGTTCAACTTTTAAATCCATTGGAACAGCTTCAATTTCTTTTTCTAATTGAGCATTTTTATTACATGAAAAACAGATAAATAGGATAAGAAAGATACCTATTTTTTTAAAATAATTTGTCAAATAATTAGTTTGAATCATGGTGTAACTCATCTGAAACTATATAACAAAAATAGTCATTAGTATTCAAATGAAAACAGGAATTTGAAGCAATTCCCAAACAATTAGCGGCGCAAAGTAAAATGCCCTTGACGAATAAAACTACTTCCGTCATTTTTGGTCAGTTCGATACTATACCAATAATCATTTGTTGGCATCAATACACCATTGTAAGTTCCATCCCAAAAGTTTGAGTTAATGGTCATGTTTTTCAACAACTTACCATAACGATCAAAAATTGAAATTTTCGAAAATATATAATTATTTGAAAGTATCCCTTTGATTTTCCAAGTATCATTGAACCCATCTCCATTGGGCGTAAAGAAATTCATGATATACAATACAGGTACAATTATTACAACCTCCTCGCAGCGCAATTCGTCACGAACATATAGCGAATAGAACCCCCCTGTTAGCTGTCCAAAATAGCCAATATCTTGATAACCAGATACCAAATTTCCATTTTCGTCAATAAGTTTAAACTCATAATTTGCTGACCCAAGTGCAGCCTCATCTATGGTAATCGAATTATTGGAAGTCCCTTCCAAAATTGTAATATTGTCCATAGAAATTGTCGGTCCTTCAGATTCAAATACCTCAAATGATTGTGAAAAAGAACAACTTCCATTCAGGTTTGTAACTGTAATATCATAAACGCCAATTTGTGTTACATCAAGCTCTGGTTGTAGAGTATTGGTAATGGAAGAGTCTGGTAAAGTCCAAGTATAATTGAATGATGTTGAAGAATTCTCCATATTGAGTTGTATTAGTTCAGAAGATCCATCACAAATGACAATATCATCTACAGAAAAATTTGTATTGGGATTCACTAAAAATGAAATATCAATTGAAGCATCTGGACAAATTCCATTTGAAACTACTGCTGTTACAGTTTGAGATGACGATAAAAACTCATTAGGAAAAGGACTTGTAATATTTTGTCCGTTTTCGTCTTGCAATGGATTTCCAAAGGCATCATAGTATGCAATATTCATTGTAGTTTGTCCTCCTAAAATTTGAGCTTCCAAAGTTGAAGTGTTAAAAAGATAAATTCCATCATTATTAGTGTCACATTCTGAAAAAATTGCTGGTTGATTTGCTACTGGAATATCAATAAAATCAATTTCAAAAGTATCAATATCATAACATCCTGTAGCGTTGTTTGTTATATTATAAAAAATCTGTGCAATAGAACTAGAATTGGAAACTGAAAAAATTTCTGAGGTAGAACTTTCTGCATCTGTTAAACTTAAAAAATAACTCACTGTAAAATCCGTTGAAGATTGACTGTCTAACACAAAAGTATCGTATTCATTAGCTAAATCTAAAACGAAAGTATTTGGAGGGCCAACACAAAAATATTGGTCTATTGGGGTGTTTAATTGTGGTAATGGATGAACAATTAAATCGATATACTGTCCTAAACCTACACACGAATTATCAATGTCGGAATCTACACGAACCCAAATAAATTGATTGACTCCTGAAGTATTTTCATAATTTTGAATATCAAGTATAGGGCTGATTTCGGATAATGCATCCGATTCAGACTCATAATAGGTCACAGTAAGCGGTTGAGTGGGTGGAAAAATCCCCAAAATAATAGCTTCAGAATTGCTAAAATCGAAAGTTGTGGAACCATCAGAATCATCAAAACATTCTTGGTACGGAGGAATTGAAAAACCAGAGGGAATTTGGGTTGTCGAAACAAAAAGGTCTAGCTGAGCCACACGTGAACAACCATTAATTGTTTCTACTCGAACAAAAATTTGGTTTGGATTGATTGTTAGATCTGAATTTGTGTTTTGATAATTTACGGGGTCTGTTATATTATTTGAAGTTCCAAGAAGTGCTTCTGATTCATCAAAATAAAAGGTAAAGGTTTCATTTAAATAATCTGCAGAAATAAGTTCATTGGCTTCGTTTAAATTAAATATTGTAATTCCATCAGTGTCTTGATCACACTGATAAAGGCTTACATTCTCAACAATTATAGGCAATGGATTTACAACGAGCTCTACTTCATCAGAATAATATGATTTACACACCACATCCGTTCTTTGCATTTGTACTCGAAAAAGGGTGTTTGTATATGTATCTGAAGCATTATAAATCTCCAAAGTATTTGTAGCTACATTTTCAAAACTAGATGGTGTTTCAGGTACAAAAGCCCATGTTAATCCTCCATCAAAACTCCATTCCCAAGAAATTGTATCATAATCATCAGAGTTGTTTTCTAAATTAATTTCAATACTAGTATTCCCTTCTTCGCAGACAAATAAAGGGGAGTTTAAAGATTGTGTTGTTATATTTATTAAGTCTTGATAGTCAAACAACCCATCTGCATTGGTGTCAATTGCAAGGCCATATCCGTCTCCACCCAAAACCAGTCCATTTGTATCTATACTTGTGCCGTTTAGTATTCCCAAAGTTCCTGTAAATCCTGCCTCATCAACATCATAACAATCATCGGCATCTGAATCCAATTCGATAAAATCTGGCAAACCATCGGCATCTGAATCTAAAGGAATAATTGTCTCTGCAATATCTGATGATCCGTTAAAATTATCATCTGTAAAACCTAAATCAATTTGACCATCATTATTTAAATCCAATGTGTTAAATCCAATTCCTGCTTCAAAAAGATCAAAAAGTCCATCATTATCACTATCCAAGTCTAAATAATCAAATATTAAGTCAAAATCTGTGTCAATAGGAGTTTGCGCCAAATCGTGATGCCCGTCTGATTCAGAATCATTTGTGTCCATGCCATCAACCCTGCCATTACCACTAGTGTCCAGAGCTGAGTTTCCACTTTCAACAACATCAAAAACACCATCGTTATCGGAATCTAAATCTATTGCATCTTCGATACTATCTCCATCAGAATCTATAGATCGACAGGTTTGTGTCAATTGAAAAGCAACGCTATTAGAATTTATTTCTGAAATATTATTGTATTCAATCTCAAATTGACTTGCGCTATACGATTGAAATGAAAAAGTACCGTTTCCATTTGGTAGAGCTGCTGAATTTAGTTTAAATCGAATCTCAAAAGCTGTAAATTCTTGAATATTATTATCATAAATTCCATCATAGTTAACATCTATAAGCAATTGATTATCAGGATTTAAAACAGTAATTGTTTGATCTTGAGGAACACTTAGTGTATATTGTTCTTCATCATTCATTTCACCTGATGAAAATGTTGAAGGAGCTTGCTCTATTTTAAAATGTGTTGGTACATCAAACACTAATTGATAAGTTGTAGTGCTTTGAGAATTCCCAACCTTTGGCGATGCACTAAGGTACATAATTTGATTTGTAAAACCTTCAAAGGGTATTGGTGCAACATTTTCTACACTATTTGTTGTAGATGACGTAAAATATGGTCCAATATCAACCGAAAGATCAAAATCAAAATTACAGTTGGACTCCTGTGAATTTAAAATTCCATCATTATCAATATCAATATCAATATTATTATTCTGGCCATCATCATCTGAATCTCCTGCACAACCACTTACAGGGATATCATCTGAAAGCACTGTGGAACAATCCGTAATAATTCCCTCCAACTGATAATATCCTGGTACTGTAGGAATATGGGTTTCGGATGTAGCTCCAGCTATTGGAACACCATTGAAAAACCATTGGTAAGCATCAAAAGTTTCTTCGCTACCAAGGTTTAATTCAATAAATGGAATACAGATATTATCTACCGTAACATCTAATGCTGTTGATGTAATTTCAGGTTTAAAAATAAACCCAGAATAAAAACCCCCAAGAGCTGCAGCACCGTTTGCGCCATAATACGATACATAAATTTGACCATCTGATGTTACACTTACATTTCCCGACAATCCGCTAATTAAATATGTTACAAAATTTGAGTTTCCAACAACCGACTGTGCAGTTGCCGTCGTTGGCACTCCATTAATGTTTACGGCTGCACCTGCTTCGGCAACAATCGTAATCCCTCCAGTAAAACTTGTTCCTGTTGAGCCTGAAGATTCAATAAGTGGAATATTATCAATTGCTCGAGGTGCTTTACAATTTAAGGGAGGAACAAAAAATAATTCCTGATTGGCCTCGCTATTAACCCCTCCAATACCTTGGTAGGCAAACGTTGTTTTAGAAGTCCAAACATATAAATTTCCACCTGGATTAGAGCCACTTGTTGATTGAGTACTGAATAAATTCCCTCCTAAACTGACATAATCACCTGCATTAAGTGTTGTATGATATGCCCCTGTTGCAGATCCTGGTTCGCCGCTAACCCAAACTTCTGTATTGTCAAAATGTGCAACAATGAGAGGGCGCTCAATATCGTCATAACCATTGGCACGAATGAATATATACTCACTAAATTCTTGATTCTCAATTGCAATAGTTTCAAGAGGAGCAATCTGATCAATTCCAGCATCTCTGCCTCCACCAGTGGAGTTACTCCCATTGAAAGAACCACAGTTCATTATAATAGGTTTGTTTGAAGAAACAAGAGCTCCAATCAATCCATCCCTATTTGATGGTGTATCAGCTGGATTTATAGCAATTATATACGATTCACCAGCATCAAGATTTACCGATAGTGGAGTGTTGTTTAAAATAATTATATCTGTTGGTAAGTCTGAAAAATTAACATCAGTATTATTTTCTGTAGCCATAACAGTAATAAAATTGATATAATCCTGATTTGCTGACGTAAAATTTTTCAAATTAGTAAATGTTCCTGCTCTGAACGTTTGCCCCAATCCAGATAATCCTTTGGAAACTAAAGATCCCGCTTGATTTTGATTCCCTGCAGTAAGTCGAGCTGACACATAAACTGGCTTTTCAGATTGAATGATATATCCTCTATTTGTGATTTTTGTTCCAGTATCTGATGATGATACTACAAAAGAAGTATTATCACCATTTCCAATAAATAGTTCTAAAGGATTAGCATTCGATAATGTATAGGTTGTTGTTCCATTTCCCAAGTCATTGACATCTATACTTATGACTTCTGTACTTGGTGTAGAAATATGTAAAAATTGATTTTGTGGAAGTGCGTTTCCGTTTGGGGCAACAGTAATTGGTGGCACATAGTGTGTTCTGCTCAATTGTGCAAAAGAAAAATTACTGAAAGTAAATATAATTAATAAACTTAATCTGAAACAAAAGTATTTTATAAGTTGATTCATTACAGATTTTTAAGTTTTGTTAATTTATTAGGTTATAAATTTAAACAATATATATGAATATGCTAATGCTACTAAAATGTTAATTGAATTCTAAATTTTTACTAATCTGAAATAAAATGTTTCAAAGATGAATAGAATAGTTTATTTTTGTTACATACCAATACATTACGAAAAATATGGATACAAACGCAGTCGTGCAGCACATCATCAATTGGTTGAAAAATTATGCCAATAAAGCTAACATTGGCGGATTTGTAGTAGGTGTGTCTGGGGGTATTGACTCTGCTGTAACATCGACACTTTGTGCAAAAACAGGACTAAAAGTATTATGTTTGGAAATGCCAATTCATCAGGCAGATAGTCATGTAAGTCGTGCTCAAGAACATATTCGTTTTTTGAAAAAAAACTACTCTAATGTAAGCTCAAAACGTGTTAATCTAACCCCTGTATTCGAGTCTTTAAAATCTGAAATAGACACTACAAAAGATCAAAAAATTGTAGATATGGCTTTGGCCAACACACGCGCTCGTTTGCGCATGACTACGCTTTATTATTATGCAGGTTTAAATGGTTTTCTTGTTGCAGGAACAGGAAATAAGGTAGAAGATTTTGGAGTTGGATTTTACACAAAATATGGTGATGGCGGTGTAGATCTGAGTCCTATTGCAGACCTTCTAAAATCAGAGGTGTATGCCCTAGGAAAAGCCCTTGAAGTGCCAAACAGCATTATTACTGCAGCACCAAGCGATGGTTTGTTTGGAGATGCTCGAACTGATGAAGACCAAATTGGCGCATCCTATGATGAATTGGAATGGGCTATGAAAATGAAAGATGAAGGAAAAAATGCAAATGATTTTGAGGGAAGACAAAAAGAGGTTTTTGTAATTTTTAATCGATTCAACACATCCAATGCGCACAAAATGAACCCAATTCCTGTTTGTATTATTCCAGAAACTCTTAAACAATAAATTATGATAAGGGTTCTTGTTGCAGATCATCAGCCGATTGTCAATTATGGAATCCGAATGCTTTTTGATAGTTCTAATGACATCAAAATTGTCAGTACAGTCGACACTGCAAAACAACTTATTAACTACCTAAAAAAGGGAAGTGTTGATGTTGTGCTTATGTCCATGGATTTACCCGACATGAATGGAATTACTATTTTGAGAAAAATCAAAAAAAACTACAACAACGTACGGGTAATTATTTTTAGTGCACAGCCCGAAAACATATATGCCTCTAGTGGAATAAGAGCTGGAGCCTCTGGATTTTTATCCAAAACAGCATCTACAAATACCATAAAAAATGCCATTTTAAAAGTCTATAAAGGGGGAATGTATGTAACCAATGCAATGGCTCAAAAACTAACTTTCGACAAAAATATAGATGATGCAGACTTGTATCACAAACTTTCCACTCGAGAAATTGAGGTTTTAAAACTTATTTGTAACGGAAAGAAAAATAATCAAATTGCGGAAGAACTCAATATCAACCCAAAAACCGTAAGCACCTATAAATCTCGATTAATGACAAAACTCAATGTCACAAATTTGATTTCTTTAATTGACTTGGGACGACTAAAAAATTAGTTTAGAGAACTCTGTTTAACTTTCGAGAAAGTAACATTTTTAGGTTGGAATAATTCAATACATCTTCTAAGACATTTGTATTGTCTGTCAAGCTTTCGTGTGTTGCTTCTTTGAATTCATTAACCTTTTGATCAATTAAAAAACAACGTAAACTTAATATTGTTTCACTAACTAATTGAGCAATATTGACATCTTTTCGTTTAGGAAAAATATTATTTTTTCCCCAATTGTGAAGTCTGTAACGCTCATCATTCATCAAAATATTTGAAACAAATGGCGCTAATTTTGGATCAATTTCATGGATAAAACTCTCTACAATAAAAGTGTCATTTTGATTCAAATAATCTATGATTAAATAGTAAATTGTTTTAAAATTTTCATTACTAAATTGCATTTCATCTTCTTGAAGATCTAAATAAATTTTCTCAAAAACTTTGGCTTTATGAATAACAGGCTCAAGAATCAAAATGCCTTCATCATTTTCCTTCAAAATTAAATCTTCAAAATCTTCCGTTTGACTTCCATAAAGCAATAAAATTTCTATTATTTTTTGCTCCAATTCAAATTGTAAGTCTATTTTTTTTGTGGGTGCTGTGTTTTTTACAACATCAAAAGCTTTCTTTTGCTTTTGTGCTGTTTTATTGGCCTCAAATTGTGCTTTTTTATTCATTTGAGCCAGTGTGCTAAAAAGTACTTCTTCGCTAATATCCATGATTCTTGCACACTCGCGAATATATAACTCTTGTTTTATTTGATCTGATATTTTAGAAATACTAGTAATCATATCACGAATCAAATCGGCTTTTGCAATTGGATCATTATTCGCCTCCTCCATCAATAATGAAGCTTTATAGGCAATAAAGTCTTTTGCATTATCTTTCAGATATTTTTGTAGTTCTTCATGTGTATTTTGTTTGGCAAAACTATCTGGATCTTCACCTTCTGGGAAAGTGCAAACTTTTACATTCATTCCTTGCTCCAAAATCAAATCAATTCCACGCAAAGAAGCTCGTATTCCTGCGGCATCACCATCAAAAAGTACGGTAATATTTTTGGTTAATCGATTGACCAATCGAATTTGTTCTGAGGTTAACGCTGTGCCTGAAGATGACACCACGTTTTTGATGCCTGTTTGGTGAAATTGAATGACATCTGTATAGCCTTCAACCAAATAACAATTATCTTCTTTTGCTATAGTTTGTTTGGCATAATAAATCCCATAAAGCACTTTACTTTTGTGGTATATATCGCTTTCTGGAGAGTTTAAATATTTGGCTGCTTTTTCATTTTTTGCCAAAATACGTCCGCCAAAACCAAGAACACGACCAGACATGCTGTGAATAGGAAACATTACGCGACCCTTGAAACGATCAAATTGTTTTTCTTCTTTAACAATAGTTAAACCTGTGGTTTCCAAATATTCAAGCAGATATCCTTTTTTTAGAGCCGCATCTGTTAGGCCGCTCCAATCGTCTGTAGAATATCCAAGTTGAAATTTTTTGATCGTTTCTTCTGTAAATCCTCTTTCCTTAAAATAGCTCAACCCAATGGCTTTTCCAGCATCGGTTTTGTGTAGTGTATTTTGAAAATAAGTATTTGCAAATTCACTTACTAGATACATGCTTTCTCGCTCGCCTGCAGCTTCTTTTTCTTCGTTAGATTGGACTGTTTCTTCGACTTCAATATTGTATTTTTTAGCCAAATACTTAATGGCTTCAGGATAGGTAAAATGCTCATGTTCCATAAGAAATGACACCACAGTTCCTCCTTTTCCTGTAGAAAAATCTTTCCAAATTTGTTTTACTGGCGAAACCATAAAGCTTGGTGTACGTTCTTCACTAAATGGACTAAGCCCTTTGAAGTTACTCCCTGCTTTTTTTAACTGTACAAAGTCCCCTATGACTTCTTCAACGCGAGCCATATCAAAAACTTGATCTATTGTAGACTTTGATATCAATTGTGAATATTTTGGATGAAATTAAAATTTGTATCAATGCTAAGATATAAAATATCAAACACATGATAAACAAAATATTTGCGGATATATGTTGAATTATTTGTTGCGGTCAATCACATAATTCACCATCAAAAGAAGTGCTTTTTTGTATTCTGATTCGGGGTAATGTCCAATAAGTTTGACGGCTTCTTCTTGAAAACTTTTCATTTTTGAAACGGCATAGTCCAAACCTCCTTGAGATTTTACAAACGCTATGACTTCTTTTACTCGTTTTGGATTTTTGTTATGATTTTTTATGGAATTGATTAACCAAGATTGTTCTTTTTTTGAACAATTATTCAGAACATAAATTAATGGAAGTGTCATTTTTTGCTCTTTTATATCTATTCCCGTTGGCTTTCCAATTTTTTCTGTTCCATAATCAAAAAGGTCATCCTTAATTTGAAAAGCCATTCCAATGAGTTCTCCAAATTTACGCATAGTTTCGACCTCTTTTGAATGGGGTTTTACAGAGGCAGCACCCAAACTACAACATGCTGCTATAAGTGTTGCTGTTTTTTGACGAATAATTTCATAATAGACTTCTTCAGTAATGTCTAGTTTTCGTGCTTTTTCTATCTGAAGGAGTTCTCCTTCACTCATTTCACGTACTGCAACAGAAATAATTTTTAGAAGATCAAAATCATTATTATCAATACAAAACAAGAGCCCTTTTGAAAGAAGAAAATCTCCAACTAAAACTGCAATTTTATTCTTCCACAACGCATTAATTGAAAAGAATCCTCTACGATGGTTACTATCATCAACTACATCATCATGCACCAAAGTTGCGGTGTGAATCAGCTCAATGACAGAAGCACCACGAAAAGTACGTTCACTAATCTCACCATTAGAAATCATTTTGGCAGAAAGAAAAACAAACATTGGACGCATTTGTTTTCCTTTTCGATTGACGATATAATGGGTAATTCGGTTGAGAAGCGCAACTTTGCTAGACATCGATAAGCGAAACTTTTTTTCAAAAAGTTCCATCTCATAACTAATGGGTTTTTTTATGCGCTCAATAACTTTCAAATGCCGTAATTTTTCGCAAAATTAAGCATATAAAATCAATTGTGTCTTAGTTAAAATGTTAAAAGTAACATTCAAAATTAGGATACTGTGCGTACTAATTCGGGTTGGAAAATTTCTTTGATGATGGCATTCAATTGCTCATATTCAATCAAAAAAGCATCATGCCCATGTATGGAAGTGATTTCATGATATGAAACATTTGTAAGATTTGGGTGCAAAAGCTTTAGGGTAGATGTGTTTTCTTCAGAAACAAAAAACAAATCTGAATCAATTCCAATAATATGAATTTCGGCTTCAATCGTTTTTAATACTTCGGATGCAGAGCCTCTATTTGTTGTAATATCAATGGTTTTTAATAAATGATTCATGAGTTTATATGCCGACAACTGAAACCGTTTTTGAAGCTTATCGCCGTGATGTATCAACCATGTTTCAATATTAAACAAATTAAACGCCTCATTTTGTGAACGCTGAAATCTATTTTTTAATGATTCTGGAGTTCTATAGCATAGCATTGCATGCATTCTTGCATCTTGAATTGGGCGTTTAGAATTCACTAAAAATTGTTCCTGAATAAGACAATTTGCTATAATCCAATCCGTTGATTTCCAGTCGCTCGCAACAGGTATTAAATGTTTTGTAATTTTTGGATTAAGGGCTGCCATTTCCCAAGCGATACCACCACCCAATGAACCGCCAATAGCTGCAAAAAGTTGATGTATTCCAAGTGCTTCTATTCCCAATAAAAATAATTTTGCAATATCTCTCGCAACAAAATCTTTGTAATTTTCAATAAGGTGATTTGTATGACCGTCATATCCATTTCCAGGAATATTAAATGCCAAAACGGTAAAGTGGTTGGTGTCAATGGGTTTGTTTGGACCAATAAGTGCATTCCACCACCCCTTAGAACCTGCAACATTAGAATTGCCTGTTAGGGCATGATTAACTAAAACCACAGGGGCACTATGTAGGGCACAACCAAATAACTGGTAAGACAAATAAATAGGCATTGTCTTACCAGATATTGTGGTGTATTTTGGAATCTCTATGTATTGAATTTCACTCAATATATACGGGCTTAATTATATATTAGCTGTTCCAATTTTAATTTTAAAGGGGTTTGATTTAGTAAATTGTCTTTTACAGGGCATCGCTCCTGAACAATATCTAACCACTTTTCTAAAGTTACATCATCGATTGTTGCTTGAGGTTTCAATAAAACATTGATAGATTTGAATCCTGCGCGTTCATCTTTTGATATCCCCAAAAACCTATTTGGATTGATTTCTCCAGAAATCTCAATATCCAATTGTTTTAATTCAAATTGTAACTCTTTTGCCACAAGGTGCCCAACAACGTTGAGACAACCTGCAAGTCCTGCTAAAATAAACTCAACTGGATTGGCAGCTTCATCTTTACCACCAAGTGCTTCAGGTTCGTCTATTACCAAACTAAATTGTCTTGCTTTGGCTGTAAATTTTGTTGCAGAGTTACTCTGTCCTTGTACTGAAAATGTTAAATCACTCATTTTTATGTTTTTATTAATTAAACTTCAACAAGTGCATCAACAGCCTTAAAAGCTTCAATCAGGTCTGCTTTTAAATCTTCAATATCTTCAAGACCAACTGAAAGACGAATAAGATCTTTTGTAACTCCTGTAGACTCTTGTGCTTCATCGCTCAATTGCTGATGCGTTGTACTCGCTGGGTGAATGATAAGCGACTTTGTATCACCAATATTTGCAAGTAGTGAAAATAACTTTGTAGTATCTGCAATTTTCTTTGCCGCATCAAATCCTCCTTTTACTCCAAAAGTAACCAATCCACTTTGACCATTTGGTAAGTAACGATCTGCTAAAGATTTATAAGCGCTAGTTTCAAGTCCTGGATAATTGACCCAAGTTACTTGTTCTTGTTGGTGTAACCATTTGGCAAGAGCCAGTGCGTTTTCACTGTGCTTTTTGATTCTAATTTCAAGAGTTTCAAGACCTTGAATAATTTGAAATGCATTAAAAGGACTTAGTGCTGCACCATAATCTCTTAACCCTTCAATTCTGATTTTTGCAATAAAAGCTGCTGCTTCTAGAGCTTCGCTATAAACAAGACCATGATACCCTGGAGATGGCTCTGTAAATTCTGGGAATTTACCATTCGCCCAATCAAATGTCCCTGCATCGATAATTACACCTCCCAATGCTGTTCCGTTTCCGTTGATGTATTTTGTAAGTGAGTGGATAACAATGTTTGCACCATGCTCAATTGGATTTAATAAATATGGTGTAGCTACTGTGTTGTCTACAATCAAAGGTACTTTGTAGGCTTTCGCTTCGTTAGATATAGCTTCAATATCTAATACATCTAATTTTGGATTCCCTAAAGACTCAATAAAAAACGCACGTGTATTTTCTTGTGCTGCATTTTTAAAATTTTCTGCATCAGAAGGGTCAACAAATGTTGTTGTAATACCATGTCTTGGTAAGGTAACGCTAAGCAAATTGTATGTTCCACCATACAAACTACTAGAAGCCACAATATGATCTCCAGCTTTTAGAAGTGTCAATAAGGATGTTGCAATTGCAGAAGTTCCAGAAGCTGTAACAACAGCAGCAATTCCTCCTTCGAGTGCTGCCAAACGTTGCTCAAGGATATCGTTTGTTGGGTTATTAATACGGGTATAAATATTTCCTGTTTCAGCTAGCGCAAAAAGGTTTGCCGCATGATCTGAATCATTAAAAACATAAGCCGTTGATTGATAAATTGGCACTGCTCTAGTACCAGCGTTTTGGGATACATCGTGTCCCGCGTGTAATGCATTAGTTGCAAATTTTTGTGTACTCATTTTTCTATTTTTTTGAGTTAATAAATAATTAAAACAAAAAGTCAAACGCACCATTTTATGGTGAACTTAAAAGAAAAATGTTATTAAGAAATGATCAACATCCGAAAAAAATGTTGGTTGTTATCTATCTAATTATTAAAAATAAAAAGTAGAATTTAGCACCTACTCCACTGGAGTGGAGGGTTGCTAAGGCTTCACTGGGTCTAATCCCTTCACCTTTCTTGATAACACTTCAATAAGTTTTTGAACTTTATGAATGCAAATATTCAAATATAAAATTCAATTAACCAAATTTTTTTCTATAAAAATTAAATTGAATAGGTAGATTTAGAATATTTTTCTTTTATTATGTCTGCAGTAGATTTATTTTCTATTTTACTCTCAAGCCACGAAATAATATCAAGGTATAAAAAAGCACGACGCTCGTATGGATGGTTTTCGTAAGCAATTAATTTTGCATGCAATTCTTTAAACGCTGCCTTCAATTGATGTGGATAAATATCACCAAGACCTCTAAGAAAATTGACCATTTCTTGTTGTACAGCATACAAATCTTGCATTTTTATTAGAAACTTATAGGTGTTTTTTATCAGACGGTCTAAGTCATGATCCTCTCCCGCTTCATAATGTGCAACAAGGTTCAAAATTCTAGAAAAGCAGAGCAAATCTTCCCGCATTTGAAGTGATTTATTATTAATAATCTTTGAAAGATATTTTATGGCATTTTTATAATCTTCCATTCCAAAATAAAGACTGGCAATTTTATAATAGAACACCATAACATGATGTTCATCTATTTGATTAGAATGTTCTTTTAAACCACCTACAACATCATCAATCAAAGGCAAGCCTTCCTCAAAACTTCCTTCAATAAAATGCAAATTCAACTTGTTTGAATATACGTACAAGAATATTAAACTGTCAATATTTTCGTCACGAGGAAACCATGGTTTTTGAATAATTTCTTCTAATTCCTTTAACGCCTCTTGAAATTTTTGATGATGTTTTATAAAAAATAAAGCTTCCAGTAAATATTGATAGCCTCTTAGAAAAAAAACAGGATTGAGCCGAATCATTGATTCGTTATCATAAAATAAATCAACCCACTTTCTTGAATATTTGTAGCAAGATTTGAAATCTTGAATTAAAAAACTGTACCATAAATAAGATTTGTAAAGCCACAATTTTTCACGGAAACCAAGTTCACTTACTTCAAATTTAGGCAATCGTTTATTAAAATAATTTTTTACTTTTTGATATTCTGCATCGTTTTTTACATATCCTGTTTTTAGAAACAACCCATAAAGTTGAAGCGATAAATTGGAAAGTTTACTCGCAATTAAATTTTGACTACTCAAAGATTTGGCCTGTAAGGTAAGTTCATCTGCTCGACTACTCAAACTTCTTGTAATGTATTGAGATTCAACAACTTTTTCAAGTTCTACAATCTCATAAGCAATATTTTTTTCTTGATTTGTAATCGCTAAAGATTTTGCTTTATCAAGAATTTTCAAACTTTGTTTATACAAGCCTTTGTGATATAGAATTGTAGCAAAATCTAGTTGCTCACGTAGTTGAATTCTTAAATTTTGATGAGAAGGATTCAGGCGAAGACTAATTAATATTTGTTTATACAAATGTGCTTTAAGATTGGATAACTGCTGTTTTTTTACAAAACCTTCTTTTAAAATGGCACGTTCGTCATAAACTTTTAGTTTTTCTAAAACTTTAAATAATAACAGGAATTTTGAGTCTTCATTGACCCCAAGACGACCAATGTAGAGCTTAAACTGTCTCTTTTCGGACTTCGTAAGCGATCTAATTAAAACAAATAAGTTGTCTTTTTGTGGTTTAGTCATAATTTAAAATTCGGCACAATTAACTGAAAATCAATTGATTAATTTTTAATATGCAAAGATAAACGTCGTAAAATTATTAATAATATCTTAGGTAAAATATTTTAAAAAAATTAAATTCGCAAGACAATATATAATATATTTACAGATATGTCTAACACAAACGTTCAAATATTTGACACAACCTTACGAGATGGAGAGCAAGTCCCTGGGTGTAAGTTAAATACTGATCAAAAAATCATTATTGCGGAGCAGTTAGATTTGTTGGGTGTTGACATCATTGAGGCTGGATTTCCGGTGTCTAGTCCAGGTGATTTTTCTTCTGTTGAAGAAGTTTCAAAAATTGTTAAAAATGCTACTGTTTGTGGCCTAACAAGGTCTGTTGAGAACGACATCAAAGTTGCTGCTGAAGCACTTCAATATGCCAAAAAACCAAGAATTCACACTGGTATTGGCACTTCAGACTCACACATTAAATTTAAATTTCGCTCCAATAGAGAAGCTATCATTGAACGAGCAGTTGCAGCAGTAGCTTATGCAAAATCTTTTGTCGAAGATGTTGAATTTTATGCAGAAGATGCTGGGCGAACAGACAACGAATATCTTGCAAGAGTTTGTGAAGCAGTCATAAAAGCAGGAGCAACTGTTCTTAATATTCCAGATACAACAGGCTATTGTCTTCCACACGAATATGGGGCAAAAATCAAGTACCTTAAAGAAAATGTAAAAGGTATTGATAAAGCAATATTATCTTGTCATTGTCACAACGATTTAGGATTGGCCACTGCCAATTCTATTGAAGGTGCTATAAATGGCGCCAGACAAATTGAGTGTACAATCAATGGTATTGGAGAACGTGCTGGTAATACTGCGCTTGAAGAAGTAGTGATGATTATGAAACAACATCCATACTTAAATCTAGACACCAACATTAATACTTCAATGCTTTTTGGATTGAGTCAACTTGTATCAGAACACATGGGTATTTTTGCTCAACCAAACAAAGCTATAGTAGGTGCAAATGCATTTGCACATAGTTCTGGAATCCATCAAGATGGTGTGATAAAAAATAGAGAAACTTACGAAATTATTGACCCTAAAGATGTTGGAGTCACTGAATCCGCTATTGTACTTACTGCAAGAAGTGGGCGAGCGGCATTGGCTTACCGAGCCAAAAATGTAGGTTACGAATTGACAAAATTACAACTTGATGTTGTTTATAAAGACTTTTTAAAATATGCTGATGCAAAAAAAGAAGTCAATGATAACGACATACATACAATTATAGAATCTAGTTCAATTTATAACGAACTTCGCTAATTATATCATGAAAAAAACTTTATTTGATAAGGTTTGGGATGCACATGTAGTGGATACTATTGAAAATGGCCCACAAATCCTATATATTGACAAACACTTGATTCATGAGGTCACTAGTCCTCAAGCATTTAGTGAATTGGAAAATAGAAATATTCCAATCTTTAGACCCAATCAAATTGTGGCTACTGCCGACCACAACACACCAACACAAAATCAGCATCTACCTGTAAGAGACGATTTGTCAAGACATCAATTGCAGCAATTGGCCAAAAATTGCAAAAAAAATAATATCACCCTGTACGAACTTGGGCATAAATACAATGGTATTGTTCATGTCATGGCACCTGAACTTGGTATTACTCAACCTGGTATGACCATGGTTTGTGGTGATAGTCACACTTCTACACACGGCGCCTTCGGAACAATTGCATTTGGAATTGGTACCAGTCAAGTTGCACAAGTTTTTGCAAGTCAATGTCTGCTTTTAACAAAGCCCAAAAGCCTTAGAGTTACCGTAAATGGAATCCTAAAAAAAGGTGTTTTACCCAAAGATGTCATCTTGTATATCATTTCTAAGCTAGGAACAAATTCTGGTACAGGCTATTTTTGTGAATATGCAGGCGATGTTTTTGAAAATATGAGTATGGAAGGTCGTATGACCGTCTGTAATATGAGTATTGAAATGGGTGCTAGAGGCGGTATGATTGCGCCTGATGAAACGACATTTGAATATATAAAAGGCCGAGAATTTGCTCCTAAAGGAAAGGATTTTGAAAACAAAGTCGCCTACTGGAAAACACTTCCTACAGATGAGGGCGCTACATTTGACAAAGAGTATGTTTTTGATGCAGAAGACATAGAGCCAATGATTACTTACGGTACAAATCCTGGAATGGGAATTAAAATTTCTGAAAATATTCCAAATTCAGAAAATGAATCCGATAAAAAATCTTTGGCTTACATGAACTTTTCAGAAGGAGAATCTTTAATTGGAAAACCTATAAATTATGTTTTTATTGGAAGTTGTACGAACTCTAGAATTGAAGATTTTCGTGTAGCAGCTGACTACATCAAAGGTAAACATAAAGCCAAAAATGTTACGGCATGGCTAGTTCCTGGAAGCCGACAAGTAGAAGCACAAATTGTTGAAGAAGGACTAAAAGATATTTTTGAATCAGCAGGTTTTGAACTCAGACAACCTGGTTGTTCAGCTTGCTTGGCAATGAATGATGATAAAATTCCACAAGGAGAATATTGTGTATCTACATCAAACAGAAACTTTGAAGGACGACAAGGGCAAGGATCTCGAACAATACTCGCAAGTCCTCTGGTTGCAGCAGCTACTGCAGTGGAAGGCACAATAATAGACATCTCAAAACAACTTGCATAATGGAAAAATTTTCTACCCTAATATCCACAACAATTCCATTAAATATCTCTAATGTTGATACCGATCAAATTATTCCTGCACGTTTTTTAAAGGCTACTGATAAAAAGGGATTTGGAGATAATTTATTTAGAGATTGGCGCTATGATAAACAAGATCATTTAATTCCAGATTTTGCTCTGAATAATAACAAATATAGCGGTAGTATTCTTGTTGCTGGTGATAATTTTGGTTGTGGATCTAGTCGTGAACATGCAGCCTGGGCACTTGTAGGATACGGCTTCAAGGTGATTATTTCTAGTTTTTTTGCAGATATTTTTAAAGGAAACGCACTCAACAATGGTTTGTTACCCATTCAAGTTTCTGAAAAAATTCTTGAGGAACTCTTTACAGCCATAAACAATAATGCCAAAGTACAATTCGAGATTAATCTTGAAACACAAACTTTGACTGTTTTAGACACACAAATCGAAACAACTTTCGACATTGATCCCTACAAAAAAACATGTCTTATCAACGGATACGATGATATTGATTATTTGTTAAGCAAAAAAGATAAAATTGAAGCCTTTGAACTTCAAAAAACACATTCACTATGAACTTAAAAATTGCTGTACTACAAGGAGATGGTATTGGTCCAGAAGTTACAGAACAAGCGGTTAAGGTTTTGGATGCAATTGCTCAAAACTTCAATCATAAATTTGAATACACATACGCCGATGTTGGTGCCATTGCAATAGACAACCACAACGACCCATTGCCAAATAGCACACTCGCTTTGTGCAAATCCACTGATGCTATCCTTTTTGGCGCTATTGGTGATCCAAAATATGATAATAATCCATCGGCAAAAGTACGCCCAGAACAAGGCTTACTAAAGCTAAGAAAAGAACTAGAACTGTTTGCAAATATTAGGCCCGTTAAGGCTTATGACAGGTTACTTAAAAAGTCTCCTCTAAAGAAAAGCATCATTAAGGGTACAGATATTAGCATTTATAGAGAACTTACAGGCGGATTGTATTTTGGAGAAAAGAAAATAAGTGAAGATGGCAACATGGCCTCTGATCTTTGCACCTATACGCGTGAAGAAATTGAACGTATAACGCACCTTGCTTTTAAAGCAGCTCAAAAAAGAAACAAAAAAGTAACACTCGTCGATAAAGCCAATGTTTTGGAAAGCTCTCGACTTTGGCGAAAGGTCGTAACTGAAATAGGAAAAGAATATTCTGATGTAGAACTTGCATTTCTATTTGTTGACAACGCTGCCATGCAAATGATTTTAAATCCTACTCAATTTGACGTGATCCTCACCGAAAACTTATTTGGTGACATCATTAGCGATGAAGCCAGCGTTATAGGAGGTTCCATTGGCCTATTGGCCTCTGCATCTGTAGGAAAAAAATATGCAATGTTTGAACCTATACACGGGTCTTATCCTCAAGCTACAGGAAAAGGGATTGCAAATCCTATTGCTTCAATACTTTCTGCTGCAATGCTGCTAGATCATTTTGACTTGAAAGAAGAAGCCGATATGATAAGAAAAGCAGTAGACAAATCTTTACATTTAAAGATTACAACCCCTGATTTAAATCAAAAATACGATAACGTAACGACAAGTAAAGTGGGCGATTTTATTGAAGATTTTATCAATAATCCTGATGATTCTAATTTGAATTTTTCAAATATTTATTTAGGACAGTCTACGATTATTTAATCGTTTTGAAATAACCCATAAAAAAAGCCTTATGCAAAAATGCATAAGGCTTTTTTAGTTACAATTTAATGGTTTTGCCGTTATCGTTTTTAAAACGATATTCTAAATATGTGTAAGCATCTCTTGGCATAATTTTTACCCATTTCTTGTGTTTAAAATACCATTTTAAACGAATTGATGGGAACCCTTTTGTAATAAAGGCGGCAATAAAAGGGTGTGTGTTTAAAGTCACCTTTTTATAGCCTTTTTTGATAATTTGATCGAGTTGATGATTAATTTTGTCTATCAAAACAATTGGAGCTTCTACCTCAGAACCATTTATTCCGTTTGGATTTGCTTCTTTTGTTTTGATATTCATTTCTGGACGAACACGCTGTCGTGTGATTTGGATAAGTCCAAATTTACTTGGTGGCAAAATCTTATGTTTTGCCCGATCGTCTTTCATTTCATCTCTTAAATGATTGAATAGTTTTTTTCGATTCTCTGCACTATTCATGTCAATGAAATCCACCACAATAATTCCACCCATATCGCGAAGTCTAAATTGTCTTGCAAGCTCTGTTGCTGCAATCATATTGACTTCTATAGCGGTGTCTTCTTGGTTTTTTTCTTTACTTGTTCTATTGCCACTATTGACATCTACAACATGAAGTGCTTCTGTATGCTCTACAATAAGATATGCTCCTTTTGGTAATGAAACTGTTTTGCCAAAGGATGTTTTTATTTGACGCTCAATTCCATATTTTTCAAAAATTGGGGTTTTGGAATTGTAGTGTTTAACTATAGATTCTTTGTGGGGTGCGATTTCAAATACATAATCTTTTATTTTTTCGCAAAGGTCCTTATCATCTACAGTTATTTTTGTAAAGCTGTCATTAAAAATATCTCTCAAAATAGAGGAAGCTTTATTCATTTCACCCAAAACTTTGCTTGGCATATGCGCCTTTGGAATGCTTTTACAAACAGCTTCCCATTTTGAATACAAATTTTGTAAATCTTTATCAAGCTCTGCTACCTTTTTGCCTTTGGCAACAGTTCTAATAATGACCCCAAATCCTTTGGGTGTAATACTTTTTACCAATCGTTTTAATCGTTCTTTTTCTGCACGACTTTCAATTTTTTGAGAAATTGAAATGCGATCCGAAAATGGTACTAATACCAGATAGCGCCCCGCAAATGAAAGTTCTGAACTAATTCTTGGCCCCTTAGATGATATTGGTTCTTTTACAATTTGAACCAATAAAGTTTGATTTGGATGAATAACTTTATCTATTTTACCATCTTTATGGATGTCTTTTTCATAAGAAAAATCTTTAAGAGAAAAGTCTTTTTGTTTACCTGTGCTTACACATTTTATGAATTTCAATAATGAAGGTAATTTTGGTCCCAAATCATGATAATGCAAAAATGCATCTTTGTGATAACCTACATTAACAAATGCAGCGTTGAGTCCTGGAATAGATTTTCTTACTTTGGCTAAAAACACATCACCAACAGAAAATTTATTATTTTCCTTGTCTTTTTGAAATTCAATTAGTTTTCCATCTTTTAATAAGGCAAAATCAACATTGTCTGAACTGGATCGAATTATTAATTCTTTATTCATAGTGTTAATTTTAATCTATACAACAGTTGTGTTGCACAGATGGATGATACAATAATTTATATTTACTCGAATATATTTTCTTGTAAATTAAATTTTCACAGGATTTAATCCCGTTAAATTCAGTTTGTCAATTAGGTAAAATCAACAAAACATGAATTTGATTTCAATGAACGTTTGTTTTAAAACTGAAAAAGTAGCAAATGCTACTTGATCAGTTTACTTTTTTTTGTGTCGGTTTGCACGACGACGTTTCTTACGCTTGTGCGTAGCTACCTTGTGTCTTTTACGTTTTTTACCACTGGGCATATATACCTTTTTTAATATTAATTAATTTACTTTAACCTTCTTTTTTACACCTTCGAGAAATACTTTTGAAGGCTTAAATGATGGTATATTGTGTGCAGGAATTTTGATAGACGTATTTTTTAAGATATTTCTACCAATTTTTTCTGCACGTGTTTTAATCACGAAACTACCAAAACCTCTGAGGTATACGTTGTTGCCAGATTCTAGAGATCCTTTTACTTCGTCCATAAAAGACTCCACCGTTGCTAAAACGTCTGCTTTTTCAATTCCTAAATCATTAGAAATTTTTGTTACAATTTCTGCTTTTGTCATTATATAGCACTTTTAAGTTAATGTCATTTAAAGGCTTGCAAATATATGTATTTTATATTCAATATTTCAATCCTTAAGAATTAAAATTTATCCGTTGAATAGTTTATTTTTGTTGCTGATGCTTGAAAAAAATGAACTTTAATTCAAAATTAACCTATTGGTATTCAGTATACAAAAGAGATTTGCCGTGGCGTGCCACCAAAGATCCCTACAAAATTTGGCTATCGGAAATCATCCTTCAACAAACCCAAATTCGGCAAGGAATACCCTATTATTTAAAATTTATTGAGCATTATCCATCTGTTTTTGACCTTGCAAAAGCATCAGAAGACATGGTGTTAAAAGATTGGCAAGGACTAGGATATTATTCCAGAGCACGAAATTTACACAAAACCGCAATATTTGTTGCTAAAGAATTAAACGGAATATTTCCAGAAAACTATAAAGATTTATTAGCGCTCAAAGGTGTTGGAGACTATACTGCAAGTGCTATTGCCTCTATTTGCTTTGAAGAAAAAACTGCCGTTGTCGATGGAAATGTGTATAGAGTATTATCTCGTTTTTTTGGAATTGATACTCCTATAAATACAACACAAGGAATAAAAGAATTCAAAACAGTTGCTACATCGCTTTTGCCAAACAAAAATATTGGTGATTACAATCAAGCCATTATGGAATTTGGCGCACAACAATGTAAACCCAAATCTCCAGATTGTTCAAAATGCCCTTTTTCCATGGATTGCGTTGCGTTTAACACTGGTAGGATTCCTGAACTCCCTGTTAAATTGAAAAAAATAAAAATCAAAAAAAAGTATTTCAATTTTTTGGTGGTTCAATCCAAAGACCAAAAAACAATTTTGGAACAACGCACCTCTAATGGAATTTGGCAAAACCTGTATCAGTTTCCATTAGTTGAAACGTCAAAACCTGAAACTATTTTAGACTTAAACCTAAAAATCGAACAGAACATTAATAAAAATTTGACCATTGATTCTATAGCATTATACAACAAAAAAGATATTGTTCATAAATTATCTCATCAAGAACTTCATATCAAATTTTGGATTATTAAAACTTCAAGCACTTTGAAAGATGGTATAAAATGGTCTAAAATTTCAAAATTTGCTGTCCCTGTTGTCATAGATCGATTTATTCGGGAGTTTCAATTGTAGTTGTTGTTTTTTTGAATATCTTTATATTTTATAAATCTGCTTAAAATTCTAATCATGTCTGGAACACTAAACAAAGTGATGCTTATAGGTCATTTGGGCGACAATGTCAAAATTCATTATTTTGATGATAGTAATTGTGTTGGACGTTTCCCGTTGGCAACCAATGAAACATATACCAATAAGCAAACCAATGAAAAAGTAACTAATACAGAATGGCACAATGTTGTGGTGCGTAACAAAGCTGCTGAAATCTGTGAAAAATACCTCAAAAAAGGAGATCGTGTTTATATTGAAGGACGACTGAAAACGAGAAAGTGGCAAGATGACAGCGGTAATGATCGCTATTCTACAGAAATTATTTGTACAGATTTTACATTTTTGACTGCAAAAAATGAACAAACTCAACATACCAGTAATTCTGCCCCTATAAATCCCACAACGGCACCAACTCAAACTGCTACTAGCAATAATGAGGATGCAGATGATTTGCCATTTTAATTGTACTACCAACTAAACAACTTTGGAAGCTGACCTTATTTTTCTAAATTCCATTGATACAACTCTAGCATTTGGCGGGTTATTCCTCATAATTCTATTATGCTGTTCTGCTCTAATTTCTGGTGCAGAAGTTGCTCTTTTTTCACTTACAAAAGCCGATTTAGAAGCCGAAGAGAGCCATCCTTCAAAAGCCCTAAATATTATAAACTCACTTTTGCAACGCCCTAAGAAGTTACTAGCAACTATTTTGGTGGCTAATAATTTTATAAACATCGGAATTGTTATTCTCTTTGCAGCATTAAGCGAACGTCTATTTAGTGGTGTTGACACCAAAATTAACTTGATTCTATTTAAAATTGATCTGGTATTTTTTGTGGAGGTTTTCATAATTGCTTTTCTTATTTTATTGTTTGGAGAAATTTTGCCAAAAGTTTATGCCAACAGAAATAATTTGAAGTTTTCAAAATTTATGGCAAGACCGCTACAAGTTTTAGACCTTTTATTTTCACCCATTAGTATGCCTATGCGAAAGGTTACTTTGTTAATTCACAAGCGATTAGGTAAACAAAAATCAAGTCTAAATGTTGATTATCTTTCTCAAGCATTGGAGCTAACAAGTGAAGAAGACACAACTAAAGAAGAACAAAAAATTCTTCAAGGAATTGTGTCATTTGGTAATACCGATACAAAACAAGTGATGCGCCCACGTATTGATATTTTTGGACTTGAAAGCACATTAAGTTTTAAAGAAATTATTCCACAAATAATTGCTAATGGATATTCTAGAATACCAGTTTATGACAACTCTATAGACTCTGTTTTAGGAATTTTGTATGCGAAAGATTTATTGCCACATTTAAACAAAAAAGAATTTGATTGGAACAGTCTACTTCGAACACCACTATTTGTTCCAGAAAACAAAAAATTGGACGACTTAATGGTGGAGTTTCAGGAAAAGAAAATACACTTAGCTATTGTAGTAGACGAATATGGCGGTACATCAGGAGTTGTTTCTTTGGAAGATGTTATTGAGGAAATCGTTGGGGATATTAGTGATGAATTTGATGATGATGATTTGATTTATTCAAAAATTGACGATTTTAATTATGTGTTTGAAGGCAAAACAACGCTAAAAGATTTTTATAGAATTGTGAAACTCGAATATGAGTCTATTTTTGAAAAGGAAAAAGGAGAAGCTGAAACCCTTGCAGGGTTTGTTCTTGAAATTTCAAAAAGCTTTCCGAAAATTAAATCAAAAATAAAATTTAATACATTCACTTTTGTTATTGAAAGCATCGATAATAAAAGAATTAAACAATTAAAAGTTACTCTAAAAAAATAATGCCTCGGTTTTTTATTTTAATGATTTGTTTATGTTGGTCCTGCCAAGATGTAAGCGTGCCTAAACCAAAAGCATATTTAAGTTTAGATTACCCCAAAGCAAATTATCAAAATATTGAACCTCAACTGCCTTTTACATTTGATAAAAACAAACTATCTACAGTTGAAACCATATCAAAAAACAAAAAAAAATTAGGATTAAACCTCAACTATCCTTCATTAAATGCTACAGTTTATTTAACCTACAACACTCTAAATAACAATTTGAAAAATTATATTTCTGAGTCGCAATCCATAACACAAAAACATGCAAAAATAGCACGAGAGGTTTCTGAGCGTGCTTTTAAAAATGAACAAACCAATGTTTATGGAAAGTTATTCGATCTGAAAGGCCCAGTAGCCTCTCAAATTCAATTTTTTGTTTCAGACAAAAAGAAACATTTCCTTTCTGGTGCATTATACTTCAGAGCACGTCCAAACTATGACTCCATATTCCCTGCTGTTGATTATATCAAAAATGATATCATACGGTTTATGGAAAGTTTGCAATGGAAAAATTAACCTTGATTTAAGCTATTCCAACCTTGTGCTGTAAGTGGTATTTTTTCGTCACCACGAGTCACCAAATGTATTCCAGAACTAACATCTGTCATATATCCAATCACTGTTAAATTTGGATTTGCTTTAATTTTTGGATAATCGTCTTGACTAATTGTCATTAGCAATTCATAATCCTCACCCCCGCTAAGTGCAATAGTAGTACTGTCTAAATTAAACTCCTCGCAAGTTGAAATTACCTGAGGGTCCAGCGGTATTTTATCTTCATACAAATCGCAGCCCACATTACTTTGTTTGCACAAATGAATTATTTCCGATGATAATCCATCACTTATGTCGATCATTGATGTGGGTTTTACATCTAAATCTTTAAGTAATTGTACAATATCTTTTCGAGCTTCGGGTTTAAGTTGACGTTCAATTATGTATGTATATGCATCCAAATCAGGTTGATTATTTGGATTCACTTTGAATACTTCTTTTTCACGCTCTAAAACCTGAAGTCCTAAATAAGCTGCACCAATATCACCCGAAACCACCAATAAATCATTAGGTTTTGCTTCGCTTCTTTTTACAACATCTGAAGCATTTATTTCTCCAATAGCAGTAATAGAAATTGTAAGGCCAGTTGTAGAAGATGTTGTATCTCCACCAATTACATCTACCCCATATACTTTTGCAGCAGTATGAATTCCATCGTATAAAGCTTCTAAAGCTTCCAATCCAAAACGATTTGATACTGCAATAGAAACGGTCACTTGAGTTGCACGAGCATTCATTGCATAAATATCTGATAAATTCACAATTACAGCTTTATAACCAAGGTGTTTCAATGGCATATAGCTCAAATCAAAATGAACACCCTCTACCAACAAATCTGTAGAAACTACAACCGATTTTCCTTTAAAATCTAACACTGCAGCATCGTCGCCAATTCCAAGAATAGTGCTTGAATTTTTTATTGAAAAATTAGTAGTCAAATGTTCAATTAATCCAAACTCTCCCAGTTCAGATAATGCTGTTTTCTTTTGATTTTTGTCTTCTATCATATTGCAAAAATACAGTTATTATGAATTTTTTAATATTTTATAATAGATTTTAATGTAAATTGTGCTATCCAAATACTAAACCTTAAAACATGAATTATAACAAAATTTTTATCCTTTCAATTTTAATTTCACTTTCTGGACTACTATTGAATTGTGGTGATGATGAACCCACAGGGAACACTTATCCCGATGGAGACGGTGATGGAATTCATAATACTATCGACAATTGCCCAAGTGCTGCAAATCCAAATCAAGAGGATGGTGATGAAGATGGTATAGGTGATATTTGTGACAACTGTGTATCCGTTGAAAATTCTCAACAAGAAGATAACGACAGTGATGATATTGGCAATGCCTGTGACAATTGCCCAGGTGCTGCAAATCCAAATCAAGAAGATGACGACGATGACGGAGTTGGAAACGCTTGTGACAATTGCCCAAACGATGCCAATCCAAACCAAGAGGATAGTGATGAAGATGGAATAGGAAATGTTTGTGATAATATAACATTTACTACGATTCCCTGTGAAAATGGCTTAGCAGGAAATTATCCATGTAATGGCTACGATTTGGTTGGCTATTTGTCATTACAAGATTTAAGCATTAACCCTGGAGGTAATATTTCTGGAAATGACTCTTGGGGATGGACAGACCCTACAAATGGAAAAGAATATGCTATAGTTGGTTTGTCTTCTCACACCGCTTTTGTCGATATAAGTAGTCCAAATAATTTAAAACTTATTGGCATATTGCCTACCGCCACTGTTAACAGCATTTGGCGTGATATAAAAGTGTATCAAAATCATGCTTTTATTGTAAGTGAAGCCAATAATCATGGTATGCAAGTTTTCGATTTGACACGTCTAAGAAATGTACAAAACCCACCTGTAGAATTTAATGCTGATACTCACTTTTCAGATTTTGGAAGTGCTCATAACATTGTCATCAATGAAGACTCTGGTTATGCATATATTGTTGGTACTAACAGAAATGGCCCATATAACGGAGGCCCATTGTTTATCAATATTCAAAACCCAACAGCGCCTGTCTCAGAAGGTGGATTTGGTAATGGAGGCTACTCACATGATGCTCAAGTTGTAACTTATAATGGCCCAGATACAGATTATACAGGAAAAGAAATTCTTATCGGAAGTAATGAAGATGAAGTTGTTATTGCAGACATTACAGATAAATCAAATCCTGTGACAATTTCAACTATTGGATATAGTAATATTAATTACACACACCAAGGTTGGTTTACAGAAGATTTACGCTATTTTATTGTTGGCGATGAACTAGACGAACTAAGTATTGGCACCAACACACGCACCATTATTTTTGATTTTAGCGATTTAGACAATCCTACCATTAGTTTTGAATATATTGCTCAAAATACCTCTATAGACCATAATGGTTACACTGTTGGTGACAGTTATTTCTTGGCAAGCTACAGAGCTGGAATGCGAGAAATTGATATCAGTAATATAGGAAATCAAAACATGAATGAAGTTGGCTTTTTTGATACTTATCCAAGTAATGATAATGCAGCGTTTAATGGCGTATGGAACGTTTACCCCTATTTTGCAAGCAAAAATATAGTCATCAGCGATATTGAAAAAGGACTATTTCTTGTTAAAAAAAGTGAATAAGATTCAAAACTATGACTTCCATACAAAACATAAAATACAGTTGTTTTGTTTTCGTCCTAAGTATTAATCTAGGTTGTGATTCCTCCGAATATGTTCAACCGACTGAAACTCAATCCGTTGAAGTTGAAGAAGTTTTAACTATTGGCGGCACCAAAAACGAAAGCGCACAATCTGTTGTTAGTACATCAGATGGCGGTTATGCTATTTTGGGCTACACTCAAAGTATGGACGGTGATATATTTAACAAAACTGATACATCGTATGATTATTGGTTATTAAAATTTGATGCCTCTGGTCAGCAGCAATGGCAAAAAGTTTATGGAGGCTCGGACGATGATCGTGGAGAAGATTTAATAACAACAAATGATGGAGGTTATGCCATTTTGGGAAGTAGTAAAAGTAATGATGGTAATGTTTCAAATAACTCTGGAAGCAATGATTTTTGGGTAGCGAAACTAGATGCATCTGGAACAATTGTTTGGGAGAAATCATTTGGTTACATAGGTGCAGATAGTGCTTTTTCTATAATTCAAACCCAAGATAATGGATTCTTATTATCAGGTGTTCTTGATGTTTCAGCATCAGATGGTGCTGGTAATAATAGAATGAATATGGAACGCCATGCGGGTGGAGATTATTGGGTGGTCAAAATAGATGCAATGGGCGACCTACAATGGAGCCGATATTTTGGAGGAACATTTACAGATACAGCCTATGATTCTATACAAACACAAGACGGAAATTTCCTAATTATGGGCTCTTCTGATAGTGATGATGTTGATATTAACAACAACAAAGGGACCTATGATTTTTGGGTGGTCAAGCTAAATAATACCGGCACTTTACTTTGGGAAAAGTCATTTGGTGGAACCGAAATTGATGAAGCAAGAACTATTACTTCTACAGCAGATGGCAACTTCTTAATTGCTGGCGATTCAAGAAGCAATGACATTGACCTTACAACGAATAATGGCGCAGCAGATGTTTGGATCATCAAAATAAATTCTAATGGCGATTTGCTCTGGGAAAAAACCTTTGGAGGTAGTAGTTTTGACGGTGTAAAAGCCATTCACAAAACTCAAAATAATGAATTTCTAGTGGCTGGAAATTCCAGAAGTTCTGATGGAAATTTGACTAAAAATAACGGCCAAAATGATGCATGGATTTTTAAAATAAATGCACAAGGAAATGTAATGTGGCAAAGAACTATTGGTGGGAATAATATAGATTTATTAATGGGGGTCACAGAACTCAATAATGGAAGCATTATTGGAGTTGGTAATACCAATAGTTCAGATATTGACATTTCTGAAAATAAAGGGTTTTCAGACCTATTAATTATAAAAGCAAAATAATGAAATTTAAGCTTATAATTTTAGCATTTGCCTTTGTCTTTATGGCTTGTGAAAAAGACAATGATGATAACATTAGCGCAGTTACGACTGTAAATTTTAAATTCACACACAAATGGGAAGAAACGGAGGTTTCAAACTCTGATTTTAACACCATTAATTTTACAAATGCATTTGGAAATGAACTTAGCATAGAGCGCTTACGCTATTTAATTTCTAAAATAAAATTAACTAAAAACACGGGGGAAGTCATCACAATCGATGAATATAATTTGGTAGATTTAGAGGATGCTAACTCATTGAATTTTTCTACAAATCAAACTGTTGCTGTGGGTAGTTATTCTGATATTTCCTTTGTTTTTGGATTTACAAATGAAGACAATACAGATGTTACTTATGCAGATTTAAATTCTGCAACATGGAATGTCCCTGTTATGCTTGGTGGCGGTTACCACTACATGCAGATGGACGGTAAATACATTAACAGTTCAAATGTAGAATCGGGTTATAATTATCACGTAATTCGGGCTGTAGACAATCCGGGGCCAAATCCTACTTTCCCACAAGACACCTTTTTTGAAGTTAGCTTAGGAGAAATAACACTGACTGGTACAACTGAAATTACCATTGCAATGAATATTGCTCAATGGTTTAAACAACCAAACACTTGGAATTTAAATGAATACAATCAAATGTTGATGCCCAATAGTACAGCTCAAATTCTAATGTATCAAAATGGTCAAAATGTTTTTAATTTAGTCTCTATTGAATAAAATTATAAAATATAGTCTAATTGTTTTAATCGCTTGTTTTTCTTGTTCAAAAGATGAGCCAAGCACCTTCAATGGTTATGTTCCAAAACCTGTTAGTTTAGATATTCCAGAGGTTTTTCAAGGTCGTATTTTGCCCCCTGTAATTCCAACAAACAATCCTCTTACCGAAGAAGGAATTGCACTTGGGAAAAAACTATTTTTTGATAAAAAATTATCAGCTGATAATACACAATCATGTGCTTCCTGTCATGCGCCACAAAAGGCATTTACGAATAATTTACAGTTTAGTATTGGTATAGATAACATTGAGGGGACACGAAACAGCATGCCACTTTTCAATTTGGCATGGAATTACGATGATAAATTTTTCTGGGATGGAAGAGAATTAAGTTTGGAACGTCAAGTTTTTGATCCTATTACAAACCCCATTGAAATGCATAATACATTGGATAATGTGGTGCAACGCTTGCAACAAGACCCAAATTACCCAACCCTATTTGAACAAGCATTTGGAACTTCTGAAATCGACTCTGTAATGGTCAGCAAAGCAATTTCACAATTTGAACGCACCATTATTTCTGCAAATTCAAAATTTGATAGATATCTTTTGGGAGAAGCCACGCTAAGCCCTCAAGAACTTGAAGGGTTCAACATATTTATGGATGAAAATCGTGGAGATTGTTTTCATTGTCATGGAAGCGAAAACAATCCACTGTGGACCGATAATAAATTTCACAATAATGGCTTAGACACCAATCCATCTGATTTAGGTTTAGGTGATGCCTCTGGTGACCCAAATGATAATGGAAAATTCAGAACTCCAACTCTAAGAAATCTAGCATTTACCGCTCCTTATATGCACGATGGCCGTTTTGCAACAATAGAAGAAGTGATTAATCACTACAGCGAAGGACTTCAAGACTCTCCAACTATCGATCCATTGATGAAAAAAGTAGCACAAGGCGGAGTGCAGCTTAGTACAACAGATAAGGAAAATTTAAAACAATTTTTACTTTCGCTCTCTGACTTCGAATTTATCACCAATCCTCAATACGCTCACCCATAACAAAAACCTATTTATGCATATGCTAATATAATGTTAGGAAGTAGCATTGTATAGGTGTTATGTTGTATATTTGCTCTCTATTTAGAAAGTATCTATATAAGAAGTAATGATAAAGGTAAGCGAAATAGCAAAAAATAAAGTACAATCATTGATGCTTGAAGACGGTTTTGATCCTCAAAAAGACTTTGTCCGTGTTGGAGTAAAAAGTGGAGGATGCTCTGGTCTATCATATGACCTTAAATTTGATCGAGAGCAAATTGAAAGTGATAAAGTTTTCGAAGACAATGGTGTCAAAATTATCGTTGATAAAAAAAGTTTTCTCTATCTCATAGGAACAACTTTGGATTACTCCGGCGGTCTTAATGGAAGCGGTTTTGTATTTAATAACCCTAATGCCAACCGTACATGTGGTTGTGGAGAATCATTCTCTTTATAAAAAACGAACTAAAATTAGTATGAATAAATATACTGAAGACGATTTAAGAGAAGAACTAAAAACCAAGCAATACGAATATGGTTTTTATACAGATATAGAATCTGACACATTTCCTGTTGGTCTTGATGAATCGATTGTGCGTGCCATTTCAAAGAAAAAAAATGAGCCAGAATGGATGACTGAGTGGCGCTTGGATGCCTTTAAAATATGGAAAGAAATGGAAGAGCCTGACTGGGCCAATGTATCTTATGAAAAACCTGATTTTCAAGCAATTTCATACTACTCTGCACCCAACAGCAAGCCAAAATATGAGAGTATTGATGATGTTGATCCAGAACTTTTAGCCACATTTGAAAAGCTTGGAATTTCATTAGATGAACAAAAAAAATTAGCTGGTGTGGCCATGGATGTTGTTGTTGATTCTGTTTCTGTTGCTACAACTTTCAAAAAAACATTATCTGAAAAAGGCATCATCTTTATGAGTATTTCAGAAGCTATTAAAAAACACCCTGAATTAGTTAGAAAACACATTGGAACAGTTGTTCCAAAAACAGACAACTATTATGCAGCTCTTAATAGTGCCGTTTTTAGTGATGGAAGTTTTTGCTATATCCCAAAAGGCGTGCGTTGTCCGATGGAATTATCGACATACTTTAGAATAAATCAAGCAGGAACAGGCCAATTTGAACGCACATTGGTTGTAGCCGACGAAGGCAGTTATGTAAGTTATCTTGAGGGTTGTACTGCACCAAGTAGAGACGAAAATCAGCTTCATGCCGCAGTGGTAGAACTTATTGCTTTAGATGATGCAGAAATTAAATATTCGACGGTTCAAAATTGGTACCCAGGTAATGCTGAAGGCAAAGGTGGCGTTTACAATTTTGTAACCAAACGAGGACTTTGCGAAAAAAATGCAAAAATTTCTTGGACACAAGTAGAAACAGGTAGTGCCGTAACTTGGAAATATCCTTCTTGTATATTGAAAGGTGACAACTCTGTTGGAGAATTTTATTCAATTGCAGTAACCAATAACTATCAGCAAGCCGATACAGGAACAAAAATGATTCATTTGGGGAAAAATACAAAATCAACCATTATTAGTAAAGGTATTTCTGCAGGTAAATCTCAAAACAGTTACAGAGGTTTGGTTCAAGTCAGCTCTCGAGCAGAAAATGCTCGTAACTTTTCTCAATGTGATAGTTTGTTAATGGGAAATGAATGTGGAGCACACACATTTCCATACATTGAAGCCAAAAATAAAACCGCCCAAATTGAACACGAAGCTACCACAAGTAAAATTGGTGAAGATCAGATTTTCTATTGTAACCAGAGAGGTATTGATACTGAAAAAGCCATTGCACTAATTGTCAATGGATTTAGTAAAGATGTTTTAAATAAACTGCCTATGGAATTTGCAGTTGAGGCACAAAAATTATTAGAAATAAGCCTAGAAGGCTCTGTTGGGTAAATGTTATACTATGAAGAAACTAGTTTTTTTAATATTGTTCATTCTCAGTTTTGGATGTAAAAACAATTCCGAGCAGCTATCAACAATTAAAGGTAGTTATATTTTTTTTGAGGATGCTGCAGTATTGCAAACCAAAGACGAAATTTATGGTGTTTACATGAATGAAAAAACTCTAGAATTGAATGAAAAAGCAAAAGCGCTTAAAGCAAAGACTTCAGAAATAATTTATGTAGAACTCAAAGGAAATATTTCTACTGAGGAAGACGAGAAAATAAAATGGGAAAAGAAATTTGATATTGTAGAAATTATATCCGTTTCCCAAAAAAAACAAGCAAAAAACACTTTAATTCTAGGAACAGAATAATTATGTTAAAGATAAATAATATCCACGCTCACATAGACGAAAAGTCTATTTTAAAAGGAATCCACTTGGACATAAAACCAGGGGAAGTGCATGCCATAATGGGGCCAAATGGCTCCGGCAAAAGTACTCTTGCTTCAGTCATTGCAGGAAAAGAGGACTATGAAATCGAAAAAGGTTCTATTCTTTTTGAAGGGGAAGACATTAGTGAATTGAGTGTAGAAGAACGAGCACATAAAGGTATCTTTTTATCATTTCAATATCCTGTAGAAATTCCAGGTGTAACGGTAACAAATTTCATCAAAACTGCGTTGAACGAAACACGTAAAGCAAAAGGATTGGATGATATGCCTGCCAGCGAAATGTTAAAGCGTATACGTGAAAAATCTGAACTTTTAGAAATTGACAGAAAATTCCTTTCTAGGTCTCTAAACGAGGGATTTTCAGGAGGTGAAAAAAAACGAAATGAAATCTTTCAAATGGCTATGCTTGAACCAAAACTTGCCATTTTGGACGAAACCGATTCGGGATTGGATATTGATGCACTAAGAATTGTTGCAAATGGTGTCAACAAATTAAAAACTAAAGCCAATGCCACTCTAGTCATTACACACTACCAAAGACTGTTAGACTACATTGTTCCAGATTATGTACACGTGCTTTATAATGGGAAAATTGTAAAATCTGGAGGAAAAGAATTGGCCTTTGAATTAGAAGAAAAAGGATACGATTGGATCAAACAAGAGGCCAATCAAAATGCCTAAAATGTAATTTATGGAATTAAAAGAAAAACTTTTATCGTCATTTATTGCTTTTGAAAATCAAAATTCAATAGACAATTCCTTTATCAATGAATTACGTGGTGAGGCGATTAAAATTTTTGAAAACGAAGGTTTTCCTACCAAAAAAAACGAAGCTTGGAAATATACCTCATTGAATAAAATCTTAAAAGAAGAATATAGCATTTTTCCAAAGGCTGAAAACACTATAGAATACAAAGACATTCAGCAATATTTTATCCATGATATCGATAGTTATAAAATTATTTTTATTGATGGAAAGTATGCCTCACATTTATCAAAAACAACTCACGAAGGAATTGATGTTTGTTTGATGTCTGCAGTAATGAGCAAATCTAAATATCAGCCAATAATTGAAAATTATTTTAATAAAATTGCTTCAAAAAATGGGCTGAATGCACTCAATACTGCATTTTGTTCTGAGGGGGCGTATATCCATATTAAAAAGAATAAACTTGCTGAAAGACCGATACAAATCATTCATTTTTCAACAGGAGTTGAACCCTCATTATTACTCCAACCCAGAAATTTAATAGTTGTTGATGAAAATGCTCAAGTTCAGATTATAGAACGTCATCAAAGTTTAACAGAACATGCAACACTAACCAATAGTGTTACCGAAATTTTTGCGGCAAAACGTGCTATCATTGACTATTATAAAGTACAAAATGACAAAGCAAAAGCATCTTTGATTGATAACACCTTTATTGATCAACATCAAGAGAGTGATGTTTCTGTTCACACCTTTAGTTTTGGAGGAAAACTGACTAGAAACAACCTTAGCTTTTTCCAAAACGGTGAACACATTAACTCAACTCTAAAAGGAGTTACTATAGTTGGTCATAAACAGCATGTAGACCACAACACCCTTGTTCATCATATTGAGCCAAATTGCGAAAGTCATCAAGACTACAAAGGGATTTTTGGGGATAGTGCAGTAGGTGTTTTTAATGGTAAAGTTGTTGTAGAAAAAGAAGCACAAAAAACAAATGCTTTTCAAGCCAACAATAATTTATTGGTTAATGATAAAGCAACCATCAATACAAAACCTCAGCTCGAAATTTTTGCTGACGATGTAAAATGTTCTCATGGATGTACTATTGGACAATTGGACGAGAGCGCAATGTTTTATTTACGCGCAAGAGGTATTCCAGAAAAAGAAGCTCGAGCATTGTTGATGTATGCATTTGCTAATAATGTCCTCGAAAGTGTAAAAATTCCACAACTTAAAAAACGAATTAATAAGCTGATTGCCAATAAATTAGGAGTAAATATTGGATTTGATTTATAATGAAAAATACTGCTCAAAATACAGCATTTGATGTCCATAAAATTCGAAAAGATTTTCCTATTCTCAACCGAAAAGTAAATGGTAAACCTTTGGTGTATTTTGATAATGCAGCAACGTCTCAAACGCCACAACAGGTTATTGATGTTATTACAGACTATTACAGTAATTATAATGCTAATATTCATAGAGGTGTTCATCAATTGAGTCAAGAGGCAACAGATCGTTATGAAGAAGCACGTCAAACGATTCAAAAGCATTTTAATGCAAAATTTGCTCACGAAATTATTTTCACTTCCGGAACCACCCATAGCATCAATTTAGTAGCACATGGTTTTGGTGCTATTCTAAAAAAAGATGATGTTATTTTAGTTTCTGCTTTAGAACATCATAGTAATATTGTTCCTTGGCAAATGCTTTGCGAAAAAACAGAAGCAATATTAAAGGTTATTCCAATGACTATTGAAGGGGAATTGGATATGAATCAATTTGAAGCATTACTAAAATTGAATCCAAAATTGGTGTTTGTAAATCATATTTCAAATGCATTAGGTACGATCAATCCCATTAAAACAATCATTGAAAAATCTCACAATGTAGGTGCAGCTGTTCTAATCGATGGCGCACAAGCCTGTCCACACATTAAGCCTGATGTACAAGAATTGGATGTAGATTTTTATGTGACCTCTGCACACAAAATGTGTGGTCCAACAGGTGTTGGAATGATTTATGCAAAAGAACAATGGTTAAAAAAATTACCCCCATATCAAGGTGGTGGAGAAATGATTTCAGAAGTCACATTTGAAAAAACCACCTATGCCGATCTTCCGCATAAATTTGAAGCTGGGACTCCAAATATTTGTGGCGGTATTGCATTTGGCGCAGCCATAAACTACATGAATGCTATCGGATTTGATACTATTGCTACTTATGAAAATGAACTATTAGAGTATGCCACTAAACAATTATTGGCAATAGAAGGTTTAAAAATTTATGGAAATTCAAAACAGAAAACCTCTGTTATCTCATTTAATATTGAAAATATTCATGCCTATGATATAGGTACAATTATTGATAAATTGGGAATCGCCATAAGAACTGGACAACACTGTGCACAACCTATTATGGATTTTTATGGAATTTCGGGAACTGCACGTGCATCTTTCGCTTTTTATAACACCAAAGAAGAAATAGACCGTTTGGTTGAAGCTCTGAAAAAAGCCAAAATGATGCTCGGATAATTTTAAAAATCTGCTTATGAAATTTTTGTTTACTCTTATTTGTTTCGTTTTTGTAAATACAAAATGTGCGTCAAAAAGAATAAAGAGCTCTGAAAATATCACAGAAAATAAAAAAGCTGTTTTTATTTATAAACATTATACACGAGGATTTTATAAAGAATATCATATAAACGAAGATAAGATTCTTACATACCTAGATTATCAAAAAAAGGAATTTACTGAAAAAGAGATGACGCCAATGGATTGGGCTAAATGTCTAGAACTACTCACAAAAATTGATTTAGTTGGGTTTGAAAAATTTGAAGCTCCATCAGATTTACGCTTTGGAGATGCAGCACAAAATGCAGAATTGACAATAGTAATCAATAACACCACTTTCAAATCGAGAGGGTTTGACCATGGAAATCCACCGAAAGAAATCAAACCACTTGTTAATCATTTACTATATTTAAGTTTAGAAAATGATAGATAGTCATATTTTTGTAGTATGAAAATAGAAACCATACAAAATGAACTGATAGAAGAGTTTTCCATGTTTGATGATTGGATGGAACGCTATGAGTATATGATTGAATTAGGAAAATCACTCCCATTGATTGACACCAAATACAAAACTGATGAAAATATCATCAAAGGATGTCAAAGTAAAGTATGGCTTCATTCAGAATTTAAGAATGATAAAGTTATTTTTTCGGCCGATAGTGATGCCATCATTACAAAAGGTATTGTTGCTATTTTAGTTCGTGTGTTTTCTAACCAAAGTCCACAAGAAATTTTATCTGCTAATACTGATTTTATTGATGCTATTGGCCTCAAGGAACACCTATCCCCTACAAGAGCAAATGGATTGGTAAGTATGATTAAACAAATAAAAATGTATGCTCTGGCATATCAAACACAGCAATAATTATGAGTGAATCTTATATAGATGTAAATGCATTGGGCGAAAAGATTGTTAGAGTTCTTAAAACAATTTTTGATCCCGAAATTCCAGTTGATATTTATGAACTAGGACTGATTTATGACGTGTTTGTCAATGAAGATTATGAAGTAAAAATTTTGATGACACTCACCACACCCAATTGCCCAGTGGCAGAAACACTTCCACTTGAAGTTGAAGAAAAAGTAAAATCTTTGGACGAGGTAAAAGACGCCGAAGTTGAGATTACTTTTGACCCGCCATGGTCGCAAGACTTAATGAGTGAAGAAGCAAAACTCGAACTCGGAATGCTATAAAAAATGGCGGAAATTGTTAATCGCGTAACAAAAAGTAGTCTAATCACAATAGACTTGGAAGACTTCTACCCCTCAGGTACACGAACTCTTTTAGACATTAAAGATTGGCTTTATGAAGGGCTTATTTTAAAGGAAATAGAATTTCGAAAAACCCTTTTAAATTTTGACTGGCAACAATTTAAAAATCACCATGTGGCATTACATTGCAGCTCCGAAGCTATTATTCCTGCATGGGCATTTATGCTCGTTCAAACGCACTTGCATGGCATTGCGAAAACAGTAATTGTAGGATCTTTAGAAACTCTTGAAACAGTATTGTATACTTCCATTATAGACGGATTAGACTTGTCTTATTGCAAAGACAAACCCGTTATTGTTAAAGGATGTTCTAACAAACCCGTTCCTCAAAATGCATATTTGCTAATTATTGAAAAACTTCAATCGGTGGCAAAATCTATAATGTATGGTGAAGCATGCTCCTCTGTTCCACTTTTTAAAAAAAAATAAACCGCTCTCTTTAAAAGCGTTTTTTATTTTATTTTAGAAAACATACCTTTGTATAAATTTATTAACCCAAATCAAAACCTATGAAAAAAACTTTGCTTATTGCATTAAGCCTCATTTTCAGTTTATGTTTCTCACAAAATACAGAAGAATCCAAACCGCATTGGGTCAAAAAAGGAGTCATAACTTTCCTTGTTAATCAATCATCATTTGATAATTGGATTGCTGGCGGAATTAGTAATGTTTCCGGAACACTTGGTCTTAATTATGATTTTAATTATCAAAAAAATGATTGGACTTGGGAAAATAAACTGATTGCAAATTTTGGTCTCACAAAAATCAAAAATCAAGATATCCAAAAATCTAGTGATGTATTGGAATGGAATTCTGTTGTTGGAAAAAAAACTAAAGGCTACTGGTATTATTCTGCATTTTTGAATTTTAAAACACAGTTTGCAGACGATCTTGACAAAGATACCAAAGGGCCTACAAAGTTCCTTTCTCCTGGAAAAAATTGAATTGAAAGAGAAATAAAAAAAATTGATAATAAGTGCTTCATGATCTGTAAGATTTAGATAAAATAATTATCAAAAATCATACCATCATATATTAAAAATAAGCTTTCAATTGCACTGTTCCAGTATGAATTGTTCGGCTAGTTTCAGTTTTTCTGCCAAAATAATTTAGATTCAAATCCAAAAACTTAGTGAGTTTTTTTTGTGCAATTAATGACCAAGTAAAATTTGTTCCAGGCTGTAAACCTTCCATCATTTGGTAGGCCACAGGGGTATTTGCATTACCCTCAAAAGCATTTGAAAAATAGTTAAACTCTGCAGAAATGGAAGAACTCGTATTTTGATTCATAACAGCAGAAACTCCAAGTTTATGTTGTTTCAAATGTTCATTATCATTAATTAAATTTTCTTTTTGTTGAAACTGATAAAAAACATCAAAACATTTATTGTCGTCTAATAAATATGAAATCTTTGGATTCATTAAAATTTGATCTAATTCAAAATTTTTAGAAGAATAATTTTCACTTTCAGATTTATTATTATCAAAATTAAATTGAAAATTTAAAAGCCATTGTTTCTGGATTTTATGCGTAAAATTCAATTGATGTGCATAGCTTTTTTGGGCAATAGAGCCAAACGATAAAACATTTTTCAACTCTGAACCCGAAAAACTATAGGACACTGTGTAGTGTTGTTTGCCTCTATTAAAAAATAATTGATTTCGAAAATTGGACTGCAAGGCTAGTTGATTTTCTGGGTTGGACTGAAATGGATTTAAATTGATATCTTGACCAGTGTTTCTTTGTTTTCTATCGATTAAAAATGTGGTTTGATTATAAAAATGAGACCAAAAACGTTTTGCTTTATTGGAAGATCCACTCCATTGAATAGGATCAATTGTAAGCGATTGACTTAAACGGTTCTGATGTGTTCGAATATAAACTTGATTTGGCAAAAGCACTCGAATATACGTTGCTTGATCTTGAAATTGTGCAACTTCAAATTCTTCAAGTTCCTGAATACCATTGCCATTATAATCCAACCACACAAAACTTCCTTGTCCTGGCTCAACCTCTACGTAAGTAAAATCTTGTTGTGGGAGTTGCCCTGAGCTTGTTTCATAAACACTTTGCCACTGGACTAGATTTTTGGCCAACTTTTGATCATAAAATAATCTTGAATTAAGTATTTTTTGAATTAATTTATTTTCATCTTCAGGCTTAAAAACTCTATAATTTGCATATAAACTCAAATTAGAAGTTTCATTTCGAATAATTTGAGTATTAGCATAGTAGGTGTCAGAGGTATTAACACGTCTCAAAGTGTTATTTTGCACACTATCATTATGACGTTTGATATACCCTACTTTCATAAAAACTTTGGTTGAATCTCCAACGCCTATAAACGTTTCGTAGGCGCTAAATTTTTGACTTTGAAGGTCTAAATCTTCTGATGGAAGTTTAGTGATTTTATTTTGTTCTGTAGAAAATTTAACGCCTGGCCAAAATACACCAACATCGTATTTGAGTTGAGAGAAAGAACGAAAAAAAGTGGACTTTGATTGCACGCCATTTGTATTTAAAACACTAGAATTTGTTCGAAATTCAAAATTCTTCAGACGTATATTTGAATTTAAAATATGGCGATTCCCATTAAATTCCTTAGAAAAATTCAGATGCTGATATTGATAACTAATTTGATTTGAATCTATATGATAAAAAGAAACTCCAGCGTTCATAAAAAGCTGATCGCAAAAATCTGAAACAACTTGATTTCTTGATGATAATTCCAAATTCCAATCTCTATTAAACTCTGGATTATAGAGTCCTTGTAAATTCCTAAAATCTTTATGAATATAATCCATTTCGGAATCCATTTTTATGTTCCATTTATTAGATTTAAGAATATGTTGTTTTACAGCCAGTCGTGCTGCAAAACCATCATTGTCATCGTCTGAAATACCCGAAAATGTATTAAGATCATTTTGACTTGCTGCCAACTCAAAGTCTACAGTCGTTTTTTCATTTGGAATATATGCCCCGTTTAAAACTGCAAGTTGAAGTTTGACTGGTGCAACAAGTTGTACAATAGGCTCATAGCTTCCTTGCATTTGACCAGAAATGGGCGATACATAGCTATAAATATTTGAAATTGCCGTTGAATTTGATAACGTATAATTTCCTTGTTGTTCTCCTACAAACAAAAAATTAACTTGATATAGACTGTCTTCTGAATTGTTAGAAAACACAAAGACTTCTTCGCCATCAATAATTTCTTTTTTATATAAAATTCTGTTTTCACTAAACTCTGCTGGAGTTGCAGACGGCGCAGTCATAAGTGAAGTATCATCACCCGCATTGGACAATATTTCAGCCTGATTGGCATTTAAATTTTGTTGTAATGGCTGATTTTTCAAATCATTTTCATTGTAAAATGATACCCCAAATTTTAATTTTTCTGAATCAAATTCAGCGGCTGCATAACCTACAAATCTTGTGTAGTTGCGTTCGCTGTACTGATAATCAACAGTAATTCGCATTTCGGAAGTAATAGGATATGTTGGGTTAAAAATGATTTCCCCAGCATTATAGTCAATGATATAATCTTTAGTCGCTCCACGTTCCAAAGCAATGCCATTGACATATACGGTTTCACTTCCAGAAACAACCAATACAAACAATTCATTATTTTGCCCTTTAAGTTTATATGGCCCTTGATTACCCTCTTGAGCAGTAAATTGACTTGTAATAAACTGTCCTCGCACCAATGCTCCAGAAGCATAGGCTGTTGTTTTTGATGTATTGTGTTTAAAAACAGAACTAACATAAAGTCCTTGCACTCGTTTTGAAAATTCGGCAAAATAAGAGCGATAGTTTTCCAAATCTATATCTCCAGCTCGTAAGGCCCACTGATCTGTAAAAGCTTCAATAAACACCTGATCAAACTCATCTAAACGTTGAGAATACCCACTCTGTTGTAGAGGAATATTGGCATCTTGAATAGATGCTCTAAGTGTTACTTTTTCACTAATTTTTCCACTAATTTGTAAATCTAACTCACTATTTAAAACAGAATTTTGATTGTTACCAATAGTTACACCTCTTGAAATACTACCAGAAGTTGTTAGGCCATCAAAAGGAACAACTTCTTGTGCAGTGTTAGATTCTGATATTTGATACAATTTGTCCAAAGTCCCCGTTGAATTCACAATAACTGAAGTGTCAATTTGCTTGTAGGTTTTGGTTAAAAATTCAGGATATTTTAAATAGGTTACTTCAATTGAATCTGTTAGTGGAAGCGTATTTTTAAAGTTTAAAACTGCTTTTTTAAAATCCATATAATAAGAAGCTGTATCAACAGAAACTCCATTGGAATCCACAATTTTAAAAAAGGAAGGATTAATGCTCAGACTGTCTAAAACAATGGTTTTATTTGTCGCCATTTTTTTAGTTTGGTACAAACGCTTTGAGTCTTGTGCCAAAACATAAGATGATGAAAATAAAATTACAGAAATCAAAAACCTGTGCATACTTAGTTTTAACTATAAAAAAACGAAAATATTTTGTTGATACTTTTCAATAAAACTCTAAAATTATTTAGTGTAAAAGTAAGGCTTTAATTATTTTAGCTAAAATATTCAATTTACTCTATGAAAATTGTTTCATATAATGTCAATGGAATTCGAGCTGCACTTAAAAAGGGGGTTTTGGATTGGCTAGTTGCTGCCAATCCAGATGTGATTTGTTTACAAGAAATTAAAGCCCAAGAAGATCAACTAGACCTAAGTCAATTTGAAGCTGCTGGCTATCCTTATACTTATTGGTTTAGCGCTCAAAAAAAAGGCTACAGCGGTGTGGCTATTTTATCCAAAACAAAACCCAAAAATATAGTTTTCGGAACTGGAATTGAATCCATGGATTTTGAAGGCCGAAACATTCGTGCAGACTTTTCTAATGTTTCTGTAATGAGTTTATACCTTCCATCTGGAACTAATATTCAACGTTTGGAACACAAGTTTGAATATATGGATTTGTTTAAATCCTACATTGATGAATTAAAAAAAGAAGTTCCAAATTTGATTATTTGTGGGGATTATAACATTTGTCATGAGGCCATCGACATACACGATCCTGTTCGAAACAAAAATGTTTCAGGTTTTTTACCTGAAGAACGTGCATGGATGAGTAATTTTTTAAAAAGTGGATTTGTTGATGCCTTTAGACATCTAAATAAAGCACCGCACCAATACAGTTGGTGGAGCTACAGAGCTAATGCTCGTGCCAATAATAAAGGGTGGCGTTTAGATTATACATTAGTTTCAACCCCTTTAAAAGAAAATATTAAAAGAGCCGTTATACTTTCAGAAGCAGTACATAGCGATCACTGTCCAGTACTATTAGAATTAAAACAATAAAAAATAAAAATCATGTTTAAACACTTTATTCTTTTATCCGTATTTGCACTTACAACCACATCTTGTGTATCTTCAAAGTTGTATAAAGAACTAGAAGGAAAATACAATACACTAAAATCAGATTATGATGAATTGTCTGGGAATAATGATCAAGAAATTCTCCAGAAAAAAGAACTCGAAGAACAACTGAAGACACTTCAAGAAGCTTTTGATGACGTACAAACCGAGCGCAATCAGTTGGCTCAAGAAGTTGAGGCACTTCAAAAAAAATATGAAAATTTAGATGCTGCATATTCTGCATTGGAGCAAAACAGCTCAAAGTCGATAGAAGAAAATGCACAAAAAAACAGAGAACTTCTTGCTCAACTTGAGGCAAAAGAACAAGCATTAGCTGCAGAAAATGATCGGTTGATGCGACTTGAAGCAGATATGCAAGAACGTTCGCAGCGCATTGCAGAATTAGAAGCATTGATAGCGGCAAAAGATCAAGCAATGACCGATTTAAAAAATGCTATTTCTAGTGCACTTACTGCTTTTGAAGGCAAAGGACTTACTGTTGAACAACGCAACGGGAAAGTTTATGTGTCTATGGAAAATAAACTTCTTTTTAAATCTGGAAGTTGGTCTGTAGGATCTGATGGACGAAAAGCGATTGTACAACTTGGAAAAGTTCTTGGTGAAAATCCAGACATTGCTGTTTTAATTGAAGGACACACCGACAATGTTCCCTTTTCTAATGGTGGCCAAATTTCTGGAAACTGGGATTTATCCACTAAGCGTGCAACTTCTATTATTGCAATTTTAAGTGAAAATGATGCAATTAATCTTGAAAATTTAACCGCCGCTGGTCGTAGTGAATATGCGCCAATTGGAACAAATGAAACAACCGAAGGAAAAGCAAAAAACAGACGTATTGAAGTTGTTTTGACTCCAAAACTTGATGAAATTTCTAAACTTTTAAATACTAATTAATGGAATATACATCACTTCCAAATACCAACATTAAAGTGAGTAAAATTTGCCTTGGTACAATGACTTGGGGCAACCAAAATACAGAAGCTGAAGGTTTTAGTCAGATGGATTATGCTTTGGAGCGTGGTGTCAATTTCTTTGATACAGCAGAGCTATATCCTGTTCCAGCTACAAAAGAGACTCAAGGACAAACGAGTAAGATTATTGGAAATTGGCTAAAAAAGAGTAATAATAGAGACAAAGTAATTCTTGCAAGTAAAATTGCTGGTCCTGGAGACTATACTGCACATATTAGAACTACAGGATTTGGAGGCACATCAATCCAAGAAGCTATTGAGCTAGAACTCCAAAGATTACAAACAGACTACATTGATTTATACCAATTGCATTGGCCAGAACGACACACCAACACCTTTGGGGTAAGGGATTTTAAACCTAGTCCAAACGACCCATGGTTGGATAATTTCAATGAAGTATTACATGAACTAAATAATCTTGTAAAAGCAGGAAAAATTAGAGCTTATGGACTTTCCAACGAAAAAGGCTGGGGTACTATGCGTTATGCCGAAGAAGTTCGAAAAGATAATTTACCCAAAATTAGCACCATTCAAAATGCTTATTCTCTATTGAATCGTGTATTTGAAGGCGACTTAGCAGAAATATCTCTTCGAGAAAATATTGGTCTTTTGGCCTATTCGCCATTGGCTTTTGGGGTGCTTTCTGGAAAATATATCAAAGGCACTGCTGCTGATAATGCACGACTGAATTTGTTTCCAAGATTTGCTCGTTATAGTAGTGCACAATCAACTGAGGCTACAAAACAGTATTTGGACTTAGCAAATGACATTGGGATATCACTAACAACACTGTCGTTGGCCTTTGTAAATCAACGCCCATTTGTAACTAGTAATATCATTGGAGCAACAAATTTGGAACAACTTGAAGAAAATATTAATAGTATAGAAACAAAATTAAGCGAAGACACATTAGCTAGAATTAATGAAATTCATGCTAAGATTCCAAATCCAGCGCCTTGATTTTAGGACTTATTGGCCAGTTGACCACAAGCTGCGTCAATGTCTTTGCCTCGAGATCTTCGAACAGTTACCGTAATATTATTTGCTTCAAGCATTGAAACATAACGTTCTATGATTGAGGATTTTGCTTGCTTAAATTCCCCATCATCAATAGGGTTATATTCAATAATATTAACTTTACTTGGTGCAAATTTACAGAAGTCAATAAGGGCTTCAATATCTTCTAAAGTATCGTTGATGCCCTCCCAAACAACATATTCATAAGTAATTTGACGTTTTGTTTTGGCGTACCAAAATTGTAAAGCCTCACGAAGATCCTTCAGAGGAAATGTTTCATTAAAAGGCATAATTTGAGTTCGAACCTCATCTCTTGCAGAATGTAATGATACAGCTAAATTAAATTTGACCTCATCCTCTGCCATTTTTTTTATCATTTTTGGAACTCCAGAAGTCGATACTACAATGCGTTTTGGAGACATTCCTAGTCCCTCATCAGAAGTGATTTTATCTATTGCTTTTAAAACATTATTGTAATTCATTAGAGGTTCACCCATGCCCATAAAAACAATATTAGTGAGCTTTCTGTCATGATATAGACGGCTTTGTTTGTCAATGGCTACAACTTGGTCATAAATTTCATCGGGGTTTAAATTACGCATACGCTTTAACCTTGATGTAGCACAAAACTTACAGTCTAGACTACACCCCACTTGAGAAGATACACAGGCTGTTGTTCTCTTTGGAGTAGGAATAAGTACAGATTCTACAACAAGACCATCATGCAAACGAATGGCATTCTTTAGGGTTCCATCGGAGCTTCGTTGCATAGTATCTACTTCAATATGGTTTATACTGAAAGCATCGCTCAACAATTGTCGAGTTTCAAGAGATAAATTGGTCATATCGTCAAATTGATGCACCCCTTTTTTCCACAGCCACTCATAGACTTGTTTCCCTCTAAAGGCTTTATCGCCATGAGCAGTAAAAAATGCCATCAATTGCTCTTTTGAAAGTGCACGTATGTCTTGTTTTGTTTGACTCAATTGAATACAATTATAAAGATAAAAAAAGCCTCCAAGGAGGCTTAATTGGTTTTATAGAATAAGCATGGCATCGCCATAGCTGTAGAATTTATATTCTTCTTTTACAGCTTCTTTATAGGCTTTCATTACAAAATCGTAACCTCCAAATGCAGAAGTCATCATAAGTAATGTAGACTTTGGCATATGGAAATTAGTGATCATACAATTGGCAATTGAAAAATCATATGGTGGAAAAATAAATTTATTGGTCCAGCCACTAAATTCATTAAGTGTGCCACTAGAAGATACAGAACTTTCTATAGAACGCATAACGGTTGTTCCTACAGCACAAATTCGTCTTTTATCTTTTAACGCAGTATTGATAGTTTGTGTGGCATTACTGTCAATAATAATTTCTTCACTATCCATTTTGTGTTTAGAAAGGTCTTCTACCTCAACAGGATTAAATGTCCCTAATCCAACGTGGAGTGTGAGTTCAGCAAAGTTTATTCCTTTGATTTCAAGGCGTTTCAACAAATGCTTTGAAAAGTGTAGGCCAGCTGTTGGTGCTGCTACTGCCCCTTCATTTTTAGCATAAATTGTTTGGTAGCGTTCTTCATCTTCTGGCTCAACTTCTCTACGAATATATTTTGGAAGAGGTGTTTGACCTAATTCCGTTAATTTTCTTCTAAATTCTTCATAAGATCCATCAAATAAAAATCTAAGAGTTCTTCCTCTTGAGGTGGTATTGTCAATAACCTCTGCAACTAGACTTTCATCGTCACCAAAATAAAGCTTATTGCCAATACGGATTTTTCGAGCTGGATCGACTAAAACATCCCAAAGACGTTGTTCTGAATTAAGTTCTCTTAATAAAAAAACTTCAATGCGAGCACCTGTTTTTTCTTTATTACCAAAAAGCCTTGCTGGAAATACTTTGGTATTATTTAAAATCATAACATCATCTTCATCGAAGTAGTCAATAAGATCTTTGAAGTACTTATGCTCAATGGTTTGTTTTTCTCTGTTCAATACCATTAAACGTGCCTCGTCTCTGTGCTCCGAAGGATATTCTGCTAGAAGGTGATCTGGTAAATTAAAGTTAAAATGGGATAGTTTCATTTGTTTTTATTTTTTCAAGTTGCAAATATACAATCACAAAATAGGCGTTGTCAAGTAAATAGGAGTTTATTTTTAATTACTCTATTGTAAATCCAATAGCTTTAAGATCATTCCAAAAGTCAGGATATGATTTTGAAACCACCTCTGCATCATCAATAAAAAGTGGTGTTTTTAGGGCAAGTGGTGCAAATGCCATAGCCATTCGATGATCGTTATAGGGGCTAATCACAACATCTGAATTTAAATCCAATGGCGATTTCAGTTGTAAGCTGTTATTTGTAATAGTTATGGTTGTTCCTAATTTTTGAATTTCATTTTGAAGGGCCACCAACCTGTCTGTTTCTTTAATCTTTAGAGTGTGTAACCCCGTCAAATCACAATCTATTTTCAATCCTAAACATGTTATAGCAATAGTTTGTGCGATGTCTGGAGTATTTGATAAATCAATAGATAAGCAATTTGGAAATGAGGTTTCAATTCTTTTTAAAATGAGCGTAGTTCCATTAAATGTACTTTCTACACCCAAATCTTTATAAATTTTTTGAAGTATTGCATCACCCTGTAAACTTGTGGACTTATATTCTGAAATAGCAATTTGAGTGCCCACTGGACTAAGCGCAACAATACTGTAAAAGTAAGATGCTGAAGACCAATCTGATTCTACAACAAAAGTTTTTGAAGTTAATTGACGAAATGGAAATACCGTAATGGTATTGGTTTCAAAACTTGTTTGAACACCCAATTCATTGAGCAACGAAAGTGTCATTTTTATGTATGGTGTAGAGGTAATTTCTCCCTCCAAATGAAGTGTTAATCCATTTTCTAATGTTGGTGCAATGAGTAGTAAAGCAGAAATATACTGACTGCTAACATTGGCTTTCATCTGTACGTTGCTTTTTGTAAGCGTTTTGCCTTCTATCAATAAGGGTGGATAACCATCATTTTTGGTATAGGAAATTGAGGCTCCTAAAGTGTTCAATGCATCTACTAAAATTTTAATTGGGCGTTCTTGCATTCGCGAAGAACCTGTTAGTGTTGTTGTTTTTCCCAAGCGTGTTGCATAATATGCAGTCAAAAAACGCATTGCTGTTCCTGCATGATGAATATCTACAACCGAAGAGTTTGATTTTAGAGCTTTTTGCATCAATTGACTGTCATCAGAATTGGATACGTTTTTTATTTCTAATCCTTCAAATAGTGCTTGAAGCAATAAAACTCTGTTCGATTCACTTTTAGAACCTGTTATTTTCAATTCAGAAAATGAATTAATCTTGGATTTTTTCAGTTGAATCTGCACTTCTATTTTAATTTTTGATTGGAATGATGACGGTTATGGTCTCGTTTTGTCTTTAGATCTAGATTTTTGTTAAAAGCGGCTTGTAAATCTACCCCCGTTTGATTTGCCAAACAAAGCACCACAAAAATAACATCGGCCAATTCCTCACCTAAATCTTTGTTCTTATCAGATTCCTTTTCGCTTTGCTCTCCATAACGGCGTGCAATAATACGAGCTACCTCCCCTACTTCCTCTGTAAGTTGTGCCATATTGGTGAGTTCATTAAAATAGCGTACCCCATGAGTTTTAATCCATTGGTCAACTGTTTCTTGTGCGTTTTGAAGATTCATAACTTTCTATTTTACAAAGAACTAAAGTAGTTAATGTCCTTTTTATATCAAATAATATCGTCTTAAATTAACTAAGAATTATTCACGGTTTTTTGTATCAATGATAATAGTAACTGGGCCATCATTTAAAAGGTCTATTTCCATGTTTGCACCAAAAACCCCCGACTGAACTTCCTTGCCTAAATCGTGTTGTAATTGACGGATAAACTCCTCATACAATGGTATTGCAATTTCTGGTCGTGCAGCTCTTATATAACTAGGCCGATTGCCTTTTTTAGTTTGTGCATGTAACGTAAATTGGCTAATAACTAGTGCCTCAAAATTTTGGTCGATTAAAGATAAATTCATCACGTCATTTTCGTCACTAAATATCCTAAGGTTTGAAATTTTTTTACTCAACCATTTTATATCCTCTAAGGTGTCTTCAGCAACAATACCTAAAAAAATAAGAACCCCTAATGCAATTTGACCTTCAATTTTATTATTAATAGTTACACTTGCTCTTGTAACTCTTTGAATCACTGCTCTCATGCTGTATCGTATGAATCGGTTCGATAATTAGCCTCTTCGCATTGTAGAATTTGCAGATACGATTTGTAGCGCGATGACGCTATTTCGCCTGAATCAACAGCTGTTTTTACAGCACATTTTGGCTCATGTAAATGAAGACAATTGTGAAACTTACAATGCGTTTTTATGGCAAATAACTCTGGAAAATAATGATCCAATTCTGCTGGCTCCATGTCTACAACACCAAATCCTTTAATCCCAGGGGTGTCAATAATCCTAGCGTCAAAACTTAAATCAAACATTTCCGCAAAAGTAGTTGTATGTTGACCTTGTTGATGTTGCTCAGAAATGGCTTTGGTCTTTAAATTCAGTTGAGGTTCGATGGTGTTTACAAGTGTCGATTTTCCTACTCCAGAATGTCCAGAAAACATACTAATTTTTCCATTCATTTTTAATTTTACAGCTTCTAAATTTTCACTCAATTTGGCAGATATTTTAAGACAATCGTATCCAATTTTAGTATAAATTTGAATCAAATTTTCTACGATAGATTTAGTATCACTATCGTAAGTATCCATTTTGTTAAACAACAAAATGGTTTTAATTCCATAAGCTTCAGCAGTGACCAAAAAACGATCTATAAAACTTGTAAATGTTGGTGGGTTGTCGATGGTAACCAACAAAAAGACCTGATCAATATTACTCGCAATTATATGGGTTTGTTTGGAAAGATTTACAGATTTTCTGACAATATAATTTTTTCGTGTATGAATAGTTTTAATGACACCGGTCTCTTTATTATTACTCGTTTCTAAATCAAAATCAACAACATCACCCACTGCAATAGGATTTGTGCTTTTAATACCTTGCATACGGAATTTCCCTTTGATACGGCACTCGTAAAAAGCACCATTCAAAGCTTTGACAGTGTACCAACTACCTGTCGATTTATAAACCGTTCCTGTCATATATTAAACATCTTTGGAAACACAAAGAAACAAATTTCTTTTTACACCATTTAGTGTTCAAAATTATACCCACTAAAAAAGGGTGCAGTTGCACCCTTTTTTTATCCTTTCAAAATTTGTTTTTGATGATTGATGGATTCTTGATGAATGGCCTTAAAAAGTTTCAGGATAAACTCCTCACTTAGACTATGCTGCTCCCCATCAAGAACCATTTTACCTAGAATTTCGTTCCAACGTTTACTTTGTAAAACGGCAACATTTTTCTCTTTTTTTAGAGCCCCAATAGCTTCTGCAACTTTCATTCTTTTCCCTAATGTTTCTAAAAGTTGATTGTCTGCGACATCAATTTGTGCACGTAATTTTTGAAGCTCACTATTATAATCTGCTTCTGTAATACTTTCATTACGGATTTTTAAATCTTTAGTGTACTGAATAAGTGTGCTTGGTGTAATTTGTTGTGCCGCATCACTCCATGCATTATCGGGGTCAAAATGAGTTTCAATCATTAGACCATCAAAATTTAAATCCAAAGCTGTTTGACATACATCAAAAACCATATCACGCCTTCCCGTAATGTGCGAAGGGTCATTGATTAGTGGTAGGTCTGGAAATTTCGTTTGTAACTCAATGGCCAATTGCCATTCTGGGTTGTTTCTATATTTTGATTTTTCATAAGTTGAAAACCCTCTATGAATGACTCCTAATTTTTTAATATTTGCCGAAGCCAATCGTTCTACAGCACCAAGCCATAATGCAAGGTCTGGATTAACAGGATTTTTAATCAAAACAATTTTATCGGTCCCCTCCAATGCATCTGCAATTTCTTGGACAATAAACGGACTTACTGTTGAGCGTGCACCAATCCAAAGTAAGTCGATATCATGTTCTAGTGCCAACTCTACGTGTGCTCTATTGGCTACTTCTGTTGCTGTTTTTAGTCCTGTTTCGGCTTTTACTTTTTGAAGCCATTTGAGACCCAAAGCACCAACGCCTTCAAAATTACCTGGGCGAGTTCGAGGTTTCCAAATCCCTGCTCTGTAATAACTAACATCTGAGTCTTTAAGTTCGTGAGCAATTTTTAAAACTTGCTCTTCTGTTTCTGCACTGCATGGCCCTGCAATGACTAGTGGATGATCTAATTTTAAATCATCTAACCATGTTCTAAGTTGTTTACTATTTTCCATAGTGGTTTTGGTTTAAGAAATTCCTTTAAGTATTGTTTTTATATAATTTGTGTTTTTCATTTCGTTTCGAATAGCTTCAAAATCTTCGGACTCCATTAATTTTTTGAAGTGTGTCAAATTTTGAATATACTCGTCTAATGTTTCAATAACATTAGTTTTATTTTGTTCAAAAATTGGGGTCCACATCTCTGGTGAACTTTTTGCTAGCCGTACTGTAGACTCAAATCCACTACCAGCCATATCAAAAATATTGCTTTCGTTTTTCTCTTTGTCAATAACGGTTTTCCCAAGCATGAATGAGCTAATGTGAGACAGGTGAGACACATAGGCAATGTGTTTGTCATGATCTTTTGCGTTCATATGTCGAATACGCATCCCAATAGATTCAAAAATTGAAATCACCTTTTTTGAACGTTCTGTGTCTGTTTTTTCAATATCACAAATGATATTAGTTTTGTTTTTGAATAACCCCACATGTGCCGCTGTTGGTCCAGAAAATTCTGTTCCTGCAATAGGATGATTGGCCAAAAACTGTGATCGTTTCGGATGGTCATCTACAACCTTGCATATAGCCTCTTTTGTAGAACCCATATCAACAACAATCCCTTGTTTTGGAATAAGATCTAAAAGCGTTGGAAGAAGTTTTAATGTCGCATTTACAGGAATGGATAAAATTACTAAATCGGCATTCTTAATATCATTCAAAATGGCCTTTTTATCTATCAATCCTAATTCTAATGCTGTGGTCAAATGCGCTTCATTATGATCTATTCCATACACAACAACATCAGGTTTTAGAGCTTTTAAATCTAAAGCAAAACTACCTCCAATGAGTCCAACCCCTATGACATATATATTTTTCATACAGTACGTTTTATGGCTTCATTAATAGACTTTTCTGATGCGCAAAGAGAGAAACGAACATATCCATTTCCATTGGAACCAAAAATAGTTCCAGGAGCTATAAATATATTTTTCTTATAAAGTAATTCATCAATAAATTCCTCTGAGTCGATGCCTAGCGGAAGTTTTGCCCAAACAAACATTCCTGATGTTTTTTTATCAAAATCACAACCCAATTGCGTGGCCAATTGCCAAACAAGTTGTCGGCGTTTTTCATAAACAGCATTCAACTCCTTAAACCATTGTGTTGATGATTTAAGTGCCTCTACAGCTCCTTTTTGAACACCATAAAACATTCCAGAATCCATATTACTTTTTACCTTAATGACATTTTCTATGTGACGTGCAGCACCTGAAAGCATGCCCACACGCCAACCCGCCATATTGAACGATTTACTCAAAGAATTTAGCTCTAAACAAACATCTTTGGCCCCCTCAAAATTGAAAATACTTGTTGGATTATCATTTAAAATAAAGCTATATGGATTGTCATTAATCAATAAAATATTGTGTGCTTTCGCAAATTGAATCAACGCAGATAAGTGCAATTTTGATGCCTTTGTTCCTGTTGGCATATGTGGATAATTCACCCACATGAGTTTTACTTTAGACAAGTCCATTTTTGATAATTCATCAAGATTTGGTTGCCATTGCGATTCGTATTTTAAATCATAAAAAATTGGCGTTGCCCCCATTAGCTTTGTAACAGAGCTGTAGGTTGGATAGCCAGGATTTGGAATAAGTACCGCATCACCTTCATTGAGATATGCCATCGAAATATGCATAATTCCTTCTTTACTTCCCATGAGTGGGAGAATTTCAGATTCAGAATTCAATTCTACATCATAATTCTTTTTGTAAAAATCAGAAATAGCCATTCTTAGTTCTGGCAACCCTTGATAACTCTGATATTTGTGTGCGGTTACATCTGAAAGACTAGTATTGAGTGCTTCAACTACTTGTGGTGGCGGTGGTAAATCTGGACTTCCTATCCCCAAATTAATTATTGGTTTACCATCTGTTAAGAGCGCGCGTACTTCCTTCAATTTTCTTGAAAAATAATACTCTTCAACAGTATGTAATCGATGGGCTACACTACTCATTGTTTAGCATTTTTATATTCTCCTAAAACTTTAAATTCTTCAGCCATAATGGTCATAATAGACTTTGCTTTTTGATAATCTTCATAGGCATCAAAGGTGACATCCACGAAAAAAGCATATTTCCAAGGAGTATCAATTTTTGGTAGAGATTGTATTTTTGTCAAGTTCAATTTGCAGTCACTCATCACATTTAGCATCGCAGCCAAACTTCCTCGTTTGTGGTCTAACATGAATTTTAATGAGGCTTTATTAATCGTTGCAGATGAATTTTGATGGCGTTCTACAATAACAAATCGGGTTTCGTTTTGCTTGATCGTTTGAATGCTTTTCGCTAATATTTTCAATTGATAAATTTCGGCTGCAGCTTCGCTTGCAATGGCTGCAATACCTAGAAGTTGCTGGTCATGAACTCGTTTCGCCACTTCTGCCGTATCGCTATCCTCTACCAATTTGATATGTGGATATTGATCAAAAAACACTTTACACTGCAATAAAGCCATTGGATGTGAGTGAACTTCTTTGATATCCATTATATTTTGGCCAGATAGCGCCATTAGATTATGCTGTACGTCTAAATAATATTCCCCTGTTATATGAAGTTCATTAGTATCAATTAATGCATAATTTGGAATAATTGAACCTGCAATAGAATTTTCAAGTGCCATAATCGCTGCATCAGCTTTATGTTGAGCAAGACTGCACACCACTTCATTGAATGTCAAAAAAGGTAAGGTTTCAACAGCGTTCAAAAAATAATTTTTTGAAACGATATCGTGAAATGATCCTTGAATTCCTTGTATGGCAACTTTTTTTATCATAAAAAAAAATCTCGGCTTTTGGACCGAGACTTACATTTAAATTTATTGTTTAAAATTATACAAACAAAGTCTCGTTCTTTTCGCTAAAAAAGAAATAAAACCAGCTATATGTTGTATAATTTGTGTGTTTCATTATAGATAATGAACGGCTAAAGTAAATATTTTTTTTTCAAAACAAAATTGAATTTTATTTTTTTTAAAATCTAAAGAGAGTTTTCAATAATTCTAAAATAAAATAGGTTAAAATTAAAGAATATTTATTTTTTGGAGTATATTTTGAGATAGACTCAATCAGTTTATAAAGATTAAAGTCCCTGTATAGAGTTCTGATACCTCTACATTTGGTGGTTCATTGACTGAAATTAAATTCCCCGTACTGCGCAATACTCCACTCAAAGACTGAACAGGATGTACAGTAATATCATGACTGCTACGATGAGAAATTTCGACATCCTGCGCCAACAGATTTGCCCCAAAAAAAGCTGTAGTTCCAGAGTAAAACCCCACAAAAAGAGTGTCTGTGTTCCCCGAAATAAAAAATTGGGAGATATTGTTCGAAATAACACTTATACTTTCATTCTGAACTATTAGATTGAAATCCCCAGAACTTATATTATCTTCATTAAAATTTTCAGAAATCAACTTAAGATTTGGAAACGTCAGTAGACCTTCCGATTTGATGCTGTATTGTGTATTGCTTCGTATTTCTTTAAGATTTGGAGTTGTTACAAAAATTTTCGTTGGTGCATAGTTTCGTACCCAGTTGCATTGATTATTATCATTAAGCGTCAATAAACCAGTGTTATCAATAGTATAATTTATATCAGATATCAAATGCTCCCCTGATTCTATTTTAAGGTGATAGTCCGAACCTTGTAAAAGAATTAGTTCTATATTTTCATTGACCAAAATACGATCAAATGGATCAATATTTTGTTCTAATATTGTTAAATCTCCTGCAATTTGAATACAATTCGGAGCATTATCTTTGGCACAAGACATTATTAGAAAAATTACACCATATAAAAGAGATGTTCTCATAATCGTATTCCAAAACTAAATTCTAAGGCTTCAGCCTTTGCCGCATGTGATTTTAAAGTTGCACTCACAAACCATTTTGATGACAAATAATGCTTCATTCCAATTCTATTGTACACACGCCCTTCAAAATCAAAAGGAGAATATACATAATACCCTAATTGCGTTTGCACTGAAAATCTTCCAAAAAGAAGTTCGTGGCCAACATAAACCCCAATGCGTTTGTAATCCAAATCATGATCAATATTATTTTCTGGATAGGCGACACTTTGATAATAAATGTATTCTTTTAAAAATTTTGAATTGAAATATTCGCTACCAATCATAATTAAACTTTTCGGATTTAGGCGTTTTTCTGCAAAAGCTGAAAAGATATAAAAAGGAAACTGAGGTGTCCCTACCACATCACTTTGATTGATTCCGGTTCGAAATATCAATCCAAACCTTATTTTTTTGTTTATAACCTCTTCAAAGGTTTCAATTCCTTTAGTTTTTATATTATCATCTAGAGCAGCAGTAAGACCAAGATTAAATGTAACGGAATTGATACTCGTATTTGGGGCCTTTATATTGGCATTGGATAAATGCAATAATGTTGCTCCAGCCTGTACACCTACAGGGCCAAAGACTTGAGGACGAACATAATTAAGCATCAAATAAGTACCACTCAATAAATCAGAACCAAAAGCTATATTTTTTGGATTTTTGAATTTATCATAAGGGTTTGTGGCATAAGAAACCCCTTGTGCGATTCGAAGCATCAAACATCTTTTTAAAAAGTAAAAATTGTAATGCCCATATACTCCATAAGATGAGCCAAGTGTTGAATTATTAAAATTTTGAGCTACAAAAGAAGCCCCAAATTCAGGGTAATTGTACTGAGAATGCCATATTTTTCCCCCAGAAACACGCTTATTCCAACCAATTATAAAACCATTGGGATGCCCTTGAATCAGATGAGCAATATTATCATTGTGGCGCGCAATATTCCCAGAATACATATTGACATCAATAAATGAACTAGGGTTTTCTTTTTGAGCATTACTCAAAAAAAACAAACACAAAAAAGCATATTGAAGTATGTGTTTTATCATAATATAAGGCGTTGTAAAACTAATTAAATAACTCCGTAAAATCATATAAGCGAGAGAAAGATTTTTTTTTCATATTATTATATATACATTTGCAGTCGACTAATAGAGGATAAATTTGATCTGATTGCAACCTCATAAAAAAAAGCTAAAGCAGTAATTCCTTTTAGCTTGTTGCACTTATTTTTCCTCATAAAACTAAATTATGAGTTATTTATTTACATCTGAAAGTGTTTCTGAAGGTCACCCAGACAAGGTTGCAGACCAGATAAGTGATGCAATAATCGATCATTTTTTAGCTTTTGATCCACAATCCAAAGTCGCTTGTGAAACTTTGGTGACAACAGGGCAAGTTATTTTGGCTGGTGAAGTCAAATCTAAGACGTATTTGGATGTGCAACAAATTGCTAGAGAGACCATCAATAAAATTGGCTACACCAAAGGCGAATATATGTTTGATGGCAATTCATGTGGTGTATTGTCTGCCATTCACGAGCAATCCGATGATATCAATAGAGGGGTAGACAAAGAAAATCCTGAAGATCAAGGTGCTGGAGATCAAGGTATGATGTTTGGTTATGCCACCAACGAAACAGAAAACTACATGCCTTTGGCTTTAGATTTATCTCATCTGATTTTAAAAGAATTAGCAGAATTACGCCGAGAACATAAAGAAATTACATATCTACGACCAGATTCCAAAAGTCAGGTCACCATTGAATATAGTGACGATAATGTGCCATTGCGCATTGATTCTATTGTAATTTCAACTCAACACGATGATTTTTCGGAAGATGAAAAAGAAATGCTTGATACAATTAAAAAAGATATCAAAGCCATTTTGATTCCACGAGTAATCTCAAAATTACCAAAGGCGACTCAAGCACTTTTTAATGATGATATTACCTATCATATCAATCCTACAGGAAAGTTTGTCATTGGTGGCCCTCATGGTGATACTGGACTTACAGGACGCAAAATTATTGTAGACACCTACGGCGGAAAAGGAGCGCACGGCGGTGGTGCATTTTCTGGAAAAGACCCAAGTAAAGTAGACCGATCAGCGGCCTATGCGATGCGTCATATTGCCAAAAATATGGTTGCTGCAGGCGTATGTTCAGAAATTTTAGTCCAAGTCAGCTATGCCATTGGTGTGGCAGAACCAATGGGAGTTTTTGTAGACACTTATGGCACGGCCAAAGTAGACCTCAGCGATGGGGCTATTGCACAAAAGATTGCAGCGCTTTTTGATCTACGTCCCGCAGCCATTGAACAACGTCTAAAATTACGATCGCCCATGTATAGCGAAACCGCTGCTTATGGTCATATGGGGCGTACAAACGAAACTGTGGAAAAGGTATTTTATCTGCCCAATGGCGAAAAACGGGTGTTGGATGTAGAACTTTTTACTTGGGAAAAACTGGATTATGTTGAAGCAATTAAAACAGATTTTGAGCTTTAAAAAATAGAGCTTTTAGATATAAAAAATGCCACACAAAGCGTGGCATTATTGTTAGTTTAAGATCTATTCAATTTTATAGTTCATAGCGTACCCGAAACGTGATAAAACGGGGTTGAATAAAATATTCCGTTGCACTTACAGAAACCGTCCCTGCATTACTCTGGCTTTGTGCTTTGGTATCCAATAAGTTTGTGGCTTTAATTTCATATTCAAACTTTGCGTCTTCATCCTTGCGGTAGGTTATTGATGCATTCCAAAATTCAAAGGTATTAATCGTACCATTTTCATCACTAAAATCATTATAGGAATAATCCGTTCTAAATGTAAAGGACTTTAAAAACAAAGCGTCCAATTCTACAGTTGGACTTTTTGTAAAAAACTTGGTGCTGTTTTCTCCCAAATTGTTGTCTTGTATTGAATAACGATAGCTTACATCTAAATTGGGTGCGGTACGGAAATTGGTACGCACTTGCGCTCTGTAGGTTTGAGTGAAATTCTCATTAATTGATCGTCTATTTTGAATGAACTGATTGAATTTTGAATAGTTGAAATTCGCTCTTAGAGTTCCACGAATTTTTCCAAACGTACGCTGAAAACGCCCATTTGCAGTGACACTTTCATCGGCAAATGATGAATTGAATGGCGTCGAAACTCGAATCACACCACCTGGCTGAAATATAGATTCTGTACGAATATTATCGATACTTTTATTGTAGTTTATACTCGCAAATACATTGGTATAATTGAACATATTAAAGCTATAATAAAATAAGTTTACATTGTGAGACAACGCATTTTCTAGAGCTGGATTTCCAGAAAACAACGCATTGTAATTATTCAACACCAATCCACTTGCAAAATTTGAAACATCTGTAAATTGTGTTTGCATACTGTATGTTAAGTTTAGGGTTTCACTCTTTTTGAGTTGCACAATGACATTCAAATCTGGTAATAATCTAAAGAAATTATCCGTTGTTTTTTGACCAAACTGAGTATTATTGACATTGTACAAATGCGCCGAAACCCCTGGTGTAATTGTAAAAATTCCTGTTTTGAGGCGATAGTGAAGGCCTAAATAAATATCAGAAAAATTATAATCAATGGCATTGACATCCAGTCCATCATTGATTGTAGGGGTGGTATCTAGCTGAGAGTTATCGTCTAAAAATTGAAAAATATTAGAATCAAACTTTTGATGACTTAAAATCGTTCCAAAAGTAAAATTGATATTACTCTTTTTATTTAAAATATTCCAATAGTCCAATTTAGCATCCAATTGATTGGACTTAACACGTTTTTCTTGTGCTAAATTATAATTGCTTTGATTATCATCTAAGCCCAAATTGGCAGCCGTACCACCATAGTTAAGCTTGTCTTCTAGAATGGCATTATAAAATGGATCTTCGTCCTTGATGACATGTTGTGCTTCAAGTGCAAAAATATTGTTCTCATCCAAAGTATAATAGTAGTTCAAATTCTGACTTACATTGTAGGGGGTTGTCTCTTCTAATTGGTCAATATTGTTGTTGATGGAAGAGAAAAAGCGTTGGTCTTGCTCACTCTTAGACATTTGACAAAAAATATCATACTCCATTTGATTGTTGGCATTTGGCTGATATTTTGATGATAACTTCAACATTCCCAAGTTATTTTCTTGAACAGTATTACTTTCTGTTCTTTCGTCTGGAATATTCAAATCTGGATTGGTATATTCGATGGTTCTATTTTCCTGTAGTTCATTTCGACTGTTAGAAAAAATAGCAAATCCGCCCAAATCCAGTGTTTTCTTTGGAGACCAACTAAAATTGGTGGCCGCAAATTTTGTATTGACATCTTTAGCACGATCATTTTGAAGGGTTAAAAATCCAATATCATTGCTCCCTAAATTCAAACTCGTTCCACTACTCAAACTTGGTCTTCTAAATCCACCCGTGAAATTGAAATAATCTCTTCTGCTAAAAGCCACTTCTCCAATATTGTTTAAATCTCCAATAAAATTGATGCTATAATCTGGGCTGTAATAAAATAGTTTTGGCTGTGCCAAATAAAGTGTCTTGTTGTCGGAATCTCCGGCACCAGCCGTTACATTCCCAAACCAAAAGTTCTTTTTCCCCTCTTTCAATTTTATATTTATAGCAACATTATTTTGATTATTGGTCACGCCTCCAAGCTGACTCACTTCAGAATAGTTCTTTAATACTTGAACTTTATCCACCGCATTTGAGGGAATATTTTTGGTTGCTAATTTTGTATCACCATCAAAAAAATCTTTTCCTTCAACCATAAGTTTAGACACGACTTTTCCCTCAACTTCAACCTGACCATCATCATTGATTTCTACCCCAGGTAAATTTTCTAAAACATCCTCCAATTTTCGCTCTGTTCCTTTATTGAAAGAATCCGCATTGTACACCAATGTATCACCACTAATAGTAACGGGCATTTCGTAGGTGAGTTCAACCTCCTCCAAAGCATTATCTTCTTGTAAAGTGAAATTTTGTGTTGCATTGGACTCCCCAGTTTCCAAAGCCTGTGCTATGGATTTCATACCAATATAACTGACTTGAATAGAGTAGGTTGTGTTTTTTTTCAAATCTAGTCGATACTTTCCTTCGTCATTTGTGATGCCATAAGAATCCAAAGCGCTTGTGGCTTTGTTTATGGCAATAACATTGGCCAATTCTAATGGATTGCCCAAAGAGTCTTTGACGAATCCTTCCAATTTTACTTGAGAAAAGGATAGTCCAAAAAAGAACAGCAAAAGCGTGCTTAAGTAATATTTCATTATCTAAATTTTTTTATTAAAAGTGGTAATTAGTTTCGTCTTCTATCTCCTGGACCACGGTACATCTCCCGCATTTCCTCCATTTTTTTCTTAACTGTAGCATTATAATCGGAACGAGAAATAACTTTGCCTTTTTCAGGGGCTTGGATTTCAATTTTTTGTTGAGGATTTAACGTAATTCTATTGCACAATATTGTTGTACGATCGGCATTAACTTCAAGAATTAATCCAGGTAATCCCCAATATTCTCCTGGCCCTTGATTTACAGGAATTTGAGGTGTATACCACGCTGTGACTTCAACTGTTTTTGGAACTTCAATTTCGTCTGAAACAGAAGTTGTTTTTGTAGAATCAGTTTTTGTTTCTTTATTTTCTTTTCTACGGTCTCTTCTTCGCATACTTCTCCAATCAAATTCATCAACTGTTTTTATGGCTGTTGCTTTCATACACAAATATTGACCAATTTGCTTTGTTTCAGACCCTAGTTTCCAATCTAATTTTTGCAACGAATCTGTAATTAAAAATTGTCTTCCAAAAAATTCCTGGTCTTGAATAAATTGTTGTGACTTTACATTTTTGTATTGTGGCCCTGCCGCAAAGCTATTGCCCCACATTCCAAAACCACGCTGCCCTGGCGCTTCCAAAACTTCTTCCTCTTTAAAAATTGAAGCCTGTTTGTCAAACGTCAAAATGTAAGTTTTTTCAAACATATTACGCATACGATCCATTATTTGTTTTTTTTGAGCTTCGCTCATCTGTTGTCCTCCCCAGCTGTCCATATCTGGATTTGTCTTAGACATATAGTAAGCTTTCCCTTGAAATTCTTGTGAAAAAACAAACGTGCTAAAGGTTAATAGTATAGCAACAATGGAGTGTTTAAAAGTCATTTTTGGTTTTTTTGAAAGTTATGCAAATTTACATTTTGTATAATATGTTGACGTTAAATAATTCACAAAAGGAATTAACCGCCAATACGAATCTCTATCCCATCTTTATCAGACCCTCTTCCTCTATACTGTTCGCTCATCTCTTCCATTTTTTTCATCATAATTTTATCGTATTCCTCTTGTGTAACTTGTTTCCCTTTTTTGGGCTCAGAAATTTCAATTACTTTTTTGGGATTGATTGTAATTTTACTACAAAGAATTGTCAAATCTCCGTCATTGACTTCCAAAATAAGCCCTGGTAATCCTTGATAATTGTCTGGCCCATTACTCACAGGAATTTGTGGTGTATACCATGACGTAACGGTAATTGTTTTCGTCTCAGGTGAAGTTGTAGGTTCTTCATCGTTTTGCTCATCATCTCTACTGCTAAATGTCATCATTGACATTTCTTCTATTTCTTTTGTATACATTGCTTTATAGCAAGTGTAATTACCAATGTTTTTAGTATCGCTGTGCAATTCCCATTCAATAGGCTTCAAACGGTCTTTAATTATAAATTGCTTTCCAAAAGTTACCTTTTGATTTGTAAATGATTGATTTTTAATATCTTTAAACAAAACATCCGATCCACCATCTGAAGAAATAAAAATCATCCCACTCCCCGTTGATGGTGGTGCCAGTTCTTCATCTTCTTTGTAAATAGAAGTATTTTTATCAAATGTAAGAACATAGGTTTTTTGGAACTGTTTTTTTAGCATCTCCATGAGTTGCTTTTGCATTTCCCCTCCTCCAACTTGTGTGCTATCAATTTTAAGGTCTAACTTTTGTTGAGTTTTGTATGTCGCCACACCTTGAAAATCTTGAGCGAACAATGAAAATGTAGAACACAAAAGAAAAATTATGAGTCGAAATAATATATTCATGATAAAATCAATTTGAGTTAAAAAATTGTTTACGATATATTAGACGACTCAATTTGAAAATTGTAACAGAAATTAACTTTATTTTTTTGTACTTTTCCAAAAATGAAAAATTTCAACTTATTTTTAATATTACTGTTGTTCAACACAGTACAATCTCAACAGTATATTGAAGCTCGTTTTGTAAAAAAAACGAAAGCAGATTGGGAATATTTTGTGGGGGTAGATCAATTTGATGCATTGTATTTCATTAAAGATGAAACACTTTATAAAAAGCAAAAAAATAAAATTCAATCTTACAGCAACTTACAATTAGGTGAAATTGATGATGTTCAGGTATTTAATACCTTAAAAATTGTTGCTTTTCACAAAGATCAAAATACAGTTGTTTTATTGGATAATCGCTTGGCAGAATTATCTGAAATCAATTTTAATACCACCACCCCATACCGATTAATTAACAACGTAGCATTAGGAAGCGATACGACTTTTTGGATATTTAATACGCTAACTCTGCAGCTTGAATTATTTGATTATGAAACAAGTAAAACAAAACTTAACACCATACCACTAGATGATAAAGCATTGGTTATGGGCAGCAATTACAACAATCTTTACGTACTAACACCTTCTTATTTTTATCAATTTAACTATACAGGAAGTTTGATCAATAAAATCAAACACAATGGATTTGAAGATTTTAAAATGATAAATGGAGGGGTTTTATTTAAAAAGAATAATAACATCTACTATAAGCCCTCAAATAGCAGTGAATTTCAAATTCTAGAAATTCCAAAAAATTTAATTAAACAGTTTTTTGTAATGAATCAAACCTTGTATATTTATGACGGAGAATTTCTTCACCATTACCAATTTATAAAAGATTAAGTTATGCACATTGCAATTGCAGGAAATATTGGCGCTGGAAAAACGACTTTGACACAATTATTGGCAAAGCATTACAAATGGGAAGCTCAGCTTGAAGATGTTGTAGATAATCCATACTTGGATGATTTTTATAATCAAATGGAACGTTGGAGTTTCAATCTTCAGGTTTACTTTTTGAACAGTAGGTTTCGACAGGTTTTAAAAATTCGTAAAAGTGGAAAAGATATTATTCAAGATCGAACAATTTATGAAGATGCCAATATTTTTGCACCAAACTTACACGCAATGGGGCTTATGACCAACAGAGATTTTGAAAATTACAGCTCATTATTCAATTTGATGGAAAGCTTGGTGGAAGCACCAGATTTGCTTATTTATTTGAGGAGTTCAATTCCTAACCTAGTGAGTCAAATTCATAAACGCGGAAGAGATTATGAAAACTCTATTAGTATTGATTACCTCAGCCGACTCAACGAACGCTATGAAGCCTGGGTTCACAATTATAAAAAAGGTCGTCTTCTCATTGTTGATGTTGATCATTTAGATTTTGTTGAAAACAAAGAAGACTTGGGCGGAATTATTACCAAAATTGATGCTGAAATTAACGGACTCTTTTAAAGTTTTAATAAATATTACAAAACAAAAAAAGCACGCCAGTTGGCGTGCTTTTTTTTGGTAATCTAAAATGTAATTACTCTTTTTTTATTTTAACTTCTTTAATGACTTTTTCATCAGAACCATTTTTGGTTTTTAGAGAAATTTCAAAAGCTTCAAGTTGTTCTTTTACTTGAGATTCAGTTCCTCTAAATGTTTTTTCAAGTACAGATTCTACACCGTCTTCAACAGAAATATATTTAATTTTTGCAACAACATTTTCTAATTCAGCTTTGTTAATGGAAACATTAAGCTCAACTTCATGAGTGTTCATAGCTGTTGCTTCTTCAGAATGCCCTCCTAAGATTGGTGCAACCACTAATCCAATAAGACAGGTGAGTTTGATAAGTATATTCATTGAAGGTCCAGAAGTGTCTTTAAATGGATCTCCAACGGTATCTCCAGTGACTGCTGCTTTGTGAGCATCAGAACCTTTGTAGGTCATTTCACCATTAATTTCTACTCCTGCTTCAAAAGATTTTTTGGCATTATCCCAAGCACCACCGGCATTGTTTTGGAAAATTGCCCAAAGTACACCAGAAACGGTAACTCCAGCCATATATCCTCCTAGCATTTCTGCTACAAGTTTATGGTTGTCTGAATAAATTAACAATCCAATAAGTACGATCAAAATAGGAAAACCAATGGTCAATAGCCCTGGCAATAACATTTGTTTTAGAGAGGCTTTTGTAGAAATATCAACACATTTGTCGTATTCTGGTTTTCCGGTACCTTCCATAATTCCTGGAATCTCTTTGAATTGGCGTCTAACCTCCTCTACCATTTCCATAGCTGCTTTTCCAACAGAGCTAATCGCCAATGCAGAAAATACAACTGGAACCATTCCTCCTACAAAAAGCATGGCAAGAACTGGCGCCTTAAATATGTTAATCCCATCGATTTCTGTAAACGTTACATAGGCTGCAAATAAAGCGAGTGCTGTAAGCGCCGCAGAAGCAATAGCAAAACCTTTTCCAGTTGCAGCAGTGGTATTTCCTACAGAATCCAAAATGTCTGTACGTTCACGTACAATTGGTTCTTGTTCACTCATTTCTGCAATACCTCCTGCGTTGTCTGCAATAGGTCCAAAGGCATCAATAGCCAATTGCATTGCTGTTGTAGCCATCATAGCAGAAGCAGCCATCGCTACACCATAGAAACCAGCAAAAGCATAAGAAGCCCAAATGGCAATTGCGAACAATAATACAGAAGAAAATGTAGAAATCATCCCTGTTGCAAGACCTGCAATAATGTTGGTTGCTGCCCCAGTACTTGATTGTTGTACAATATTTAATATTGGTTTTTTACCTAGTCCTGTATAATATTCTGTAAATGATGAAATCGCACCACCCACAACAAGTCCAACTAAGGTTGCATAAAATACACGAAGAGCAGAAATGTCTTTTAGCCCTTCTCCATAAAATTCCATTTGCATCGTTTCTGGAAGCATCCAAGTGACCAAAGCAAAACTCGCAACGCCTACCAAAACAATAGAGGTCCAGTTTCCAATGTTTAGTGCTTTTTGCACTTGTGCTTCTTTAGCGTCATTTGAACTAATTTTTACAAGAAGTGTCCCTATAATTGAAATGATAATTCCAGCACCTGCGATTGCCATTGGCAATAGAATAGGTCCAATACCACCAAAAGCATCTGAGATACTTCCGCCCATATCTTTAATAATGTAGTTACCTAGAACCATCGCCGCTAAAACCGTTGCCACATAAGACCCAAAAAGATCGGCTCCCATACCAGCAACATCACCTACATTGTCTCCAACATTATCTGCAATGGTTGCAGGGTTTCGAGGGTCATCTTCAGGAATACCAGCTTCAACCTTTCCTACCAAATCGGCACCAACATCGGCTGCTTTAGTATAAATACCACCACCCACACGAGCAAATAGCGCAATAGATTCTGCCCCTAAAGAAAATCCTGCAAGAGTTTCAAGCACTATAGTCATGTCTACATTGTTAGTCCAAACACCTCCCATAAATAATTGGAAAAATAGGATGAAGAATAATGAAAGTCCAAGAACTGCTAATCCTGCTACACCAAGCCCCATTACTGTTCCACCACCAAAGGAAATCTTTAGGGCTTCAGGAAGACTTGTACGCGCAGCCTGTGTTGTACGAACATTAGTTTTAGTGGCTATACGCATTCCAATATTTCCTGCTACTGCAGAAAAAACAGCACCAATAATAAAAGCAACTATAATAAGGTAGCTTGTTGTTTCTACTACAGAAGCAACTCCTGCTAGTGCAATACTTGCTCCAATAACAAAATATGTAAGTAACTTATATTCAGCTTTTAAGAACGCTAATGCGCCAACATAAATATGATCAGAAATTTCTTTCATTTTGCCATCCCCAGCATCTTGTTTCATAATTGAAACTCTTTTGACCCACATATAAAGTAAGCCTAGAACTGCCATTGTGATTGGCATATAAATCATCAATGATTCCATAATTTAAATTTAATTGATTTTAAAGGCCACAAATGTAGTAAAATGAATAAGAATAGAAAAAACTATTTTTTGCTTACTTATGACCTGATTTTATTTATTTATATAATACTTTTTTTACGGCTTTTACAACATCGTTACTGTTTGGCAACCATTCTTCCAATAGAACAGGAGAATAAGGAGCTGGGGTATCTGCTGTATTAATTTTTATAATTGGTGCATCTAAATAATCAAATGCTTTTTGCTGTACTTGATAGGTGATCTCTGTAGAAACATTTCCAAATGGCCATGCTTCTTCCAAAATAACCAGTCTATTTGTCTTTTTAACAGATTCTAAAATTGAATTGATATCCAATGGACGTACAGTTCTTAAGTCAATAACTTCACAAGAAATACCCTCTTTTTCCAATTCGTCTGCAGCTTTGTAGGCCTCTTTTATAATTTTACCAAATGAAACAACCGTTACATCTGTACCTGGACGTTTGATTTCTGCAACTCCAATAGGTAAAATGTATTCTCCTTCAGGAACTTCGCCTTTATCACCATACATTTGCTCACTTTCCATGAAAATAACAGGATCATCATCACGAATTGCAGCTTTTAAAAGCCCTTTTGCATCATATGGATTGGATGGAACAATAACTTTTAGTCCTGGACAATTTGCATACCAACTCTCAAAAGCCTGAGAGTGTGTTGCAGCCAGTTGCCCTGCAGATGCAGTTGGTCCTCTAAAAACAATTGGACATTTGAATTGCCCTCCAGACATTTGTCTGATTTTTGCAGCATTATTTATAATTTGATCAATTCCAACTAGGGAAAAGTTAAAAGTCATAAACTCTACAATAGGTCTATTCCCTGTCATTGTAGATCCTACAGCAATTCCTGCAAAACCAAGCTCTGCAATAGGAGTATCAATGACACGCTTCTCACCAAACTCATCTAGCATTCCTTTGGAAGCCTTGTATGCACCATTATATTCTGCAACTTCCTCACCCATCAAGTATATACTTTCATCGCGACGCATTTCTTCGCTCATGGCTTCACAAATTGCTTCTCTAAATTGAATTGTTTTCATTCGTTGATTTTTGATGGTGCAAAAATAACAATAATGTATAATAATAATTACATCATTTGTTTAAAATTTCCTATGCATGCATAGGAAATATGAACTTTTTTTGTACCTTGGTCGAAATATTTTGTTGAAACATTAAAAACACCCAAACAATGAAAATATTAGTGTGTATAAGTCATGTCCCTGATACGACTTCAAAAATAAATTTCACAAACGATAATACAACTTTTGATAACAATGGTGTTCAATTTGTAATCAATCCCAACGATGAATTTGGCTTAACAAGGGCTATGTGGTTTAAAGAAAAACAAAACGCAACCGTTGATGTTGTAAATGTTGGAGGGCCGGAAACAGAATCAACATTACGAAAGGCTTTAGCCATTGGTGCCGATGCTGCTTTTAGGGTAAATACTGCCCCTACAGATGGATTTGCTGTAGCCAAAGAGCTTACAAAAGTGGCACAAGACGGTGGTTATGATTTAATCATTGCTGGTCGAGAATCCATAGACTACAATGGTGGTATGGTGCCAGGAATGATGGCAGCAGCCTTGGGAGCAAGCTTTGTTAATAATTGTATTGCTATTGAAATTGAGGGAGGAAAAGCAACCGCTGTTCGGGAAATAGATGGAGGAAAAGAAACACTTACAAGCACTTTACCACTTGTTATTGGTGGACAAAAAGGTCTTGTAGAAGAAAGCGACCTAAAAATTCCCAATATGCGAGGCATTATGATGGCTAGAAAAAAGCCACTTACCGTACTCAAACCCACTGAAAATAAAACATTTACAGCATCTGTCCATTTTGAAAAACCTGCACCAAAAGGTGCTATTAAAATGGTTGATGCCGATAACATTGATGAACTTATCGACCTATTGCACAACGAAGCAAAAGTCATCTAAAACAAAAACATATGTCTGTACTCGTATACATAGAATCTGATAATGGAACTATTAAAAAAGCGGCTTTAGAAGTTGCATCCTATGGGCGTGCTTTGGCCAATACACTTAATACAAGCTTGAGTGCTGTAGTTTTCTCTTCAGAAAATAGTGAATTGCTAGGAAACTACGGTGTTGATAAAGTATTAACGGTAGATTTTTCTGAAAAATTTAATGCAAAAGTTTATGCTGATATCATTACACAAGCTGCACAAAAAGAACAAGCTAGTGTGGTGGTTTTGAGTAGTAGCGCAGATAGCCGCTACCTTGCACCAATGCTATCTGTAGGACTAGATGCCGGATATGTTCCAAATGTAATTGAACTTCCAACACAAACACAACCATTTACAGTAAAAAGGAGTGTATTCAGCAATAAAGCATTTTGTAAAACAGAAATAACAACGGAAGTCAAAATTATTGGACTTTCTAATAATGCTTTTGGACTAGTAGAACATGCTGTTTCTCCACAAACGGAGTCTTTTTCCCCTAAGATTATAGCATCAGAAATTACTGTTGAAAATATTGATAAAGCCACCAACAAAGTTTCTATTGCTGATGCAGAAACTGTAGTCTCTGCAGGTAGAGGACTAAAAGGTCCAGAAAATTGGGGCATGATTGAAGATCTTGCCAAAGTTTTGTGCGCTGCTACAGCATGTTCAAAACCTGTTTCAGATCTTGGATGGAGACCACACAGCGAACATGTTGGACAAACAGGAAAACCTGTGGCAAGTAACCTTTATATTGCTATTGGAATTTCTGGAGCCATACAGCATTTGGCGGGAATAAATTCTTCCAAAGTAAAAGTCGTTATCAACACTGACCCAGAGGCTCCATTTTTTAAGGCTGCAGATTATGGAATTATTGGAGATGCCTTTGAAGTTGTTCCAAAATTGACAGAAAAACTCAAGGAATTTAAGGCTCAGAACGCATAAAAATCCCAATTTCAAATCATTTATAACTAGTTTTTGATTTAATTTATTAAAACTTAAAGACTTAAGTTTGGTATTTTAGGAATTAAAACTGTTATTTGTTTACAAATAATGAGTCTTGTTCGTCTAAATATAAAAGGTATTTCATACAGTCAAACGCAAAGCGGTGCTTATGCTTTGATTCTCAGTGAAGTAGATGGAGAGCGAAAGCTACCAATTGTCATTGGAGCATTTGAAGCTCAATCTATTGCCATTGCTTTAGAAAAAGATATCCGACCACCAAGACCTCTAACTCATGATTTATTTAAAAACTTTTCAGACCGTTTCAATATCATTGTTAAACAAGTAATCATTCATAAACTTGTAGACGGTGTGTTTTATGCTTCATTAATATGTGAAAGTGATGGAAAAGAAGAAATTATTGATGCCAGAACTAGCGATGCCATAGCCCTTGCTTTACGTTTTTCTGCACCAATTTTCACGTATAAAAACATTCTAGAAAAAGCAGGAATAATTCTCAAAATAAATCCTGAAGAAAATGAGGATGAAAAAGATGATACGATGGTTTTTGAAGACGTATCATTCGAATCTACAACAGAAGGTTTAAATCCACAACTTGAATATAAAAACTTATCTTTACAAGAATTAGAAGAATTACTACAAAAAGCAGTACAAGAAGAAGACTATGAAAAAGCTGCAAAACTAAGAGATGAAATCTCAAAACGATAGCCAACATAACCAATGAAAAATATTGTATTCCTGTTTATTTTACTTTTCAGTCAAATTGCATTAGGTCAAGACAACTCAAGTCAAATAATTGAAAGTCAAGGGTTTAGTTTAGAAAGCTTATTCAGAGGGGGGCTTGGAATGCTTTTTCTTTTAGGTATATCAATTCTATTAAGCACAAACAGAAAAGCCATTAACTGGAGAACTGTAGGCTTTGGATTAGCGGCGCAACTCATACTTGCAATTGCGGTTTTAAAAATAGATTTTGTCCAGAAAATTTTTAAGGGCATTGGGGGATTATTCCTCGCCGTTCTTAATTTTACACAAAAAGGTACAGAGTTTCTTTTTGCGGCATTTAGCACAGGAAAAATTGATACATCGCTAAACACTTTTGCCATTTCAATACTTCCCACTATTATTTTCTTTTCAGCTTTAACATCGCTATTGTTTTATTTGGGAATTATTCAAAAAGTGGTAAAAATATTTGCATGGTGTCTGACAAAATTATTGCAAGTTTCAGGAGAAGAAAGTTTGAGTGTTGCTGGAAATATATTTTTAGGTCAAACAGAAGCACCGCTATTGATTAAAGCCTACTTGGAAAAAATGAATCGCTCAGAAATTCTTTTAGTGATGATTGGTGGAATGGCAACAGTGGCTGGAGGGGTGCTAGCGGCTTATATTGGATTTTTAGGCGGTGAAGATGAAATCTTAAGACAATATTATGCCAAACATCTATTAACAGCATCAGTAATGGCCGCGCCTGGTGCCATTGTAATTTCAAAAATTTTATACCCTCAAACAGAGGCTATCAATAATGACATTGCAATTTCTCAAGAAAAAGTAGGTTCAAATATTCTTGACGCTATTGCAAATGGAACTACAGAAGGGCTAAAACTCGCTTTCAATATTGGTGCCATGCTATTGGTGTTTTTAGCTTTTATTGCTATGATTAATGGTATTTTAGGATGGTTAGGCGATTTTGGAGGTTTAAATGAATGGGTTCAGGCCAACACACCTTACTCAGAATTTTCATTAGAATTTATTCTTGGATATGCCTTTGCCCCGCTCATGTGGCTTATTGGAATTGCTAAAGAAGATGTTGCGCTTATGGGACAACTGCTTGGAATAAAACTTGCAGCTAGTGAATTTGTAGGGTATATTCAACTAGCAGACTTGAAAAATCCGCTAGAACTTGTGCATCTGAAATATGAAAAATCAATTGTAATGGCTACCTATATGCTATGCGGTTTTGCCAATTTTGCCTCCATCGGAATTCAAGTAGGAGGCATTGGTTCTCTAGCGCCAGGGCAAAGAAAAACTCTCTCAGAACTAGGAATGAAAGCTCTTATTGGAGGAACTATCGCATCCCTTTTGTCTGCAACAATAGCAGGTCTTATTATTGGATAATAATTTCGTTGATAACTTTTAAAATTATTAGCCCTAGTCGCTTTACATTCATCACTGCATTAATTATTTTTATTCATTATAATTCACTTTATATATGAAGCAATATCTTGACCTAGTAAACCATGTTTTAGAACATGGAAACGAAAAAGGAGACCGTACAGGAACAGGAACAAAAAGTGTTTTTGGATATCAAATGCGCTTCGATTTGAGTGAGGGTTTTCCTATGGTTACTACAAAAAAACTCCACCTAAAATCCATTATCTATGAATTGTTGTGGTTCCTTAAAGGAGATACCAATACAAAATATTTAACAGAAAATGGTGTTCGTATTTGGAACGAATGGGCAGATGAGAATGGGGATCTTGGCCCTGTTTATGGCCATCAATGGCGTAATTGGAATAGCGATGAAATCGATCAAATACAATCTGTTATTGACACCTTAAAAACAAATCCAAATAGCAGAAGAATGTTGGTTTCTGCATGGAACCCTTCGGTGTTACCTGATACCTCAAAATCATTTTCAGACAATGTTGCCGAAGGAAAAGCAGCCCTCCCGCCCTGTCATGCTTTTTTTCAATTTTATGTGCACGAAGGAAAATTATCTTGTCAATTGTATCAGCGTAGTGCAGACATTTTTCTGGGTGTTCCTTTTAATATAGCGTCATATGCCTTGTTTACCATGATGATGGCACAAGTTTGTGGCTATCAAGCTGGTGAGTTTATACACACCTTTGGAGATGCCCATATTTATAATAATCATATTGAACAACTAGAATTGCAACGCTCCAGAGAACCACGCCCCTTACCAAAAATGATCCTTAATACCGAAGTAGATAATATTTTCGACTTCACTTTTGATGACTTTACCCTTGTTGATTACAACCCACACCCACACATCAAAGGGAAAGTTGCTATATAATTTCAACTGAAAACGCTATTTTTGCGGACTAAGTTTATATACTATTGAACACAACAAAACATCAAATAGTGACCATAATTGTGGCTGTTTCTGAAAATCAAGTGATAGGCAAAGACAATGATTTGATTTGGAATTTGAGTTTAGATTTGAAACGCTTTAAAGCCCTAACTTCTGGGCACTATATTATTATGGGGCGAAAAACTTTTGAAAGTTTTCCAAAGCCTTTACCAAATCGAACTCATGTCGTCATCACACGTCAAAAGAATTATACAGCTCCAAAAGGAATTTTGGTGGTCAATTCATTAGAAAAAGCTATTGAAATTTCAAAAGGTGATCCACAACCTTATATTATTGGGGGTGGAGAAATTTATAAACAAGCTTTAAATGTTGCTGATAGAATTGAACTCACTCGAGTACACGCCAATTTTGAAGGCGATACATTTTTTCCAGAAATTGATTTAAAAGTATGGAAAGAAGTTAGTAAAGAATACATAAAAAAAGATGATAAACACGCTTGTGATTTTAGCTTTATAACATATACAAAACAACAAAATTAATTGAAATGAACGCATATATTTTTCCAGGTCAAGGCGCACAATTTCCAGGAATGGGGCAAGAACTATATCAGCAATCTTCTATAGCAAAAACAATGTTTGAACAGGCAAATTCAATCCTTGGTTTTGAAATTACAAAAATCATGTTTGAAGGAACTCCAGAAGATTTGAAGCAGACCAATGTGACACAACCCGCCATATTTCTTCATTCTGTAGTTTTGGCAAAAAGTATGGGAAGCCATTTTAATCCAGATATGGTCGCCGGACATTCATTGGGTGAATTTTCTGCTTTGGTTGCCAATAATACTTTGAGTTTCGAACAAGGCTTAAAACTTGTTGCACAACGTGCAGATGCGATGCAAAAAGCATGTGAATCTACAGAAGGTACAATGGCCGCAGTGTTAGGTTTGGAAAATGATATTGTTGAAACAGTCTGTAATTATATTGACGGCGTTGTTGTCGCTGCAAACTATAATTGCCCAGGGCAATTGGTCATTTCTGGCGCAATTGAACCCATTCATAAAGCTTGTGAGATTTTGAAGGAAAAAGGGGCTAGACGTGCATTGGTCTTGCCTGTTGGAGGGGCATTTCACTCTCCACTAATGGAGCCTGCAAGAGAACAATTAGCTGCGGCTATTGAAGACACAACATTCAACACCCCTGACTGTCCAATTTATCAAAATGTAACCGCAAGTGCCGTTCAAAATACTTTAGACATAAAAAAGAATTTAATTGCTCAATTGACAGCACCTGTACGTTGGACTCAATCTGTGGATCAAATGTTAAAAGACGGTGCTCAAAACTTCACTGAGGTAGGTCCTGGAAAAGTCTTACAAGGTTTGGTTAAAAAAATCAATAGAGAGGCCAATACTAGCACTGCAACATTATAAAGCTAGAATTTATGAACAAAAGAGTAGCGTACATCATCTTTTTGGTTTTGCTAAATATTGGTCTCGATCAATATTCAAAACATATTGTAAGAGCAGAAGTTTTGCCAGGCTCACGCACTGAAATTGTTGGCAAATTGCTACAACTGATGAATGTGGAAAACTCTGGAGCTTTTTTGGGAATTGGAAGTGATTCACACCCAACAATAAAACTAATTTTTCTTTTAATTTTACCTGTAATTGTCCTTGGTATTGTACTCTATTATCTCCTTACAAATCGTTCTCTAGATCGTCTTTCTGTAATAGGTTTTAGTTGTGTTGCAGGTGGTGGTATTGCAAATTTGTATGATCGTTTTGTACATGGATCTGTCACAGACTTTTTATTTATGGATTTTGGTTTTGTACAAACTGGCATTTTTAATGTTGCTGATTTATCAGTAACTTCAGGAATGATACTACTTATTATTGCTTCTTATCAGCAAAAAAGAAAAAGCGAAAATGTAATTTCGTAGATTAGTTTTTATAAATAACGCCATCTTTCATTACAAAACTGATGCGTTCCATTGCAGAGATATCTTCCAATGGATTTGAATCGGTAGCAACTATATCTGCAATAAAATTAGGTTTGATTTGGCCTAGTTCATTAGCTAATCCCAATACTTTTGCATTTGTTAGTGTCGCCGATTGAATGGCCTCCATGGGCGGCATACCAACTTCTACCATATAACCAAACTCCTTAGCATTTTGGCCATGAGGAAATACACCAGCATCTGTTCCAAAGGCAATGTTTACGCCGCGTTTGTAGGCTTTAGCAAATGTACTTTGAATTTTTGGGCCAATTTCTAACGCTTTTGGCACTATAATTTCTGGATAAAATCCATCAATTTTTGCATTTTCTGCAACTGCTTTTCCTGCAGTTATTGTTGGCACAAAGTAAGTACCATATTGCTTCATGAGGTCCATTGTTTTATAGCTCATTTTAGTGCCATGTTCAATAGTTGTTACACCTCCAATAACAGCACGTTGCATGCCTTCATCGCCGTGGGCATGTGCCGCTACTATCATTCCATAATCTTTAGCCGTTTCGCAAATAGCCCTAACCTCTTCTAAAGTGAATTGTGGGTTTTGTCCATTTTTTGCAACACTCAAAACTCCACCAGTTGCCGTAATTTTTATGTTATCGGCACCATTTTTATACCTTTGACGTACTGCTTTTCTGGCTTCATCTGGGCTGTTTATTACTCCTTGTTCCGGACCAGGATCCCCCATTAAAAGTTTTTTTCTTCCATTGGTAGGATCGGCATGTCCACCTGTTGTTGCAATGGCTTTTCCTGCAGTGAAAATCCTTGGACCTACAATGGTATTATTGTTTATGGCATTTCTTAGTGCAATATTAACGCCTGTTCCTCCTAAATCTCTAACCGTTGTAAATCCTGCCAAAAGTGTTATTTCTGCATAATTTACAGATTTGAATGCTACATCGGCTTCATTCGCAGTGTATTGATCCATATAACGCGCTGGATTGTATTCATTCTCCATATGCACATGCATGTCAATCAACCCCGGCATTACTGTTTTTGATTTTAAATCAACAACAGTATCATTTGGATCATCAGATGTTATATATCCATTTTCAATGGCTTTAATTTTATTCCCAGAAACTACAATTGTTTTTTCTGTAAATACTTCTCCCTTTTCGGTATCAATAAGTTGTCCGCAATGCAAATAGATATCTTGAGCAAAACCCACAAAAATTTGAGTGAGAAAAAATAAGATTATTAAGTTTTTCATAGTATTGTTATTTAGGATAAAAACTCTAAAACAGAGGTCGTAATAAATTCAATCTGATTATCATCTAATTCTGTATGCATTGGTAATGAAATCACTTCATTAGATAATTGATTTGTGACTTTAAAATCCGCATCATTGTACCTTTCATCTGCATAAGCTTTTTGCTTGTGCAAAGGAATTGGATAATAAACGCCACAAGGTATTCCTTTGGAATTCAAATGCGCAACCAATGCATCTCGATCTGTATTTTTAAGTTTTAAAGTATATTGATGAAAGACATGGCAATCGCAGCTTTCGCATATAGTATCACATCCATTTCCAGCTTTTGGAGTTTCTATATTTGGGTGATTTTTGAAAGCAGCATTGTATTTTCTAGCGGCATTTTGTCGTGCTTTGTTGTAGTTGTCTAAATGAGGTAATTTTGCATCCAATACTGCAGCTTGAATAGAGTCTAATCTAGAGTTAACCCCTACAACATCGTGGTGATATCTTTGATACATTCCATGATTTACAATCCCTCTAATTATATGGGCTAAATCATCGTTGTTAGTAAAAATTGCACCCCCATCGCCATAGCACCCTAAGTTTTTTGATGGGAAGAAAGAAGTTGAAGCCACATCTCCAATTGTTCCAGCCTTGGATTTGGCGCCGTTTTTTGATGTATATGTAGCACCTATAGCTTGAGCATTGTCCTCAATGACATACAAATTATGTTTTTTTGCAAGTGCTAAAATGGCGTCCATATTGGCACATTGCCCAAATAAATGCACAGGCACAATTGCTTTTGTTTTTAGAGTAATTGCTTTTTCAATTGCGTCTACATCAATATTAAAACGCTCAGAGTCAACATCAACAAGAACAGGTGTTAATCCTAAAAGCGCAATCACTTCTACGGTAGCGGCAAATGTAAAATCTGCAGTAATGACCTCATCTCCAGGTTGAAGCCCCAATCCCATCATTGCAATTTGCAAAGCGTCGGTCCCATTGGCACAAGGAATCACATGTTTTACGCCTAAATATTCTTCAAGGTTGTTTTGAAATTCCTTGACTTTAGGTCCATTGATAAAGGAAGTTGTATCAATCACCTCTTGAATGGAAGTATTAACTTGATCTTTTATCGTGGCATATTGACCCTTTAGATCGACCATTTGAATTTTTTTCATATCACTTTTTATCAGAAAATATATTGATTTTGTGGGTTACAAAAATACAAAAATAGCTTTGGGCAAATGCTAAAATTAAGATAAAGAATGTATTTTTGTTTTTTAAACACAACATATTGTTAGTCATTTATAATCTTATTACTGCATTTTTAAAGCTTTTACTTCCTATTGCAGGAGGGTTCAACGCGAAATTGAAAAAAGGGATAGATGGCCGCAAAAAGACCTTTGAGACTCTCCAAAACAATATTCAAAAAGGAGATACTGTTTTTTGGTTCCATTGTGCTTCACTAGGGGAATATGAACAAGGGCTTCCTGTTTTTGAGAAACTAAAATCGAAATATCCCAAAGCAAAAATTGTGCTTTCATTTTTCTCACCTTCTGGATACGAAGTTCGAAAAAAAAATCCATTAACTTCTATTGTGGTGTATTTGCCTTTGGACACCAAAAGAAACGCTGAACTATTTTTAAAACTCGTAAATCCAAAACTAGTTGTTTTTGTAAAATATGATTTGTGGCCAAATTGCCTGAAAGCACTAAAAAATCACTCCTCAAAAGTTGTTTTAATCTCTGCGTTGTTGAGACCTCACCAACACTTTTTTAAGTTTTATGGTAAAGCATTTCAAAAATTATTTTTCAGTTTTGATTATATTTTTACTCAAAATAGTGAATCAAAAGAATTATTAAAATCAATAGGGTATTGTGATGTTACTGAGTCAAATGACACCCGCTTCGATCGTGTTTCAAATCAATTGACACAAAATAATTCACTCCCATACTTAGAAGATTTTATATATAATAAGTTGTGTGTAGTTGCTGGGAGTACTTGGGAAGAAGATGAAAATATACTAGCCCCTTATATCCAAAAAGCTGACAAATCAATAAAATTTATCATTGCTCCTCATTCGATAAATAAAAAAGGAATAAAAAGGTTAATGGAAACTCTGGGAGATAAAGCTGTTTTATTTTCTAAGCATCAGAAAGTATCACTATCAGATAAACAAGTTTTTATTGTTGATACCATTGGAATCCTCTCCAAGATTTATAATTATGCAAATATCGCTTACGTTGGTGGTGGTATGGGCTCTAGTGGATTGCACAATACACTTGAAGCTGCTGTTTTTGGTATTCCGATTATTATTGGGAAAAACTACGATAAATTTCCTGAGGCAAAAGAAATGTTAGAGCGGGGAGGACTTTTTAGTGTAAGAGATTATAAGTCCTTTGAAACTACTTTAGATAGGTTTGTTGTTGATGCTAATTATAGAGAAAAATGTGGAAAAATAAACAAGATTTATATTGAAGACAACAAAGGAGCGACTTCTAAAATTTTAGCTAAACTTACGCTATTAATTAAAGACTAGGCGTTTTATAAACTTTGATATAATCAATAATAAATTCTTGTGGAAAAATGGTGTCATCAACTTCAAATCCACCAAAATACCCTCCAACTGCTAAATTTAGAATGAGATAAAAAGGCTTGTCAAATGGCCATATCTCCGCAGTTTTTTCTTCTGGAGCAAAAGTGTATACATTTTCATCGTCTACAAAAAATTGAATTTGATTTTCATCCCATTGCATTTTGTAGGTGTGAAACCCCTCTTCAATATTGTCAAATAAAGAAATTTTGGTGTTTTTTGATACGCCATAACTATCTTTAGTGTGAAGGGTTGTGTGAATTTTTCCAGGCATTCTGCCTACATACTCCATAATGTCAATTTCTCCACAATTTGGCCAATAATTTTCTTCAATATCGTGGCCAAGCATCCAAATCGCTGGCCATACTCCCAAACCTTTTGGAAGTTTCGCTTTTACCTCAACAGTACCATATTGAAATTCAATTTTGTCTTTTGTTGTAATTCTTCCTGAGTAATAACGATCTCCTTCTTTTGTTGCTCTAATGACTAATTTTTTATCGCGAACAAAAATATTCTCTTTTGTATAGTGCTGGTACTCTTTGTTCCCCCAACCACAAAGATTTGGACAACCATCTCCTAATTCATAATTCCAATACTTTAAGTCCAAAAAAGACTTTTCAAAATCATCATTAAAAATAATACGTTTACCAGGATTATCCTCTGGTTTTTGCAAAAAAGCAAATGCAAGTATGAGTAAAATTCTAAAAACCATCATAAGCTAAAGTTTGTACTTAAATCTGCTGTAGAGTCTCCTCCTACAAACGCCGAAAATTCACCAGACTGTAAAGTAAAATCTCCATTATTGTTATAAAAACCAAGTTCTTTTTCAGTGAGTAAAAATTGTACTGTTTTTGTCTCGCCTGGCTTCAAATTAATCAATTCAAAACCTTTTAAATTTCGAACCGCTTGAGCAGGACGTGCAAAATGATCCTTTACATAAAGTTGAACAACCTCTTTCCCCTCAAGATTTCCAGTATTGGTCACTTCTACACTAACTTTAATAGAAGTGTCTGTTTGACTTTGAATTTTCAAATTCTTATATCCAAAAGTGGTATAACTTAATCCATAACCAAAAGGATATAAAGGTGTGTTTTCTTCATCTTGATAATGCGTCCAAAACACTTCTCCAGGAGACGGTAAAGTTGGTCTTCCAGTACTTTTATAATTGTAATAAATTGGCACTTGACCAACCGATCTTGGGAATGTCATAGGTAATTTCCCACTCGGATTGTAATCACCATACAGGACTTGAGCAATTGCATTGCCACTTTGAGAGCCCAATTGCCAGGCTTCAACAATTGCAGGGATATGCTTATTGGCCCAATTCAATACCAAAGGCCTGCCGTTATTTAAAACAAGGACAATATTTTTATTGATGTTATACACTGCTTCAAGAAGTTCTTGTTGTAATCCAGGTAATCCAATATTTGTTCTGCTTCGTCCTTCTCCACTTTGAAGACCATGTTCTCCTAAAACCATTACGACAACATCAGATGTTCTGGCAAGTTTCAAAGCAGCAGCAAAATCACTTTTGTCTGTAGTATTGATTTTTAATTCTTTTGCAAATTCTAACGCTCCAGTATTCAATTTTGTGCCAACAGAAAATTCAACGTTATTCCCAGAATAAGATTTTAATCCTTCAAGAACTGAAACTGCAGAATTCTTCTCTGCTGCTAATATCCAATTGCCTAGCGGACTTGTCTTGTCATTAGCAAGGTCACCAATCAATGCAATATTTAAACCTTGTTTTTTTAGAGGTAATAATTGATTTTGATTTTTTAAAAGTACGATTGATTTTTTGGCCATATCCAAACTGGCATTATGAAGATTTTGATTGCCCAAAATTTTACTTTCTCGTGATAAATCACAGTATTTGTAAGGGTCGTCAAAAAGACCAAGTTCAAATTTTACACGTAATATTCTTCGTGCAGCATCATCAATAAGTTTTTCATCAACAATACCCGATTTTACTAAATCTGCTAAATTTTCTACATAGGAAAGCGATTGCATGTCCATATCAGAGCCTGCTTCTACCGCCAATTGAGCCGCTTCTTTTTCATCTTTGGCATAACCATGTTCTACCATTTCTTCAATTGAACCCCAGTCTGATACTACAAAGCCATCAAAATTCCAATCTCTTTTTAGAATATCGCGTTGAAGAAATTTACTTCCTGTAGCGGGAACACCATTAAGTTGACTAAATGAATTCATAAAAGTACGTACACCGGCATCAATAGTAGCCTTAAAAGGAGGCATAATAACATTGTATAAGGTTTGAGTTCCTACATCAACAGAGTTGTATTCTTTTCCTGATTCGGTAAATCCATATCCAGCAAAGTGTTTTGCACAAGCTGCAATTGTTGATGGATTTGATAGGTCGTCTCCTTGAAATCCTTTGACTCTCGCAAATGCAATTTTAGACCCTAAATAGGGATCTTCTCCACCGCCTTCCATGACTCGTCCCCAACGTGCATCTCTCGAAACATCTACCATTGGTGCAAATGTCCAATTGATTCCTGCTGCGGAGGCTTCCAAGGCTGCATTTTTAGCCGATAATTCTATAGCTTCTAAATCCCAGCTTGCGGCTTCAGCCAAAGGTATTGGAGTAATTGTTTTATAGCCATGAATAACATCAAACCCAAAAATTAATGGGATTCCAAGTCGTGTTTCCTCTACGGCTATTTTTTGTAATTTATATACATTTTCAACACCGTGAACATTAAGCATTGACCCTACTAGTCCGTTTTTAAGTTGCTCAAATTGTACGGCTGCTGAGCCTTCTTTTGGAGCAGGTCCTGTAACATCCCAAAAACTAGAATATTGATTCATTTGACCAATTTTCTCTTCGAGAGTCATTTGAGTTAATAAGGTATCTACCCGCTCATTGACAGTCGATAATTTTGATTTTGAGCTACAGGAATTGAACACAAAAAAACTAATTATTGTGAAAAATGTAAGGTTAGCTTTATTCATTTTTACTGATACACCCTAATGTAGTCTATTTCCATAGTATCCTCTGTGAAGTTTGGATCTATATCACCGCCGAGTGTACCACCCATGGCAACATTAAAAATGAAAAAGAATTCTTCATTGAATGGATAATAGGGTTCTACTCCTGAAATATTCATTGTAAAAAACTGGTTTCCATCTAAGTATGTTGTGATACTTGTTGGAGTCCAATCCATTGCATATACATGCCAATCATCAGAAGTTGTATTTGAAACATCTAGTCCATATTCTCCACGCTGTCCATCTGGAAGTTTCCAGTGCAATGTAGATTTTACTTTGTTTTTGTCTTGAAATTGTTCCATAATGTCAATTTCTCCACATTGTGGCCAACCAACTTCTGGAAAATTTGCCCCAAGCATCCAAAGCGCTGGCCAAGTCCCTTGCGATGAAGGCAACTTTGCACGGATTTCTACGTAGCCATATCTGAACTCAAATTTATCTTGAGTTTTGATGCGTGCAGAAGAATATGACCCATTAGATTCTTTAATAGCTTTGATTTTAAGTATTCCACCTTCTCTTTTTACATTATTTGTACTTGAAGTGTAAATTTGTTCCTCTTGATTACCCCATCCACCGCCACCGGTTTCTGTAGTCCATTTAGAAGTATTAATTGCGCCAGTACCATCAAATTCATCAAACCAAACCAAAACATCATTGTTTCCAGATCCGCCATTCCCTACAACGAAAATTTTTAAATTTTCAATCGTTGATATTCTATCATTACTAGCAGAGTAAGCATATACATATAGCGGAAATTGATTAATCCCTAAATCCGTTAATGTATACGAAAACTGTCCTGTAGAGTTTTGAGTTTCAGACCCACTATTTCCAACTTTAAAACCATATTTTACGGCATTAGTTGCTGTTGCTGTTACCGAAAAAATCCCTGAACCATCACCAAAAGGCTCGTCCTCGCTCTGCCCTTGAATAGTAACATTAGCCACAAGGTTTGATGGAATAATTTGTGAGTTCCCTCCACCGCCGTCACCTCCACCAGGGTTATCTCCACCAGAGGAACACGAAACTAATATTCTAGAAAAACTAAAAACAGTTAAGAATAATAGGTATTTGAATTTTTTTACCATAACAATGAAAGATATAATGGGGCAGATTAAAATATCTGCCCTTTTATTGAATTATAAAAGTTTATTGAGCCTTATACTTTGCATACCATGCAAAGCCTCCTCCTTCTTGAATACATCTTACATGAAGTGTGTTGGCAGAAATAGATATGATATCATATTCTACATCACCAACATACCAGCCCATAAATCCACCGTCTGAAAGTTTAAAGCTAGTTTGACGGTAGGGTTCTCCATCATATGCTCCTTCGAGCGCAGCTTTTGAAGACGATGGAAAGAATGAAACGTTTTTCACTCCAAACATTGTTGTAGCTACTGATTCATCGTGACATGTATCGCCCGCAACACCAATTAAACTAGCATATGCTCCAGGTACAAATGATGGTCCAGCAGTTTGCTCAAAAGTTAAACCGTTAGCTGTTTGTGTAAATACAAATACATTGCTATCTGTCATACAAGCTTTTTCAGCATCGTTTGGTTGAATAGAGTTCCACCAGTTAGGCCATGAAAAGTCTAAATTGCCATAATCATCTTCTACTGGACCTAATCCTAAATAAGCCGTAGCAGTTGCATCCCAAACCCAAGTTTTGCTATCGCCTTCGTTAGCTCCAGCTAAGAAGGTTTCTGCTTCTGGATCTTCAAAAGAACTATACACGTCAATATCGAAAGTTGTGCTTGATAAAACACCTGCTGTACCAACTGCACTAACAATAACGGTGTAAGAGTTTACTCCAACTTGTGTATATCTATGTGTAACAACCCCAGAAGAGTTTGTTTCTGAGTTTCCATCGCCAAAATTAAATTGATACGCAAGTGCTCCATTTGCAGTAGCTGCAAATGTCACGAACCCTGTGCCATCTCCATTTACGTTGGTGGCATCTGCACCAGCAATTTCTGCGCTTACTTGTACATTAGTTGGAGAAGTGAATGGTCCAAAATCATGTTCATCTTCTTCACATGCTGTAAACACAAGCAGTGAAAGAAAAAGTACTGATAAATATTTTATTGTTTTCATATTT
>JAQCDS010000009.1 GCA_027620655.1 Bacteroidota bacterium | reverse complement strand
TCATAACTCACCACCGAAGGACCATCGGCATCATCCCCTAATATAAGATCAACCGCCGATGCGCTACAAATCGTTGTGGTTTGGTTCAATACCTCTGGATTAGGATATACAATAATATCAAATTGAGTAGTTTCATAACAAGTTGGAAACCCATCCTCTTCAACTCGAACATATATTGTTGTTGATGTTGTAGTCAATGGACTGCCAAGAGCATTTGTGCCAGATTCTGCTTCTGCTTCAGTAGAATGATAAGTTACTGTAAACGTTGAAGGATCCTGTGTGCCTAAAATCGTGGCTGTTTGCTGCTCTAAATCAAATATTGAGGTGACTGCCCCAGTACTGCTCGTGTCACAATCGAAAAGATCAACCGGAGTAGCAGCAGTCGCTTTGTTATTGACTATTAAATTGAATAATGGATCGGGAGTGACAATAAAGCAGCCTCCTCCTCCAGCACTTTGAACACGAACATAAATTCCTTGTTCATCCGAAGTACTCAAATATGGGCTTACTAAATTATCTGTTCCAGCTTCAGCAGTTTCAAAAGTAGTATAGTATGTTACCACATAATCTGTTGCTGATTGACCTCCTAAAATCTCTATTGTCTGTTGTTCTAAGTCAAATTCCTCAATACCATCATTGGTTAAATCATCGCATAAATTCAAATCATCAACTGGATTTATTTGAGGTAAATCGATAAGTTTGAGTAGAAAAGATTCAATTTCAAAACAATTTGAATCTAAATATTCGAATCTAACAAAAATCTCTTCTTGGTCAACTCCATCATAATTAATGATATCAGCGATAGCGTTAACATCATTTTCTGCATCTTCCAAAGAATTATGAAATGTAACTACATAATCATCAGGGTTTGGAGTAGGCACAAGCATTGTCTGTTCATTTTGAGATAAATCAAAAATATATGGTGGTGCTGGTTGATCGCAAATCAGAAGATCTGTTGGAGTATCATAAATTATTTCAGGGAGTACATCAACACAAACTTCATATGTATACTCGCAATCGAAATTATCGAGAGCGGTGTATGTATAACAAAATTGACCCTCTGTGCCAGGCGCAATTGTAATCGTATCTCCATCGTCTGCTATGATAGTTGGATCATCCGCCCATGAACCTGAAACAATTTCGGGAGTGAATGAAAGATTTGGAGGTTGAAGAGCTGGATCAAAGCTTAAGCTCCAAGAAAAAATATAGCCATTGTCTAACCCAATATTATCAGTGATTCTGATTGTCCAACTTCCATTTAAGGAAGATCCAATTAATCCATCAAGAGTTTCATCCGATGAATAAGTTCCAGCAGGAACAAAACTGTCAGTGTACGTAGCTGTTGTACTATCGCCGTTGGGAAAAGTTCCGCCTGATTGAATTCCATCAACCAACGTTGGGTATGAGTTGCCTGGGACAAAACAGTATAAGTAGCCTTCACCAGGTGTAGTATTGGAAGACTCTCCGTCAACTGTTCCGGTAGCCCATGGCACTCCAAGGTTAGCTGAACCACCTCCTTGATTTTGTAGAATAACTGTTTGACCAGATGGAGAAATTATTTCAATATCCAAATCGCCTAAATAGGAATGCTCTAACTCTAAACAAATGTCAACTAATTGATTAATATCATCAAGAGTTTGATCTGAATCAAAACAATCCACAATTATGGAGGTTTCATAGGATACACCACTTCCATCGGGTAGGAATGTAACTTCACTTTCAGGTGGTGTACATTCATTATAATATGGTGTGGGTGTAACTACTGCTCTTACGATTGTGCTATCGCCAAAACATAAAGGATTTGTTTGTGCTCTTGTGCCAGTAAAGTCAGGAGTTGTACTGACTTTAATAATTTGATTTATCAAATTTGTATTTCTACATCCTTCGGGAAAAATACTGGTATTTGTATCCCAAATATTTAAATTGGCCACATAAACTCCAGGTTCATCAAAAGAAAAAGTTGCTGTTAGACCATCAATGACCGTCCCATCTCCTGTTTCCCATTGGTATGTAGCACCATCTCCTCCGCCTGGTTCAGAAAATGTCCCACTTCCAGTTAGTGTAATTTCTTCACCAGGACATACCAAAATAAAACCATCTTCATTTGGCGCTGGAAAAGCAGAATCAAGTTGAGCTTGAATAGTTTGACATTCTTGAGGAGGATCTTGACAAGATATATTAGCCTGCCATCCTGAAAAACTAGCTCCACTACTGCTTGTAAATACTATGGTCAAACATCCTGTAGGATTTGTTCCAGTAGCAATGACGGTTCCAGGACTATCATCAGCGGTAAAACCTGAAAAATCTCCCATGAGTGTTGCTGGATCATCTGCATTGTCAGCGTTATAAATGCTAAGGATGTCAGCATTTGTTTGAGTTTCAAATGAGGTAAAATTTAATTGAATTACCTGTCCGGGAGTGTCTGGGCAAATAGTTAAAGTATAGTCCTCATTATCAGAATAATTGCCATCGGCTCCCCCAGAGTCATAAAAAATTCCATTACAAGTATTTATCGTTCCGTCTGTCATGGTATATATTGGTGTTTCTACACAAACCGGAACTGTGTTTGGTTTAAATTGGGCTTCAAGTACAGCAACATAAGCATCTACAACATCTGTTTGACCTTCTGAAAACATGTACAGACATGCATCATCCCCATAGTCCATATAACTCATAGTGAGTGCAAACTCTCCATCTTCACAGCCATTAACACTTCCAGGATTTGGACAGCCAAAGTTTGGACTATCAATATTTGGAGTATCTGCAATACCATCATCTTCTGAGCAACTGCCTGGGCCATTACCCCATGGATGTCTCAGGTTAAAAAAATGTCCCAGCTCATGTGTTGTAGTTCTCCCAAGATCATAAGGTGCTCCAGGTACAATACCCGAGTCTGTACAACCTGATCCAGAGCCAAAAGCTCCTAAATTCATTGTTACTGCTTGACCCGCTGCAATACTTCCGCCTAAGAAAGAGAACCCAAGTAATCCACCACCAATATCTTTAATTAAAAAGTTCATATAACCTCCCCATAAAGGGTCTACTTCTGCTCCCCCACCAAAATCATAACCAATAGTAACAGCTGGCCCCCCTTCTACCAATTCATCGTCTGTATTTTCAGGGTGGTTTGAAGTGGCAATACAAAATTTTATATTGGCAACACCATGATTTACCCCAGTATAAAAACCACTCGCAACGTTCCAAAGAGTTGCATCTGGATTTGTTGCAGTATAATCACCATTAAGGATGTCTATTTGATTTTGAGCTAGTGCTTCCAAGCATGCACGGTCCGTCTCTTGTGCTTCTGGAAAATGAACAGCAACAGGTATTACTATTTCATCCATGATAGATCTTTGTTGCATATTTTGTCTTCGCAACAATTCAGCATTAAACTTTTTTTGATTTTCGGCCCATTGACTAGCAAAAACAGGGTCTTTCATCAGCTCCTCCATATGGTCTTCCATGCCACATGTACGCTGTTGCGCTGAAACATAAAGCCCAGAGAATACAATTAAAAGTATAAATAGTGTAATTTTTTTCATGGTTAATTGTTGTAGTGTTGTGGCTTAATCAAAATGAAGTAGTCGGTTCGATCGACGCTGTAGTATTGATACCCTTTACGATGAAAAGGAAAGTTGTATTTCAACGGATTGAAAGTTGTTGGGTCAAAAAACTGATCTCTTTGAAGATCAGAAACAAAGGCATTAAAAAGAGAAACTTCTGAGAGTAGAGGATATGGTTTTTTGTGATCAGCTTCAGAAAATTTATTAATGACAACTCTGTTTCTGAGAATTTCTTTAATTCCTAAAACACGGTTTGGACGATTGAGAATTTCTGTTGATAGAGCTGCACCATAAACTTCTTGAAGTTTACTTAGCTCATCATCGGAAAATGGAGTTTTTGTATTGGTGTTGAACTTTATAACACCTAAAGAGTTCTTAGGTACATTAGAATTTTGCCCAAAACAGGAAAATGAAACGAATGCACAAAAGACAATATTGAAAAATAATGCTCTCATAAAAGTTAAATTGGTTCACAAAAGCAATAAATATTAGACGAACTAACAACTTGCTAGTGTGGTAAAATTGGTTTATTTGCGGAGATTAAATTAATATTCTACACATCATAAAATTAATAAAAATATTTTCAACAATGTCTAAAAATCTGTTAATAATCATAAATCATAACTTCAAAGAGAGAAAATAACTATCTTTGTCATTACATTAAAACACAATTATTTAATCAAATTAATGGGAATACAAATAAACTCTGCTGAAGCAGACAACCTTGGAGATCATCATATTGGGACATCTTCAGATACACCAATTCGAAATGATGCTTTTCTTTTGAATAATGAAGAAAAAATTGAAATCATAAAAGATGATGTCAAACACATAATGGAAACACTTGGGCTGGATTTAGCTGATGATAGTCTAAGGGGTACTCCAAACAGAGTTGCAAAAATGTTTGTCAATGAAATTTTTGGTGGACTTGACCCAGAGAAAAAACCAAAAGCTTCGACATTTCAAAATAAATACAATTATGGTGAAATGCTTGTCGAAAAAAACATTACACTATACTCAACTTGTGAGCATCATTTACTCCCAATTGTTGGAAGAGCGCATGTGGCTTACATCTCTAACGGAACTGTTGTTGGATTATCCAAAATGAATAGAATTGTAGATTATTATGCAAGAAGACCACAAGTTCAAGAGCGTCTTACAATTCAAATTGTAAAAGAGCTTCAAAATGTTTTAAATACAAAAGACGTTGCATGTGTAATTGATGCCAAACACCTTTGCGTTAATTCTAGAGGAATTAAAGACATTGAGAGTAGTACAGTAACAAGTGAGTTTGGTGGAAAATTCAAAAACAAAGAAACTAAAAGAGAGTTTTTGGATTACATTCAATTAAGCACAAAATTCTAAAAACATTAGCCATCAAATGAAGTTATTTGAGGAACATAAAATCAAAATTTACAATTCCATTACTGGAAAAAAAGAAGCGTTTAAACCAATAAACGAAGGTCATATTGGACTCTACGTTTGTGGCCCAACAGTGTACAGCAATGTTCATTTAGGCAATGTAAGAACCTTTATGTCATTCGATATGATTTTTCGATATTTCAAACATTTAGGCTATAAAGTGCGCTATGTTCGAAACATTACCGATGCAGGGCACTTAGAAAATGATGAGGACCAAGGTGAAGATCGCATTGCAAAAAAAGCAAGATTAGAACAACTAGAACCTATGGAAGTAGTTCAAATTTACACTGTAGATTTTCACAACATTTTAAATACTTTCAATTTTCTTCCACCCAGTATAGAACCTACAGCTACAGGACATATTGTAGAACAAATTGAAATTATAAAAGAAATTATTGATAACGGTTTTGCTTATGAAGCCAATGGGTCAATTTATTTTGATGTTATCAAATACAATGAATCCAATAATTATGGTGTTTTGAGTGGTCGAAAAATAGAAGACCTCATACACAACACACGAGCACTTGATGGTCAGTCTGACAAAAAAAACCCACAAGATTTTGCCCTTTGGAAAAAAGCTGAGCCACAACACATTATGCGATGGCCATCGCCATGGGGTATTGGTTTTCCAGGGTGGCATTTAGAGTGTACTGCTATGAGTACCAAATACTTAGGTGAACAATTTGATATTCATGGAGGTGGTTTAGATTTAAAATTTCCTCACCACGAATGTGAAATCGCACAAGCAAAAGCATGGCACAATCACAACCCAGTTAACTATTGGATGCATGCCAATATGCTAACACTAAACGGTCAAAAAATGGCAAAATCTACAGGAAATAATATTTTACCTGCAGAGATTCTTAGTGGTGATACTGACAAACTCTCCAAAGGATTTTCGCCCTCTGTTGTTCGGTTTTTTATGATGCAAGCCCACTACAGAAGTATATTGGATTTCAGTAACGATGCGCTTTTGGCCTCAGAAAAAGGATTTCAAAAATTAATGGATGCTCTTGACACACTTTCATCATTATCTGCATCAGAAGTTTCGTCAGATTTTGATGTTTCAGCTTGGAAACAAAGCTGTTACAATGCCATGAATGACGATTTTAATACGCCGATTTTAATTGCTGAAATTTTTAGTGCTGTTAAATATGTCAATCAAATAAAAGATGGTACAAATACTATCGATGCAGAGAGTCTAAAATTACTTATAAAAACATTAGATGCATTTATTTTTGACCTCTTAGGCCTTCAAAAAACCTCAACAGAATCCTCTAGCGATAAACTTGCAGACACTGTTCAACTTCTAATTTCGATGAGAAATGAAGCTCGATCACAAAAAAACTTTGCACTTTCAGATCAAATACGGGATCAATTGGCCGAAATCGGAATTCAATTAAAAGACGGTAAAGAAGGAACAACTTTTTCTGTAGAATAAGTTTATGACTTTATTGAAAAAATTATTGATTACATTAATTAAGGGATATCAAAAATGGATTTCTCCACTACTCCCAGCACGTTGTAGATTTCAACCAACATGCTCTCAATATTGCATAGAGGCGCTGCAAGAACATCATTTTTTAAAAGGTGTTTTTTTTGGGATAAAACGAATTTTTAGATGTCACCCGTGGGGAGGATCGGGACATGATCCTGTTCCAAAAAATAATAATTAGTAAAAGTCTAGTATTCTTTCCAATCTCTTTCATTTCTTTATATTTACAACCAAAACAAAACAACATTATGAATTTTTTACAAATTGTATGGGAACCTGCATCGGAAGGAATTAGATTATTTGGAGATTTCAAAATTCATTATTATAGTTTAATGTGGATGATTGCTTTCATTTTTGGTCTTCAAATCATGAAAAAAATCTACAAAAATGAGGGAGAATCAGAAAGCAAAATGGATAGTTTGTTTATGTATTCCGTTTTGGGAATTATGATTGGGGCAAGATTGGGTCATGTTATTTTTTATCAATCAGAATTATTTCGAGAGGATTTTTTTAGTGTGTTTTTACCCTTCAAATTTAGCGGAGGTTTTGAATTTACGGGCTTTAGAGGTTTGGCTAGTCATGGGGCAGCCATTGGGATGATTATTTCCATGTATATCTACAATAAAAAAATACTTAAAAAGTCTGTTTTATGGATTTTGGACCGTGTTGTAATTCCTTGTGCACTGGGTGCAATATTTATTAGAATTGGTAATTTTTTTAATTCTGAAATGATTGGAAAACCAGCAAGTGAGGATTTACCATGGGCTATCATTTTTAAAGATATGGACTCCATCCCTCGTCACCCTGGCCAATTGTACGAAGCTTTTGGATATATTTTTGTGTTTTTAATTTTATTTCTTTTGTATTGGAAGACCAACAAAAGACAACAAGAAGGGTTTCTTTTTGGATTATTTTTACTCTTGCTTATGGCGGTTAGAGTTTTTGTTGAACAATTTAAAATTGCACAAGTTGATGGCCGAGAAGATTGGATTTTAGGATTGAACACAGGACAAGTTCTTAGTATTCCTTTTATCCTTATAGGGCTTTATTTTATGTTTTTTCATAAAACTAAAGCTTCATAATTAAAAATATGTTTTAACAAAAAAAAGCCACTCTATCGAGTGGCTTTTTTTTGATTTGTAAAGTCTTTATTTAGATTTTTTATCTAATCGTTTAAGTGTATCGTGCATAATTGGAGTTGCAATAAATACCGAAGAATATGTTCCTACAAGAACACCTACAATTAATGCAAACAATAATCCACGTAATGAATCTGCTCCAAAAACGAACATGGCCAAAAGCACAACTAAAGTTGTCAACGAGGTGTTCAAAGTTCTACTCAAAGTACTGTTCAAGGCACTATTTACAATTTTCCCAAAATCCCAAATCGAATGCTCATTAATATATTCTCGAATTCTATCGAAAACGACCACAGTATCGTTCAAGGAATATCCGATTACCGTAAGAATAGCTGCAATAAATGCTTGATCGATTTCCATACTAAATGGTAAAAACTTCCAAGCAATAGAGAAAATTCCCAATACAATCAATACATCATGAAATACAGCTGCTACTGCACCCAGTGAAAATTGCCATTTTTTGAATCTTAATAAAATATACAGGAAAACTACAATAAGTGATCCTAAAATAGCCCAAACAGATGAACGCTTGATGTCATCGGCAATGGTTGGACTCACTTTTCCAGAATACATTTTTCCAATATTATTTTCTGCATCAATAAACTGTTTGTATGTTGTACCGTCTGGCAAGAATGGTACCAATGCACCATATAATTTTTCTTGTACCTCAGCATCAACCTCTGCAGAATTTTCATTGACTTTATATTTTGTAGAAATTTTCAATTGATTAGCACTACCAATAGTTTTGACTTCAGCACTGTTAAAAACATCGTTTACAGCTGACTTGACTTCCTCAGTATTCATATCCTGTGCAAAACGAACGGTATAGGTTCGTCCTCCAACAAAATCAATGCCTTGATCGAGTCCAGTAGTAAAAAGTGATGCCAATCCTGCAATGATAATAGTTCCAGAAATGATGTAAGCTATTTTACGTTTCTTTAGGAATTCTAAGTTAATGGAGCGGAACAACCCTTTTGTCATTCCAGTAGAAAAATCAAGTTTTCCTCCTCGGTTCAAATTCCAATCAATCAATAATCTAGAAATAAAAATAGCGGTAAATAATGAAGTTAAAATACCAATTAACAAGGTCGTTGCAAATCCTTTGATTGGACCTGTTCCAAAAGTGTATAAAATCAAGGCGGTAAGTCCAGTCGTAATGTTTGCATCTAGGATTGATGACAATGCATTTGAAAAACCATCTTGTACAGATTCTTTTTGACCTTTTCCTTTGTATAATTCTTCTCGAATGCGCTCATAAATCAGTACATTGGCATCAACTGCAATACCTATAGTAAGTACAATACCTGCGATACCAGGAAGTGTCAAAACTGCGCCTAATCCAGATAAAATCCCGAAGATTAAAAGGATGTTAAGCAATAAGGCTACATTAGAAAATAATCCTGATTTTCCGTAGTAAAAAATCATCCATAGCAATACAAATGCCAAAGCAATTAAGAAAGATTTCATTCCACTATCAATGGCTTCTTGGCCAAGTGATGGCCCTACTTCTTCGGCTTGAACGATATCTGCAGAAGCCGGTAATTTACCAGCACGCAATACGTTTGCCAAATCTACAGCTTCATTGAGTGTGAAAGAACCAGAAATTTCTGAATTTCCTCCAGCAATAGGCCCTGATGTTACACCAGGTGCAGAATACACAATATCGTCCAATACAATAGCAATTTGACCGCCTGTATTGAAAGCATTTCCGGTCATTTGTTCCCAAATTTTTGCACCTTTTAGATTCATCTGCATAGAAACACTTGGGTTTCCATTTTGTTGATATGACTGTCGTGCATCAGTAATTACTGCACCACTCAGTTGTGGTTTGTTTTCTCTATTACCCTTTAGCGCATAAAGTTCTACAAGCTCAATGCTTTGTGTGTCTTCTTCATTAGTTTGTTGTATTTGTGGAATGCCCCAAACAAACTTTACATAGCGTTGCTCTGGCGAGAGTAGTGCTCTAACCTTTGGGTTATTTAAATATTCTGAAACTTTTTGTTGATCTTTAGCCTCAAAAGAAGCCAAAACAGGGCCTCCTGAATATCCAGGTGCACGAATCAAGTCAATTAAAGGATTGACGGTTCCATCTTCTCCAGTTTCTGCATCGGTATCACCAATGATATCAGAAATTGCATCCGCCTCTGTTTCCGTTGTTGTTTCCTCCTCTGCCGATGTTTGTACAACCTCTTTTAAAACTTCATTGGCTTGAAATAAGAAACTTCCAAATTCATCGCCTTTATAGGCATCCCAAAACTCCAATTGTGCTGTACTTTGAAGCAGCCCTTTTACACGCTCAACTTCTTTGGCCCCTGGCAATTCTACTAGGATTCGTCCTGAAGTTCCAATACGTTGGATATTGGGTTGAGTTACACCAAATTTATCAATACGTTTTCTTAAGACTTCAAAAGCAGAAATAATAGATTCATCAATTTTTGCAGATAAAATTGGTTTTACCTCATCATTACTCATGTTGAAAGTAATTTCATCACTAAGTGTTCTGTTGGCAAAAATATCTGGTGAAGCCAATTTGGCCTCTGCATCAATAGTTTCAAATGCGACAAAAAAGTCTTCTAAATAGGTGTTTTGACTGTCTTTTTGAAGTTCTTCGGCATCGCTAAGTGCTTTTCTAAAGGTAGGATCTTTGCTTTCGTTAGCTAATCCTACAAGAATATCTTTTACAGAAATTTGAAGGATGACATTGATTCCACCCTTAAGATCAAGACCAAGATTCATCGCTTTTTCTTTGACTTCGTCGTAGTTGAAAGCCGCTACTCCTATATTAAATACTTCTTGAGTTTTGAGAGAATCTAAATAATTCAATCGTTCTATTGAACGTTTTGAATCATAATCCGTTTCTGTTTCTGCAATTTTATTGATGGCATATTGTTTTGCTTCATCTTCAATTTGGTTTGCCTTAAATGTGAATGATAATTGATAAATACTTACCAATCCAAACAACAAGGCAAATAACTTTACTAATCCTTTATTTTGCATTTTGAATTGTTTTGTTCTGCTTTATTTTTGTAAACGAGCAAATATATGATTTACGAAGTGATTTGCCAATAGATTTTTTATTTTAATAAAAAAAGCACCACAAAATTGTGATGCTTTCTATTTTTTGCTTTTTAATATTCTTCAAAGACTTACAAATTTAGAAGACCATTGGTCTTTTTTACACCCTCAGCACTTTGTTGAAGATGCTCTTTTTCGGCGGTACTCAATTCTATTTCTACAATTTTTTCAATACCATTAGCGCCAAGAACAACTGGCACCCCAATACATAAATCACTCAAACCATATTCGCCATTGAGTAAAGTTGAACATGGAAATATTTTCTTCTGATCGCATGCAATGGCCAGTACTAATCCACTTACTGCAGCGCCTGGTGCATACCATGCCGAAGTTCCCAAAAGTTTGGTAAGCGTAGCCCCTCCTACTTTTGTGTCTTCTTTTACTTGTTCTAATCGTTCTTGTGAAATAAATTCAGAAACTTTAATACCGTTTCTTGTAGCATGTGAAATTAGAGGTACCATACCAACATCGCTATGGCCTCCAATTACCATTCCATCAACATCGCTTATGGGTGCTTCTAGAGCTTCTGCTAATCTATATTTGAATCGAGCAGAATCTAGAGCCCCTCCCATTCCAATAATTTTGTGCTTTGGTAATCCTGTAACTTGATGTGCCAAATAGGTCATCGTATCCATTGGGTTACTAACAACAATAAGTACCGTTTCTGGAGAGTGTTTGACGAGATTTTCAGAAACTGTTTTTACAATTCCTGCATTTATTCCAATCAATTCTTCTCTAGTCATTCCTGGTTTTCTTGGAATACCAGATGTGATAACGCAAATATGGCTTCCAGCAGTTTTGGAGTAATCGTTTGTAGAGCCTGTTATTTTTGTGTCAAATCCATTCAAGGATGCACATTGCATCAAATCCATTGCTTTTCCTTCGGCGTATCCTTCCTTAATGTCTAGTAATACAACTTCAGAAGCAAAGTTTTTAATGGCAATATATTCGGCGCAACTTGCTCCTACAGCACCTGCACCTACAACAGTTATTTTCATTGTTTATGTGTTTTAATTTTTAAAATTTTAATTATTTAGAAACCAATATTAACCCCTAGTGATGCGCTGTTATACTCTGCAAAGGTATAGTCTGCATTGATACCAAAAAAACCTAGTTTTAAATTTGCACCAAGAGTAGTACGCAACCCTGATACTTTATTTTTTATTGAGATTGGATTTACAATTTCTTCGGAGATTGTATTATTGTTACCTACAATTTTGTATGTTCCTAATAATTTGGTTTTTGTGGTTCCACTTACATAGCCTAAAGCACCATAAAAATTAATAATTTTTAATTTTGTTCCAACAACCAATTGATAAAGCATTGAATTTACATCTAGTGTCATTTGTTGATTTTCGCCCTCTACGACATTTGTAGCGGTAAAATCATATTCACTTTTTAAATTGGTATAAGCAATAACTCCAGAAACTGCAACTGGCAATACTTTTTTGCCAGGAAGCCACGACAAAAGATCTTGTTGAATTCCAACACCAAAAGCATTTAGACTTGCATCGCTAAAATTTAGCTTTGGTATAAGTCGTGCTTTTATTTGAGTCCCTTTTAGAGGCGAAAAACTTGCCTGTATAAAAGCTGTAGGAATAAGATTTGCTTCTGAAGATCCAATCCCACCCGGAAGTGAAACTTCTATTTCTTGGTTTCCAAAAATTGGGTCATCATAGGTCAAAACCACGGTCTGACTCTCTGAATTTCCAAAAACTGTAGGCACGTTCTTACTAGGGCTATTATCCTGAAACCTAATATTTTCGTAATCAGAAGCAACCATTTTAAAGGATGTTCTATTATCATCAACAAAGTTCGTATTTCCAACAATGGAAATTTCAAAGCCAAATCTTCGAAGAGATTTGGCATTGTTGAACCATCCATTCGAAATGGCATAGACCAAACCTTCTGAAGCGGGGGCAATATAACTCTCTGCAAAGCGTTGAGTATCAGCAACTCCTGCTGCAAGTAATTCATTTATATTTTGTTGCGCTATAGCTTTTGTGCTTATAACACATAAAGCAATTATTATAAGCTTGTAAATTTTCATATTATTTGATTTAGTACTAAAACGTGAATTAGGCATCAATATTGGCATAGATTGCATTTTTTTCAATAAACTCTCGACGTGGCGGCACATCGTCTCCCATTAGCATAGAAAAAATTCTATCGGCTTCTGTTCCATTGTCTATTTGCACTTGACGTAGTGTTCTAAAGTCAGGATTCATAGTGGTATCCCACAATTGACTTGCATTCATTTCTCCCAAACCTTTGTACCGCTGTACGCTTACACTTCCGCCAAATTGTTCAGCAATTGTATCACGTTCTTGATCGTTCCATGCATATTGTTTTTTCTGCCCTTTTTTGACTAAATAAAGAGGTGGAGTAGCAATATACACATGACCGCTTTCAATCAATTCTTTCATATATCTAAAGAAAAAGGTAAGAATTAGAGTTGCAATGTGGCTACCATCAATATCGGCATCACACATGATGACAATTTTGTGATAACGTAATTTTGAAAGATTTAAAGCTTTACTGTCCTCTTCAGTTCCAATGGTAACACCAAGTGCTGTAAAAATATTTTTAATTTCTTCGTTTTCAAAAACCTTGTGTTGCATGGCTTTTTCTACGTTTAGAATTTTTCCACGAAGTGGCAAAATGGCCTGAAAAGCACGATCTCTTCCTTGTTTTGCTGTTCCACCTGCGGAGTCTCCCTCAACAAGAAAAACTTCGCATTTTGCAGGGTCTTGCTCAGAGCAATCACTAAGTTTACCCGGCAGGCCACCAATACTCATCACGGTTTTGCGTTGAACCATTTCGCGTGCTTTTTGTGCAGCATGACGCGCTTGAGCAGCAAGAATAACTTTCTGAACAATGGTTTTAGCATCTTCTGGGTGTTCTTCCAAATAATCGGTCAGCATTTCAGAGACAGCTTGACTTACTGAAGAGGACACTTCTCTGTTTCCTAGCTTTGTTTTTGTTTGTCCTTCAAATTGTGGTTCGGCTACTTTTACAGAAATTATTGCTGTAAGACCCTCTCTAAAATCATCTCCAGCAATATCAAACTTCAATTTATCCAACATTCCTGATTCATCTGCATATTTTTTGAGAGTATGTGTCATACCACGTCTAAATCCCGACAAATGCGTCCCTCCTTCATGTGTGTTGATATTATTAACATATGAATGTAAGTTTTCAGCATAGGACGTATTATAAATCATGGCCACTTCCACAGGAACGCCGTTTTTCTCTCCTTCAAAAGCAATAACAGATTGCATAATTGGCTCTCTAGTTGCGTCTAAATATTTTATAAATTCTGGTAACCCCTCTTCAGAATAAAAGGTCTCTGTAATAAATTCTCCTTTATCATCTTTTTCTCTTCTGTCAATGATGATGACCGTAATTCCTTTGTTAAGAAAAGCCAACTCTCGCATACGACTCGATAATGTTTCGTAGTTGTACTCTAAAGTTTGTGTGAATATTTGTGGGTCTGGTTTAAAAGTTACAATAGTACCACGCTTATCTGTTGATCCAGTAGATTTTACAGGGTACATTGCTTTTCCACGCTCATATTCTTGCTCCCAAACTTTACCTTCTCTATGTACCGTTGCTTTCAAATTTAAAGACAATGCATTCACACAACTCACACCAACACCATGCAAACCACCAGAAACTTTGTAGGAATCCTTATCAAATTTTCCACCAGCACCAATTTTAGTCATAACCACTTCTAACGCAGAAACACCCTCTTTTTTATGTAAGCCAACAGGGATTCCACGACCATTATCTTCTGTGGTAATAGAATTATCTTCATTAATAGTTACTGTGATTTTATCACAATGTCCTGCAAGGGCTTCATCAATGGAGTTATCAATGACTTCATATACAAGGTGATGTAATCCTCGGACACCGACATCTCCAATATACATGGATGGACGCATACGAACGTGTTCCATTCCTTCCAAGGCCTGAATACTGTCTGCAGAATATTGATTTTTGTTTATATCTTCACTCATTTTTATGGTTTTTTGTCTGTTAATCGCATACAATTATTGCGCGCCTAACAAATATAAATATTAGAGCAACGATTTTAAAGTGTATTTAAGGGAATTTAGCTTAAATTATTAACAATTCATGTATTTTGAAAAAGTAGCTTAAAAGCCATGAAAAAGCCCTTAAATTCAATTTTTGATTTTTAAACAAAATACTTAAAATCAAAAAATAAAAATAAAGGCTTAGACTCTTTTATTTTGAGTCTATTTTTTTAGGTATATGCTTTATCATGAACCTTGGCAACTGCTCTTCCGCTTGGATCATTTAAATTTTTAAACGCTTCATCCCACTCCAACGCTATTTTAGTACTGCATGCAACGCTTGGTTCTTGTGGCACACATAGCGCTGCTGCTTCGCTTGGAAAATGTGATTCAAAAATTGTTCTGTAATAAAACTCTTCTTTATTCAGTGGGGTTTGAACAGGAAATCTAAAATGTGCATTTTTCATTTGTTCATCAGAAACTTCTTTTTCAACAATTTCTTTTAAGGTATCAATCCAACTGTAGCCCACACCATCACTGAACTGCTCTTTTTGTCTCCAAGCAACACTTTCTGGCAACATATCTTCAAAAGCTTTTCTTACCACCCATTTCTCCATACGTTCGCCATTTATCATTTTATCTTGTGGGTTAATTCGCATGGCGACATCCATAAATTCTTTGTCCAAAAATGGAACTCGTCCTTCAATGCCCCAGGCCGCCAAACTTTTGTTGGCACGCATACAATCATACATGTGAAGTTTGTCTAACTTTCGGACTGTTTCTTGATGAAATTCTTTCGCATTTGGTGCTTTATGAAAATACAAATAGCCTCCAAAAAGCTCATCAGCACCTTCACCAGAAAGCACCATTTTTATGCCCATAGATTTGATCACTCTTGCCATTAGATACATTGGCGTACTTGCACGAATAGTGGTCGTATCATAGGTTTCGAGGTTGTATATTACATCTTTGATGGCATCTAATCCTTCTTGAATTGTAAATTTAATTTCGTGGTGCACCGTGCCAATATGATTGGCTACTTTTTGTGCTGCAGCCAAATCTGGAGAACCTTCTAATCCAACAGAAAATGAATGCAATTGTGGCCACCAAGCATATTCAGTATCTCCAGATTCTACTCTCTTTTGGGTATATTTTTTTGCAATGGCAGAGGTGACTGAAGAATCCAAACCACCTGATAGTAATACACCGTATGGTACATCACTCATGAGTTGTCTATGAACAGCAGCCTCCAATGCTTCCTTGATTTCTTGAATACTCGTTTCGTTGTCTTTTACAGCATCGTATGCTTTCCAATCTCTTTTGTACCACTGTACAAATTTACCATCTTTACTGTGGAAATAATGACCGGGGGGAAATAACTCAATCTTTGTACATACAGGCTCTAAGGCTTTTAGTTCAGAAGCGACATAAAATGTTCCATTTTGATCCCATCCAATATACAATGGAATAATTCCCATATGATCACGTGCAATGAAATAGGTGTCTTCTTCAACATCATAAATAGCAAATCCAAAAATACCATTTAGATCATCTACAAAATCAACTCCTTTTTCTTTGTAGAGTGCAAGTATGATTTCACAATCACTCTGTGTTTGAAAATCATAAGTTGATTCAAATTGTTTTCTTAGCGCTCTGTGATTATAAATTTCACCATTAACTGCTAAAACTAATTGTTTATCTGGGCTAAACAAAGGTTGTTTACCTGAAGCAGGATCAACAATAGCGAGGCGCTCGTGTGCCATTATCGCTTTTTCATTATCAAAAATTCCACTCCAATCTGGACCACGATGCCTAATTCTTTTAGACATTTCTAGTATTTGAGGTCTTAAATCCTCACTATTTTGTTTCAAATCGAATGCACATACAATGCCACACATGATATCTTGTTTAAAAATTATATGCAAATATGATTTTAAAGTTTCATATTGTAAACATAAAATGATAAATTAATTATATATTTAAACAAATATTGATTAAAAATTGATTAAACCGAAACTAAATCAACATAAAAATAGAGTTTATATTTTAATATGTAAGAATTTAGAAGAAAATAGTTAAGGAATGTTTAAATACTTGTGCGTTTGAAGAGAAATCTTCCATTTTGGATGATTCATAACGTATTTTACAATAAAAGGAGTTATTTTTTCTCGAACACTCCACTCGGGCTGTAGATATAAAATACAATCTTTCGATACTTTTTTGGCTTGTTCTTCTGCAAATTTAAAATCGTCTTTGTTATATACTATGACTTTTAGCTCATTTGCCTTGGAATAGACTTCGTCCTTTGGAAGCATTCGCTTTTTTGGTGAAAGACAAATCCAATCCCAATGCCCCGATAACGGATAAGCACCAGAAGTTTCAATATGTGTTTTGAGGTTATTTTGTTTTAATAAATCGGTTAGTGGATTCATATCCCACATCAATGGCTCACCGCCAGTTACCACAATGGTATCGCTAAATTCTGCCGCTTGAGTCGCTATAGATTTAATTGAAGTTGGCGGATGAGTTTCGGCATTCCAACTTTCTTTTACATCGCACCAATGGCAACCCACATCGCATCCACCTATACGAATAAAATAGGACGCTGTCCCTTTGTGATAGCCCTCGCCTTGAATGGTATAAAAAGCTTCCATAAGAGGAAGCATTTCACCGTTATCAACCCGCTTTTGAATTTCAGATTTTAACATAGAATGCAAAAATAGTTTACAGATTTTTGTTAAAGTAAGAAAACTTCATTTATTTTTACCAAAACCTACTTTGTTATGACTTCAAAAAACGATTTTTTCAAACACATTATTGATGGGTATACTTTTAAGGGTGAGTCTATTACTCTAGGAGCTGCAACGCTTAACACTGAAACTCTAACAAATTGCTTTGTCAAAGTTCCCCTAAAAACCATGAATAGACATGGTTTAATTGCAGGAGCAACAGGAACTGGAAAAACAAAAACCTTACAGGTATTAGCCGAGAATTTGAGTGAAAAAGGTGTGCCTGTTTTATTGATGGATATTAAAGGAGATTTGAATGGCTTGGCAAAACCAAGCCCAGGGCATCTAAAAATTGATGAACGCCAAAATGCCATTGGACTTCCTTTCAATCCAAAATCTTTTCCAGTTGAAATTTTGTCATTATCTGAACAAAACGGGGTACGACTACGAGCAACTGTAAGTGAATTCGGTCCTATTTTGATTTCAAGAATTTTGAATCTTACAGACACACAAGCTGGAATTGTAGCCGTCATTTTTAAATACTGTGATGACCAACAGATGCCCTTGTTAGATTTAAAAGATTTTAAAAGTGTTTTAAATTTTGCAACCAATGAAGAAGAAGATCAATTTCAAAATGAATATGGTAGAATTTCGAAAGCATCAACTGGTTCGATTTTAAGAAAAATCATTGAACTTGAACAACAAGGTGCAGACCTGTTTTTTGGAGAAAAAAGTTTTGATGTTAATGAACTTATAAGAACTAATAAAAAAGAGGAGGGTTATATCAATATTATTCGATTAGATGACATTCAAGATCGGCCAAAATTGTTTTCAACATTTATGCTTAGCCTATTGGCAGAATTATATGAAACTTTACCTGAAGAAGGCGATTTGAGCCAACCAAAACTTGTCCTTTTTATTGATGAAGCACACTTGATTTTTAGTGAAGCTTCAAAGGTATTATTACACCAAATTGAACATACCATCAAACTTATAAGAAGTAAAGGTGTTGGCGTTTATTTTGTGACTCAAAACCCTGAAGATATTCCAAACAATGTTTTGGGGCAATTGGGTTTAAAAATACAACATTCGCTTAGAGCATTTACCGCAAAAGACCGAAAAGCCATTAAACTTACAGCACAAAACTATCCAGAAACTGAATTTTTTGATATTGAAAATACACTCACTTCAATGGGAATTGGAGAAGCACTTGTGACAGCATTGGACGATAAAGGTAGACCAACGCCATTGACCTCAACGTTATTGCAAGCACCTAAAAGCCGTATGGATATTCTTAATCCAGTGGAGCTTAAATCTCTCTTAGAAAACTCTAAATTAGTACTGAAATATAACGAATTAATTGATAGAAATAGTGCTTATGAAATCTTAACAACTAAAATTAAAAGCATTAGTCAAACACAAACAGAAGCACCTCAAAGAAAATCATCAAAATCGAAATCACAACGACAAAACCCTATTGTTAAAATGCTTACTAGTGCCACATTTATAAGAGCTGTATTTGGAATTCTTAAAAAAGTCATTTAGTATTGTAATCTATTTAAATTAACCATGAAAAATTTACTGATTTCTTTTTTTGCAGTCACATTTTTTTTGACCGCTTGTAACTCTTCTCCAGATCCTTTTTTAATTACCAAACACTCTGTTGGAAAACTCAATGATTCAACAAAAGTAAAAGACTTAAAACGTATTTTTGAAACAGATTCTTTAAGTCAATTTATAGATGGTGATGAATTTACTAGAAACACCAACATCATTAAGGTTTTTGAAAAAGGAACGCAAAAGTTATTATTGGAACTCAGCCCAAAAGAAGCTCTAGATTCGCTATCTACAATTCAAAATGTTCGAATCTTAGACAATCGTTACAAAACAAAAAAAGGTCTTGATAAGTTGTGTGATTTTAGTTATATAACAAGAAATTACACTATTTCTAGTATTCAAAACACACTTAGAAATTTAATTGTTTCAGTTGATGAAATCAATGTTTACTTTACTATCGATAAAAATGAATTGCCAGAAAATTTACGTTATGATATGAGTAAGAAAATTGAAATTATATCAATTCCACCATCAGCAAAAGTTAAAGATTTTTTTATTCAATGGTATTAATTCCATTTCAAAAATCATTTGTGGTTAGAAATAGAATAATTCTATGAAAGAGATCATTCCAAAATTTGTAGGTCAGTGTTTAAATTTTTTAAGTATTTTCAACACCTCTTTGGCATCAAAATTGGCACTTAATTTATTTTCTATACCACTAAAAGGACGTTTAAAAGTACCTCATCCAACTCTGGAAAAAGCAACAAAAGAAGTGTTTTATTATAATCATATTCCAATTCAAACCTACCATTGGCAAGGAAAAAAAGAAACGGTATTATTGGTACATGGCTGGGAAAGCAACTCTGGGAGATGGAAGAATATTATTCAAAGACTGCAGCAAGAAGAATATAATATTGTTGCACTAGATGCACCTGCTCATGGTGCTTCTGGCAGCTCAAGTTTCAATGCTATTTTGTATTCGAAATTCATAACAGTTGTGTCAAAAAATTTTAAACCAAAATTCTTTATTGGCCATTCTGTTGGAGGTATGGCAATTTCATTTTTTATAAAAAACAATAACTATACCTTTAGTGAAAAAGTAGTGTTTTTGGGGGTTCCGTCTGGTTTTCCTGGAATATTGAATAATTATATAAAACTAATGGGCTACAACTCTAAAATTGCAGAGGGATTAGAGCTTTGTATTCAGAGAAAATTTAATCAACCTTCCACATATTTTAATACTTCCCTGTTTATAAAACATATGGATTCAAAAGGTTTAATTATTCACGATGAAAATGATCCTGTGATTCCATTTTCAGATGCAATTGAAATACAATCTAACTTCAAAAATAGCAGGTTAGTTTCCACAAAAGGTCTTGGTCATGGTCTAAAAGGAAAACAAGTTATTGAACATATAATTGACTTTCTGAAGGACTAAAGTTTTGTACCTTTACACCATGGAAGCAAGCTTAAAAAGACTTAATAAATATCTCAGTGAAGCTGGATATTGCTCTCGAAGAGTTGCCGATAAACTTATAGAAGATGGTCGTGTAACCATTAATGGTAATAACCCAGAAATGGGAACAAAAGTTGCACCAAATGATGTTGTTGAAGTTGATGGAGAACAAATTTTTAACAACAAGGTCAAACACACCTATATTGCATTCAACAAACCTGTTGGAATTGTATGCACTACCGATACTCGAGTTGAAAAAAATAATATTATTGATTACATAAACTACCCAACTCGGATTTTCCCTATTGGAAGACTTGACAAAGATAGCGAAGGATTAATTTTATTGACTGATGATGGTGATATTGTCAATAAAATTTTACGAGCGAGTAATCACCACGAAAAAGAATATATTGTTTCTGTAGACAAACCCATTTCCCAGACATTCGTTGAGCGTATGTCTAGCGGAGTGCCTATTCTAAATACGACAACAAAACAATGTAAGGTTAAGAAAATAAGTCAAAAAACCTTTAAAATTGTTTTAACTCAAGGACTAAATCGACAAATCCGAAGAATGTGTGAATATCTTGGATACGAAGTAAAATCGCTTCAACGAACGCGAATTATGAATATCCATTTAAAAAGCTCTTTGGGAACATACAGAGAGCTGTCTGAAGAGGAATTAACAACACTAAATTCCTTACTAAAAAATTCTAAAAAAACATGGAAAAATTTACAAATATAAGTCCGTTTCATCTCGCCATTCCAGTTTGGAATTTGGAAGAATGCAGAACATTTTATGCCGATATTTTGGAATGTCCACAAGGGCGAAGCAGTACACATTGGGTAGATTTTAATTTATTTGGACACCAATTAGTCATCCATTATAAGCCAAAAAATGAAACTCAAAACCATTGTAACGAAGTGGACGGAAAGAAAGTTCCTGTTCCACACTTTGGCGTAGTTTTGCCCTGGCAGTCATTTCATGATTTTGCAGAAAAATTAAAACAAAAAGGCATACAATTTATCATTGAACCCTACATTCGCTTTGAAGGCGAAGTGGGCGAACAAGCGACTTTGTTTTTCCTAGATCCCTCTGGAAATGCATTAGAATTCAAGGCCTTTAAAAATCCGAATCAGCTTTTTGCAAAGTAATATTTTAGTGGGCTTCTGCTCTTTGCCGCGCAAGGAGAGTGTTTTTCAAAAGCATTGCTATGGTCATTGGGCCCACACCTCCAGGGACAGGCGTAATATGACTAGCTTTTTCTGCAACACTATCAAAATGTACATCTCCGGCAATTCTATAACCTCGCTTTTTTGAATCATCTGGAACTCTTGTAATTCCAACATCTATTACAACAGCATCTTTTTTAACCATATCTGCAGTCAAAAATTCTGGAATTCCTAAGGCTGCAACAATAATATCTGCTCCTTTTGTTAGTGCCGCTAAATTTGAAGTTCGGCTATGAGCTACTGTAACTGTTGCATTTCCAGCAGGGCGTTTTTGACTCATCAATATACTCATTGGTCGACCAACAATATGACTTCTTCCAATAACCACTACATGTTTTCCGGATGTTGGTATTTCATAGCGTTCCAAAAGTTCCATTATTCCATACGGAGTTGCAGAAATGAATGTAGGCAAATCGAGTGTTAATCTTCCAACATTCATAGGGTGAAAACCATCGACGTCCTTGTCTGGATGAACAGCCATTAGAATTTTTTGTTCGTTTATATGTTTAGGTAAAGGCAATTGAACAATAAAACCATCGATTTCTGGATTATCGTTGAGTGCTTTAATTTGATTTAGCAGCTCTTGTTCTGATGTTTCTTCTGGTAAATCAATCAGTGTTGATTCAAATCCAACAAGCTCGCAGGCCTTAACTTTTGCACCTACATAAGTCATACTGGCACCATTTGTTCCCACAAGGACGGCTGCCAAATGAGGCACTTTGATACTATTTTTTTTCATTTCAGAGACAGTTTTAGCGATCTCTTCTTTGATTTGGGCACTGGTTTGTTTTCCGTCTAGTAATATCATAATCCAATTTGTATCGCCCTATCTTGGCATATTTTTCATCATTTGCATCATTGTTTTCCCCTTGCTACCTTGCATCATTTTCATCATTTTACTCATTTGATTGAATTGCTTCATCAATTTATTAACCTCCTGAATAGAAGTTCCTGAGCCTGCGCCAATGCGCTTTTTACGACTTGCATTGATTAAAGATGGATTCGAACGCTCTTTTGGGGTCATTGAATGAATGATAGCTTCTATGTGCTTAAAAGCATCATCATCAATATCTATATCTTTTGTTATTTTTCCCATTCCTGGAATCATCCCAACAAGATCTTTCATATTCCCCATTTTCTTAATCTGTTGTATTTGAGATAGGAAATCATCAAAACCGAACTGATTTTTTGCAATTTTTTTCTGAATCTTTCGGGCTTCTTGCTCATCAAACTGTTCTTGGGCACGCTCTACAAGAGACACCACGTCACCCATACCCAAAATTCGATCGGCCATACGTGCTGGGTAGAAAATGTCTATGGCTTCCATTTTTTCTCCAGTACCAATAAATTTGATTGGCTTATTGACAACAGATTTAATTGAAATTGCTGCACCGCCTCGAGTGTCACCATCTAGTTTTGTAAGAATAACGCCATCAAAATTTAAAATATCATTAAAAGCTTTGGCGGTATTAACAGCGTCTTGTCCTGTCATGGAATCGACCACAAATAACGTTTCTTGCGGTGTAATTGCCTTGTGAATATTTGCAATTTCTGTCATCATTTCCTCATCAACAGCCAATCGTCCAGCCGTATCTATAATAACTACATTGCAGCCTTTAGATTTTGCTTCTGCAATACCAGCTAGGGCGATCGCTACTGGATCGTTATTCCCAGGGTCACTGTATACCTCAGCGCCAATTTGTTCTCCAACAATATGTAACTGATCGATGGCTGCAGGACGGTACACGTCACAAGCAACAAGCATTGGGGTTTTAGATTTTTTTGTTTTTAGAAATTGTGCGAGTTTTCCAGAAAAAGTAGTTTTACCAGAACCTTGTAATCCAGACATTAAAATAACGGATGGATTTCCAGATAAATTAATTCCTTCTGCATCGCCTCCCATAAGTTTAGTAAGTTCATCCTTTACAATTTTGACCATCAACTGACCGGGTTGTAAAGTGGTCAAAACATTTTGACCGAGTGCTTTCTCTTTTACAGTGTTTGTAAATTCTTTAGCAATTTTATAATTGACATCAGCGTCTAGCAACGCACGTCGAACTTCCTTGAGTGTTTCAGCAACATTGATTTCGGTGATGCTTCCGTGTCCTTTAAGGACGTGTAGTGCTTTATCTAATTTTTCGCTTAAACTATTGAACATTAGGTGTGAAAATTTAATTCACAAAAATAGCGAATTATTTTATTTTATTCGAGTTAATAAGACGTTAAACCTTGTAATTAATCAAGGTGTAGAACTTGAAACTTGCAAAAGTTTTCCGTTATAGAACTGCTGCCCTTTTTCAGAAAATTCAAAAATATATGTTGCCATTTCAAGTGGAGTTGTAGGGGCTTTATACCCTGGGAAAGCTTCTGCTAGCATCTCCGTTTGAACGGCTCCTAAAGCTAGTACATTAAAAGATGGTCCTGTTTCTTTATATTCTTCGGCCAGCAGTTCTGTGAGTGTAATCACAGCGCCTTTACTGGAACTGTATGCAGAGAGTCCAGCAAATTTCATTGAGCCTTGAACACCACCCATAGAACTTATGGTTACCACATGCCCTTTTGGCTGCATAAAAGGAATCACACGTCTTGTAAGCTCTGCAACACCAAAAACGTTGGTAGCATACACCTCTTTAAATTCTTCCATTGTGGTTTCAGAAAAAGGTTTGTTGACAATTGCACCGGCATTATTAATAAGGATATCTACATGGGTCCATTCTTTTTGTATAAAATTCTCAACACGACTATAGTCCTCAGGTTGATTTAAATCAAAAGATAATGCGGTGATATTTTCATAATTTAAATTTGAAACAGGTTTTGCATTTCGTGATAGTGCTAAAACAGCATAACCTGCTTTATGAAAAAGATGGATTAGCTCAAATCCAATTCCGCGGCTTGTCCCTGTAATAATGACTGTTTTTGTGGGCTTCATAATAGAAAATTATTAAACGTTACTAAGATACTAAAGTCAAACTAAACAGAAAATTTAAAAATTTGGCGTAAATGAATTTTTGAACTATAAAATAAAAGTAATAAAAGTACAATCATAAACACTTCAAACCAAAGCACATAATAGGGCCATTCGCCAATGACTAAAGGGTTTTCTACCTGTGGAGGTTCGGCCAAATACATATAATTTCCACCCACATAAAAGTTAAAAGGCATGATAATAGCCAATAAAACATTAAGAGTAATAAATGTTCTCATCATAGATTTTTTGGTGAGTTCCATCCCGTAATTTTGAAGCAAATAAATGGGCATCACCAATATTATGGAGTGGCGGACATAATATTCTAAATATGCAAATTGACTGCCATCATAACTATTCATTTGTGGGGTAAGCATAGACATAATTCCACCAATAATACCTGTGTAAAATACAAAATCAAAAAGTATTTGTTTGCGTTTTAAAAAAGGAAGTATAGCGCAAATAAGCCCAGAAATACCACAAAGGTGAAGTGGCAAATCAGTAGCTGTATTCCAATCGCCTATAGAGTATGACCTTAACGGACTATATATAGATGAAAACACCAAAATAAGTCCCATTGCATACAAAACATAAGTGTTTTTTTTTTTATTTAAAAAACGACCTACTACAAGCACAGATAACATAGAAATCAAAGCAATAAGATTATTACGCACCCATTCCTCTGTCATAAATTCAATAATGTAATTGGGATATTTATTATTTAAAACATTAATCAATCGAATTTCTTTTTGGTTAAATTTTGTGTTGCTAATTAAGTTATTAATAAAAGCGTATAGTTCAAAGATATTATTATTTTTGTAAATCTAAAATGGGTCATTAACTCAGTTGGTTCAGAGTGTTACCTTGACAGGGTAGAAGTCACTGGTTCGAATCCAGTATGACCCACAACAATCTGCAACTCATTGGTTGCAGATTTTTTTATAGCACGTCCAAAAGATGCTCCAAAGCCATACCCCTAGACCCCTTTACAAGAATCAAAGTGTTTTTTATTGGTGTGGCTATAATATGCTTTTTTACATCTGCTAAATTTTTAAAAAAATCTGCAAAAGGAAATTCTTTTTGATGATTAAAAAAATGTGAACCCACAAAATAAGCTTTTGTAAAATCAAAGTCTTTCACCATTGAAATTACAGCATGATGTTCATGAAAGCTTTGAGGTCCTAACTCAAACATGTCTCCTAAAATCACTACTTTTTCTTCTCCATTCATGGCTTTAAAATTCTGTAGCGCCGCTTCAACACTCGTTGGATTGGCATTATATGCATCCATTATAATGGTGTTAGAATTTTGTTTAATGACTTGTGATCTATTATTTTTTGGAACATAAGATTCAATTCCTTTTTTTATCACATCTAGTTCTAGTTTGAAGTATAAACCAATAGAAATTGCTGCTGCAATATTTGTAATATTATATCGCCCAAGCAATTGAGTTTGTATATAAATATCATCTACTTTGACATTTAAAAAGGGGCTATCATTTTCAAGTTTAATGGTAAAATCAGAGTTATATTCAGATGAAAAAGTTTTTATGTTTTGATAATCCCCTATTTGTTTATCTTGTTTTTTGTCATCAATATTTACAAAAATAGTTTCTTTGTTACGCTTCAAATAATCGTATAATTCGCTTTTTGCTTTTACCACTCCTTCTTCACTTCCAAAACCTTCCAAATGTGCTTTCCCAAAATTGGTGATATAGCCATAGTTTGGAGCAGCAATTTCGCAAAGTTGTGCAATTTCACCAGCGTGATTTGCCCCCATTTCTACAATTCCAATTTCTGTAGTTTTATCCATTTGAAGCAAGGTTAAAGGAACACCTATATGATTGTTATAATTACCTTGAGTAGCATGTGTATTATACTGCTGAATTAGTACTGCGTTTATAAGTTCTTTGGTAGTTGTTTTTCCATTACTTCCTGTTAGTGCAACAACAGGAATATCTAAGTACTTTCTATGAAAATTGGCTAATTCTTGAAGTGTTTGAAGAACATTATCAACCAAAATAAAACGTTCATTCATTGGGGTTTGAACCTCGTCAATTATACAATAACTTGCGCCAGAGTCTAAGGCTTGTTGAGCAAAATTATTTGCATTGAAATTCTCACCTTTGAGTGCAAAAAAAAGAGTGCTTGGTGTTAGTGAACGGGTGTCAGTAGTAACACCTTTTGAATTTAAAAATAATTGATGCAAATCTATAATCTTCATAACCTAAAAGTACAAAAAAAGTCCCAACAGAATTGTTTAGGACTTTTTTAAAATCATAAGATTTTATATTAATTTTTGCTCTTTTTCTTCTTAGATTTAGAACCTACTCTAGACATGGCGCACCTGAATCCAATAAAGTCTGTAGCCATATCTTCTGGATAAAAACGTCTTTGAGCTGGATCTAACCAGTACTCTCTATCTTTCCATGAGCCTCCCTTATATACACGTACTTTATCGTTAATAAGTGAAGTTCTTGAATTTGACTTGTCATATTCTCTATTCAAACTTCCATCTTCGTTAGATTCTACTAAATGTTTTGGAGAATCGTACATTTTTCGAGTAGTATCGTCAGAAGATAACTCTTCTCCCTCTTCAAAATCGTCAAAGTATCTTGAAGATTGCTTATCACCATCTCTAAAATTTCTATTATCGCTAGTGTCAAAGTTTGTTCTCAAATAGGTTTCATTTTCATCGACTGATACTTGAGAAATCTGACCTGGTAATGTTTTTGCAATAATTTTTCCGTTTGATAATGTATCAAATTCAATATCATCAATTCCAACAACTTTTACACTTCCGTCCTCTGCAATTGCATTTTTGGTATATACATTACCTCTATAATATGCAAAATCACTAAACTCATCATCAACAATTGGTCGATAGACATCGGCGACCCACTCGGCAACATTTCCTGCCATATCATAAATCCCAAAGTCATTTGGATCATATGACATTACTTCATTGGTAATATCGGCACCATCATCAGACCAGCCTGCAATTCCACCGTAATCTCCTTTGCCTTGCTTAAAGTTGGCAAGTTGATCACCTTTTATTTTGCGTTCTCCTGCTCTGGTATATTGGCCATCCCATGGATATTTCTTACGTCCACGGTATATATTATATTCTCTTAGTTCTGTAAGACCAAGGGCGGCATATTCCCATTCTGCCTCTGTTGGAAGTCTATATTTGATGGGAATAGCTCCTGTTTCACGAGTCGCATAACTCACCACAGAATCGTTACTTCTTTTACCTTTGCCTCCAAGGTGAACTCCCAAACTGTCTTTGTATGTCTCTTTGGGTGCATTTACATAGGTGTCTATATTGAAATTACTTGTGGCTGTAACTAAATCTCCAGGGATATGGGAACCTTTTTCAAGGTAACCTTCTTTTTGTAGCCCCATTTCTGCAACGCGATCTGAACGCCATTTGGCATATTCGTTAGCCTGTAACCAACTTACTCCTACAACTGGAAAATTACCGTAAGCAGGGTGACGTAGGTAGTTTTCTACTAAAATTTCACTATACCCAAGACGGTTTCTCCACACTAATGTATCTGGTAAAGCTCCGTTATAAATTGCTGTAAATTTAGGATCACTTGGTGGATAAACACGCTTAATCCAATCCAAATATTCTAAATACATTACGTTGGTAACTTCAGTTTCATCCATATAGAAAGACTGAACATGCTGCTGATTTGGACTATTGTTCCAATCGTGCATCACATCATCCTGAACTTTTCCCATTGTAAAAGTCCCTCCTTCTACAAACACCAATCCAGGTGCAGTTTCTTGCTCCTTAAATTTTGTGTTGTATTGAAAACCTCCTTCTTTGTCGTTGATTTTCCAACCAGTACCTCGAGAAGTGTTTCCGTATTTTGAAGATTTATTACATGATGTTACAGCAACTGAAACAGCTATAATAAAAAACAATCTTGATATTTTAATATTTTTCATATTTAAATTAAATTAAAATGAGGGGTCCTTAAATTTTGGTGTTGCAATATAATAATTATGTATTGGTTTGCAATGATTTTTTTTAGTCGTTTTTAAGTATTTTTTTTTGATTTTAAACCTTAGGTTTTACAAGATAACGTCTTTTTTAATGGTTTATTATTGTAATTTTGAAAATTGAGGTGTAAAATATGTACGATTTAACAACTTCATTCGTTTTGTCTAAATGAAAAATATTTCGTTGTGGTTAATAACATTTTTTGGGGTTTTGCTCTGCAATGCTCAAAATCAACAATTTGAAATCAATTGGGAGGGCTCAAAAGTATTTTCGTCAGGAGTTTCAACCCTTGAGCTGCCTCATTTTGATGCTAAGCATTATAACTATTCAGCAGAAAATGGCATTATATTCACCGCACAATGGAATGCTGGATTTGAAATTAACCCCAAAAATGTTAGCATTTTATCCATTGAAAGTGAAGCCATTGCTCTTTCTGATTTAAAAAACTTGAGATTGTCGGCTATTCCCGAGTCATTTCAGTATAAAGTTTATAACTCTAAATCTCGTGGGAAAGCATCAAATACCATAGAGGCAAGTGCTTTTTTTAAAGAAGATGGCGTTGTTAGAAAAGTGAAACGTTTTACAATTTCATACAAAAAAAATACATTTCAAAGAGTGATGAGCGCTAACGCTCAACTTCAAAGTTCGGTGCTTAAATCTGGACAATGGTACCGCTTTAGAGTGGATACAACAGGAGTTTTTAAATTGACCAAAAGCTTTTTTAAAGATTTGGGCATAAATACAGAAACCGTCAACCCAAAAAATATTAAAATTTTTGGTCATGGAGGGCAATCTCTTCCTTTAGCAAATAACCAAACATTAGCTTATGACTTAATTGAAAATGCCGTCAAATTTGTTGGGGAAGAAGATAGTTTTTTTAATGATGAAGATTTCTTGCTTTTTTATGCAATTGGCCCAAAATATTTCAATGAAGAAAATAATTCTCATATAAATCCCTACAGTGATGCTGCTTATTATTACGTACAAATAAGTTCTGGGAATGGTCTACGAGTGAATCCTGCAAACTCACCCGCAGGAAATGCTGATGTTACATTTTCAACCTTTCATGATTATAAGTTTGTTGAAAGCGATGAATATAATATTCGACAAATGGGTAGACGGTGGTTTGGTCATCGATTTTATTTTGAAAATGCAAGAACCTTTTCTTTTGAATTTCCAAATCTTGTGACTCAAAACCCATTAAAACTCAAAGTTTATGCAGTAGCAACAGCTGAATCTAGCACTTCTATGGAGGTTAAAGCAAATGGAAATATTATAGATAATCTTTCATTCAACGCAATTGACTATGGCGTTCTTGGAACACAAGATATTTTTAATGGAAACATCAACAGCAATTCTGATTTGGTAACCATAGATTTGAATTACAACAATAGTGGAAACCCATCGGCAAAAGCCTATTTAGACTATATTTCAATCGAAGCAGAACGAGAGCTTACTTCATTAGGACAACAATTTCAGTTCAAACATAATGCAATGCCAACCTTAAGTGGAATTGGTGAATTTTCAATTTCAAATGCTTCTAATATTTCAGAAGTTTGGGATGTTACAAACCCCTACAATCCTCTGTTTTACAGCAATGAAAATAATGCTACAGAATTTAGTTTTAAAACAACTTTAGGTTCAGAAAAAAAATTCCAAACGGTAGATTTATCAGACACCTTTACCCCAACTCAAGTTTCAAATAGAATTGTACAAAATCAAGACCTAAAAGGAAACATTTTTTTGAATCAACAAGGGCAATTTGAAGATATAGACTACCTTATTATAACGCCCCATTTTTTACAAAATCAAGCCGAACAACTCGCAAGAATCAACAGCACTCAAAACAATCTCAACGTAAAAGTTGTGACTTTAGAATCTATTTATTTGGAATTTAGTTCTGGGATGCAAGATATTGCTGGGATTAGAAATTTTGTAAAATATGTCTATGACAACGCAAGTGACTCAAACAAGCGTTTAAAATATCTTTGCATGTTTGGTGATGCATCTTTTGATTATAAAAACAGGATTTCCAACAACACTAACATAGTTCCCTCATGGTTTTCCGTTAATAGTTTTAGCCTAACAAACTCATTCGTTTCCGATGATTTTTTTGGAATGATGGATAATAATGAAGGGGCAATGTCAAATGCTGATAAATTGGATATTGCTGTTGGTAGAATTTTAGCAGATACCCCTCAGCGTGCTGAAGAAATGGTGCATAAAATTGAATCATACTATAGCGAGGAGGCATATGGAAGTTGGCGCAACAATTTCCTTTTGATTTCAGATGATGTTGACAAGCTATCGGATAAATCAATTCAGATAACCACGGATCTTATTGCTGAGGATGTTAAACAATCAAAACCTTTTATTAATGTAAAAAAAATTCATGCCGATGCATTCCAACAAGAATCTTCTTCGGCTGGTGCTCGTTACCCACAAGTTAATGACGCTATTTTTGGCGCATTGGAAGTTGGCGCGGTTGCTGTTACTTATTTTGGACATGGGGGTGAAGATGGTCTTTCTCAAGAACGTATTTTCGATAAAATTAATGCCCAAGAACTTTACAACTTGAACAAGCTCAACTGTTTTATTACTGTTACCTGTGAATTTACAAAATTTGACAACCCTCTACGCCCAACTGTAGGAGAATATCTTTATTGGAATAAAAATGGAGGAGCTATAAGTTTGATCACCACAACGAGACAAATATTTATTAGTGTTGGGATTCAATTTAGCACCACGCTTAGCCAATACCTGTTTGACTATAATAATACTCAAAACATTAGTATGGCAGAGGCCTTACGATTAACTAAAAATGATCCCAATGTAACCAACAGTCTTCAGCGGAGATTGGTCTTTTATATAGGTGATCCCGCCTTGAAATTACCACTTGCCAAACCAGACATTATTGTGACTAAAATAAATGATGAAAACATAACGACATCAAATTTAGAACTTCAAGCGCTAAGTGCAGCAAAAATTGAGGGCTATGTTGCAGACGAACAAGGAGCAATTCTAAATAATTATTCAGGAACATTAACCGCAACAATTTTTGATAAAAACATCCAACGCAGCACATTAGGAAATGATGGGACTACTGAAAATGGGCAATTAATTCTAATGGATTTTGAAGCTATGGGAGAAGTTATTTTTCGAGGTCAAGCATCAGTAGAGAATGGTATTTTTGAAATCAATTTTATTGTCCCAAGAGATATTATTATCCCTGTAGGAAATGGAAAAATAAGTTTATATTCCAAAACTGAAAACCAACTCAGCGACCAACGCGGCTATAACTTTGACATCAAAATAGGTGGGGTAAATTTGAATGCTCCAGAAGATAATATTGGCCCCACCATAGAACTTTTTATGAATGACGAAAGTTTTGTTTCTGGTGGAATAACTAATGAAAACCCAACACTTTTGGCTAAATTATACGACGAAAACGGCATTAACACAGCAAGTGGAATTGGACACGATATTGTAGCCATTCTAGATGGTGATGAAACAAATCCCTATATTTTAAACGACTACTATATTGCTGATATTGACAGCTACCAAAGTGGAAGTTTAAGTTACCCTTTTAGAAATTTAAGTCCAGGATTACATACCCTATCCCTAAAAGCTTGGGACGTATATAATAATGCTTCTACAAAAGAAATTCAATTTGTAGTATTCGATCAAAATCAAAGTTTGGAGCTTACAAATGTGTTGAATTATCCAAATCCATTTATAAATTACACAGAATTTTGGTTCAATCACAATAGTTCGGGGCTTTTAAACGTTTCTATCCAGATATTCACCGTTTCTGGAAAATTAGTAAAGACCATAAATACACAAACAAACATAGGAAATGGCGTTAGTTCTATTTCAAGAGACATTACTTGGGACGGCACTGACGATTATGGCAATAAAATTGGGAAAGGTGTTTATATCTATAAATTAAAAGTAAAATCAACAACAACGGGATTGGAGTCCGAAAAAATCGAAAAACTTGTAATCCTTTAATAAAAACTTATATTTGTTTTAAATCCAAAAATTAATCATGCTAGAATTTTTAAAATCAACCACTAAAAATAAGCGAAATTTTATCGTATTAATTGCATTAATTATATCACATTCTTTTTTTAGTCAAACTACAGTAATTCCAAATCAAGACTCAAGAGTTATTACAACTGGGGTTCCATTTTTATTGATTGCCTCCGATGCACGTGCTGCAGCGCTTGGCGATATGGGTGTTGCCACATCTGTTGATGCCTATTCACAACAATGGAATCCATCAAAATATGCGTTTTCTGAGGCAAAATCTGGTATAGCTGTTAGCTATACACCATACCTTAGTAAATTAGTAAATGATATCTTTTTAGGAAACGTCACCTATTTTAATAGAATAAATGAACGAAGTGCTTTTGCTGCAAGTTTAAAATACTTTTCACTAGGTGAAATTGAATTACGTGCAGACGAGTTTTCAGAAGCACTTATCGAAAAACCCAACGAACTTACACTTGACGCATCATATGCTCTACGTCTCTCGGATCAATTTTCTATGGCTGTAGCCCTTCGTTATTTACGCTCAGATTTAAAAATTCAAGCAATAGATCCCATTGCCAAAGCTGCTAGCTCTTTTGGAGTCGATATCGCTGGATATTATCAAAGTGAAGAAGTCGCATACGACGATTTTAATGGCCGCTGGCGTGCCGGTTTTGCCATTCAAAACCTGGGGCCAAAACTAAAATATGACGATGCTGGACGCGAAAACTTTTTGCCAACAAACTTAAGACTCGGTGGTGGTTTCGATTTTATTTTTGACGCCTATAATAAAGTCAGTGTAACCGCTGAAGTAACTAAATTATTAGTTCCTACTCCACCTGTGTATGGTACAGAATACAACTATAACGATAATAATGGAAACGGCGTATATGATCCAGAAAATGGAACAACACCAGCTAATACAGACACTCGTGGATCTGTGGTCAATAGTAATGTTATCATTGATGGTCAAGACCCAAATGTAAGTTTTGTTAAAGGAGTTTTTCAATCTTTTGGAGATGCCCCAGGGGGTTTTAGCGAAGAATTAGATGAATTTACTTGGGCTTTGAGTGCAGAATATTTGTATCAAGATTCATTTGCTTTAAGAGCTGGATTTTTTAATGAAAATGAATTAAAAGGCGCACGAAAATTCTTTTCCTTAGGTGCTGGATTCAAATACTCAACTATTGATATTGATTTATCGTATTTATTCTCGGCGGCCAAAGTACAAAGCCCACTTGAAAACACTTTACGTTTTTCATTGTCCTTCAATTTTGGGGATGGCGAATATGTAGAATATTAGAATTAGCAGAGTAAATAGCTAATTTTTTTAACCAATTTATCGATTCAAAAATGAAGAAACTTAAGATTGAATGCAACATCAATGTTTTTGAATCTCTTGATGAATTACCTAAAAATATTCAAAAATTGATGCATCATGCTCAAGAGGCAAGGTTAAAGGCCCATGCGCCTTACTCAAATTTTTTAGTTGGAGCGGCCTTAGAACTCAGTAATGGTGAAATTATTTCTGGAAACAACCAAGAAAATGCCGCATACCCCTCTGGTCTTTGTGCCGAAAGAACTGCTATTTTTTATGCCCATTCTAAATTCCCAAAAGAGAAAATTTTAAGAATGGCCATTACTGCTGGATCTAAAAACAAAAAAGAAACCACACCCATACCACCTTGTGGAGGTTGCCGCCAAGCATTAGTAGAATACGAACAACTACAAGACAATTCTATTGAACTTTATTTTATGGGAACAGACGGACGAATTGCTCACTCTAGTTCTGTAGAAAATATCCTTCCATGGATTTTTGATAAATCTGTACTATAATTTGTATTTTACAGATTACTAGTGTGCCCTAAAGCATCAACTAAAACGTTTTCGGTAAAAAATTAACTCTTACTCTTTTTAGGTTATCAATCAAAGTATTACTTTTGCATTTAGGATACTAACACCATGTGAAATCATGCAAGAAATTACCAAAGAAACTTACCTAGATTGGTACGAAAATATGTTCTTCTGGCGAAAGTTTGAAGATAAGCTCGCTGCCGTCTATATTCAGCAAAAAGTTAGAGGTTTTTTACACCTTTACAATGGTCAGGAAGCCGTATTGGCTGGCGCACTTCATGCGATGGATCTTTCCAAAGACAAAATGATTACGGCATACAGAAACCATGTACAGCCCATTGGTATGGGGGTTGACCCACGCCGTGTCATGGCAGAATTGTACGGAAAAGCAACCGGGACATCACAAGGATTAGGAGGCTCGATGCACATCTTTTCAAAAGAACATGGATTTTATGGTGGTCACGGAATTGTGGGTGGTCAAATCCCATTAGGTGCTGGAATGGCCTTTGGAGACAAATACAACGAAACAGGCGGCGTAACCCTTTGCTTTTTTGGTGATGGTGCAGCTCGACAAGGCTCACTCCATGAAACATTCAATATGGCCATGAATTGGAAACTTCCAGTCGTTTTTGTATGTGAAAACAATGGTTATGCCATGGGAACTTCTGTTGAACGAACTGCAAACCACACCGATATTTGGAAGTTAGGATTAGGATATGAAATGCCATGTGGTCCTGTAGATGGCATGAATCCTATAAAGGTTGCCGAAGCTTTTGACGAAGCGATTCAACGCGCTAGACGTGGTGATGGCCCAACATTCCTTGAAATGAAAACCTATCGTTACAGAGGACACTCTATGAGTGATGCTCAACACTATAGAACTAAAGACGAGGTTATAGAATACCAAAAAATTGACCCTATCACGCAAGTGAAAAATATTATATTAGAAAATAATTACGCCACAGAAGAAGAAATTGAAGATATTGATAAACGCGTAAAAGAGCTTGTTTCTGAATGTGAAAAATTTGCAGAAGAATCCCCTTTCCCAGAAAAAAGTTTAATGTACGACGCAGTATACGAACAAGAAGATTATCCATTTTTAGAACATAAAGTATAAATTATGGCAATAGTAGTAAACATGCCACGCCTTAGCGATACCATGGAAGAAGGTACCGTTGCTAGCTGGCTCAAAAATGTAGGTGACCGCGTTGAAGAGGGAGACATCCTAGCTGAAATCGAAACAGACAAAGCCACTATGGAGTTTGAATCTTTCAATGAAGGCACACTGCTACACATTGGTGTACAAGAAGGCGAAACAACCAAAGTAGACGAACTGTTGGCTATTATTGGTGAAGAAGGAGAAGATATTTCTGAACTCCTTAATGGAACAACAACAAACCAAGTCGTTGAAAATGAGACTCCAACTATTGAAGATGTAAGCGTAAAAGAAAATGAACCGGCTCCAGAAACTACTGCAGCTGTAGAACTTCCTGAAGGAGTTGTAGTGATTACAATGCCACGTTTGAGTGATACTATGGAAGAAGGTACCGTTGCAAGCTGGCTCAAAAATGTAGGTGATTTTGTTCAAGAAGGTGATATTTTAGCTGAAATCGAAACTGATAAAGCGACGATGGAATTCGAATCGTTCAACGAAGGAACATTGCTTTACACAGGATTAGCCGTAGGCGAAACTGCAAAAGTAGATGATCTCCTTGCCATTATTGGCCCTGAGGGTACAGATGTAAGTGCTGTAGCGGATAATTTTACCGCCGTTTCAGCAGCATCAGAACCTATAGAAGAACCTACCCCTGCACCAACAGTATTAGAAACCCCAAAAACAGCAGTTGTTGAACAAGAAGTCGTTTCAGAACCAAAAGCAGAAACGCCTGTTGTCAATTCAACTAATGGTAGAATTTTTATTTCTCCATTAGCCAAAAAAATAGCTGAAGAGAAAGGAATTCCATTACATCAAGTTCAAGGAAGTGGTGAAAATGGTCGTATCATCAAACGTGATGTCGAGGACTTTACGCCTGCAGCGGCCACTGCTACTAATTCAGTTGTAAAATTTGTAGCTACTGGACAAGAAGATTTTGATGAAATCAAACATTCACAAATGCGTAAGGTGATTGCAAAGCGTTTGGGAGAATCCAAATTTTCTGCGCCACATTACTATCTTGCTGTAGAATTTGATATGGATAATGCTATTGCATTCCGCCAGCAATTTAACTCTATTCCTGACACTAAAATATCTTTTAATGATATCGTAGTAAAAGCTTGTGCTTTAGCACTTCGCCAGCACCCACAAGTCAATTCACAATGGTTTGATGATCGAATGCAACTCAACAATCATGTACACATTGGTGTAGCTGTTGCTGTAGAAGATGGTCTTGTAGTGCCTGTTGTAAAATTTGCCAATGAGCAATCGTTACCACAGATTGGAGCAGCAGTAAGAGATTTTGCAGGACGAGCAAGAAACAAAAAACTAACACCACAAGAAATGGAAGGCAGTACTTTTACTATTTCCAATCTAGGAATGTTTGGTATAGAAAGTTTTACTTCTATCATCAATCAGCCAAACTCAGCCATATTATCTGTGGGGTCAATTGTTCAAAAACCAGTTGTGAAAAATGGACAAATTGTAGTTGGAAATACCATGAAGCTCACCCTTGCATGTGACCATAGAACTGTCGATGGAGCAACTGGAGCAGCATTTCTTCAAACCTTAAAAGGATTTATTGAAAATCCAGTGACGATGTTAGTTTAAAACATATACATATTTTTAAAAAAAGCCTGCTTTTAGAAAGCAGGCTTTTTTTATTATCTTTATTTATCTAATAAAAATAAAACCATGACACAAGGACTACTTATTTTTTTTATTGTACTAATTGTTATTGCAATAATTCACTTTGTTTCACTACGTATCATGCAGATAGCTGAAGAAAAAAAATGGAAATACAAAAAAGTATTTTGGTATATATATGGATTTCTTTTTGCAATCAGTGGATTTGTAAATATGTTCCCATTTGAAGAATTTAAACCAATTGCCTTAATTCAATGCCTTTGCGGGATAGTAATAATAGTTCTGCACTATTTAGGAAAAATTGAAATAAAAAACCCCACTTAAATAAGTGAGGTTTTTTTTGTGGGCGCGAAGGGATTCGAACCCCTGACCCCCTGGGTGTAAACCAGGTGCTCTGAACCAACTGAGCTACGCGCCCTATCAATTGGATTGCAAATATAGACTAGTTTTTCTTTTCACAAAAGGTTTTTTTGTAAAATTTATAGCACTTCTGCCACTACAAAAGTACTGCCTCCAACAAAAATAAAGTCATCTGATGAGGCTTGTTGTTTTGCTGAATTAAATGCTTCATTTACAGAAGAATACATCTGCCCCTTATACCCTTTTGAAGTAAAAAATTTCGATAGTATTTCGGCTTCTAACCCTCTTGAAATATTTGGCTTACAAAAATAATATTTAGCGTTTTTTGGAAATAAGTGGACTAAATTTTCTACAGATTTATCGCGTACCATTCCAAGTACAATATGTAAGGTTTTAAAAGACTGTTTTTGGAGTTGATCTAGGACCAAACTCAAGCCTTCTTTGTTATGTGCCGTGTCGCAAATAATTTTTGGAGTTTCAGAAAGCACTTCCCAACGCCCTCGTAGACCTGTATTTTTTTGAATGCTTATCAAACCCGTTTGAATATTTTCATCAGAAATACCAAATCCATTTTCTTTTAAAAGCTCTAAAGTTTGGAGAGCAGTTTTTATATTTTTTTTCTGATAATCCCCTCGAAGACTACAAGAAAATGTTTTGTGTATAGACATATCCGCAAAATAAATATGTGCATTTAGATTTTTTGCTTTTTGTTTAAAAATGGAGTGTACTTCATGTTGAGTTTCTCCAATGACAATGGGAACATTTTGTTTTATGATTCCGGCTTTTTCTGCTGCGATCTCTTGCAAAGAATCCCCCAAAAACTGTGTGTGATCTAAGCCAATATTAGTAATTACAGATACTTCGGGTATAATGATATTTGTAGAATCTAATCGTCCCCCTAGACCTACCTCTATAACAGCAATATCAACATTTTCTTTTTCAAAATATGAAAAAGCCATACCTACGGTCATTTCAAAAAATGAAAGCTGATGACGCTCCAAAAACGATTTTTGATGTGCTATAAATTCAACGACAAATTGTTCTGAAATCATAGCACCATTAATTTTGATGCGTTCTCGAAAGTCTTTTAGATGTGGTGAAGTGTACAGTCCTACTTTATATCCCGCCTCCTGAAGTACAGAGGCAATCATATGTGCTGTTGATCCTTTACCATTTGTACCACCCACGTGTACTGATTTAAATTTACGTTCGGGATGATTTAACTGTTTTGCAAAAGCTACGGTTCGGGTCAAATCTTTTTTGTAGGCTGCCGCTCCCTGTTTCTGATACATTGGGAGTCTAGAAAACATCCAAGATGTTGTTTCTTTATAGTTCATTTATTGACGCACACTAAATTCTACAATCACAAATCCTATTTGTTTAATTGGGGCTTTGGTATCGGCAGGCCATTTATGTGTAAGTGCTGTTTTTTTTGCGGCTTCATACAAACAAATGTCGCCGTTTGTTCCTCTCTTTCCTGGAATAGCTCTAGTTACATCTCCATTTTGATTGACATGGATTTCTACAACCACTCGCCCTTCCTCATCACAATCAGGGATAACTTTAGATTTTGTGGGCGTTCCTCGACCGTTTAACCCATATCCAACACCACCACTACCAGTCCCTGGACTACCAAAATAACTAGGGGCATAAGGATCTCCATTAAGTTGACCTTTATCGCCTACTTTTTCATCATTAACCTCAGAGCCAGAAGTCTTCCCATCATCAGCACCAATACCTCCCATAAGAGCATCCAACGCTTTTTTCTTACGCTCTTTAGCTTCATTTTCTTTACGGATGCGTTCGGCTTCTGCTTTTGCTTTAACCAATTCTTCTGCCTTTTTTTTAGCTGCTTCTTGCTCTGCTTTTTTTATGGCGATTGCAGCTTCATTGTCAGCTGTGATAATTTCCTCCGCTTTTGATGTAGAAGGTTCCGAAACAGCTGGAGTTTCAGCCGTGTTGGGTTCGGGAGTTTGTTCTGTGTTTGTTGTTGTAGGAGCTTTAGGTTGATTTGTTCCACTGCCAAAATCTGTTGTTCCAAAATTGACTGCAACACCATATTCATTTGGGGGATCCATATAAGGTGGTCCTACAACAAAAAGTAATAGAATCAAAAGAATAGCAATCAACGCCGTAAGTCGTGCCGAGTAGCGTTCTTGTTTTGTTCTAAAATAATTCATCTTAATTGGGTTTAACCGCCAAAATGACCTTAAATTTATTGCGGTTAGCAATATCCATAACTTTTACAACATTTTCTACAGGAACAGATTTTTCTGCACGAAGAACAATTGTTGGTGTTTTCTCTTGTTGTAATATCTTGATAAGATTTGCTTCTAATTGATTTGTTTTTACTTGTTTTTGGTCAATAAAATAAGTCAAATCTTTTTTGATACTGACAGCAACAGATTTTTTATTTTCTGTTTTTCCACTCGCCTTTGGTAACAAAATATCTATAGCATTGGTGGTTACCAATGTTGAGGCTAACATAAAGAAAATGAGTAAAAGAAAAACAATGTCTGTCATGGAAGACATGTTGAATTCGGGCGTTACTTTATGTCTTCCGCGAATATTCATTAGTGTGCAGGTTCGTTAAGTAAATCTAGAAATTCAACAGAATTTGCTTCCATTTTATACACCACTTTATTGGTGCGACTCACCAAATGATTGAAGGCAATATAGGCAACAATTCCAACAATAAGACCTGCAACGGTAGTTGTCATTGCGGTATACAAGCCGTCGGCTAAAAGTTTAATATCAATTTGTCCGCCAGAATTTGCTATTTCAAAAATGGAAAGAATCATTCCAATGACTGTTCCTAAAAATCCAATCATGGGTGCTGCCCCAGAAATCGTTGCCAAAATGCTTACGTTTTTTTCAAGATTATAAACTTCTAGTTTTCCTGCATTTTCAATTGCTGAACTGATATCGGCCAAAGGGCGTCCAACACGTGAAATCCCTTTTTGAATCAATCTAGAAACAGGAGAGTTTTCTTGTGCACACAAGAGTTTTGCGGCTTCAATTTTCCCACTACTGACATGATCTTTTATTTCGTTCATAAAATTTGGATCAACCTTAGATGCAGATTTGATGGTAAAAAGACGTTCAAAGTAGATGTATAAAGCAACAACTAAAAGCACAAAAAGTAGTGCAATAATAAGTTGCCCTGCTGTGCCTCCACTTTTAATCAATTCAATAATTGATAGTGTCTTTTCTACTGATTCTGGTTCTGTCAAAGTAACAGGTTGGGTTTGAAGCATACTCAAATTCATAACTGTTTGTGTAATAATATTTTATATAAACGTAATCATTCCAGAAAACGTATATTTTAGAATAATGTTCTTGTAAAGAAAAAGACCAATGCACCTGCAATAAAACCGACGAAAGCTAACCAAGTGATTTTTTTTAAATACCAGAAAAAATTAATTTTTTCCATACCCATTGCAACAACTCCCGCAGCAGACCCTATAATAAGCATGCTCCCGCCTGTTCCAGCAGCATAGGCGATAAAATGCCATAGAATGTTATCTGTTGGCTCAGAGAACATGCCTAGAGAAGCAGCCACCAAGGGAACATTGTCAATAACAGCAGACCCCAATCCCAAAAGCAATACCACCAAATCTGAAACTTGTGTCCCCGCTACTTCTGTTCCTAAATGTGGCGTTGCAACTTTTAGCCAATCGGCAAAGCCAAATAAAATTCCCAGAGATTCTAGAGCGGCAACAGCCATTAAAATTCCTAAAAAGAAAAGAATACTTGGCAACTCGATTTTGTTTAAAGAATAATGAACAGGACTGGAATGCCCATCTTTGTCTAGTGTTTCTAAACTAAATTTTGAAGAACTATAAATTTCTGCAAAAACTGCTACAACTCCTAAAGAAAGCATCATCCCAACATATGGGGGTAAATGTGTAACCATTTTAAAAACGGGAACAAAAACAATTGCCGCAAGTCCTAAGTAAAGCATCGTTCCACTAAAGCGACCAACAGCCTGATCTTCACTGTCATCTACTTCTAAACTTCCTTTAAAAATAGAAAGTCTTGACGCAAAAAATGCAGGAACCAGCATACACACAAAAGAAGGTAAAAGCAAATATCCAAACAAATGTGGGGTAGAAACTTTATTAGCAATCCAAAGCATTGTTGTGGTTACATCACCAATAGGAGAAAACGCTCCGCCAGCATTAGCAGCAATCACAGTAAGACCCGCAAACCATAAACGAATATCTCGATCTTTTACTAGTTTTTGAAGTAAAGAAATTAAAACAATAGTTGCAGTAAGGTTGTCAATTATCGCCGATAATACAAACGCAAGAATACAGAAAATCCAGAGTAATTGTGTTTTCTTTTTGGTTTTGATAAAACTTTTTATGGTTGCAAACCCATTGAAATATGCAATGATTTCAACGATAGTCATTGCGCCTAATAAGAAAACTAAAATTTCTGCTGTTTTACCTAAGTGATGAAGCAAGGTTTCTTCCATAAGGTGCATTTTACCATCATGTGTCAAAGCTTCAAAATTACTTAAAAGAGCATGTTTTGATGAATCAAACCAAGTATTGAAATCATCAATACCAAAAGAAATAAATGCCCAACTGACTGCCATCATGATAAGGGCAGGAATAAGCTTATCAATCTTTAAGCTATGCTCTAGAGTGATCGCTAAATAACCAACAACAAATACAGCAATAATAATCGTTTCCATAGAATTGAATTAGGTAGATATCACAAATTAAAGTTTAGTTTATTTTTTTGATGCCAACAAATATAATAAAACAATTTTGGCAATTAATCCATATGAGGGAAATAAATTTTTCCACTACTATGGTCTTTTCTGGCACCTGTTACACTTCTTAAACAATTTACCTCGCTACGTAATTTTAAAACCCCTAAAAATGCAAAAATCAATGCTTCCTTAAAATGTATCAAAGACTCATTTGCTATTGGAATTTTTTGTCCCAAAAGCGCTTCAATACGACTTATCAAAAAAGAATTAAGCGCACCTCCACCAGTATATAAACCTTGTTTTAAATGATGATGATTTAATACACTAATAATTTGTTTTGCAGTGTGTTCCACTAATGTTCTTAAAATAGAATCAATATCCAAATGAAATGAATCAATCAGAGGATATACCTCGCTTTGCAGCCATTCCAAACCCAGAGATTTTGGGGGTTGTTTTTGATAAAAAGCAAGTTGATTTAGAGATTCTAAAAGTGGTAGAGATAATTTTCCTTGTGAAGCCAAACCACCATCTTTATCATAGGAAAAACCCAAATTCTTTATATAATGGTTTAGGGTGATATTCGCAGGGCATATATCAAAAGCCACACGTTGAGCATTGTTTTGAAAAGAAATATTAGCAAAGCCCCCAAGGTTTAAACAAAAATCATATTCAGGAAATAAAAGCGCATCACCAATTGGAACTAAAGGTGCCCCCTGACCGCCCAGTGCGACATCTTGTACTCGAAAATCACAAACCACCGTTTGCTCTATATAATCTGCTATTTTGGGCAGATTACCAATTTGTAGGGTGAGTCCATTTTCAGGTTGATGAAAAACAGTATGTCCATGACTACAAACGGCGTCTAAATTTGAAATCTGATGCTTTTGAATAAAGTTGTAAATACGGTGACCTAAATACGTTGTATACTCTTGATTAAAGTTGTCTAATTCCGTTTGATGTAATGAAATTGCAGTGCTCAATTGAACTTTCATTTCTGTAGAATATGCTTCGGTTTCCGCAGCTAAAATTTTAAAATCCCAATGTTTGTTTTTTGAAAATTCTACCCAACAAAAATCAATACCATCCAAAGATGTTCCAGACATTATACCAACGACATTATAGGTGTTTTTTATCATATTAATAAAAATAAAAACTTATGTTGATAATAATCTAATATTAAATTATATTTGTGGTACATCATTACGAATAATTTAATTTTTGTTGAATGCAATTTAAGCTTTCCGAAGAACAAACTATGGTGCGCGATGCAGCCCGCGAATTTGCTCAGACCGAACTCCTTCCTGGCGTTATCGAACGTGATGAATTACAACAATTTCCTGACAATTTAGTAAAAAAAATGGGAGCATTGGGTTTTATGGGCATCATGGTCGATCCAAAATATGGAGGTAGTGGTATGGACACCATTTCTTATGTCCTTATTATGGAAGAATTGTCAAAAGTTGATGCTTCTGCAAGCGTAATGGTTTCGGTCAATAATTCGCTAGTTTGCTATGGTATAGAGGCCTACGGCACCGAAGAACAAAAACAAAAATACCTCCCCAAATTAGCAACTGGCGATTGGATTGGTGCATTTTGTTTAAGTGAACCAGAAGCGGGAAGTGATGCCACTTCACAAAGCACAACGGCTATAGACAAAGGCGATTATTACCTTTTAAATGGTACTAAAAATTGGATTACCAACGGAGGACGAGCGCAAGTTTATTTGGTGATTGCTCAAACAGACCGTACAAAAGGCCACAAAGGCATCAATGCATTTATTGTTGAACGCGACACCCCAGGATTTGAAATTGGTCCAAAAGAAAATAAACTTGGTATTCGTGGAAGTGACACACATACATTGCAATTTAATGATGTAAAAATTCCAAAAGAAAATCGTATTGGTGAAGATGGTTTTGGGTTCAAATTTGCTATGAAAACATTATCGGGGGGACGTATAGGTATTGCAGCACAAGCCCTTGGTATTGCTGCTGGAGCCTACGAATTGTCTCTAAAATATTCTAAAGAACGAAAAGCATTTGGCACCGAAATCAGCAACCATCAAGCCATTGCCTTTAAGTTGGCCGAAATGGCCACTGATATTGAAGCAGCACGACTACTTGTATATAAAGCAGCCTTGGACAAAGACCAAGGCAATAATTACGACACTTCTAGTGCAATGGCAAAATTGTATGCCTCCAAAGTCGCCATGCAACACAGCGTTGAAGCCGTTCAAATTCATGGTGGTAACGGATTTGTAAAAGACTATCATGTAGAACGCTTGATGCGTGATGCCAAAATCACACAAATTTATGAAGGTACTTCTGAAATTCAGAAAATTGTAATTTCCCGAGCCGTCCTAAAAGACTAATTCATTCAAAATTTAGTTTACTTTTGTTGCTATAAAATTGTTGTTTTTATGCAAATAGTTCCGTCTGATTTTGGAGTGGTTTCTCTTGTAATTCCATTGTATAACGAAGAAAAAAACATCATACCATTAGTATCCAAAATAGACGCTGCACTTAAGGACTACAGCTATGAAATTATTTTGGTCAATGATGGGTCAACAGACAACACACAACCCAAATTGCAACAATTAAATCACGCTAATGTAATCATCATAGAATTACAAAAAAACTATGGTCAAAGTATCGCGCTGGCCGCTGGGATAGATCATGCACAAGGGGAGTATATTGTAACTCTTGATGGCGATTTACAAAACAATCCTAAGGATATTCCAATGATGCTACAAAAAGCCAAAAGCGAACAATGGGATTTGGTGGCAGGTATACGTACAAACCGAAAAGATTCAATACTTAAAACGATACCCTCCAAAATTGCAAATGATATCATAAGACGCACCACAAAACTGGACCTAAAAGACTATGGATGCGCCCTAAAAGTCCTTACCAAAGACACAGCCAAAAACTTGAATTTATACGATGGAATGCACCGCTTTATCAACTTGCTTGTCTACCTAAATGGTGGTAAAATTACACAAGTAGAAGTGCAACACAAGGCCAGACAACAAGGCGTTTCAAAATATGGATTGGAACGTATGTTTAAGGTCATCAAAGATTTGAAGGTGGTATTGACTGTACAAAAATCCAAAAAGAAACCCTTATCTGTTTTTGACCGATGGCTGTTACAAAGAATCAAACCCTATGGACATCAAACGCTTTATGGCATAAAGACCCTATATAGCTCTAAAAAATAAGCCATTTTTTTATCGCAAAAACATACTGATTTTTCTATTGCTTTGATATTCAGTAACATAACAACACTCAAATAAAGCATAATTTTTTATATTTTTATAAGGTATGAATTTTAGACCCCAAATCTAAAATCTTAAAACCATAACGCCTACGTTGTTTTCTTTATTGATTTTTTTATTTGGGGGCTACCAACATATAACAGTATGTATTATATCCTCTTTGGTGGTTTAGTATATTGGTTTTTATGGCTTTGGCAAAAAAACCGTGATGCGTTTGTCCGCTATCCCCTATTGAAAACCCTATTGACCATAGGGAGTATACTGCTGCTAGTGTTGATATGGATCATTGAATATTTTTTTAGAATGGATTAGAAAAAAAGACCTATTATGCCAACCAAAAGCGCCAACAAAAACCTACACGCTGCCAAAAACGCTAAAAAAGACGAATTCTATACCCAACTCGCGGATATAGAAAACGAGTTGAAGCACTACCGCCACCATTTTAAAGACAAGGTGGTCTATTGCAATTGCGATGATCCACGTATGAGCAATTTCTTTCATTACTTTTCCTACAATTTTGAGGATTTAGGGCTTAAAAAACTGATTACCACTTGCTACCAAAACCAAAACCGAGACTTGTTTAGCACACATGATTCTGAACGTGCCATATACTTAGAATACCATGGCGATACCAACCAAAATAGAGTGCCTGATGTAGAAGATATTGGCGTACAATACCTTAAAGGCGATGGCGATTTTAGAAGTGAAGAAAGTATAGAATTATTAAAGCACGAATAATGGAGAAATTAAATATCCCAAAAGAAAATGTAATAATTCAATTAAGATAAAAAAGTGTTTTTTTCACTATCACAATCATCTTGTTCGTACTTCAAAAAAAATCTACAAAAAAAACCCCCACAGTAATGTGAGGGTTTAATTAAAAAAAGGCGGTGACCTACTCTTCCACAAGTGTAGTACCATCGGCGCTAATGGGCTTAACTGCTCTGTTCGGGATGGTAAGAGGTGAGCCCCATTGCAATAACCACCTTAGGGTTATCTCTTGTTTAGTCATTTGGACTATTCAAGGTATTTCAGCGAAAGCTGAACAATAAGTTAACATATTGAAAAAAACATACATGAGTTTTGTGTACTTCATATAAAAAGAGCCGTACAATAAGCCTATGGATGATTAGTACTACTCGGCTATGACATTACTGCCTTTACACCTGTAGCCTATCAACGTGGTCATCTCCCACGATCCTTTAAAGAAATCTCATCTTGTGGTAGGTTTCGCGCTTATATGCTTTCAGCGCTTATCCTTTCCGAACGTAGCTACCCAGCAGTGCTCCTGGCGGAACAACTGGTACACCAGAGGTTCGTCCAACTCGGTCCTCTCGTACTAGAGTCAGATCCACTCAAATTTCTAACGCCCACTGTAGATAGAGACCGAACTGTCTCACGACGTTCTGAACCCAGCTCGCGTGCCACTTTAATGGGCGAACAGCC
>JAQCDS010000004.1 GCA_027620655.1 Bacteroidota bacterium | reverse complement strand
GTATATCCTAAAGCTTCATCACTACAAACCTCTAACGTCTGATCCACTACAACTGGCTCTGGGTTTACAGTAATTGTAAAATCTACAGGAGTTCCTGGACAGCTTACACCTGCGCTTTCAAAATAGGGCGTAACTGTTATTGTTGCCACTACAGGATCATTGAGTAGATTTTCCGCTATAAAGCTATCAATTGGTCCATTTCCGCTAGCTGCAAGTCCAATAGAGGGTGTATCATTTACCCATGTATATGAAGAAGTCCCTGAAAATTCTGAAACTGAAATCAAATAATTATTTAAATCATCTAGAGTCTGAGCAGAGGCTGCATTAGAAGTTCGGTCTTCATTATCAATAAACTGAACAGATGCATCATAAACCGCTAACCCCATCAATGTACTTACATTTGGAGTCGTTCCGCCAGCTATTGTATAAGTTTGGTTATTGCCATAATTAAAGGAATAATTTACCAAGTTATCAAAAACAAAACCAATTACCTCCAATTGATTGTTTTGTAAATTCTCTCTAAAATTGATGATAGCACCAAAAGTTTCTGAACTGCCGTCTGTAAAATTAATAGTAACACTTCCTGAAATATCGTTACCTTGATCTAAATCAAATAAACCATTTCCATCAGTATCTTCTTGTGTAAAGCTAACATTAAGAATGCCTAAAGTTTCAAATGTTAAAATATTATTCGATTGATTAGTATTTGAACCAACTGTACCTAAATACCCTTGATTAAATGTTAGAAATATTGTATCAACACCACTTGGTGTGGTTTGACTACCACCAATATTCCCAAGATTAATTGAAGTAAAGTTAATAATATCTGTAGAAGCGCCATTGCAAACCACCTGATCATCTGGCTGGTTGACTTGAGCCGGAGGATTAACTGTAATTATATATTCAACTACTTCTCCATTACAGCCTGCAGTTGAACCCGTTTGAGCTTGTGTAGCAAACACTAAATTTATTGGGGTTGGTGGATTAGAAGTGTTACTGAGAGTAAATGAAGGTATTTCAGTTGTACCACTAGTTTGTGTTATTCCAGAAACATCTGGGTATAGTGTTGGATCTATACTCCAGGAAATATTTACATTGTCCGTTGGAGATGATAAATTAACTGGAATTGACGCATCACCATTACAAAATCCCTGATTAGAAATATCAAAAATTACTGTTGGTGCTGGGTCTACAGTTACAGAAAAGGGGAATGTGTTCCCTAAACATCCATCATAAAAAACACTTAAATTATAAGTCAATGTAAATGAAGTATCCCCAGAATTTTGAATCACTGAACCTATTAGCTCTCCAGTTCCATTTGGAGATGGATAACCCGAAATTTCAGCAGGTATATTGGTGGATGTAAGCTCCCATGAGTAGGTTACTCCAGAAACATTAGAATTATATGTAGGTGTAACAAAAGTAGAGCCTCCACAAATTGTTTGATTTAAAACATTATCCATCGTTGGTTCCGGATTCACCACAACAGTAATTGTAAATGGATCACCCTCACAATTGCCCTGAGCACCTGATGTAGGTACAACTGTATACACCACTGTCTGTGGAATATTAGAAATATTTGTTAGAGTTTGACTTATACTTGTTTGGTCTATGCTCTGATCTGAATCACCAGTTATCTGACCACTAGAGTCAACTACAGTCCAAGTGTAGGTAGTCCCCGAGGGAACAATGTCTGCACCACTTACTCCTCCTCCGTTTGTTGGTGTTTCACTAAAACTATTTCCAGAACATATTGCAGGCGGGGTTATATCTTCTATGCTTGGTTTTGGATTGACATCAACCGTTACTGTAAATGGATCACCCTCACACAATCCATCTGCGCCAGATGTTGGAATAACAGTATATATAACCGTCTGAACTGTATTTGTGGTATTTATTAATTGTTGACTAATTGCAGTCTGTGAAGATGTCTCTGATGCCTCACCTGTTACATTAATATTATCCGCAACAGTCCAAACATAAGTTGTTCCAGATGGAACAATAGTAGTTGGCGGAGCATTTGTTGGATTAATCACAAAAGTCTCTTCTGAACATATTGCTGTAGTTTGATTTGGTATCACTGGAGTGGGATTCACAGTGAAAATAAAATCTATTGGATTTCCTGTACAATTATCAACAGTTGGAGTAACAGTAATTATAAGGCTGTTGGTAACATTGGATGGTGGAGAATTTATCAAAGTCATTACTGGAATTCCATTACTAAAATCTATGCCTTCGTAACCACTTATCTCAGCATCTGCTGTTATGGTGTATGAATATGTAGCTAACGGCATATCAGAAATATAAACTACTTCTTGAGTTTGATCACCAGAACATAATTCTTGCAGTAAATCATTATTTTCAATAATTGGGGTTTGATCATATACAAAGGAAAAATTTGCATTGTTTGACCCTGAACAATTACCATTAACCTGAACAGAGATAACATATTCTCCAAAAGAAGAAAAATAGATAATTGGAAATATAGTGTTTTGACCAAATATTGAATCAAAAGTGTAATCAATCCCCTCATCACCACCAGTTACTGTCCAAGTAAATGATGTTGGCTGATAAGGAGTGGAGCTGTAAGTTGGAGCAATACTTGGGTTACTGAAATCTAATGTATATCCATTAGAATTAAATTCATTAATGTTTTCGCAAACAGCTAAAGACGGGTTTGTGAAATCAACTGTTGGGTCACCTAAAATTGTTATTGATTTAGTTTTATAACTCTCACCACAAATATTAGAAACTGTAAGTGTGATATCGTATACACCAGGGACATCAAATATAACATCAGGACTTTGTGAATTCTCTGTAAAAGGATCAACAAAATTATATCCATTATTAGGTGAAATTGTCCATGTGTAGTTTGGATTTTGACAATCATAATCAAGAACATTTGAGGCATTTTCAAATGTTACTGGCTGACCAAAACAAATTTCACTTATAATTTGATCATTTTCATCTAAAAACTCAAAATCTGCATCAGCAATTGCATCAACATTTACAATAAATCGTGGTTCAGATAAAGGGGGGTAAACAGATTCTGTATTACATAAATCTTGGTTGACTGCAAAAAGTCTGAAGCCCCAACAACCAGGGTCAACTGTAGAGGATGGAATGACTATATCTAATAACCCATCAGAATTAGTATCAATCAACCAGTTGTTTGGGTCTTCAATCTCACCATCTTCTATAAAAACTTCAAATAGCGTGCCACTTGGACTCATAATTTCCCAATAAAAATTGGCTCCGTCATCACAATTCTGAACTCCTAGCCCATACTCACCAAGTGTAGACAGGTTGTTTACTACTATGTTTTGGTTTTCGCAAATATCTGTGGAAGAAATAAGAGCATCAGGACTTTTACTAGTATTGACTAGTTTGGTAACCCCATTACCAATTGGTTGATACATGCAACTTTCATTTTCATCAGAATTATATTTATTATACATTCGTTTTTTTAATTCAAAATAATTTGGATCGAAGTTACAAGAAACGTCTTGGTAGTAGTGAATTAACTCAGGATTGGCTAAAATCTCGGCGTGGGTAAAAATTTCAATATCTGAACCATCACCAAAGTCAAATTCGTAATAAGAACCTCTGTAATTTTCACCAATTCCAGAATTAGTTATGTCAATATTAAAAATAACATCAGTCTCTACACAAACATTTTCACTTGAGTTATTCCCGAGAGTCGTTGTACTTCGGTGAAGAATCAAAACAACAGTGTAAGTTGACGAGAGCCCTGAGTCGTTATCGAGTTCTTGAATTTCATAATTATAGGTTCCAATACCAATATCATCTGGAATGACATAATATAACGGCGAGGTTTGAGTGAAAGATTCTACATTTTCTATAACGCCATTGATAGCATCAATTTTTCTAATGGTATATTCGCTATTTGGATTAATGTTTGAAATCAATATTCTTCGTTGAACTGCAGTACCTAATACTTGCGACGTATTTCCAGAGGCCAAAGTTAATGAGCCAAATGTTGGATCGTAATCAAAGTTACTTTCTACAGTACAGTCAAATTTATTGGAATTGGGTGTTATTCTTGAGTATGCAACAACGGGCGCCAAAACTGAAGCCTCTGTTATAGAAAATAAAACGGTTTCTGCAGATATAACTTCACCATAAACTGGTATTTGAGGATTAGCAGCATCATAAGATAATAGCCCTTTTGAAGCACGAACACGCAAGCGATAATTACCAGATGAATTAGCTGGGATAATTCCATTTATAGTTGTAATAAAAAATCCATCAACAGTACTCAAAATTGTTGGAGTCGCTGGGAATATCCCGCCTGCATCTGAAAGTTCTAAAAAGAATTGGTTATCACCAACGCCATTTTCAAATTTATAAATCCCTTTAGGATTAAAATGAACCGTAACACCTGAACCCGATCCATATATAACTGAATTATTAAAATCAACTAAATCAATTGAGGCTACATCTTGTTGAGAAAAACCTAACCAACAGAATGAAAAAAATAATAATACAAGTGATTTTAATTTCATATGGTTATTTGTATTAACGGTTTTGAATTTGCAAATAAAGTAGAGATCGTATGTAAGTTTAATTTGTTTAAAAATAATAAAAAATAATTAGCAAAATTAATTTTGAACGTTTTGTACAAAACAACAATAAACTTAGTGCAAAAAATGCATTTTAGATTTTTTATTCCATTTAGCTTGACTTTGATAATCAACAAAATAAATCAATAAGTCTGCTTGGCTTTTATAATCAACAAAAAAAATTGTTTTATCTGATTGGCTTTTATAGTCTACAAAGTACCATAATCCTTGATTTCCTTTTGTTTGACTTTTAAAATCTACTTTATAAACACAAAGATCAGCTTGACTTTGGTAGTCAACAACAAATACTTTAATATCCGCCTGACTCGCATAGTCTACACTGAAAATTTTTTGTGCTACTACCAATTTTGTAGCAAAAAACATTAAAACAGCTATTTGAATTTTTAAAATCATATAAGTATTAAAATACAATTCAATAAAGATAAATTAAATTTAATAAAAAATTAGTACATATTTGGTACATTTAGTAGCAAAAAATCAAATCTATTTGACGATGAATTTTGACTGATAAACACTATTGTTGCTTTCGACATGTAGAATATAAAGCCCAGTAGGAAAACTTGAAACGTCTATCGTTTTGAATCTGTTTGAAAAAATCATCTTTTGACCTAGCTGATTGTAAATAAAAATTTCATAGTTGTTATTGTTCAGTCCATTAATTGTAATCGATCTATTGGTAATGTTTGGGAAGACATTAATAGAAATTTCATTTTCAATTGTACTAGAAAGCGTTCCCCAAGAGTCAATTGCTGCTGGACCATTCCAAATCATTGTCGCTAAATATGGGTTATCAATAAAAGGATTTCTATTGCCTTGATAAGAAGAAATTATAGCATTTCTTGTAAGCTCTAATGCTGAAACAGGATCTTCCTCATTCCACTCCAAATATATATCCGGCATGTCGCTATTAGGAGAATAAATGGCATTACTAGAAGCAGAGTTTATGGCTTCACACTGCGAGGGATAGCGTAAATACATGTACATTATAACTCTTGCAACATCGCCTTTCCACTCATCACCAGGAAAAAAATAATCTCCATTTACAATTTTTGAATCTTCGCCTGAGTCATCAATAAATAACCGATTGTTGCGTTGTGAATTTTTTTGTGAATCCGCTGGGCGAAGATTGTGGACGTCTGTTCCAGATCCTGGCACACTTGTAATTAGACTAGGGTTGGCAAGAGATTTTGCAAAAACATGCTCTCTATTCCATAGTCCTACACAAGAACTTGAATGACAAGTATCAAAAGTATTTCGAGTTCGATCCGTAATATAAATTCCATCATTGTCATCAAAACCATATAATAATAATACATTTTCAGAATTGGGATTTTCTAAATCACTAATTCTAAGAATGTCCCATGTATCTGTACTTGACGAAGTGTAGGGAATATCTGTGGTATGTGTATCTATTATAAGGTTAGAAAGTTGAGTTTTTAAAGCATCACCCCGTTGTGAAAAATCTATGGATGAATAATAATCAGGGGTTTGAGCTGTTATAAAGCCAAATGCAATAAAAACTACCAAAAAAAGCTTGGTGCAATTTAATTTAAACATAAAAAAGTTAATCTGGTTAGTAACAAATTTACACAATAAATAATTGTATTGATTGAAAAATTCTATTTTTGCAACAATTAAATAATGATGATGACATTACTACTTATGGCCGCTGGAAGCGGGAGTCGCTACGGAAAACTGAAACAATTTGATGAGCTTGGGCCTGCAGGAGAATTTTTGATGGAGTTTAGCATTTTTGATGCACTAAAAAATGGTTTTAAACATATTGTTGTCATTACTAAACAAGAAAATCAAGAATTTCTTAGACAACATCTTTCAGAACGCATTGAAACTGCTGTAAAATTAGATGTTCTTGTTCAGAAGATTGAAGATATTCCAAATGGGATTGAGATTTCAAAAGAAAGAAAAAAACCTTGGGGAACTGCTCATGCGGTTTGGACAGCAAGACATGTTATCAAAACGCCTTTTGTGATTATCAACGCTGATGATTATTATGGCCAAGAAGCATTTGAGGGTGCTGCAAATTTTATTCAAAATCAAAAAAACAATGCTGTTTTTGCTCTTGTTGGGTATCAACTTAAGGATACATTATCGGAATTTGGTTCTGTGTCCAGGGGAGTTTGTACTGTAAAGAATAATAGCTTAAACTCAATTATTGAACGCACGAAGATTTCTAAAAGTAATGGTGTTATTACAGATCAAGATTCTGGAATAACTTTAGATTCAAATGCAACCGTATCTATGAATTTTTGGATTTGTACGCCAAAAATTTTCGATTACACAGGTCCCTATTTTGAAACCTTTTTGTCAAATACTGATAATCATGAGAAAAATGAAATATACCTCCCTTTTGTAGCTCAAGAAATGATGCAAAATGGTCATATTTCTGTTAAAGTTATTGACGCAAAAAGTCAGTGGTTTGGCGTGACCTATTATGAAGATAAAGAGGTAGCCGTGAATACTTTAGCTCAGTTGACCGATGCAAAAAAGTACCCAAGTCCTTTGTGGAACTAAGTTATTTTTGAACTTCCTTTCCTTCAAATTTCCATTGTGAAAAGCCACCTTTTAGGTCATATATTTTTTCAAATCCTTTAGCGGCTAGTTTTGATGCACATTTGGCACTTCGACCGCCTGATTTGCAATAAACTATTATTGGTTTGGTTTTATCTAATTTTTCAATATTCGCATCAAAATTTGCATCCCAAAAATCAATATTTTGTGCATTTGGCACATGGCCTTCAAGGTACTCTGAAGGTGTACGCACATCTACCAATTGCATGCCTTCCAAGTTTACAAGCTCTTGCATTTCCTCTACAGTAATAAGCTTTAAGCTTTGAGACTTGCTTTCTTCACAGTTAAAGAAAAAACAAATACAAGATGCTAAGAACAAAGTGTGTTTTTTCATATATTTTAAATTTTTAGTAGTCTACTTCTCCCGTCCATTGCGAAAAACCACCCTCAAGGTTGTATGTGTATTCAAATCCCAATTGTTGCATTACTGCACAAGCTTGGGCACTACGACCTCCAGACTTGCAATACAAAAAATAATGCAGGGTTTTATCTAATTTTTCGAGTTCATCAATAAACGCTTGTCCTTTGTAAATGTCAAGATTAAAAGAGTTGGGAATTTTCCCTTCATCAACTTCTAGTTCTGTACGAACATCCAGTATTTTGGAGTTTGTAGTCTTAGAAAGTTCATCAGACCATTGCTCTTGTGTTAAGTTTTTCATTATTTGAATGAATTGATTTTTAATTTAACTAAAAAATATAAAATGCCCCATTTTAAATTTTAATAGAGCAACCAATAGCTTTTGTTTTTGTTAAATGAACCTGCATGCCATTTAGCAATTCTTCAACAGCATTTTCTACATACTTTATTTTCACTTTTGAAGCGCTCTTGTAATTATCATCAATTGCACCAATGTAGCGAATGATATTTTTATCGTTAGACTTTTGTAAAATATAAACATGAGGTGTTTTTGTTGCACCGTATTGTGGAAAAATGGATTGCTCTCTATCAATCAAATATGGAAAAGTAAAACCTTTTTCTATTGCACGCTTTTTCATCGCTTCCAATGAATCACCAGGTTTAATTGTTGTGTTATTTGGCATTATAGCAATCACAGGATAGCCCATTGGGGCATATTTTTTATTTAAGGCTTCTATTCGATCTTCATATGCAACTGCATAGGGGCAAGTATTACATGTAAATATTAATATAAAACCCTTTGCTTCAGAAAAATCAGAGAGTGAAATAAAATTACCATCAATATTTTCAAGTCTAAAGTCTGTTGCAACATCGCCAATATTATAACCGTTTTGTGCTGAAAGCGTTGTTGAAATTAATAACGTTAAAAAAAATAACTTAAGGTTTCTCATAGTCTTAATTTAAAAATTTTTCTACTTCTATAGTTAACTCATCATAGGTAAATGATTGTGGATAAAATTGGCGGTTTTTACTATTATATATTAATGTTACCGGAATGGCACCATCCCAATTTGAATCAATTTTTGGAATCCAAGAATTCATATCCACATCATCCAAAACGATAACTTTTGATTTTAATTGCTTTTTTTCTAAAAAAGGGATCAACTTAGTTTCATACTGACTTGGAAAATCCAAACTAATTAGAATAACCTCTACATCTTTTTTATATTTTTCTTGAATTTGCTCAAAATAAGGCAATTCTTTTATGCAAGGCGCACACCAAGTTGCCCAAAAATTGACAACATAAGTTTTATTGTCCTTTTGATGTAAAAATTTTTTAACCCCCTGAAAATCATACACTTCAAGTTTGTTCTGATTAGGGGAACAACTCAAAATATGTAGCGTTAGAATAAAATAAATGAATGATTTCATCAAAAATTAACAAAATATTAAATGCTAAATTACAATTTTTCAAATTAAATTTAGAACTTTGTACCTCTCACATTAAATTAAAAATTATGAAATTATTTAAAGTATTTTTTGTTGCAATCATTTCGTTATCACTTTTTGCATTCACATCGGAAATCACAAAAGAAGTCAATACAGAAACTAGTGTTGTAAAATGGACTGGTTACAAAGTTACAGGACAACATGAAGGAACTATAATGATAAAAAAAGGATCACTAACTTTTGAAGACAATTTACTTGTTGGCGGGAAGTTTATTATAGACATGTCCACAATAAATACTACAGATTTAGAAGGCGATTACAAAAAGAAGTTGGATGGACACCTAAAGGATGATGATTTCTTTGGTGTTGAAAAGCACAAGACCGCAAGTTTGGTTTTTACTTCATTAAAACAAAACGGCGCATATTATATAGTAAACGCTGATTTAACAATCAAAGGTATCACAAACAAAGTAAAATTCAAGATGCAAGTTTCAGAAAATTCTGCCACCGCTGATTTGAAAATTGACCGCACTAAGTTTGATATTAAATACGGATCTGCTAGCTTTTTTGATGATTTAAAAGATCGTTCTATATATGACGAATTTGATCTTAATGTTAATCTATCATTTTAATTAAAAAAATATTTGTAGACTAAAAAAAGCAACTTATATTTGAACTTCAAAATGAATAGAAAAAATCAAAATACATGGTGGTGGACAACTCGATCTCAAAAGTCGTGAATCACCTCGTATATTAAAATATCAAGGCTTGTCTTTCACGACAAGCCTTTTTTTATGATGAAAAAGACATACAAATTAAAGACGGATTACAAAAAAATACTAGCAGATACACTCTCGCCAGTGAGTATTTATCTGAAAATAAGGGATAAATTTCCAAATAGCATGCTCTTAGAAAGTAGTGACTATCACGGAAATGATAATAGTTTTTCTTATATATGTTGCAACCCAATGGCCTCTATCAAAGTACATGGAAATACCTTAACAAAAGTGTTTCCCGATTCAACGAAGGAAAGTTACAGGGTTGAAAACAATGAAGTTACTAGCGAAATACACCAATTTACAACACAATTTGAAACGGAAAAGAATGTAGAATTCAAGTTTATAAACAATGGTCTTTTTGGATATACTTCATATGATGCGGTAAAGTATTTTGAAACCATTGATATCGCTTCCAAAGAAAATTCTATAGAAATCCCTGAAATACAATATGCTGTTTATCAGAACATTATTGCTATTAATCACTTCAAAAATGAAGCTTATATTTTTTCTCATTGTTATGAAAAAGAAAGCAATATAAATGAATTACATCATATCATTACCATGGATCGTTTTGCAGTTTATGATTTTGAAACCGCAAATGATATCAATTCAAACCTGTCAGATGAAGAATTTAAAAAACATGTAGAAATTGCAAAAACACATTGTCAGCGTGGTGACGTTTTTCAGTTGGTGTTATCAAGAAAATTTCAACAAGATTTTAAAGGTGATGATTTTAATGTCTACCGTGCCTTGCGCAGCATTAACCCCTCTCCCTATTTATTTTATTTCGATTATGGAAGTTTCAAAATTTTTGGAAGCTCTCCAGAGGCACAACTTGTTGTAAAAAACAAAAAAGCAGAAATTCACCCCATTGCAGGAACTTTCGCTCGTACAGGGAATGATATGAAAGACTCTGAATTGGCCCAAAAATTAGTAAAAGATGAAAAGGAAAACAGCGAACATGTGATGCTTGTTGACTTGGCTAGAAATGACCTCAGTAGGCATTGTACAGATGTAACTGTTGAAAATTATAGAGAAATACAATTTTTCTCGCATGTGATACATTTGGTAAGTAAAGTCATTGGAACAGTGCGAGAAAAAACATCAACCATTCAAATTGTAGCTGACACCTTTCCCGCTGGAACACTATCCGGAGCACCAAAATATAAAGCTATGGAGCTTATTGAAAAATACGAAAAAACCAGTCGTGGGTTTTATGGTGGTGCTATTGGATTTATGGATTTTAAGGGCAATTATAATCACGCGATTATGATTCGAACATTTTTGAGCAAAAACCAACAATTGCATTGGCAAGCAGGAGCCGGAATTGTATCAAAATCGAATTCTGACAACGAATTACAAGAAGTATATAACAAACTTGGAGCGCTGACAAAAGCCATTAAACTTGCAGAAAACATTTAGTATGAAAAATATTTTAGTCATTGATAATTACGATAGTTTTACCTATAATTTGGTTCATTATTTGGAAGATTTGAATTGCCAAATTACCGTTGTTCGAAATGATCAACTTCAATTGGAAGATGTAGAGCCATTTGAAAAAATTGTGCTTTCTCCTGGGCCAGGAATTCCAGAAGAAGCAGGGCTTTTAAAGTCCATTATAAAAACCTATGCTTCCACAAAAAGTATTTTAGGTGTATGCCTTGGAATGCAGGCCATTGGCGAAGTATTTGGGGCAACACTTGAAAATCTAGACACCGTTTATCATGGTATTCAGACTAAAGTAAACATCACTTCTAAAGACGAAATTTTATTTAAGGGATTACCGTCAACCATCGATGTTGGACGTTACCACTCTTGGGTTGTAAAAGGCGAGCTTCCAGCATGTTTAGAAATTACAAGTGTTGATGAAAATCAACACATTATGGCACTTCGCCACAAAGAATTTGATGTCAAAGGGGTTCAATTTCATCCAGAATCTGTATTGACACCCGACGGAAAAACAATGCTAAAAAATTGGATTAATTCATAAGTTATGAAAATACTTTTAAATCGACTTATAAACCACGAAAGCATAAGCGCCAATGAAGCGAAGCAAATTTTAATTAGCATCTCTAAAGGCGATTATAATCAGGCACAAATTGCATCTTTTCTTACCGTCTACATGATGCGAAGCATAACTGTTGCAGAACTTCAGGGATTTCGAGATGCTTTGCTAGAACTTTGTATTGCGGTAGATTTGAAGGACCATAACCCTATTGACTTGTGTGGCACTGGAGGAGATGGAAAAAATACATTCAATATTTCTACATTATCTTCTTTTGTAACTGCTGGAGCTGGTGTGGCTGTAGCTAAACATGGAAACTATGGTGTTTCATCGGCCTGCGGATCTTCTAATGTATTGGAAGCTATAGGTATTACCTTTTCAAATGATTCAAACCACCTCAAACGTGCCATTGAAACGGCAAACATTTGTGTACTACACGCACCTCTATTTCATCCAGCAATGAAAAACGTTGCGCCAATTCGAAAAGCATTGGGTATCAAAACGTTTTTTAATATGTTGGGGCCCATGGTCAATCCCTCATTTCCAAAGCATCAAATGGTTGGGGTTTTTAATCTTGAATTATTACGTCTTTACAATTATTTGTATCAACAAACTGACAAAAATTACAGTATTGTTCATGACTTAGGAGGTTACGATGAATTGTCGCTAACAAACAATGCAAAAATTGCTTCAAACCATTCAGAATTGATATTTTCTCCAAACAGCTTAGGACTCAAAAATATAACACCTAATGCTATTTTTGGGGGAAACACCGTTGAAGAAGCAACTAAAATCTTTGAAACAATTATTTCTGGTAATGGTACAGAAGCACAAAATAATGTGGTTTGCGCTAATGCAGGATTGGCCATTGCGACTGCAAAACAAATATCGCATGAAGATGGTTTTGAAATGGCCAAAGAAAGTCTGTTGAGCGGCAAAGCCAAGAAATGTTTAACCCAATTAATTGCAGTTTAACATGAGTATATTAGAACGCATTATTGCAGATAAAATAAAGGAAATTGAGCTCAAAAAATCAATAATCCCTGTAGCTCAATTGGAGCAATCCGTACTTTTTGATAGACCAAAAAACTCATTAAAAAAACGACTGTCAGAAAGCAAATCTGGAATTATTGCAGAGCACAAACGACGATCGCCGTCAAAAGCTGTCATTAATCAAAATTTAAATATTCAAGACGTCGCCAAAGGTTATCAAACTGCTGGAGTTTGTGGAATGTCTGTGCTTACAGACACCAAATATTTTGGAGGAAATTTAGAAGACTTACTCTTAGCTCGTGCAAGTTGCAATTTGCCACTTTTACGAAAAGATTTCATTATCGATCCTTATCAAATTTTTGAAGCAAAAGCCTATGGTGCAGACGTTATTTTACTCATTGCTGCAGTGCTGACAAGAAATGAAATTGAAAACCTATCAAAAATTGCCAAGCAATTAAACTTAGAAATTCTTTTGGAAATTCACAATGATGAAGAATTGCAAAAAGCACTAATGCCAAGCTTGGACATGATTGGGATCAACAATAGAAACCTAAAAACTTTTGAAGTGGATTTGAAACACAGTAAAGAGTTGAGCCACTCCATTCCAAATAAATTTGTAAAAGTATCTGAAAGCGGCATCAGCTCTGCTGAAGCCATAAAAGCACTACAACCCTTTGGTTTTCAGGGGTTTTTGATTGGTGAAAATTTTATGAAAACAAATAATCCAGGTAAAAGTGCAACAGAATTTATTAAAACCCTAGAAGCATGAAACTGAAAGTATGCGGCATGAAATATCAAGACAATATTTTGAAGGTCTCTGCCCTCAACCTAGATTATATGGGTTTTATATTTTATGAAAAATCTCCACGCTTCGTTTCAGAATCTATCTCCGAAATACCAAAAAACATAAAAAAAGTTGGTGTTTTTGTCAATGCATCCATCGATACCATCACAAACACTATTAATCAATTTGGTCTAAACGTGGTACAGCTCCATGGCGATGAAACTGCGGAATTCTGTAAAAAAATTAGAACTAAAAATATAGAAATCATAAAAGTATTTTCTGTTAAAAACAATTTCAACTTTAAAAAATTAAAGCCCTTTGAAGACCATGTTGATTATTTCTTATTCGATACAAAAGGTCCAAATCCTGGTGGTAATGGTTACTGTTTTGATTGGAGTATTTTAGAAAATTACGATTCAAAAACACCCTATTTTTTGAGTGGTGGAATTGGATTAGAAGAAATTGAAACCCTAAATGAATTTAAAAATAGTGTTGCTGCAAAGCAATGCTATGCTATTGATGTCAATAGTAAATTTGAAATAAAACCTGCTTTAAAAGATAGTATTAAACTTAAAAAATTTATTGAAAGACTATGAGTTATCACGTGAATAAAAAAGGATATTACGGTCAATTTGGAGGGGCATTTATTCCAGAAATGCTCTACCCAAATATTGAGGAATTACAACAAAAATATTTGAGCATCATGGCAGAGCCAGAGTTCAAAGCAGAATTTGAGCAACTCTTAAAAGATTATGTTGGTCGACCGACACCACTTTATTTTGCAAAGCGTTTTTCTAAAAAATACAATACAAAAATATATTTCAAACGAGAGGATTTGTGTCATACTGGAGCCCATAAGGTCAACAATACGATTGGGCAAATTTTGATGGCCAAACGTCTTGGAAAGACAAGAATTATTGCAGAAACTGGTGCTGGACAACATGGAGTAGCTACCGCTACAGTATGTGCTTTGGCAGGGTTAGAATGTATTGTTTATATGGGTGAAATTGACATTGCACGTCAAGCGCCAAATGTTGCACGAATGAAAATGTTAGGTGCGGAAGTTCGCCCAGCAACTTCGGGAAGTCGTACTCTCAAAGATGCCACAAATGAAGCGATTAGAGATTGGATTAATAATCCAGAAGACACACATTACATTATTGGAAGTGCGGTAGGGCCTCATCCCTACCCCGATATGGTATCGCGCTTTCAATCGGTTGTTTCAGAAGAAATCAAATGGCAATTGAACGCGGCAGAGGGTACTGAAAATCCAGATTATGTGGTGGCCTGTGTTGGTGGTGGCAGCAATGCTGCTGGTGCTTATTATCATTTTTTGGATGATGAACGTGTGGGGCTTATTGCAGTAGAGGCCGCTGGAAAAGGAGTTGAAACTGGCGAAAGTGCTGCCACTTCAATTTTAGGAAAAGAAGGCATTATTCACGGTAGTAAAACGCTTTTGATGCAAACAAAAGATGGGCAAATTACAGAACCCTACTCTATCTCAGCAGGATTAGACTACCCTGGTGTTGGCCCGATGCATGCGCATTTATATACTTCAAAACGGGCGGAATTTATCCCCGTTACAGACGATGAAGCCATGACAGCAGGACTAATGCTGTCGCAATTGGAGGGAATTATTCCTGCAATAGAAACCGCTCATGCCTTTGCCATTTTTGAAAATAAAACCTTTAAACCTAATGATATTATTGTGGTGTGTCTATCAGGGCGTGGAGACAAAGACCTCAACACATACATTGATTATTTTAAATTATAAGCTCGATGAACAGAATTCAAGCCAAACTAAACGAAGACAAAAAACTGCTTTCCATCTATTTTTCTGCAGGGTACCCAGCACTTAATGATACTGTTGAAATTATAAAAAAATTAGAAAACAGTGGTGTGGATATGATTGAAATTGGACTCCCTTTTAGTGATCCTTTGGCCGATGGGCCAACCATTCAAGAAAGCTCAACACAAGCACTAAAAAATGGAATGCACACAGAATTGATTTTTGAGCAACTTAAAGACATTCGAAAATCTGTTTCTATTCCTTTGATTTTAATGGGCTATTTTAACCCCATGTTGCAATATGGTGTAGAGGCATTTTGTCGAAAATGCAAAGAAATTGGTATAGACGGTTTTATCATCCCTGATCTCCCAGCAGACGTCTATCACGAACAGTACAAAGTAATTTTTGAAAAATATGAACTTTTAAATATTTTTCTGATTACGCCACAAACTTCTGATGAAAGAATCCGTTATATAGACTCCATTTCAGAGGGCTTTATTTATATGGTCAGTAGCGCAAGTACAACAGGTGCACAAAGTGGGTTTGGCGATGTTCAACAAAACTATTTTAAACGCATTTCAGATTTAAACTTAAAAAACCCACAAATTGTAGGTTTTGGAATTTCCAATAAAGAGACCTTTTTGCAGGCCACAACCTACGCCAAAGGCGCTATTATTGGAAGTGCATTTATTAAGCATTTGACCCATAGAGGTGTAGAACATATTGATGAATTTATTGATGATATTTTAAAGTAATTTAGTAGTTTTGGGGAAACCCAAATCATGTTACTATGAAATTAAAACTATTTATTCTCATATTTTTTTCCTTTATTTTTAATTGTAAAACCAATACCCCGTTGCGGCCAACAATCAGTGTAAATCCATATGATGTTATAACTTCACCTTTAACGATAAATATAAATTCTATGGGGGTTTGGAGTGCACATGAAGGTGAATTGGGAATTATTAAACTCATCGATTCTGATGGAAAAGAAATGGCCTACGGCATCATGTCCGCTACTGAAGAATGGATGAAGCCTGGTCCTGTACAATTTAAAACAACTATAACATTTGATGCAAAAAATGCAGAAAAAGGAACACTAATTATCCATAACAATCCAGGTGATGGAAGTGGTGATGAAGCTGGAGAATCACATCAATTTGAAGTGCCCATTCGCTTTAAACCTTAGCGTGTAAATACCAATTTATTTTCTGTGGATAAATTGGCATCAAAAGCATAACGTTCTGCGTTAAATGTTTTGAGATCCTCTATGGATTTAGCATTGGTTTCTACAATATGACGGGTCATTAGTCCACGTGCTAGTTTTGAAAAAATAGCAATGGTTTTATATTGGCCATTTTTGTATTCTTTAAAATCTACATGAACTAAGGGCGATTTTAAAACTTTGGTATCAATAGCTTTAAAATACTCTTGACTGGCAAGATTAACTAACAATTCGCCGTCTTGCATTTCATCATTCAGTGCAGTTGTAACTTTTTGACGCCAAAATTCATACAAGTTTTTGTGCTTTCCAACAGGAAATTTTGTTCCCATTTCCAAACGATAGGGTTGAATCAAATCCATTGGTTTTAGCAAACCATAAAGCCCCGAAATAATACGAACAGTATGTTGTAAAATATCTAATTTTTCTTCTGAAATGGAATAAGCATCTAAACCTCTATACACATCGCCACTAAACGCATAAATGGCCTGACGTGCATTGTTGGGGGTAAATGGCAAAGACCACTCTTGATTACGATTATAATTAAGTTCTCCTAGTTTTTCTGAAATATGCATCAAATCAGAAAGAGCCTTTGGCGATTTCTTTTTTAAAAGTTCATTCAAGTGTTTGGCTTCTTCCAAAAAACAACTTGTGGAATTAAAACCCGTAGGTAATTCACTTTCATAATTTAAAGATTTAGCTGGAGAAATAACAAGTTTCATAGCATATAGTTTTTGTCTTACAAAAATAACAACAAATTTTAGAAGATAAAAACCCTAGAACTCAATCTTATTGATACAACCATCAATAAAACAAATGGTACATGCTATTGAACATGTTTGGCATAGTCGCGCCATTTTTGAATGCAGAGTTCTATATCAGAAGGCAAATCACAAGAAAACGACATCAATGCTTCGGTTTTGGGATGAACAAAACCCAAAGTTTTGGCATGTAATGCTTGGCGTGGCAAAATTTTAAAACAATTATCTACAAATTGTTTGTATTTGGTAAAGGTAGTGCCTTTCAATATTTTTTCACCGCCATAGCGTTCATCATTAAACAATGTATGACCAATGTGTTTCATGTGTACCCGAATTTGGTGTGTACGGCCTGTTTCAAGTTTGCAGCGTACAAGAGTAACATAACCCAAGCGTTCCAAAACCTCAAAATGAGTAATGGCAGGTTTTCCTTTATCGGCTTCATCGCCTTCAAAAACCGTATTCTGAAGTCTGTTTTTGGGGTGGCGGCCAATATTCCCATCTATAGTGCCTTTGTCTTCTTCAATATTGCCCCACACCAAGGCAGTATATGACCGTTCACTTGTTTTGGCTTTAAACTGTGCCGACAAATGCGTCATGGCGTGTTCTGTTTTGGCAACAACCAAAAGCCCACTTGTATCTTTGTCGATGCGATGAACCAGTCCAGGACGATTGCTACTGTTGTTGGGCAAATGTTCAAAATGAAAAAGAAGGGCATTAATTAATGTTCCAGAATAATTACCATGTCCAGGATGCACTACCATACCTGCAGGTTTATTCACTACCAATAAGGCATCATCTTCATAAATAATATCTAAGGGAATAGCTTCTGGGACTAATAGATACTCGTGTGGAGGATGTTCAAATAATACACGAATTTGATCGTTTGGTTTGACTTTATAATTGGATTTTACAGCAGCACCATTCACAAATATATGTCCAGATTTTGCAGCCGCTTGAATCTTGTTTCGAGTTGCGTTTTCAACAAAATTCATCAAATATTTATCAATCCGTAGCGGTTGTTGGCCTTTATCAACCGTAAAAGCAAAATGCTCAAATAGGTCTTCTGTATCTTCCGAATATGAGGGTATATATTCCATTTATCTACGAATGCCATTTCCAAGAACCAAATCGATGGTTGATGTTTTTCTAATCATATCACCTGGATTAAGTTTTCGCCCTCTAAAACGGAGTTCTATGACCTCATCCTTTCCAAGGTCATTCACATAAATTAATTCACCTACTTTAAAGCCCAATGCTTCCAAAGTAGGACGTGTTTGACGGAGTGTATTACGGATGACATTGGGCACCAGCACATTTCTATAATCTGAAGGGTTTAAAATCAAATATATTTTTCTGTTTTCTTTGACTTTGGCCCCGGCCAATGGTTCTTGTTCTATTACAGCTCCCGAGGGATATTTTGGGTTGTAGTTGGATGAATCTTGAACTTGTGTTCTAAGATCAAAATTGTCTAGTGTAATTTCAGCATCATTTAGAGATAAACCGACCAAATTGGGGACTTCTACAAATGCGCCATGGTTGGTGTAGGATTTTAACCATTTAAGCGTTAAAAATGCAAAAATAATACAAGCCACAATAGCCAAACCAAGTTGTCTGACTAATGATCTACTAAATAAAAACTTTAAAAAATTCATGGGTCTAATTTTAGCAAAGCTAAACATTTTTTTGAGAGAAATTGATTCGTATATTTTAGATTGTATAAGTTTATTTAAAAATAAAAAATGAAATCCCTAAAAAATGATATTTTTACAGCATAAATTCAATTTATGACACAAAACATTGCCATCATCATGGGTGGGTTTTCTAGCGAAGCCGCCATTTCTATAAAAAGTGGACAGGTAGTTTTTCAACATCTTCCAAAACAGCTATATACGGCCTATTGCATCCATATCTCCAAAGAAAAGTGGGTGTATGTTGCAGCTGATGGAAAGGAATTTTTGGTAAACACAAACGATTTTTCAATCGTTATTGATGGTAAAACCATTCATTTTGATTGTGTTTTTAATGCCATTCATGGGGCGCCAGGCGAAGATGGATTTATGCAAGCCTATTTTGAATTGTTGGACATACCACATACAAGCTGTGGGATGTATCAAGCGGCACTAACGTTCAACAAAAGAGATTGCCTTAATGTACTCAAGGCCTATAACATCCCTACCGCAATTTCATACCCACTAAACAAGGGCGATAACGTCAATGCCAAAGCCATAATAGATCGTGTGGGATTGCCTTGTTTTGTAAAAGCCAACCGCGCAGGCAGTAGTTTTGGCGTCACCAAAGTCCATCAAATAGAAGACCTTCAGTCGGCAATAGACATTGCTTTTGAGCATGACGATGAATTGATTATTGAGTCGTATTTGGACGGAACGGAAGTTTCGGTGGGCGTGCTTCGCTACAAAGGTGAAGTGCTGGTTTTGCCCATCACAGAAATTGTTTCAGAAAATGATTTTTTTGATTACGAGGCCAAATATTTGGGGAAATCAGAAGAAATTACACCCGCTCGTCTTTCTAAAATTCAAGAACAAAATGTGAAAAAAATGGCCAAAAGCATTTATGAGATCCTAAAAATGGACGGATTTTCGAGAAGTGAATTTATTTTTAAAGGTGATATTCCTTACTTTTTAGAAATGAATACCATTCCGGGACTTACCGAGGAGAGTATCCTACCTCAGCAAGCGGCTTGTGCAGGCATAAGCCTATCAGAGCTGTTTACAAATGCAATTGAAGAAGCAATGGCTAAAAATGTTTAACTTTACCGTATGAAACATCCGTAACCAAAAATTATTTAAATAGAAAAATGATGTTATGGATGTTCCATGTGACCACAAAAAAACAATAAAGATAAACACATGAAACGTGCAATTTTTCCAGGATCTTTTGACCCTATTACCTTAGGGCATTGCGACATTATCAATCGTGGAATTCCTCTTTTTGATGAAATCATTATTGCTATTGGCGAAAATTCAGCCAAAACCTATATGTTTTCATTGGAAGAACGTAAATCTTTTATTGAAAAAACATTTGAAGGCCATTCAAAAATTAAAGTCATGACCTATTCGGGTTTAACAACTGATTTTTGCAAAGAAATTAATGCCGATTTTATACTAAGAGGTCTAAGAAATCCCGCCGATTTTGAATTTGAAAAAGCCATTGCGCATACCAACCGTAATATTGGCGACATTGAAACTGTTTTTCTGCTGACTTCTGCAGAAACCTCTTTTATATCTTCTTCAATTGTACGTGAAATCATTCACTACGAGGGAGATTATAAAAAAATGGTGCCTCCAGCAGTTTACTCAAAATAATTTACAACGAATATTCTGAAAGCCCTTTAGTAAACGCTTCTGGATTTTCTGCCAAATGATAGCGTGGATCATCAATGGCTTCAATAATGACCTCCTTAAAAAGTGGACTTGATTTATACAAAAGGACTTTACAATCTTGACTTAAATGTTTGAGTTTGATTGTTTTTCCTGCATTGTTGTATTTATTCACCAAATTAAAAATAGCTTCAATGGCAGAATGATCACTGACTCTAGATTCGACAAAATCAATTTCTACAACATCAGGGTCATTTTTGACATCAAATTTTTGGTTAAAGGCTGTTATGCTACCAAAGAATAATGGCCCCCAAATTTCATAAATTTTTGTACCATCTGGTTTAATGCGTTTCCGCGCGCGAATACGTTTTGCATTTTCCCAAGAAAAGACTAAAGCACTCACAATTACACCTGAGATTACAGCAATTGCTAAATCAAAAAATACGGTTACCGTGGATACCAAAATCAAAACAAAGACATCGGTTAAAGGAATTTTATTCATAATTCTAAAACTAGACCATGCAAATGTGCCTATAACCACCATAAACATGACCCCAACAAGGGCCGCAATGGGAACTTGTTCTATAAGATTTGAAGCAACCAAAATAAAAGCCAATAAGGCAACAGCAGCTACAATTCCAGAAAGTCGACCTCTTCCACCACCTTTAATATTGATAATGGATTGTCCAATCATGGCGCAACCTCCCATTCCACCAAAAAGTCCAGTAACAACATTGGCGCTGCCTTGAGCAATACATTCTTTGTTGGAATTTCCACGAGTTTCTGTAAGTTCATCAATAAGGTTTAAAGTCATTAAAGATTCAATAAGTCCAATGGCAGCAAGAATCACAGCATAGGGACCAATAAATCGTAGTGTATCAAAATTGAATGGAATGACTTCAAAAATAGCCCATTGAAATTGAGGAAGACCACCTTTTAGGCCTTCTCCTCCTCCATCTCTAATAAAGCTTCCAACAGTGGCTACATCTAAATTTCCAAAAATAACAAGCATTGAAACTACCAAAATAGCAATGAGGGCTTCAGGCAGTTTTTTTGTCAATTTTGGGAGTCCAAACATAATCCCCATTGTAAGAGCTACAAGTCCTATCATGGTCCAAAGTTCTTGACCTTGCATCCAAACAAGACCATCAACTCCCGCAGTTTTAAACATTCCTAATTGAGAAATAAAAATCACAATGGCGAGTCCATTAACAAAGCCCATCATTACAGGATGAGGAATCAGTCGAACAAATTTTCCTAATTTCATTACACCAGCAAGAATTTGAATAAAACCCATTAAAATAACGGTCAAAAACAAATAATATAAGCCTAAATTTTCTGTAGGCTCACCCATGGCATTGCCTTGAGCAACCAAACTTACCATCACAACGGCCAATGCGCCTGTTGCACCACTAATCATTCCTGGGCGTCCACCAAAAATTGAGATGATTAAACCAATCATAAAAGCAGCATACAAGCCTACCAAAGGATCGACCCCTGCAACAAATGCAAAAGCAACAGCTTCTGGCACCAAAGCCAAAGCCACAGTTAGACCACTTAAAATATCATTTTTTGCATTTGCCGAACGCTTGCGAATAAATTCTCTCATCTTAATAAAAATTAAGCGGCAAAAATAAGGGAATAAATAGGATTAGGAAGAACTAAAGAAGAATTTCTTTTTTAAATAAGTGCTTCGATGTTGGCGTAAATATTCTTTCTGACTTTTTTTAGTTTTTTTGGACCCACCCATTTTACTTTGGTAATCCCCTCTTTCTTTTGGGGTTTAAAGTCGCCAATATAATCTGAAAACATTTCAAACCAGTAGGTTTTTTTGATGAAATATTGCTCATTTCTTATGAAGATATGATATGTAATTTCGAGTGGTTTTGTAATTGAAAGCCCCTGTACACCGGTTTCTTCTTCAACTTCACGAAGTGCAGTTTGGTCAATAGTTTCTTTTTGTTCTGCTTTTCCTTTGGGTAAATCCCATTTTCCATTGCGAAAAATAAATAAAATTTTGCCGTCTGAATTGATAACCTTTCCTCCTCCAGCGACAATATTCGGTAGAAGACGTAAAAACTTCTTTAGCAAAACTTCTTCATTATCACCAATTAATCTAATGGACTTGTATTTTTCTTTTTTTAAATGGTGAAGTACCTTGTTAATATCAACAGTATCAATCAAATAATTTTTAAAATCTGATTCAGATTCTACCTTTGTAGTCAGTACTATTGGTTTATTACCAACAAAAATTTTTTGCATTGTTAATTAAAAACAAGTTAATCTAAAGTAAATGTAGTATTTTTTAATAATTTTGACACATGATTTTTGATAAAAATACCGCCAAAAAAACCGCTGAAGTATTACTTCATATTAATGCTATAAAATTAAACCCTAAAACACCATTTAACTGGGCATCTGGTTGGAAATCACCTATTTATTGCGACAATAGAATGGTACTTTCATATCCAGCCATTAGGAACTACATTAAAAGTGAAATGGCAAAAAATCTTGAAAACACTTTCGGAAAACCTGATGTTATTGCAGGGGTTGCCACTGGTGCTATTGGCATAGGCGCTTTGGTTGCAGAAGAGCTTGGTTTACCTTTTGTTTATGTGCGACCAGAACCAAAAAAACATGGACGAAAAAACCAAATTGAAGGGTATCTTGAAAAGGGTCAAAATGTAGTGGTGGTTGAAGATTTAATCAGCACTGGAAAAAGCAGTTTGGCAGCCGTTGATGCTCTAAAATCTGCTGGTGCAACAGTCAAAGGAATGGTGGCTATTTTTAGTTATGGTTTTGAAGTTGCCAAAAAGAATTTTGATGAAAATAAACTCGACTTGTACACGCTGAGTAATTATGAAAATTTGCTAGAACAAGCTTTGGACACTCACTTTATCAATGAAAAAGAATCAAATATGCTTACGCAATGGAATGCAAAACCCTCTGAATGGTCATAAAACAACTAATTATGAATTTAGAATCACCAAAAATAACCGTCTCAAAATCTGTTGAAAACGTATATGATTTTCTTTCAAATGTGAAAAATTTTGAAGCTTTAATGCCAGATAATATCAGCAAATTTGAATTATTAGATGATGATAAATTTATTTTTGCACTAAGTGGAATGCCTGAAATTGTTTTACAAAAAAAAGAGGAAAATCCGCCAAACTCTATCAGGCTTGGTGCAGCAGGTGGAAAATTAGACTTCTCGCTTCAAGCCCATATTTCTGCAGTAAATGACAACGAAAGTGAAGTTCAACTGAATTTTAATGGAGACTTTAATCCGATGATGGCGATGATGATTAAAGGGCCTATTTCAAAATTTATTGAAACTCTAGCCGTCAATATTCCAAAAGCGGTTTAGTACAGCAATTTTATTGATTTTAAATCAAATTCTTCAATAGAATTTTCGGTTTTTACCATCAGTTTTCCTTGTTGAGAAACTCCTTTTATTATTCCAGAAAATAAATCACCACTAAGACCAGCAAAAGTTGAAGGTTTGTCTTTTCTAAAAAGAAGATTTTCATATGTTGCCCATAGTTCAGCAGTGTTTTTTATGGAAAAATAGTATTTAAAATTTTCCAATAATTTATGCAACAATTCGTCCAAATCGTAGTGAATACCAGTTATGTTTTGTAGAGAGGATGCAGAAGGCAAATCTTTGAATTTTATTTGATTAACATTCAAACCAATGCCAATTATAGCTTTATTAATGGTATTTTTTTTTAATATTAATTCAATAAGAATGCCACCAATTTTTTTGTCATGTGACAAAATGTCGTTTGGCCATTTTATAGAAAGTTTAGGAATTTTAAACGCTTGAAGCGTCTTAAAAACGGCTAAGGAAACCACAATATTTAGCAAAAATTGATGTTGAGGATTCAAATCAATTTCTTTTTTTAAAACACTGATTATCAGGTTTTTATCTTTTTCAGATTGCCAAATTGTTGCTCTTTGTCCTCGCCCTTTTGTTTGATATCTTGCCGTTACAACAGCAAAATCTTCCAATGACATTTGACCAACCAAATCATGTAAATACTGATTTGTAGAATCAATGGCATTGAGTTTGATAATTTGCATATGTAAATTTATAATTAAATTATAATATTATTTAGAGAATAAAAAGTAATTAGACCCAAAAAAATAATAAATTTGCAATGTAATTCGAATATATGATAAAACACACTTCTGATCCAGACCAACTCATCGCCTTAATAATTGATGGCATTGAGGATGTAAAAGGTCAAAACATTAGCATATTAGATTTAAGAAGTATAGAAAACACAGTGTGTGACTACTTTGTTATTTGCGATGGAAATTCTAATACACAAGTGAATGCAATTGTCAATTCGATACAAAAAAAAGTCAGTAAAGCTGCTCACGAAAAGCCTTATCAAATAGAGGGAACAGAAAACGCAGAGTGGATTTTAATGGATTATATCAATGTGGTTATTCATGTGTTTCAAAAACATAAAAGAGAATATTATGACATTGAAAACCTTTGGGGTGATGCAATAATTACTGAAATAGAAACAAGCTACTAAAACATTTTTATATGTCAAAAGACAAAAATCCAAAGAATTTTAAGTTTAACGCCTATTGGGTGTACGGAATCGTTATTGGTTTATTCTTAGTATTCAACATATTTTCAGGTGGATTTGGCGCATCCGATGGAGTCACTACAACACCTTCTAAGTTTTTTAAATTTCTTAAAGATGGAGATGTTCAAAAAGTTGAAATCGTAAATAAGCGTGAAGCTTTAGTTTACCTCAACGATAAAGCAGCCAAAAAACAAATCCACAGCAAAACTCAAACGCAAAATCTTATTCCAATAGGGACTTCACCAAATTATAAGTTCGAATTTGGAGATGTGCAATTGTTTCAAAAACAGCTGGAAGATACTATTCTTGAACGCGACTTGAACACAGAGTTAAACTTTAGAACAGAAACCAATGCTTTTGGCGATCTTTTATTATCTATTATTCCATTTGTGCTCATCATTGGAATATGGATTTTTATCATGCGTAGAATCTCTGGCGGAGGTGGTCCAGGTGGAGGCGGACAGATTTTCAATATTGGTAAATCTAAAGCAAAACTGTTTGATGAAAAGCTTGAGACAAAAACTACATTTCAAGATGTAGCAGGTTTGGAAGGCGCAAAAGAGGAGGTTCAAGAAATTGTAGATTTCCTTAAAAACCCTGAAAAATATACAGCTTTAGGAGGTAAAATACCAAAAGGTGCATTGCTTGTTGGCCCTCCAGGAACTGGAAAAACTTTGCTTGCAAAAGCCGTTGCTGGTGAAGCAAAAGCACCATTTTTTTCGCTATCGGGATCAGATTTTGTTGAAATGTTTGTGGGTGTAGGGGCTTCAAGAGTTCGTGACTTATTTAAACAAGCTAAAGAAAAATCACCTTCAATTATTTTTATTGATGAAATTGATGCCATTGGACGCGCACGTGGAAAAAGTAATTTCTCTGGTTCAAATGACGAACGAGAAAATACATTGAATCAACTTTTAACAGAAATGGACGGTTTTGGATCCAACACAAATGTAATAGTACTAGCCGCTACAAACAGGGCAGATGTTTTGGACAAAGCATTGATGCGTGCAGGACGTTTTGATCGTCAAATTTATGTTGATTTACCTGATATTAGAGAGCGTAAAGAAATTTTTGAAGTCCACCTGAAGCCTTTGAAAAAAGCTAAAGATTTAGATACTGATTTCTTATCAAAACAAACTCCAGGGTTTTCTGGCGCTGATATTGCAAACGTCTGTAACGAAGCCGCACTTATTGCTGCTAGAAACAACAAAAAAGCCGTTGAAAAACAAGATTTTCTTGATGCTGTAGATCGAATAATCGGAGGATTAGAAAAGAAAAATAAAATTATTACTCCAGAAGAGAAAAAAGCAGTTGCCTTTCATGAAGCTGGTCATGCCACAGTAAGTTGGATGCTAGAACATGCTGCTCCACTAGTCAAAGTGACAATTGTTCCAAGAGGGCGATCTCTGGGAGCTGCATGGTATTTGCCCGAAGAACGCCTTATTGTACGACCAGAACAAATGCTGGATGAGATGTGTGCAGCACTTGGAGGTAGAGCCGCAGAAAAAGTAATTTTTGATAAAATATCAACCGGAGCTTTAAGCGATTTGGAAAAAGTTACTAAACAAGCACGTGCTATGGTAACTGTTTATGGCCTGAGTGACAAAGTTGGAAACTTAACGTATTATGACTCCTCTGGTCAGAATGAATATGGGTTTACAAAACCCTACAGTGAGCAAACTGCTGAGCTTATTGATAAAGAAATTTCAGATATCATAGAAGAACAATACCAGCGAGCCATTGCTTTACTTGAAAAAAACAAAGATAAACTCATTGAGTTGGCTGAAGTATTGCTAAAAGATGAGGTGATTTTTAAAGATAATTTAGAAGCTATTTTTGGAAAAAGACCTTTTGACAATAAAAAAGAAAACGCAACTCAAGATATTCCTAGCGAGGAAGAGGAATAAAAAAATCATGTTTTTTTAAACTATAGGCATTTTAAATTTTTTATATTTGAAACAAAGTTAATCAACAGCCTTAGTTCAATCAATGAGTGTATTTCGAAAAATATTTGGTTCAATCTCAAAATCAGATAAGGAACACCAAAAAAACGAAGACGAGAATAAGTTTTTACCAAAAAAAGACACTCCTATTGATGAATCTTTTACCATCAACTTTAATGAAAACGGAGGTAAGTTTCTTTATTGCGAAAACATCAATGAAGTTTATGACTTTCTTCAACAAATATTAGAAGAAAATAACTGGAAAGAGAAATCTGCTTTGTTGTTAAACAACAAACTCAAAAAAAAATTTAAAGACTTTGACTGGAACACGACCAAAGTCATAAATGAGGGTCATTTTCTGTTTACTACTTGTGAGTATCTGATTGCAAATGACGGTTCTATTTTGATTTCATCAAATCAAATTGCAGAAAAAAAACTAAATGAATTGCCCAAAAATTTTATTGTTTTTGCCACAACGAGTCAAATTGTTAAAACCATTGGGGAAGGTCTCCATGGCATAAAAGCAAATAACAATAAAAATATTCCTACAAACATTACAACCATTAAACATTTTAAAGTCGCTGAAGATGATAATTTTTTAAGTTACGGAAGTAGCTCCAAAAATTTATACCTTCTTTTGCTAGAAGATTTATAACGTTATTTTGAAGGAACTTTTTACAAGAATAGTATTTGGAGCATTATTTGTCAGCATTTTAGTATGTTCTGCACAATACCAATTTGTACTCATTGCTTTATTTTTTATTTTTGGAATATTATGTTTGTTTGAGTTCAACAAATTAATTGAACAACGCAACATTATTTCTTACCTAATTTTTTCAATTTTATTTGGCACTTTTGCGTTTTGGGATATTATCACCAATTCGGTTAATGGCTTGAACGAAACCACACAAATTCTTCTAACAGTTACTATTTTTGTTTTGCTTTTTTTAATACGAGATTTATTTTCTAGTAAAAGCTTACCAAAGCTACTCACTAATCGCTATATCAATACCACATTTTACATCAGTGCAGGTATAGTATTTTTGTTGGTTATCGCTAATAATTTTGGACAATATAGCCCAGAAAACATCATTGGTGTTTTTGCGCTCATTTGGATTAATGATAGCTTTGCATATATTATTGGGAAAAACTTTGGCAAACAAAAATTATTTGAAAGTGTTTCGCCAAAAAAAACAGTAGAAGGTTTTCTTGGTGGTATGATTTTTACAGCAGTTGGAAGCTACTTTATTTCTGAAGCTACTAATATTCTCCTCTTTTCAAACTGGTTGATTCTAGGAGTTATAGTAAGTGTCTTTGGAACTTTAGGCGACCTTATTGAATCCAAATACAAACGCCAAGCTGGAGTAAAAGACAGCGGTAACCTTTTGCCAGGACATGGTGGTCTTTTGGACCGTCTAGATAGCGCTATATTTGTTGCACCATTTATTTATTTATTTTTAAGATTATTACATTATGTTTCATAAAGAAGGCCAAAAAATTATTGTAATCACTCTGCTTATTGTGGGGGGATTATTTATATTAGTTGATAACATAGAAATCCAATGGCTGGTAAAAACTCTGCAAATTACATTATTGGTTGTTTTAATTTTGATTTTGCAATTTTTTAGAAATCCTAAAAGACATACAAAACACAACGATGCACATCTCATTTCTCCAGTAGATGGAAAAGTAGTGGTTATTGAAGAAGTAGAAGAAACTGAATACTTTAAAGACAAGCGCCTTCAGGTTAGTATTTTTATGTCGCCCATTAATGTTCATGTAACACGCTATCCCATTGGAGGAAAAGTACTTTTTAGCAAATACCATCCTGGAAAATATCTGGTAGCATGGCACCCAAAAGCAAGTGAAGAAAATGAACGTACAACGGTAGTTCTAGAGAACAAAATGTTTGGAAAAGTACTCTACAGACAAATTGCCGGTGCATTGGCACGAAGAATTGTTAATTATGCTCAAAAAGACCAAAATGTAATTCAAGGTAGTGATGCAGGATTTATAAAATTTGGTTCTAGAGTAGATTTATTTTTACCTTTGAATACCAAACTTAAAGTAGAGCTAAACCAAAAAGTAAAAGGCGGTGAGAGTATCATTTCAGAAGTTTAAGATGATAAATGAAGATTTAGATAAAGAATTTCAAGCTGCTGTAGAAAGTATCAACAATCATGAGGAACCGTTTCCTGCAGATACACTTTTAAAATTGTATGCGTTTTACAAAAAGGCAACCAACGACTACTCCCGTCCAAAAAGCGGTAAAGCCATCATCAATGCATTTAAAACAAATGCGCTTTTTCAGGTAGAGGATATTACTCAAAATGAAGCCAAAAAACGTTATATAGAACTGGCTAAGGACTATTTAATTTACAGAAAATAAGTTTATTTCAGGTTTTTTAGACTCGCCTCAATAGTTTCAATTTTAGCTAAAGCATCGGCCTCTTTTTTCTTTTCGCTTGCGACCACTTGTTCTGGCGCATTGGAAACAAAACGTTCGTTTGAAAGTTTTTTTCGCACCGAATTCAAAAATCCCTTAGTGTATTCCAATTCCTCCTCAAGTTTTGACACCTCAGCCTCTAAATCGATAGCAATATCTGCAACCATAAAATACTCATTAGATTTTACACGAAATGAAAATGCTTTATCAACACCTGAATCCGTATACTTAATTGTAGAAATATTACCAAGTTTTGAAATTAAATCATCAAAAGTTTTAGAATTTTCACCATTATTAATGACGTGAAGTTCTACAGCAGTTTTAAATGGAATTTGTTTTTCCTTTCTCAAATTTCTTATCCCTGAAATCACTTCCGAAGCAAATTCAAATTCTTCTAATAGTGAAGTGTTAATAGGCTCTGAACTTGGCCAATTAGAAACAATGAGCGCTTGCTCTGGAGTACGTTCCTTCAGATAATGCCAAATTTCTTCAGTTAAAAATGGCATAAAAGGATGTAAAATTTTTAAATTTTGCTCTAAAACATCCACAACTTGATGATATGTTTTTCGATCAATTGCTTCTCCATAAGCAGGTTTGATCATTTCTAATAACCATGAACAAAAATCATCCCATACCAATTTATAAACAGACATCAGTGCATCGCTCAAACGGTATTTACAAAAGTGATCTTCGATTTCGCTAAGTACTTTTTGAAAATTTGAAGCATACCAATCTAAAGCAGTTTTTACATATTTGGGTTGCTCAATATCAGCAACTTCCCAACCTTGAATAAGACGAAATGCATTCCAAATTTTATTTCCAAATCCTTTTCCTTGCTGACAAAGTGCTTCGTCAAACAACAGATCATTCCCCGCAGCAGAACTTAACAAAAGTCCAACGCGAACACCATCGGCTCCAAATTGTTCTATAAGATGTAATGCATCTGGTGAATTACCTAAAGATTTACTCATTTTTCGGCGTTGTTTGTCGCGTACCAAACCTGTTAAATAAACATTTTCAAAAGGTTTTTCATCTTTAAACTCAAAACCAGCAACAATCATTCTTGCAACCCAAAAGAATAAAATATCTGGGCCTGTAACCAAATCATTTGTTGGATAATAATAATTAATTTCCTCATTTTCAGGATTTCTTATCCCGTCAAAAACTGAAATTGGCCATAACCAAGACGAAAACCATGTATCTAAAACATCTGAATCTTGTCTTAAATCGTCAAGCTGAATGGCAGAATTTTGTGATTTATTTTGAGCCAATTTGAGTGCTTCCTCTTTTGTTTTGGCAACAACAAAATCATCTTTACCATCCCCAAAATAATAGGCTGGAATTTGTTGTCCCCAAAATAATTGTCTAGAAATATTCCAATCGCGAATGTTTTCCATCCAATGGCGGTAGGTGTTATTGAATTTTTTTGGAAATAATTTTATAGTTTCATCTTTCAAAACAGCATCCAAAGCAGGTTTTGCCAAGTCTTCCATTTTTAAAAACCATTGGTCGGATAGGCGTGGTTCTATAACAACTTTGGTACGCTCCGAAGTGCCAACCTTATGGGTGTGTTGTTCTATTTTTATCAAAAACCCTTTGGCTTCTAGTTCTTTAGAAATTTCTTTACGAACTACAAAACGATCTTTGCCTTCGTAATGTAAGCCATAGCTATTTAGCGTTGCATCTGCATTAAAAATATCAATAACCTCCAATTGGTGTTTGTCCCCCAATACCTTATCATTTTCATCATGTGCAGGGGTAACTTTTAAACAGCCTGTTCCAAACTCCATATCAACATATTCATCCTCGATAATTGGAATGACTCTATTACACAAGGGAACAATTGCTTTTTTACCTTTTAAATGATAAAAACGTTCATCGTTTGGATTGATACATATTGCTGAATCACCCAAAATAGTTTCTGGTCGTGTGGTGGCAATAGTGATTCTTTCATCTCTACCTTCAATGGCGTATTCAATATGATAAAGATTCCCTTGACGCTCTTCATAAATAACTTCTTCATCAGAGAGGGTTGTTTGTGCTTTTGGATCCCAATTTACCATGCGGTATCCTCTGTATATAAGTCCTTTATTAAATAAATCTACAAATACAGAGATCACCGATTCACTCATGTCATCGTCTAGCGTAAATTTCGTACGTTCCCAGTCGCATGAACACCCAAGTTTTTTTAATTGATTTAGAATCACCCCACCATACTCGTTGGTCCAGTCCCAAGCATGACTCATAAATTCTTCTCTGGATAAATCATTTTTATTGATCTCTTGTTCTTTAAGTTTTGCAACAACTTTGGCTTCAGTTGCAATAGACGCATGATCGGTACCAGGCACCCAACAGGCATTTCTGCCCATAAGTCGTGCACGTCTAATCAATACATCCTGAATGGTATTATTTAGCATATGACCCATATGCAGTACTCCAGTCACATTTGGTGGTGGAATAACTATGGTATAGGGCGTTCTTTCATCTGGTTTTGAATGAAAATATTGGTGTTTCATCCAATAGTCATACCACTTCTGCTCTACCTGTTGTGCATCATATTTTGATGGGATACTCATATTTTGGAACGATTTTTGTCTTAAAGTCTACAAAAGTACTCATATTTTGGGTTCTTTAAAATTAAATAAACTAGAATTATATGAGTACAATTTTTGATTTTATAAAAAAGTCTCTAAATTTACAATTCAACTAAAATTTCACTACCATGAAAAAACTATTTACATTATTACTACTTAGCGTTTTTGCTTTGCAAACCTATGCACAAGAAAAAACTGCAAAAATTGAATTTGAATCCAAGGTAATTGACTACGGAACAATTGAAAAAGGCGCAGATGGCCTTCGTGTTTTTAAGTTTACTAATACTGGAGACGCTCCATTAATTGTATCTGGAGTAAAATCAAGTTGTGGCTGTACAGTTCCAAAAAAACCTGAAGGTCCAATTTTACCAGGCGAATCTGGAGAAATTCAAGTTAAATATGACACCAACAGAGTTAATCCCATACGAAAAACGATTACTGTGACCTCAAATGCGGATACGCCTACTGTTGCGCTTAAAATTAAAGGGACTGTTATTGACCCCAACTCAACAACGAGTGTGATGAAATCCACTAAAAAAAGTGTTATAGAACAATAGATTATCATTTAAAACATCAATAAAAAAGCATCTTTTTTTAAGATGCTTTTTTTATTTGATATCATGAATATAAAATTGTATAATTACATTTGATTAGATTTTATTTTCCCTGAACTTTAAATAAATTTGTACATTAAACTTCAATAGAAATTGATATGCCAAAAATCTCAAATAAAGGCCTTAATATGCCTGCCTCACCAATCCGAAAGCTGGTTCCATATGCCGAATTAGCTAAGTCGGAAGGCGTACATGTGTATCATTTAAATATTGGACAACCTGATATTGTAACGCCAAAAGTGGCATTAGAAGCTGTAAAAAACAACAACCTTAATGTATTGGCGTACAGTCGATCTGAAGGCTCTGAAACCTACAGACAAAAATTGGCACGCTACTACAAAAAACATCATATTGAAGTAAACCCTGATGACATTATCATAACCACAGGCGGTAGCGAAGCATTGCTTTTTACTTTTGGTAGCATTATGGATCCAGATGACGAAATCATTATTCCAGAACCATTTTATGCCAATTACAATGGGTTTTCGGCTGCACAAGGCGTGAATGTTGTTCCTGTTGTTTCTGAAATTGATTCAAATTTTGCACTACCAGCTATTGAGACTTTTGAAGCGCTTATTACATCAAAAACAAAAGCAATTCTTATATGTAATCCTGGAAATCCTACAGGCTATTTATACAGTGAAAAAGAGATTTTACAGCTTACGAAATTAGTTCAAAAACATGATTTGTTTTTAATCGCTGACGAAGTCTATAGAGAATTTACATACGATGGTCATAAACACCACTCTATCATGGCCATCAATGGCTTAGAAGAGCATGCAATAATGATAGATTCTGTATCGAAACGATATAGCATGTGTGGTGCGCGAATTGGGTGTATGGTAACAAAAAATAAAAGTGTTCGTGACACAGCTTTAAAATTTGCTCAAGCTCGACTCTCTCCTCCTACATATGCACAAATTGCAAGCGAAGCAGCTCTAGACACTCCAAATTCGTATTTTGAAAATGTTATTGAAGAATATGTAGAACGCAGAAATCTTTTAATTCAAGAACTTCAAAATATTGAAGGTGTAAAAGTTGCAACACCAAAAGGCGCATTCTATTGTATTGTAGAACTCCCCATTCCAAACGCCGATATTTTTGCGCAATGGCTCCTAGAAAAATTTAGAGTTGACAATGCAACCATAATGGTTGCACCAGCAGCAGGGTTTTATGCCACAAAAGGATTAGGAAAAAATCAAGTACGAATTGCTTATGTACTTAAAAAAGAAGATTTAATTGCCTCTGTTAATATTCTCAAAAAAGGACTTGAAGCATTTAAAAAACTAGGATGATTCAGCAGCACATTTCACTAAAACCTTATAATACCTTTGACATAGACGTTAAAGCAGAATCTTTTGTTTCTGTAAAAACCTTAGAAGATTTAACTGTTGTTTTAAAGACAAATCCCAAAAAACTCTTAGTCATTGGCGGTGGTAGCAATATGCTCTTTACCAAAGACATCGAAGGTCTTGTAGTTCATTTGGATCTAAAGGGTATAGAAATAGGTGAAAAAAGTAAAAAAACCACTAGAGTAAAAGTTGCAGCAGGTGAAAATTGGCACGATTTTGTGCTTTGGTCTTTACAACAAAATTTAGGCGGATTGGAAAATCTATCGCTAATTCCAGGAAATGTAGGGACTGCACCCATTCAAAATATTGGTGCCTACGGCGTGGAACTTAAAGATACTTTTGTTGAGTGCGAAGCTATGAATTTACATACGCTAGAGATTGAAACTTTTTCAAAAGCAGACTGTAAATTTGATTATAGAAATTCTATTTTTAAGTCTGAGGTCAAAGGACAATATATCATTGTATCTGTGACCTTTGAACTCACTCATACAGACCACAAGCTCAAAACTAGTTATGGTGTTATTAATGACGAGTTGAAAAAAATGAATGTAAAAAGTCCAACAATTCAACATGTTTCAAAAGCTGTAATTGCAATACGTCAATCTAAACTTCCTGACCCAAAACGTCTTGGAAATAGTGGAAGTTTTTTTAAAAATCCTGTAGTTACAGTATCAAAATTTAAGGAATTACAATCGCAATTCCCAAACATACCACACTACCCTGTTTCAGAACAAGAAATAAAAATTCCAGCGGGTTGGCTCATTGAAACAGCAGGATTTAAGGGCAAAAATTTTGGAAACTATGGTGTTCACAAAAATCAAGCCCTAGTCCTTGTCAATTATGGGGGAGCCAAAGGCAAAGATATTCTAAATCTTTCACAAACTATTCAAAAGGCTATTGATACCATCTTTGGTATTCCTTTGGAAGCAGAGGTGAATATTTTGTGATTATTTACACTCTAATTACAACACTTTTTACTAGCCTTACAAATTAGCCCAGCAACAATAGCCCCAGCTATTGGAGCGAGCCAAAACAACCAAAGTTGTGCAGGATAATCCCCACCAGCAAAAAGTGCTTGACTTGTTGAACGTGCTGGGTTTACAGAAGTATTTGAAATAGGGATACTGATCAAATGAATCAATGTAAGCCCCAAACCAATAGCAATAGGTGCAAATTTACTAGGCGCATCTTTACTTGTACTTCCTAAAATGATAAACAGAAAAAATGCTGTTAAAACAAACTCAGCAATTAAAACAGAGGTCATAGAAAATCCACCTGGCGATAGCGCACCATAGCCATTGGAGGCGAATCCACCAACCGTTTCAAAACCTGGTTTTCCACTAAGGATTAAGAACAAAGTTCCGGCAGCTACAAGAGCACCTAAAAGTTGTGCCAAAATATAGCCCCATAAATTTTTTGCTTCAAATCGACCTGCTGCCCAAAGTCCAAAAGACACGGCAGGATTAAAATGTGCACCCGAAATATGTCCAACGGCGTATGCCATCGTCAAAACAGTAAGTCCAAAGGCAAGAGCAACCCCTAGAAATCCAATACCTAACTCTGGGTAAGCGGCGGCGAAAACAGCGCTTCCACAACCTCCAAATACGAGCCAAAATGTTCCAAAAAATTCTGCAAAAAGTTTTTTCATGATAAATATATTTATTATTTACTATAGTATAGGACACATATATTTCAAAAAAGTCACATTTTTTACCCTATTTTTTTATTTTAATTTAGTTGTATCTTTGTACAAATCATTTTTATAATATGAAACTACTTTTGATAACCCTTGCATTGTTGGGATTTGGAATTGCAGGAATTTCACTTAAAATATGGGCCAAAAAAGATGGTGAATTTAGTGGAACTTGCGCCAGTCAAAATCCAATGCTGAATACAGAAGGTGAAGCCTGTGGCTTTTGTGGAAAAACCCCCGATCAATTTGGGGATTGCGAAAACAACGAAAAATAATAACCCCAAAAAATGTATTTGACCGTTTTACTATATGTTTTTATAGCAGCAGTTTGTATTGAAATTATTTTCTTCTGTTCTGCTGTATTGAATTTCAAAAATGTTTCTAACTCACTGGAACTATCAAATTCTCAGGTATCTCTTATTTTATATACAAAAAATCAAGCAGCGCTTTTAAAAAAACAACTGCCCATTTTTTTAAAACAAAACCATGAAAATTTTGAAATTGTTTTAATCAATCATGCATCAACAGATGAATCTTTGGAGGTCATGGATGATTTTCAAAAGAAAAACCCCACTTTAAAAATCATTGATGTTAAAAACAATGAAGCCTTTTGGGCGAGCAAAAAATATGCGCTTACTCTTGGAATAAAAGCAGCAACTCACGAAAATTTGGTGCTAAGCTCTATCAATTTTGAGCCTCAATCTACCTCATGACTTCAGCTTATGGCCGCAGCATCTAAGAAAAAATCAATAGCGATTGGATATGTAAAATATACCAATTACAATTATTTTTATCGTTTTTTTGATTTCTTACGTACCATAAAAAACTATACTTTAGGTAAAATAGGAGTCTATTACAGTGGAACATCTGCAAATGTGAGTTACTCTAAAGAACTTTTTTTTAGTTCCAATGGTTTTGTACAACATATGGAAATTCCATTTGGCGAAACCACATTGTTTGCAAATGAAGTTGCTAAAAAATCGAACACCACTTTTTGTTTGCATAAAGATAGCTTTGTTACTCCTGTACAAAAAACAAACTTTAAAAAATGGTTCCTAAAGCAAACAAAAAATGATTTAAAGCTAAGACATTGTAAACCGTCTGCTCAAATTGCCAATGCCATTTTGTTTTTAAGTCATTTTACATTTTATTTTTTAGCGCCTTTTTTATTGTTTTTCAGTACAACAGAACTAGAAATACTAATTATATCATTAATTGTTGGACGCTATTTGATTCAATATATTAGTTATGGCATTATTGCTAAAAAATTACAAGATTTAAAACTTATTATTGCATTACCATTGTTTGAAGTTTTTCAGCTTGTCATACAATTTATTATATTTATATCGAGTTTAAATTCAAAACGACTGTATTGGAACTGAACGAAGCCATCATAAAAGCTAAAGAAAACAACCAAATGGCCTTCAATTTTTTATTGGAAACTTTTTGGAATGATGTGTTTGGGTTTATGCTCAAACGTACCCAAAATGAAAATGATGCAGAAGACATTACCATCGAAACGTTTTTTAAAGCTTTTTATAAAATTAAATCTTTTGACTCTAAATTTAAATTCAAAACGTGGCTCATTACCATTGCCAAAAACACACATTTAGACAGTTTAAGAAAACAAAAAAACACACTTACAAATCAAACAACAGAAGAAGATGAAAATCGTGTGTATTGGATTAAAGACGATGCTCCATCTGCTGAAGACAAGCTCATTACAGAACAAAATTTGGCAGAACTTCTAAAAGATATTAAAAAGCTAAAACCACATCATCAAGAGATTATTCATTTGCGCTATTTTCAAGAACAAAGTTACCAAGAAATAGCAAAAACAATCAATATCCCCATTAATAATGTTAAGGTAAAACTGCTTCGAGCCAGAAAACTTTTAGCCTGTATTATTCGTTCCAAAACATGATAAAGTTCTTTCAAAAACTAGGCCCTGGACTTTTGTTTGCTGGTGCAGCCATTGGCGTATCACATTTGGTACAATCTACAAAAGCTGGTGCTAATTTTGGTTTTGGATTGCTATGGGCATTGCTTTTAATCAACCTCATCAAATATCCCTTTTTTCAGTTTGGCCCTCGATATGCAACAGCAACTGGTGAGAGCCTTCTTGATGGCTACAAAAAATTAGGTAAAAATGTACTTAAAATCTATGCCCTACTAACGTTTGCAACCATGTTTACCATCCAAACTGCAGTCACCATTGTTACTGCAGGGATAGCCTCATCGCTTTTTGGTGCTCATATTAGTATGGTAATTTGGACCATCATTATTTTATCCATATGCTTTGGACTCCTTTTGGTTGGTAAATATGCATTGTTGGATAAAATGATGAAAATTATAATTATCATCCTAAGTGTCTCTACACTTTTTGCTGTTTTTACTGCATTTTACAATTCTGAAACTAGTTTAGATTGGACACAAATACTTCCAAAAACTGATGCTGAAATTATTTTTCTTATTGCATTTATGGGATGGATGCCTGCGCCATTAGATATTTCCATTTGGCACTCGCTTTGGGCCATTCAAAAGAAAAAAGAACTAAAAGTTTTTAGTCCAAAAACTGCGCTAATAGATTTTAATATTGGTTATTTGGGCACTATTGTTTTGGGGATTGGTTTTTTGATGCTTGGCGGACTTGTCATGTTTGGAACAGGAAAAACATTCAGTAATAATGGTAGTGAATTTTCTATTCAACTCATCCAAATGTATACTCAAAACCTAGGAGATTGGAGCTATATTATAATAGGTCTTGCAGCACTCACAACCATGTTTAGTACAACTCTAACCACTCTAGATGCTTCGCCAAGAGCCATGAATAAAACTATGGAATTGATTTTAGAAAAACCTCTTAAAAATGGCTACACCTCTTGGTTGATTTTACTTTTTATTGGAACAATTTTTATTTTCTTTTTCTTTTTATCAGAAATGGGGACTTTAATAAAAATTGCCACCATATTATCATTTCTTACAGCGCCATTTTATGCCATAATGAATTATCTTCTTATATGTAGCAAACACACACCAAAGCCTTGGAAACCCTCAAAAATAATGCATATATTGAGTATTCTTGGAATTCTATTTCTGATAGGATTTAACATTTGGTATCTTAGTATTTTGTGATTTTTTTTATGGAATACTTTGTATCTTTGCTGTTCAAAATAAAAGCATGTCCACAGACACACTTACAAAACCACAAGAACGTCAAGCAAAACCAAAATGGCTACGTGTAAAATTACCTACTGGTAAAAAATACACCGAACTTCGAGGACTTGTTGACAAATACAAACTCAATACGATTTGTACTTCTGGCAGCTGTCCAAATATGGGAGAATGTTGGGGTGAAGGTACGGCAACCTTTATGATTCTTGGAAACATTTGTACACGATCGTGTGGATTTTGTGGGGTAAAAACAGGGCGTCCTGAATCTGTAGATTGGGATGAACCTGAAAAAGTGGCGCGCTCAATCAAAATTATGGGCATCAAGCATGCCGTGCTTACCAGTGTAGACCGAGATGATTTAAAAGACATGGGAAGTATTATGTGGGCCGAAACTGTAAAGGCTGTTCGCCGTATGAATCCAAATACAACATTGGAAACTCTAATCCCTGATTTTCAAGGCATTGAAAAGCATATAGACCGTATTATTGATGTTGCGCCAGAAGTCGTTTCACACAATATGGAAACTGTTCGTCGACTGACAAGAGCAGTACGTATCCAAGCCAAATATGACCAAAGTTTAGAAGTCCTAAATTATTTGAAAAATCAAGGGCAACGCCGCACAAAAACAGGCATTATGCTTGGACTTGGGGAAACTCGTGAGGAAGTGATAGAAACACTGCATGACTTAAAAAAAGTAAATGTTGATGTTGTGACTATTGGTCAATACCTTCAACCTAGCAAAAAACATCTTCCAGTAAAAGAATTTATCACTCCAGATCAATTCAAGGAATATGAAGAAATTGGGTTGGATTTAGGGTTCCGTCATGTAGAAAGTAGTGCGCTTGTAAGGTCTTCATACAAAGCACAAAAACATATCAATTAAATGATTCGGGTTGGAATCAACGGATTTGGACGTATCGGAAGACGTGTCTTTCGTTTACTTCTTGAACATAACGACATTCAAGTCGTCGCTATTAATGATTTGGCAGATGCCCAAACATTGGCCCATTTGCTCAAATATGATAGTATTCACGGAAAACTCGATGCTAAGGTTTCAGATAACGAAGAACATATTATTATCAATAATTTATCCATTGCGCTTTCAAATAAAAATCACCCAAAATCAATTGATTGGACAAAACATAAGGTGGATGTTGTTGTTGAAGCCACAGGAAAATTCAAAACAAAAACAGATTTAGAGCACCACATAAAGAACGGTGCTAAAAAAGTAATTTTGAGTGTTCCACCAACGGAAACCGATATCAAAACCATTGTACTAGGCGTCAATGAATACACGATTACTAAAGATGATCATATCCTTTCAAATGCCTCTTGTACAACCAATAATGCCGCGCCCATGCTAGCAGTTATTAATGATTTGTGTGGTATAGATCAGGCCTATATTACTACGGTACATTCGTACACCACAGATCAAAGTTTGCATGACCAACCCCACCAAGATTTAAGACGTGCACGAGCAGCGGGCCAATCCATTGTACCAACAACAACAGGTGCTGCAAAAGCCTTGACTAAAATTTTTCCTGAACTTGCTCATACTATTGGAGGTTGTGGGATTCGTGTTCCTGTTATAAATGGCTCTCTTACAGACATTACTTTTAATGTCAAAAAAGAGACGACGGTTGAAGAAATAAATAACGCTTTTGAAAAAGCAGCTAAAACAAATTTCAAAGGAATTTTGGAATACACAACAGACCCTATCGTGTCAATCGATGTAATAGGCAATCCTCACTCCTGTATTTTTGATGCACAAATGACTTCTGTGTTGGGAAAAATGGTCAAAATTATTGGCTGGTACGACAACGAGACTGGTTATTCTTCTAGAATCATTGACTTGATTAGAACACTAAGCTATTAAGAATTTTTAATAAAATCCCTTACTATTTTTTCTAATGCACTCATAGCATGAACTTGTGTTGTGATGGGTAAATAATACAGCGCTTTATGTTGCAATGTTTGGAGTCTTGAAAAATCTTTTTCTGTAGTGAGTACAAAAGATTTTGAACTGATTTCTTTTAATTCTTTCTCTGAAAACTCATGATGATCATCATATTCAAGATGTTCAAAATTAAGGTTTAGACGTTTTAAATAAGTAACCAAAGGCTTGGCATTGGCAATTCCAGTAACTAATGTAAAATTTTTGGTTTTTAATTCTTCCAAAAGAATCGAATCTGTTTTTGATACAATTTCATTTGAATAAACAATAGAGCTAAAAAACAATTTTTGATTTGGATGAAGCGCTAATCGTTCTGCTATATTTGCTTTTTCAATTGAATTTAAATCATTTGGTGATTTCGTAACAATAACGACCTGAGCGCGTTGTGCTCCAAATCGTGGTTCACGAAGATTTCCAGTGGGCAAAATACTATCATCACAAAATAAATTATCATAAGCTGTCAATAAAATGGAAAGTCCTGGTTTTACTTTTCTATGCTGAAAAGCATCATCAAGCAAAATAACATCTGGCGGCAAATTGAGGTGTAAAAGGCGATCTATTCCTCGCTGACGATTTGCATCAACAGCAACAGTGACATTTGGAAATTTTTGTGCAATTTGATAAGGCTCATCCCCCAAAATTTTTGCTGTTGAAGTGTTCTTGGCCAATACAAATCCTTTAGATTGTCGCCCATAACCACGACTTAAAACCGCTACATTATAATCCTTTTGAAGCAGTTGAATCAGGGTTTCAATCATGGGAGTTTTTCCAGTTCCACCAACAGAAAGATTTCCTACACAAATAATGGGAGTTTTATATGATTTTGATTTAAAAATTCCAAAATCAAAACATTTATTGCGAAGAAAAACAACACTATAATACAGTGGATTGAATGGAAACAATATTTTTCTTAAAAGCTTCATCACAACGAAAGTAATTATTTTATCTTTGATGTTAAACAAAATCTTATGATAGTTCAAGACATCATCAATCAGCTTGAAGAACTTGCACCCTTGGCCTATGCCGAAGAATTTGATAACGTTGGCCTTTTGGTTGGCGATAATAATGCTAAAGTTACAGGCGTATTAATCACGTTGGATACGCTTCCAAAAGTTGTAGACGAAGCCATCGCAGAAGACTGTAATTTGATTATTAGTTTTCATCCTATTATTTTCAAAGGATTAAAATCCATTACAGGCAATTCTTATGTAGAGCGTGTGGTTCAAAAAGCCATCAAAAATGACATTGCTATTTTTGCCATACATACCGCTTTGGATAATGCATATGAGGGTGTCAATGCAGAACTCTGCAACAGATTAGAATTAAAAAATAAATCCATTTTAATACCACAATCTGGAACCATCAAAAAACTAACTACTTTTGTTCCAAAATTAGACATAGAAGCTGTCCAAAAAGCACTTTTTGAAGCTGGTGGTGGTGCCATTGGAAATTACGAAAATTGTAGTTTTAGTAGTGAGGGTATTGGTACGTTTAAAGGCAATGAAATGTCCAACCCTGTCATTGGAAAACCACACGAATTAAAGCAGTTAGGAGAAATAAAATTAGATATTGTTTTTGCCAAACATTTGGAGTCTAATATTCTAAACAATCTATTTCAAACACACCCCTATGAAGAGGTTGCTTATGAGATCTCGACTTTGGAAAACAATAACCAACACGTTGGAATGGGAATGATAGGCACTTTAGAAACCCCAATGGAGGAGAATGCGTTTTTGGAACACGTTAAAGAAAAAATGAATAGTAGCGTCATTAGACATTCAAAACTATTAAATAAAAACATCAAAAAGGTTGCTGTTTTGGGTGGATCGGGGAGTTTTGCTATTACTGCAGCCAAGGCTGCTGCAGCAGATGCTTTTGTAACTTCTGATCTGAAATATCATGATTTTTTTGCTGCAGAAAACCAGATTTTATTGATGGATATAGGTCATTATGAAAGCGAACAATACACAAAAAACCTTTTAGCGACCTATCTTACAAAAAAAATTCCTAATTTTGCAGTCCTTTTATCAAAGATCAATACAAACCCGGTAAAGTATAAATAAACATGGCTAATAAAAAAGAGCTAACTGTTGAAGAACGACTAAGAGCACTGTACGATTTGCAACTCATAGACTCCAGAGTAGACGAAATCCGTAACGTTCGAGGAGAATTACCTCTTGAAGTACGCGATTTGGAAGACGAAGTTGAAGGATTCAAACTGCGACTTCAAAAACTAGAAGATAGTCTTACAGATATCGATAATCAGATTAAGGCGAAGAAAAACCTTATTGAAGAATCAAAAGTTCTCATCAAAAAATACAACGAACAACAAAAGAATGTTCGCAACAATAGAGAGTTTAATTCTTTGGCAAAAGAAGTTGAATTTCAAGAACTAGAAATCCAATTGGCCGAAAAGCACATCAAAGAATTTAAAGCTCAAATTGAACAAAAAAAGGAAGTGATTGAGGGCACTAAAGAACGTTTAAAAGAACGTGAAGAACACCTAAAGCACAAAAAAGGCGATTTGGACGCTATTCTTGCAGAAACTGAAAAAGAAGAAAAAGTACTTTTAGAAATATCTGAAGAATACAAAACAAAAATTGAAGACCGTTTGGCAAAAGCATACACAAAAATTCGTAGTAATGTTAAAAACGGATTGGCCGTTGTACCCATTGAAAGAGGTGCTTCTGGAGGCTCATATTTTACCATTCCACCACAAGTACAAATGGAAATTGCTTCTCGCAAAAAAATCATTACAGACGAACACAGTGGTCGTATTTTGGTCGATGCTGAACTCGCTGAAGAACAAAGAGTAAAAATGGAAAAGTTATTTTCTACTATGTAATAAATAACCCTACTCATACCAAAAGCCCTCACCAAACGTGAGGGTTTTTTTTATACAACACTTCTTTTTGTTTAAAAAATTTTTATACATTTGAAATGAATAGCCCCCAAATCTATTCTTCAAAAACATGAATGACCTACACCAGTTCTTGTAGATTTTATTTTTTTTAAACTAAATTTTAGTTGTTGAAGATGTTTATTTGGGGGTTAAAACAGTATTAAACCAACCTAAATAATGAACTTATGAGACAAGCATTTTTAATTTTATGCACTGCGCTATGTATAAGTAGTTATGCGCAGACAATACTTTCTGGAAACATATCAGTTTCAGATATTCCAGAAATTATCACAACAGACCTATCCACAATCAACACAGTTCAAGATTTAAATCAAAGAATTGATCGTGGCGGACAACTAATTCTAAAAATTGGTAAACTTATTTTACCACAAGAATTAGATTCCTTTTTCTTGATTCTGGACAGATTAGAACTATCTGATTTTGAGATTATAACAAATGGAAATGAAATGACAATTATTTCAAATAAAATCATCTCGAAAAACACAAAAATCAAATCCTATTCTGAAAAGTCTAATGATGGTAAAAACGGTTCGGATATTAATATTTACAACATTGAATCATTCACAGGCTTGTTAAAAATCGACTTATCTGGAAATAATGGAAAAAATGGCGCAAGAGGACATAATGGGAGAAATAGCAGAAGTCGTTACGGGATAGATTGCCGAAGTCCAGCCAAAGATGGTCGTAGAGGTAAACCAGGTGGAAACGGTGGAAATTTAAACATATTTACAATCTACAACCCTATCGTATTTGAATTAAACGATATTATATTCTCTACGAATAGTGGTAAAGGTGGTAAAGGCGGAAGAGGCGGTAAAGGTGGGAGAAACAGTGGACCTTGTAGAGTAGGACATAATGTTGTTGCAGCAAATGGCCCAAACGGTGGAGATGGAAATGATGGAAGTGATGGTAAAATTAAAGTCAAATCGTTTAAACTTTCTGATTTATTGCAATAAACATCTAGGACAAAAAAACTCCCCCCGCTGGCGCAAGCGTCCACGCTTGTGTCTATACCAGCACGAGCAAAGATGCTCGCGCTAGCGACGGGAAAAACTATTGGCAACAATTTGATAATGATGCGTTTTTGGTGTATATTTGAATCAAAGTAAAAATTATGTCTAGACAAAGTATAACATTCACTAAGCCAAATGACGAGTGGCTAAAAACCCAAGTAAACAATAAAGAATATTCAAGTAAAAGTGAGTTAGTAAACGACTTGATTAGACAAGCCCGAAAACAACAAATTCAAATTGACTGGATTAGAGCTAAGCTGGAAAAAGCCGAAAATAGTGGATTTACGAATGACACTAAAGAAAGTATTTTAGCGCAATCAAAGTCTTTACTCAATGGCTAAATATAAATTATCCAACGAATCAAAAAATGACTTGATTCGAATTCATCATTATGGCGTTGAAACGTTTGGAATTACCCAAGCGGATCACTATTTCGAATCGTTTTTTGAATATTTTGACATTATTGCAAAACGCCCTTTTTCCTTTGAATCTGTAGATTACATAAAAAAAGGATATCGACGTTGTGCATGTGGAGTTGATAGTATTTACTACAGAATCAATCAAAATATTGTGGAAATAATGGCTATTGTTGGAAGACAAGACTTGAATGAAAAATTGTAACTGATAAAAACTATTGGCAACAATTAAAATCGTCGATATATAAGATTTTTAACCAAAATTTCACAAAATACCATTGGTGGATGCTTAATTTTACCCCAAACATATGTACCATGAAAAACATCTTTTTACTCCTTCCTCTACTCTTTTGTAACAGCATAAGTTGTCAAAACAACAACACACAAAACACCAAACAACAAGCGGTTGTCAATGCTAAACCCATAGAAGTTCCACTAGAAAATGGCATTGCTAAGGCCTATTTTGCCAGTGGATGTTTTTGGTGTGTTGAAGCCGTTTACGAAAGTGTATATGGTGTTCAAGAAGCCATTAGTGGTTATGCGGGTGGTTTTACCGACAACCCCACCTACGAACTCAGCAATACTGGCCTAACTGGTCATGCCGAAGCTGTAGAAGTGCTTTACAATCCATCGGTGGTGTCTTTTTCAACTTTGGTGGATGTATATTTTGGTTCTCAAAATATAGCGCAAGTTAATGGTCAAGGTCCAGACAGAGGCTCACAATATCGTTCGATTATTTTTTATCAAAATCAAGAACAAAAAGCAATTATCTTAAAGAAAATAGCAAAAATTGAAAAAACAGAAAATACAACCGTAGCCGCAGAGGTTTACCCATTTCAAAAATTTTGGAAAGCCGAAAATTATCACCAAAACTATGAGCGCTTGCACCCCAATAATCCTTATGTTCGTAATGTTTCTATTCCAAGATTAAAGCGTTTTAAAGCTAAATTCCCACATTTGTTAAAAGAAAACCACTGATTTTCACAAGTCTAACTCAATTTTATAATCGGCTAAAATTACCTACATTTGAGTACACTCAAAACAAATTGTCTTGCTGGTATTTAAATCACATCTAGAATTTGCTCAGCAAATGGATCAAAATGATCCATTGGCATCATACAGAAATGCATTTCATATTCCAAAAGAAGATAATGGAAAAAACTGGTTGTATTTTACGGGAAATTCTCTTGGACTGCAACCAAAATCCACAAAATTGGCCATAGATCAAGAGCTCAACGACTGGGCCAAACTTGGTGTTGAAGGTCATTTTGAAGCCAAAAATCCATGGATGCCTTATCATGAATTTCTTACAGAGAGTATGGCTAAAATTGTGGGCGCAAAACCCATTGAAGTTGTGGTGATGAATACCCTCACAACAAATCTTCACTTGTTGATGGTTTCTTTTTATAATCCTACACCAAAACGCTGTAAAATATTAATTGAAAGTGACGCATTTCCCTCAGATCGCTATGCCGTACAAACACAATTGGAATTTCATGGTTTTGATGCCAATGAATGTCTTGTAGAATGGCACCCTAGAAAAGTTGAAACTTTATTAAGAATTGAAGATTTAGAACATATCCTTGAGGAACAAGGCGACGAGATTGCACTTCTTCTGATTGGCGGTATCAATTATTATACAGGACAATACTTAGATTTAAAAGAAATTGCAAAACTTGGCCACGCCAAGGGTTGTAAAGTAGGTATTGATTTAGCACACGGTGTAGGCAATATTCAACCAGAACTTCATGATTCTGGAGTAGATTTTGCGGCATGGTGTACGTATAAATACCTAAATTCTGGCCCTGGAAGTTTGGGCGGAATATTTGTGCACGAGCGCTACGCGAATGATAAAACATTAAAACGTTTTGCAGGCTGGTGGAGTCAAAACAAAGCAACCCGATTCAACATGCGACAACCTTTAGATTTTACACCTGGAGCAGAGGGCTGGCAATTGAGTAACCCTCCAATTCTATCAATGGCAGCAATTAAAGCCTCATTAGATTTGTTTAATGAAGTAGGCATGACTGCATTACGCCAAAAATCCTTAAAACTTACTGCTTATTTGGAGTTTCTGATTAACGAATTAAATCACCCTAACATCAATATCATCACACCAAGCAACCCTAATGAACGTGGGTGTCAACTCTCTATTCAAGTAAAAAATGCTGACAAAACACTTCATAAACAACTCATTGAAAACCATGTGATTACAGACTGGAGAGAACCCGATGTGATTCGATGTGCTCCTGTTCCTTTTTACAATTCTTTTGAAGATGTCTTTCGCATGGTTGAAATCCTAAAAAATCTACTCAAATGAAACAAAAAGAAACTATTTTAATTATTGGAGCTGGGCTGTGTGGTTCACTTTTGGCATTACGTCTAGGACAAAGGGGATACAGTGTCCGTGTTATGGAGCTTAGACCAGACCTAAGAAAAGTTGATATTAGCGCTGGACGTTCTATCAATTTGGCTTTTTCCAACAGAGGCATCAAAGCCATGAAAATGGTTGGTTTGGAAGATAAAGTTATGAAACTTTGTATTCCAATGCATGGCCGTATGTTACATGATAGAGAGGGTAAAACAAAACTCTCTAGGTACAGCGGGCGCGAAGACGAATACATAAATTCGATATCAAGAGAGTTGCTTACTTCACTTCTAATGGATGAGGCCGAAGCACTTGAAAATGTAAAAATTGAATTCAACAGTAAATGTAATGCTGTTGATTTTGAAAATAATACTGCCAATTTCATCAATACTGAAAATGGACAAACTTTTGACTGTACCGCAGACCTTATTTTTGGAACCGATGGAGCAGGTTCAGCACTGCGAAAAAGTTACTTTTCGGAACGTAAGTTTTTATTCAGTTTTTCTCAAAATTTTCTAACACATGGCTATAAAGAATTGACTATTCCTCCATCTGAAAATGGCGGGTTTAGAGCATTTAAAAACGCACTTCACATTTGGCCAAGAGGCGAGTATATGATTATAGCATTACCAAATTTAGATGGAAGTTTTACCGTAACTTTATTTTTGGCTTACGAGGGTGGAACATACAACTTTAACAACCTTACGACCGAAGAAAATGTATTAAATTTCTTTAATAATGAATTTCCTGATGCTTTAGAATTGATGCCAAATTTGGCATCAGAATTTTTTGAAAATCCAACAGCTCCGCTTGGCACTGTAAAATGTTTTCCATGGCAATATAAAGGCAAAAATCTTTTACTTGGAGATGCAGCACATGCTATTGTACCTTTTTATGGTCAAGGGATGAATGCTTCCTTTGAGGATGTTGTAGAATTTGATACTTTTTTAGAGCAGCATGATGGCAACTGGGAAAAAACATTTAAAGCCTTTCAACAACAGCGAAAAATAGACACAGACGGTATTGCAGACTTGGCTATTGATAATTTCCACGAAATGAAAGACCATGTTGCAAATGCACTTTTTCAAAAAAAGCGTGCCTTAGAAATGACTTTAGAAACAGAACTCCCAAATGATTATTTTTCTAAATATTCAATGGTCACTTTTAGGGAAGATATGGGCTATCACGAGGCCATGACAAGAGGAAGAGCGCAAGATAAGGCCATATTAAATATGATTAATGATGAGGGGATTGACCAAAATATATCCATTTCATCACTTCATGAAAAAATTAAAAAAGAAACCAATTCCATTTTGGAAGATGATAAGATTGCAAAAACCTTAAATCATTAACTGTAAAATTTTAAATTATGAGTGAAACAGTCACGCCAAGAGGTGCCTATCCACATACAAAACGTGTAGGTGATTTTATTTTTGTTTCTGGAACAAGTTCTAGACGAGCAGATAATAGTATTGCGGGGGCAGAGCAAATAGACAGTATGGGTACAAAAAAATTGGATGTGGCCGTTCAAACCCGAGAAGTACTTCAAAACATTGATAAAAATTTAGCTAAAGAAGGAGCATCATTAGCAGATGTGGTCGATGTGACCTCATTTTTGGTTAATATGAATGATTTTGCAGATTATAACAAGGCCTATGCAGAGTTTTTTGATACGGATACAGGACCAACAAGAACTACCGTAGCAGTACATCAACTTCCACACCCCGACCTAGTGATTGAAATAAAAGTAGTAGCTTATAAAAAACAGTAATGATTACCATAAAAAATTACATCAACGGAACCTATTGCGAGCCCTCAAACAACGAATGGTTAGAGGCCATAGACCCGAGTACTGGTGTAGTGTATGGTAGACTGCCCAATTCGACTGATAAAGATGTTGAAGAGGCCTATAAAGCGGCTAATACTGCATTTGCTTCGTGGTCTAAAACATCCGTCGGACAGCGTAGTGAGATTCTTCGTAAAATAGCCGATTTGATTGTATCAAAATTAGATGCATTGGCGGCGGCCGAGAGTATGGATAATGGCAAGCCACTAAGTTTAGCTAAAGAAGTAGATATCCCTAGAGCAGCACTTAATTTTAGGTTTTTCAGCCAAGCAATAACACAGTTTTATAGTGAAAGTCACGAACAAGTTTCACAAAAAAGCATCAATTTCACCTTACGCCAGCCCATTGGTATAGTGGGTTGTATTTCGCCTTGGAACTTACCTCTTTACCTCTTTACATGGAAAATAGCACCAGCACTAGCCGCAGGAAACTGCGTGGTGGCAAAGCCAAGTGAAGTTACCCCTTATACTGCTTTTTTGTTAGCAGAAATATGCACCAAAGCAGGACTTCCAAAAGGGGTTCTAAATATTGTTCATGGAATGGGCCACACAACAGGTCAGGCCATTGTGGAGCATCCAAACATTAAAGCAATTTCATTTACTGGAGGGACAAAAACAGGTGCACATATTGCTAAAACAGCAGCACCACTTTTTAAAAAATTATCTCTCGAATTGGGAGGAAAAAATCCTAATATCATATTTGCAGATTGTGATTATAAGAAAATGCTTTCAACTACCGTTAAATCTTCGTTTGCAAATCAAGGACAAATTTGTCTTTGTGGAAGTCGGATTTTTGTAGAAGCGTCGATTTATGAGCAATTTAAAAATGATTTTATTGAAAAAGTAAAACAATTAAAAGTAGGTCTACCATCAGAAAAAAACACTGATATTGGAGCATTAGTCTCCAAACCTCATCTAGACAAAGTTTTGAGCTATATCGAACAAGTAAAACAAGAGAAAGCAACTGTTTTGTATGGAGGTGAGCGTGTTTCTGTTGAAAATGGAAAAAATGGATACTTTATGCAGCCTACAATTATTGAAGTTTCGTCTAATGACTGTGTATTAAATCAAGAAGAAATTTTTGGTCCAGTGGTTACTTTAATGCCTTTCAAAGGAGACACAGAAGCTCTAAAACTAGCTAATAATGTAAAATATGGTCTGTCCGCTACAGTTTGGACCAATAATCTAAAACGAAGTCTCTATTTTTCAGAGCAATTGCAAACAGGTATTGTATGGATCAACACATGGCTACAACGCGATTTGCGTACCCCTTTTGGAGGTGCAAAATCATCTGGAGTTGGACGTGAAGGTGGTTTTGAAGTCTTACGCTTTTTTACGGAAGCAAAAAATGTATGTATTAATTATGAATAAAATAATATGGAGTTAAATTTAAATAACAAATCGGCGTTAGTTTGTGGAAGTACTCAAGGGATTGGGCATGCTACTGCTGTTGCACTAGCCAGTGAAGGTACACGTGTTACGCTTGTGGCTCGTAACGAAGAAAAACTCAAAAAAATAGTATCCGAATTACCAAAAACTGCGGCTCATGATTATATCGTTGCCGATTTTTCAAATCCTGAAGAACTAAAAATAAATGTTGAAAAATATTTAAACTCACATAAAGGATTTCATATTCTTATCAATAATACAGGAGGGCCTCGAAGTGGTGCTATTTTAGAGGCGACTTTAGAACAATTTGAATCAGCATTTACACAACATTTAAAATGCAATCATGTTTTGACACAACTTGTTGTTCCTTTTATGAAGTCCGAGAAATATGGCCGTATTATTAATGTGATTTCAACTTCTGTAAAAGAACCTATCGAAGGTTTGGGGGTAAGCAATACTATTCGCAATGCCGTTGGAAATTGGAGTAAAACACTTTCATTCGAATTGGGGGCCTATGGAATTACAGTCAATAATGTATTACCTGGATTTACAAAGACTGAACGCTTAAACGAAATTATTGAAGTCAAAGCAAAAAAAGCCAATATGTCATTTAAAGAAATGGAACGTATTATGAAAACATACACCCCCGCTAAACGCTTTGCAAAACCAGAAGAAACTGCCAATACTATTGTGTTTTTGGCCAGTGAAGCTGCAGGCTATATCAATGGAATAAATATTCCAGTTGATGGTGGACGAACAAAATCTTTGTAACTTTATAACAATAACAAAAAAAATAAAACCATGAGTACGCTAGTATCACCACTTAATTTTAGGGCTTGGATTGAAGAAAATCGTGATCTATTAAAGCCCCCTGTTGGTAACAAATGTGTTTGGAAAGACGGTGAATTTATTGTGATGTTTGTTGGAGGACCAAACAATAGAAAAGATTACCATTACAATGAAACACCTGAATTTTTCTATCAAATTGAAGGTGATATTATTTTGAAAATAATTGAAAATGGTGCATCAAAAGATGTGCATATCAAAGAAGGCGACATCTATTTACTACCTGCAAAAGTACCACACTCACCTCAACGAGGTGCCAATACTGTTGGACTGGTCATTGAATATCCAAGAGCAGAAGGCGTTCAAGATGCGTTGGAATGGTATTGTGAGCAATGTAGTCATCAACTTTATAGAGAACCATTTACACTAAAAAATATTGAAACGGATATGCCAGCAATTTTTGACCGCTATTATTCCGATACTGAAAAATGTACTTGCGATAAATGCGGTGCAAAAATGGAAGCTCCAAATAATTTATAAATCACAAAAATGAAACGTAAACTGCGCATCAACGGACACTCACACTTGCTTCCATATCCGGAGGAAATCCCTCAATTTATGAAAGACAAAGAAATTTTTTGGGTTGATGACGAAAGAAAATATATGCTTCAAAAAGGTTGGAGTCGTCCAGTAACCCATTCTAGTTTTTTTCTTGATGAAAAACTAGAATGGATGGAAAAAAATAAAATTGACCATGCTGTTGTACTGAATCTCTCTCAATTGTATGGCAATGGATTACGCCTTGAGATGATGAAAAAAGCTTTACGTTTTCAAAATGATTTTAATGCTAAAATCCAACAAAAGCACGGCAATAAGTTTACTTGTGGTTTTGTTGTCCATCCAGGATTTATACAGGGAGCTCTATGGGAAATTGAACGTTGTGTTGAAGCATTAGAATTAAAAGTACTATGCCTACCTACACATTTTATGGATAGTATTGGCCAATGGCGAAGTGTTTTTGATAGAGAAAATGACGCTATTTTTGAATTGGCAAACCACTATAATCTAGCCATTGAAGTACACCCCTACGATGGCGATAAAATGATTAAACTTGAAAATACCTCATGGCGTTTTCATTTGATTTGGATGTTGGCTCAATGTGGAGATGCCTATCATTTTTATACCTTGAACGGCATGCAAGAACGTTTTCCGAATATTAGAACCTGTTTTGCACATGGAGGACAAATGGCACAAATGAATCTTGGAAGACGTATACAAGGATTTGATGGACGCCCCGATTTATTTGATGGAAAAACGCATCCTCGAAAAGCTGTTGGACACCCAAATATATATTTTGATACTTTGGTTCACGATACCGATTCTTTTAATTTGATGCTCAAAAGACAAGGAAGCAATCAAATTATTATGGGACTAGACGACCCCTACCCGCTTGGCGAAATGGAAAGTGAGGCACAATCATCCTACCCAGGAAAATTATTGGATCTAGCAAAAGAAAGAAACATCATTAATCAAGAACAATATGATGATATTTGGGAAGACAATGTGTTGCGATGGTTGTTTGGTAATGATCAGAAAAAAATTGAAGAGTTTACACAGAAAATTTTAGGATAATGCATTTCATTTCAGATGAGTTAGATGATTATGTTGTTCAACATTCAGCAGATGAACCAGAACTTTTACAGGCATTAACTCGTGAAACATACCAAAAAATATTACAACCCCGAATGCTTAGTGGTCACTATCAAGGTCGTGTTTTAAGTATGCTATCTAAACTTATTCGCCCAAAAACAATTCTAGAATTAGGGACATTTACAGGATATTCTGCACTTTGTTTGGCTGAAGGACTTCAAAATGATGGCGTGCTACATACGATTGATATCAATGAAGAATTAGTAGGTTTTCAAAGAAAGTATTTTGATCAGTCAAAGTATGGCGCTCAAATTCATCAACATTTGGGGCCTGCTTTGGAAATTATTCCAACATTGAACACAACATTCGACTTGGTATTTATGGACGCAGATAAACCCAATTATATTAATTATTTTCATCAAATAATAGATAAACTAAACCCCGGAGGTGTTATTCTTTCTGATAACGTATTGTGGAGTGGAAAAGTCATTGAGGCCATAGATAAAAATGACGCATCAACAAAAATTGTTTTGGAATACAATCGCCTTTTAAAAGAAGATCATCGGTTGGAAACAGTGCTGCTCCCCATACGTGATGGATTGACTGTAAGCGTGAAAAAATAAGTTATAATTTTCGACGAACTGAACCTGTTAGGTCCTCTATTTCTTCTTTAACTTTATTGATTTCTTCATTGATATCTTTAGTCAAATCGGGATCTATACCTTGCTTTTCTGCACTGCGTTGGATTTCAGTTTTAATATCATTTGAAGCATTTTTCAGGGTGCGCATGCCTTTACCCAACCCTTTTGCAATGTCGGGGATTTTATCGGCACCAAAAACCATAATCACAATAAAGAGAATGAAAACAATTTCGGTACTACTAATAAACAATGGCAAAGCATTCATCATGGTACAAAGATAGGAAGTATTCCTTTAATTTTCTGATAAATTGTTGGCTTTGAATTCCTTTAGTTTTTCTTGTAAAAACTGAAGAATTTGCACATCGCTCCTATTGGCGCAACGTTGCTGAAAATTGGGATCATCAGCGCAGAAATAATAAAATTGAGGCACAAGGTCTTCTGAAAGATTCTCTATTTTAAATAGTTCTGGACCAACAACTTCTTTAATGTGTGTGAGTATATTTCTTTCTTTTTCAATCTTGACCGCTTGTTTTAATTTTTTTGTACGGCCTGTAATTTTATTTAAAAATTTATTAAGATTAAGCATCGCGTATGGAAAGCCTAGGTATACCATTTTTCCAGCATCTGCCTCATATAGCTTACTTTCAATTTGTGTTTTTCTTATACCTGTATATCCTGGAATACCCACATCATAAAAATCTAAAGGACGTTCGGCATCAGAATTAATAATATCTGAATTTAAATCTCCTGTTAATATTTTTCCAACTGTAACCTCATCAAGCTCAGTCACACTGTCTTCTAAACGCACTTCTATAAAACTATCTTTAACAATATTTGGAGTTATTACCACAATTTTTGGAGTATATTGTATTGATGAAAAATATAATGAATCGGATAATTTTGCTTGAATTATAAACCCCCCACTTTTGTCGGTAGTTGCGTAACGATACGATGTTTTATTGATGATATGAATACCTTCTACATTTCCATCTGCTTTTACAATTCCTGAAAATTCACGTGTTTGAGCTTGACTCAAAGTGAAGAAAAAAAGTAAAACAATAGAACTAAAATATTTGAAAGGTAATGTCAAAAGGATTCATTTAATTTTGTATAAATTTACAAAAGAAAAATCGCTGTTCCAATAAAATCATTTTAATGAAAAAACTAATCATTGCTAGTACTTCTACAATTCATGGAAGTGGTTATTTAGAATACCTTTTGGACACATTGACACTCTTTTTTCAATCTACTGAAACTATTCTTTTTATTCCCTATGCTCGCCCAAGTGGTTTGAGTCATGATGCTTACACTGAAATTGTTCAAAAAGCATTTAAAAAAATTGATAAAAATATTGTTGGAATTCATCAATTTGAAAACCCTAAAAAAGCACTTTTAGAAGCCAAAGGCATTTTTGTTGGAGGAGGGAATAGTTTTGTATTACTCAATGAATTGTACAAAAATGATGTTTTTGATCCCTTAAAATCAGTTATTCAATCTGGAACACCATACTTGGGAACAAGTGCTGGCAGTAATATTTGTGGCCTAACGATGGGGACTTCCAACGATATGCCAATTGTACACCCTCCTAGTTTTGATACACTTGGTATCATTCCATTCAATATCAATCCGCACTACCTGGACCCAAACCCAAACAGCAAGCACATGGGAGAAACAAGAGAGATTCGTATTAAAGAGTTTCATTTTTTCAATACACAATCGGTGGTTGGGCTTAGAGAAGGTAGCTTCTTGGAAGTCTCTGGCGAGCGCATCACCCTTAAAGGCCCTTTGAAAGCAAGAATTTTTGAACCAAAAAAAGAAGCCTACGAAGTAGAATCTGGAACAGATCTTAGTTTATTACGCTAAAAGTTATAGCGATTTTAAAAAATGATATCCCAATTTTTTATAGTTTTTTCTATCATAAAAATCATGTGATTTTTCATTTTCTATATACGTGTTGAGTTCAATAGTTTCATAGCCTTTTGATGCGGTATAATTTTCTATCCAAGTCAATAACTGACTTCCAATGCCTTGATTTCTTAAAGACATTTCTATAAAAACATGGTCAATTTCTACACTTCGTCCCGAATAATGTCGCGTACAAAACCACATTCCAGCAACTCCCACAAGGACTTCATCTTTAAAAACCCCTACACATTCATAATTTTGAGTTACCATTTCTTGAAATCGCTCTAAAAGAAGCGCATCAGATATAGATTCTTTTGCCATTTTCTTCACTAAAGGCACTACCAAATGAATATTTTTTGGGACAATAATTTTAAATTGCATATGGTCTCATTTATAAAAAATCAAAAATACAATTAAATTTTTTGTGACTTTTTTAAATAAATTGTGTCTAATCTGATGACGGAAAACACAATATTATGCTTAGAGGCGGAAGAAAAATTAGATTAATTATTGGAGCTGGACTGGTTTTGTTTGCAGTTCTAAAATATTGTTCAAGCGAAGAAATTAACCCATATACCAATGAAAAACAGCACATTGGATTGAGTGAAACCGAAGAAATTGCAATGGGATTGAATACTGCACCACAAATGGCTCATCAGCATGGTGGGCTTCATCTAGACACGCAATATCAAGACGCTGTGGATCGTGTTGGAAAAAAATTAGTAAACAATAGTATTGCAAAAGATAGCAACTATAAATTTGATTTTCATTTATTGGCTGATGAACGTACTATAAATGCCTTTGCACTCCCAGGTGGCCAAATTTTTATTACCTACGCACTATTTTCAAAACTCGAAAATATTGATCAATTGGCAGGTATTCTTGGACATGAAATTGGACATGTATTGGGGCGACACTCTGCAGAACGTATTGCCAAAGATGGACTTACGCAAGGCATTTTAAGCGGTGTGGCCGTGGGTGTCGATCCTTCAGCTGCCCAGGGAGCGGCTGCAGTTGCACAACTTATTAATATGAAATATGGTCGAGACGATGAACTTCAGAGTGATTATCTTGGGGTACAGTTTATGATTCAAGCGGGTTATAACCCTGAAGCACTTATTGGAGTCATGAAAATTTTAAAAGATGCCGCTGGCCCCAACAGAGCACCAGAATTTCAGAGTACACACCCAGATCCCGAAAATCGGATTGAAAAAATAAAACAAGCCATAGAAAAATATCAATAATAACAGATTTAAGTTACATCAAACTATCTTGTTTTAAAATTCAAAAACTTCTTATCTTTGTGGCTTAACCAACACTAATGAATAAGAAAGTAATTTTAATGATTTTGGACGGTTGGGGAACTTCTCCAGACCCAAAAGTATCGGCTATTGATCACGCAAATACACCTTTTATTGATGGATTATACAACAACTTTGCTCATGCAAGTCTAAGAACAGATGGGCTTCATGTTGGGCTTCCCGAAGGACAAATGGGGAATAGCGAAGTTGGACATATGAATCTTGGTGCTGGACGAATTGTATATCAAGATTTAGCAAAAATTAATTTAGCTGTCACAAATAAAACTTTGGGGAATGAAGCGGTTTTGAAAGATGCTATTGCTTATGCAAAAGCACAAAATAAACCCATCCATTTATTGGGTTTATTAAGTGATGGCGGTGTACATTCTCACATCAATCACCTTTTTGGAATCATTGAAACTTTAGAAGAAAACAATATAGAAAAAGGATTTGTTCATGCTTTTACAGACGGTAGAGATGTAGATCCAAAATCAGGGTTTGGTTTTATAACCGAGTTAGAATCACGTCTAGAAGAATCATCTGTACAATTGGCTACAGTAACTGGGCGATACTATGCAATGGATAGAGACAAGCGTTGGGAACGCACACAACTTGCTTATGATGCGCTAGTAAATGGTAAAGGAGAATATTCAAAAAATGTAACCTCTAGCATTCAAAATAGTTATGATGAAGACATAACCGATGAGTTTATAAAACCTATTATTGTTACCAACAATAATGAACCTGTTGCGACCATCAAAGATGGTGATGTAGTGTTGTTTTTTAATTTTAGAACAGATCGTGGTCGTCAATTGACTGAGGCTTTAAGCCAAAAAGATTTTCATGAATATAATATGCATGCTTTAGATTTGAAGTATGTGACCATGACAAATTATGATGATAATTTCAAGAATATTGATGTTATTTTCAACAAAGAAAATCTAAACGAGACCTTAGGAGAAGTCCTTGAAGCCCATGGAAAAACACAACTTCGAATTGCAGAAACTGAAAAATATCCACATGTTACATTTTTCTTTTCAGGGGGTAGAGAAACGCCTTTTAAGGGTGAAGAACGCATTTTAAAAAATTCTCCAAAAGTGGCCACATATGACCTTAAACCCGAAATGAGTGCTTATGAACTACGTGATGCACTAATCCCTGTATTGGAAGCAGAAAAAACTGATTTTGTTTGCTTAAATTTTGCCAATGGAGATATGGTTGGTCATACGGGTGTTATGGAAGCTGCCATTAAAGCTTGTGAGGCCGTGGATGAATGTGTGAAAGATGTGGTCAATACCGCTTTAAAACACCAATATACCACCCTACTTATTGCCGATCATGGAAACTGTGAAACCATGATCAATCCAGACGGATCACCACATACTGCACACACGACTAATCCTGTACCAATCATACTGATTGACAATGATTTAGATCAAATTCAAAATGGAATTTTAGGCGATATCGCACCTACAATTTTAAAATTAATTGGGATTGATAAACCAGCTGTAATGAGCCAAAAATCATTGGTTTAAAACTGCATAAATTTTAGAATCAAACTAAAGTTTTTAAGTATCTTTGTGCTTTTGTATGAAGATGCTAAATTTAAAGACTGCTGAAGAAATTGAATGCATTCGTGAGAGCGCACTCATTGTGTCAAAAACTCTTGGAATGCTTGCAAAAGAAGTTCGACCTGGAGTTACAACACTTCAACTCGATGCTTTAGCAGAAACTTTTATAAGAGACCACGGAGCCATTCCAGGATTTTTGGGGTTATATGATTTCCCTAATACACTTTGTATGAGTCCAAACGAGCAAGTCGTTCATGGTATTCCAAACGATACCCCCCTTAAAGAAGGTGATATCATTTCAATTGATTGTGGCGCACTAAAAAATGAATTTTATGGCGACCATGCCTACACATTTGCTGTAGGAGAAATCTCTGTTGAAACACAAAAATTGTTGGAGGTCACAAAAGCATCACTTTATGAAGGTATTAGAGCATTCAAAAAAAATAACCGTGTTGGAGATGTTGGTTATGCCATTCAAAATTATTGTGAATCTTTTGGTTATGGTGTTGTAAGAGAGCTTGTAGGACATGGTTTGGGACGTGTTATGCACGAAGAACCAGAAATGCCTAACTATGGAAAAAGAGGTCGTGGAAAAAAGTTTTTGGATGGAATGGTTGTTGCCATTGAACCTATGATTAACATGGGAACACATCGCATAAAACATCACAACGATGGATGGACTATTACAACAAAAGATAATTTACCAAGCGCACATTTTGAACATAATATTGCACTAGTCGATGGAAAACCCGAACTCCTTTCAACATTTGCCTACATTAATGAAGCACTTGGTATTGAAACTGATGAAGAATTAGAATTTAGATCATAGTTTTATTATAAAATTTATACGATGAAGCCTATCCAATATGTAGAAAATGAACTTATTGATTTGAGACAACAAATTAATCAGCATCCACTCTACAAAACTCTTGAAACTATTGATGACATCAAAACATTTATGGAAATTCATGTTTTTGCTGTTTGGGATTTTATGTCATTGCTTAAAGCACTTCAAAATCATTTGACCACAACTTGTATTCCATGGACTCCAAAAGGACATGGAGAGGCTGCGCGTTTTATCAATGAAATTGTGATGGGAGAAGAAAGCGATGTCAATGAACTTGGCGAGGCGAAGAGTCATTATGAAATGTATCTAGATGCCATGGATCAAATTCGGGCAGATACTTCGGGTATTAAAGCATTTTTATACAGCTTATCTCAAGGTAATGATATCAATACAGCTTTGGAAAAACAACAAATTGATACAGAAATTTGCAAGTTTATCAACTTTACTTTTGATGTGATTAAAACTCAAAAATCGCATTGTATTGCTTCTGCTTTCACCTTTGGAAGAGAGGATGTTATTCCAGATATGTTCTTAAAAATTATACAACAGTCCAAAACGAGTGAAAACGACAATCGCTACAGCAAACTATTGTATTATTTACAACGACATATAGAAATTGATGGTGACGAGCATGGCCCAATTTCATTGCAAATGGTTGAAACACTTTGTGGAAATGATACTGAAAAATGGAATGAAGTTCTTAAAACTGCAAAACAAGCATTAGAATACCGATTAATGCTTTGGAATCATATTTACAAAAGTATTTTGAAAGACAAAGAAGCTACACTCATTAGTTAGACTAAAACCCATTAAAGGATTTATATTCTAATTCTTTATTTTCATTTTCAAAAATGATATAAACTTTCAATTCAGGGTGATTGCTTAAAAAATTGGATAATTCTTCTAAATTCATAGTCTGTAGTGCTGTTGCATAGGCATCAGCAGTCATACAATTTTCGGCAATTACAGAAATGCTCAAAATATTTGATCGGCTCGGATAACCTGTTTTGGCATCAATAATGTGCGTGTAGCGCCGTCCATTTTTATCAATTTTATATTTTCTATATGTTCCTGATGTGGCCATTGCCTTATTGTTGAGTACAACACTATTGAGATAAGGAATATCACTCTCTATGTTTGGGTTTTGTATACCAATTTTCCAAGGGGCTCCTTTTGAAGAATTTATCCCTTTACAAACAATTTCTCCACCGATTTCGACCAAAAAATTTGAAACATTTTTAGACTCTAAAAAATACCCTATTTGATCTACACCATATCCTTTTGCAATGGCATTAAAATCGATTTTAGTAGCGCTTGGCTTTTTGATTTGAAATCCTTCCACAGAAACTTTATTGAGACCAACAGACTGCATTAGATTTTTTATTTTTATACTGTCAAGTTGTTCAATTTTTCCCTCAGGACCAAAATCCCATGCATTAACAACCGCCCCAATAGTGGGATCAAAACGACCACTAGTTTCATCAAAAACTCGCTTTGAAGTCTCAAAAACTGTTTTGAAGTGAGTGTCAATTTTAGTAATTCTATTGTTATTGACTTCAGAAATTATAGAGTTGGGAATATATGTAGACATTGAATAATTAATGTCTTTAAAAATCTGCTCGAATTCCTTCTGAAGATCTTCATTGCTGTCGTATATAATACTATATGTTGTTCCAAAAACACCACCAGAGTTACGCTGCTGTTTGACGCTGTTTGTACAAGAAAGCAACCCTAAAAAAATAAATAAAACTATTTTTTTCATGTTGTTAAAATTAGTTCATATTGATTTCAATGACTTGAATACCATTGTATTCCATCAAGTAGTCTTGATTAAGATACACTGGTAAATCCTCGCCGTTGGGATTTCCTACAGCTACCCCGGCATAAAGCACTTTTGCATCTTTTTCGAAAGCATGTTTTTTAAATGTTTCCATCCAAACAACATCATAATTGTTAGGGTTTTCTGGTAATTTTACCACACGGACGATCACAAAAAAATATTGGTTGTTTTTATCAATACATACAAATTGTGGGTGTTTTTTTAATTGACTATTAATGGCTACAAATTCGAATCCTCTAGCCTCTAAATCCTTACCAACATGGTTCATTGCCAAGTTATGAAGTTCTTGTTCTGTGAGTGGCTTTGACATGCTACAAAAATACAAAAAACCCAACATTTCTGTTGGGCTTTTTTAGTGAATAGAAAGATAATTTATTTTATCCTCCAAAATCATCAAATCGGATGTGTTCGTCTGGAATTCCAAAGTCTTCACCCATTTTTTGAACTGCTTTATTCATTAGTGGAGGACCACAGAAATAGAGTTCAATGTCTTCTGGTGATTCGTGATGATTTAAATAATTGTCGATTACACAATTGTGAATAAATCCAACAAAACCATCTCCTGGTGCATCTATATTTTCTTTGACTTTCCAATTGTCTTCTTCTAATGGCTCAGAGAGTGCTAAGTAGAATTTGAAATTAGGAAATTCTTTTTCTAATTGATTAAAATGATCTAAATAGAATAATTCTCTTTTTGATCGGCCTCCGTACCAGTAGGTCACTTTTCGTCCTGTTTTTAAGGTTTTGAATAAGTGATACAAATGTGAACGCATTGGCGCCATTCCAGCACCTCCACCAACATAAAGCATTTCTGATTCACTTTCGTTGATAAAGAACTCCCCATAAGGTCCAGAAATAGTAACTTTATCTCCAGGCTTTTGAGCAAATATATAAGATGAAGCTACACCAGGATTAACATCCATCCATCCATTTTTTGAGCGATCCCATGGTGGGGTTGCAATACGGACATTAAGCATGATTTCGCGTCCTTCTGCTGGGTAAGATGCCATTGAATAGGCTCGTTCTACCGTTTCAGTATTTTTCATTGTTAGAGGCCACAATCCAAATTTGTCCCACTCGGCTTGGAATTTTTTTGGGTCATCGTGCTCCTCTGGATGCGCTGTGATATCAATATCTTTATAATTAATTTCACACGCTGGGATTTCGATTTGAATATATCCCCCAGCTTTGTAGCCCATATCCTCTGGAATTTCAACAACAAATTCCTTGATAAAAGAGGCTACATTATAGTTTCTAACAACAGTAGCTTCCCATTTTTTTATCCCAAAAACTTCTTCTGGAATGGTAATTTCCATGTCTTGTTTTACTTTTACTTGACAAGATAATCGGGCACCGCTTTGCAATTCTTTTCTAGAAAAATGAGGGGTTTCTGTTGGTAGGGCTTCTCCGCCACCTGAGAGTACATGACATTCACATTGAATACAGGTTCCTCCACCTCCACAAGCAGATGGCAAAAATATTTTCTGATTCCCAAGTGTAGATAACAGTGTTCCTCCAGATGATACTTCAATTTCTCTTTCGCCATTGATCAAGATTTTTACAGGCCCTGAAGGAGATAATTTTTGTTTAACAAAAAGAAGTACACTCACAAGTATTAGTGAAATTACTAAGAATGCTACGACAGTAGCTATGACAGTTCCGGTTGTTCCAGCAGCTAAAATAATCATGTTAGTTATCTGATTTAGTAATGGTTACAATTTCTTTTTCTTCTTCAATTACAGGTTCTATGTTTTCTATTTTGACAGTTTCATTAACTTGAGCCGCTTGTTTTGGAGCTTCATCTCCTCCTGTTAGCATGCCTCCAAAACTAAGGAAACCTATTCCCATTAAACCTGTAACTATAAATGTAATTCCAAGTCCTCTTAGTGGCCCAGGAACATTTGAGTATCTGATTTTTTCGCGAATTGAAGCAATGGCTAAAATGGCCAAAAACCATCCTATACCAGATGAAATTCCATAATTAACAGCTAGTCCAAAGGTTTCTATTTCTCGAGATTGCATAAACAATGAACCTCCTAATATGGCACAGTTTACTGCAATTAATGGCAGGAATATTCCCAGAGAATTGTACAACGATGGTGAAAATTTTTCAACTATAATTTCAACCAATTGTACCATTGTTGCAATTGTTGCAATAAACATGATGAAAGAAAGAAAACCTAAATCGTATTCTGCAAACTCTTCACCTAACCATGACAACGCTCCTGGCTGTAGTAAATATTGATCTAACAACCAGTTTAAAGGTACTGTAATTGCTAATACAAAAATGACTGCAGCACCCAAGCCAACTGCAGTGGATACTTTTTTTGATACAGCTAAATATGAGCACATGCCCAAAAAAACTGCAAACACCATATTATCAATAAAAATGGATTTAAAAAATAATTCGATGTGTTCTATCATTGTTTTTTATTTTATTTTTTTAATAGATTTAATCTTCAATTAAGGCTTTATTTCTACTACGTTGTACCCAAATGATGAGACCAACAATTATAAGTGCCATTGGAGGCATAAGCATAAATCCATTGTTTTCATAACCAATAGAATACAGACCAGTTTTTTCAATTGGATCTCCAAGAACAGGAATCCCAAATAACGTTCCAGAGCCTAATAGTTCTCTAAAAAATCCAACCACCAATAGAATTACAGCATAACCTAAAGCATTACCAACACCATCTAAAAATGCTCTCCATGGACCATTTCCTAGTGCAAAAGCTTCAAAGCGTCCCATAATAATACAGTTGGTTATAATTAATCCTACAAAAACAGATAATGTTTTGCTTAATTCGTAGGCAAAGGCTTTCAAAACTTGATCAACAATAATTACCAATGAAGCAACGACAATGAGTTGAACTATAATTCTAATTTTTGAAGGAATAATATTTCGTATCAATGAAATTACTACATTTCCTATACCTAATACAAAAAGTACTGCAATTCCCATCACTAAGGAGGCTTTTAGCTCTGCTGTAATTGCTAATGCAGAACAGATTCCTAAAACTTGTATTGTGATTGGGTTGTTATCTGCTAAAGGGTCTGTTATTAACTTAGCGTCTTTTTTTGATAGTAGTCCCATAATTAGTTGGTTTGATTTTTTAAGTTCTTGAAAAATGGTAAATACAATTTTAAATCTGACTTAATCATTGCAGAAACACCGTCACCTGTAATGGTTGCTCCTGCAAGTGCATCAACTTCATAATCGTCTTTGATTAAATTTTTAGGATCATTATTGCCTTTAGCTACAGTTATGCCTTTGAATTCTCCAGATTCAGTAAGCAGTTTTTCACCATAAAAGTCGTCCATAAAATAACGTTGCTTGATATTGGCGCCAAGTCCTGGTGTTTCTCCTTTGTGATCAAAATAAGCCCCTTGAATTACCATATCCTTATCCAGTGCGATATACCCCCATATGGCATCCCACAGCCCTTTTCCACGAATAGGTGCTATATAAAATGTTTGTCCATCTTTCTCTCCAACAAAAAGTGGTAAATCTCTTGTTTGACCATTTTTTGCTTTGGCTTGTTCTTTTTTAACATCAATAAGGTATGCTTCATTGTTTTCAACAGCATTACCATTGGCATCCAAAACCAACTGCTTTGAAATATATTTAGAAAATTCTGATGCCACTTTGTCTGTGCCTATGAAAACAATATCATTAGCACCATTATCATTAACCCCCATAGCATACAGTATATTTTGTTGTTTTTCCATACGCTCATTTTCTTTAATGCTTGGCTTTAAAGAAGATGCTGTAAAAGCTAAAAGTGATCCTACAATAACGACCATTCCTATGGCAAAGAATATAGTATATTTATTTGATTCTGTATTGGTACTCATAATATTATGCCGTTTTTACTTTTAAACGTTTCATTCTTTTCTTTACGTTGCCTTGAACTACGTAGTGATCAATTGTTGGTGCAAAAACATTCATTAGCAAAATTGCTAAGAATACACCCTCTGGATATGCTGGGTTAAACACTCGAATCATTATCGAAATAAACCCAATGAGGAATCCATAAATCCACTTCCCTTTATTGGTTTGTGCTGCTGTTACAGGGTCTGTTGCCATATAAACTGCTCCAAATAGGATGCTTCCAATTATAAGGTGTTGCCAAAATGGAACACTCATCAATCCATAAAATTTACTTGAAGAAGTTATAATACCTGCATCCACAACCCCATTAAAGATAAGTCCCATTGCTAGTGCTCCTAAAATAGTACTTAACATAATTCGCCAACTTCCAACTTTTGTAAAAATGAGGAATAGGGCTCCAAAAATGATGAGCACTTTTGAGGTCTCTCCAATTGATCCTGGAATTAGTCCATAGAACATATCGGCAAGACTGTAAACAACATCTTGACTTTGAGCATAGCTTCCCAAGATAGTTTCCCCAGAAATTGCATCTGCAGTTCCGGCACGTTCTACCGCACCGTGTACCCAAACTTTATCACCACTCATCCATGTTGGATAGGCAAAAAATAGAAAAGCTCGAACAGTAAGAGCAGGATTTAAGATATTCATTCCTGTTCCTCCAAAAACTTCTTTACCAATAATTACTCCAAAAGCAACAGCTACTGCTAACATCCATAAAGGTAAGTCTACTGGTACAATGAGTGGTACAAGCATCCCTGTTACTAAATACCCTTCTTCAACTTCGTGGCCTTTGATTACAGCGAATATAAATTCAATAAGTAAGCCTACACCATATGAAACTATAACGAGTGGCAACACTTTCCATATTCCAATAACCAAATTATCCCAGGTCCAAAATGTTGATCCCAAAAATCCTTCAGCAGTTTCTATAGTACCTAGCGCAAGGTGGTGTTGGTAACCTGCATTGAACATTCCAAAAATTAAACAAGGTACCATCGCCATTATCACTGTGTTCATGGTACGCTTCAAATCATCGGCAGCTTTGATGTGTGTACCGTTGTGAGTGGTTTCATTTGGTAGATATAAAAAGGTATGTATGGCATTAAAAGCAGGTGCCATTTTTGTACCTTTATATTTCTCTTTAAGATTGTGTAAATTTGATTTTAAACCCATGTGCTGTCTATTTTTCACTTTAGTTTGAAAATGAATAATTATCCTATTTCTTTTATCATTAAATCTAATCCTTCTCTTATTATTTTTTGATGGGGTTGTTTTGAAACACAAACAAATTCTGTTAATGCAAAATCTTCTGGTGCAACCTCATACATTCCTAACGCTTCCATTTCATCAAGATCTTTATACATACATGCTTTAAGAATTTGCATTGGATAAATGTCTAAAGGAAATACTTCTTCATAAGACCCTGTAATCACAAAAGCCCTGTGTTCTCCATTAGTATTTGTGTTCAAATCGAATTTTTTATTTGGTGTTAACCATGAAAAAGTCAATGCTCTTGACGTAGAAACTTTGTTAAAAACCGGCTTATTCCAACCAAAAAATTCGTAATCATCACCTTCTGGGATTACCGAAATTACATCGCTGTAATAATCCAAATGTCCGTCAGGTTTTACTTCTTTTCCAGTTAAAACATTCCCAGAAATTATACGAGCATGAGCATCTTTTTGTAGACCTCGATCATAAATCATTGTTGCTACTTCACTTCCAATTCTTGTTGTCAAATAGCGTGGTTGCTCAATTTGGGAACCAACCAAAGCAACAGTTCGCTCTGCATTAAACTTCCCTGTTAAAAGCAACTCTCCAATAATTACTAAATCTTGAGGCGATACTGTCCACACTGTTTCACCTTTATTTATAGGGTCAATTTTATTGATTAAAGTTCCTACATTACCAGAGGGATGTGGGCCAGAAACTCTATGTGTGATAATGTCCTCTAAATTTGTAAATGGTGAATGTGCATCTTTTGAAACTCCAACATGTATTGCTCCATTCGTTAGCTTGGACAAAGCAGATACTGCGGCTTGCAATTCAGATTCTTTTCCTTTGAGTGTAAAATTATAGTCCGCTGCTAGCGGTGCTGTGGCATGAGCCGAAACAAAAATTGATTTTGGTGTACGACTTGGATCTGCAATCACATCATATGGACGTTGCTTTACAAATGGCCAACATCCAGAAGCAAGCAAAAGTGCTTTAATATCTTCTGCTTTTGATTTGCCAAGGTTCAATTTTTTGTGTTCAACAAATGTTAAATCTTTATCAGCTTTAATTTTTATTTCCAAAATACGGCGTTTTTCGCCTCGTGAGATTTCAATAATTTCACCAGAAACTGGAGAAACAAATTTGATCTCTTCATTGGATTTGTCAAAAAATAAAGGCTCTCCTGCTTCTACTTTTTGATTTACTTTTACTAATAATTTTGGTGTTACACCGTGGAAGTCTTCAGGTCGAATCGTGTAAAAGTTGCTTTTTATGGCGGTCGTTTTGGTCAGCGCAGCTTCTCCTACTAATTTGATGTCCAGACCTTTTTTTATTCGAATGTCGTTTGACATATATTTTGTTATTGAAATTTGTATCTAAAAATCGAGCAAATTTACAAATTAAAAGTGCATTCATCACAACATTTAAATGGATTTTTTTTGTTAAATTTTAGATTTTAATAAAGCAGCAATTTTTACTTATATTTATGCACTAAAATTGATGTATGCTCAAATCCTTTCGTATAATTTTTTTCTACATTTCTCTACTTCTTTCAAGTGGTATTTTAACAGGCCAAGTTGAAGAAATTGACCCCCCTAGTGACATCAAAACAATTACATTTGGAAGTCAAAAAGACATTTCTATCCTTCCCATTATAAACTTGAATGAGCGTATTTATTTAGAATTTGATGTGCTCAACAATCTTGAAAAAGATTTTTATTATGTTATCGAACATTTTGATTACGATTGGACACCTTCTCGTTTGATGAAATCAGAATATCTTGATGGTATGGATAACCTAAGAATTTTTAATTATGAAAATTCATTTAATACCTATCAAATTTATTCTCATTACAGGTTGCAAATTCCAAACCCACAAACACGACTAAAAGTTTCTGGGAATTATCTTATCAAAATTTTTGATGAAAACGATGATTTAGTTTTTAGTAGAAAATTCATGGTAGTGGAGCAACAAGTTGGTGTTGGAGTTCAAATTAAAAGATCTAGAAATGTAGCACTAATAAATGAGGCGCAGACTGTAGACTTTAGCATAAAATCAAACAATTTGAATTTAAACAACCCTACAGAAACTGTAAAAACTGTTATAGTGCAAAACAACAACCTAAAAACTGCGATTTATGACTTAAAACCTCAGTATACTCTAGGCAATGAGTTGGTATATAGGTACAATGACAATTCATTATTTTGGGGTGGAAATGAATATTTGTTTTTTGAAAACAAAGATGTCCGTATGGCAAACTTAGGTATTCAATACATTGATTTACAAGACCTTTATCATAGTTACCTTTATACTGATATTGATAGAAGTTCAAGAAAATACACTTACAATCCCGATATTAATGGTGGGTTTAAAATCACTGTTTTGGACCGTCAAGATCCAAGTATTGAAGCCGACTACACTTATGTTCATTTTTCATTACTTGCTGAAGAATTTTTGAACCAATCCGTTTATGTTTATGGAGGATTTAACAACTTTAGTATCATTAACGACAACAAAATGACATTTAATGTAGAGAAAGGGATTTACGAACTCTCAATGCTTTTGAAACAAGGTTTTTACAACTACAAATATGTTGTTGTAGATAATGACAATACACTGTTTGAAGGTGCTGTTAGTGGTAATTTTGATGAAACAGAAAACAATTATAAAGTCATTGTTTATTATAGGGATTTAGGTGCGCGTTACGATAAAATTATTGGATTAGGGGAAGCTAATTCTATTCAAATCACAAATTAATATAAATCAACCTCAAAATATGGTACATCAAATCACAAATGGCATAAAAGTATCTGTAGAAACACATTTTGAAGGTACTTTTTACAACAAAGAAGTCATTCAGTTTGCTTTCAGTTATGTGGTAAAAATTAAAAATGAACGTGAAAATCCAGTACAACTTCTTTCAAGAACTTGGCATATTTGTGATGCTTTAAATTCAAAAGAAAAAGTAGAAGGCGACGGAGTTGTAGGCAATCAACCGATTATTCAACCCAATGAGTCGTATGTATATAACTCGGGATGTACATTAAAATCTCCTTTTGGCTCAATGAAAGGCAACTACACTATGGTAGACCTTTCTATAAATGAGACATTTAAAGCAAATATTCCAACCTTTAGGCTCTCTACAGAATTTGCTCAAAATTAATCTTATATCATACACAAAAATTCCATCATAAATCGTAATTTTACTGTTTAATATTATCTTAATACTACACTTATGGGAAAAGGATTTTTTAGGGTTCCAGTAGCAAAAAACGAACCCGTTTTATCATATGCACCTGGTACTAAAGAACGTGAAAATGTACTGCAAGCCTACAAATCAATGTATAACTCAAAAATTGAAGTTCCTCTTTACATCAATGGAGAACATATAAAATCTGGAGACACTCAAACCATGAATCCTCCGCATGATCATCAACATAGTGTTGGGACATACCATACCGCCAATAAAAAACATGTAGAGCTAGCAATTTCTACTGCTTTAGAAGCCAGAAAAACTTGGGCCAATTTGCCTTGGGAACAACGTGCGGGTATTTTTCTTCGTGCAGCCGAATTGATAGCTGGTCCGTATAGAGCAAAAATAAATGCCGCTACAATGATAGCACAATCGAAAACTGTACATCAAGCTGAAATTGACGCTGCATGTGAGTTTATTGACTTTTTGAGATTTAATGTACAATTTATGACAGAAATTTATGCTGATCAACCAAAAAGTACAAGTGATGCTTGGAATAGAATTGAATATCGCCCGTTAGAAGGATTCACTTATGCTGTAACACCATTTAACTTTACTGCAATAGCTGGAAATCTTCCAGCGTGTATGGCATTGATGGGTAATGTTGTTGTTTGGAAGCCCAGTGATAGTCAGGTGTATTCTGCAAAAGTAATAATGGATGTTTTTAATGAGGCAGGAATTCCTCCTGGAGTTATTAATGTTGTTTTTGGGGATCCAGTTATGATTACTGATACTATTCTTTCTAGCCCAGATTTCTCGGGTCTTCATTTTACTGGTTCAACATTTGTATTTAAAGAATTATGGAAACAAATAGGAACTCATATTCATCACTTTAAAACCTACCCAAGAATTGTAGGTGAAACAGGTGGAAAAGACTTTATTGTAGCTCATCAATCTGCAAATCCAAAACAAGTTGCAACAGGAATTGTTAGAGGTGCTTTCGAATTTCAAGGGCAAAAATGTAGTGCTGCCTCGCGCGCCTACATTCCAGAAAGTCTATGGCCAAAGGTCAAATCTTATCTTTTGGAAGATATTGCATCAATAAAAATAGGAAGTCCAGAGGATTTATCAAACTTTATGACTGCCGTCATACACGAAGGATCTTTCGATAAAATTGCAAAATATATAGACGCTGCAAAAAAGAGTTCTGATGCAGAAATTATTGCAGGTGGAGGCTACGATAAAAGTAAAGGCTATTTTATAGAACCCACTGTTATTTTGACAACAAATCCAAAGTATGAAACCATGTGTACTGAGCTTTTTGGGCCAGTGATTACGATTTATATTTACAAAGATAAAGACTATGCTAAAACCTTAACATTGGTAGACGAAACTAGCGAGTACGCACTTACTGGTGCTATTTTCTCTGCAGATCGTTATGCCGCCAATCAAGCCACAGAAGCATTGGTAAATGCCGCAGGTAATTTTTATATAAATGATAAGCCAACAGGCGCTGTAGTCGGTCAACAACCTTTTGGAGGTGCTAGGGCTTCTGGAACTAATGACAAAGCCGGTTCGGCACAAAATCTATTACGTTGGATTTCGCCACGAATGATTAAAGAAACTTTTGTCTCTCCAGAAGATTATAGATATCCATTCTTAGATTAAAATGATATATCAAATTAAAAAAGCCACTCCAAAAGAGTGGTTTTTTTTATTTATAAATTTAAACGAATTAATCAAAAGCAACAGACTCACCAAGGTGTACTTCTTGTACATTATAAATATCATAATGTGGAGAATTTTCCCAAGTTGTATTAAAATAGTCTACAAAAGTTTTTGTGTAAGTGTTTCGCACAAAAGCTACGAGCTTCAAATTATTAACGTCAATAACACTAGACGGGAGATCTAGTCCAGTAATAGTACGTGTATAAACACCGCCAGCATTAGTATTGTTCGATGGAATTACATCCCCTAACTTATCCGTATAAACTTCTAATAATACATCGTTATGAACATAATTAACACCCTGTGAAGAACCTGCTTGAGGTGAATCAGAGGTTTGTGTAGCTTCAATTAAATAAATCATAAGCTTTACTTCTTCGTTTGGTGATGTTTTAAAACCAACATTAACTTCTAAATCTAGCTTGCCGCCAATAATTTGACCTTCTAAAGCCAATCCAACTATTGCCTCTTCAGCAAGTTCTGAGTTTACTTGAGCCATATTTGGAAAATTCCAACGAGTATCTGGACCATTAACATATACTGTTGGAAAAGCTGTTACATGATAATAATTGGTCCAAAACATTGTTTCTTCGATTTGCATTGGATCGCCGTCATGATATCCTACACCAAAAATATTAGGATTTCCATCAACAGCACTCTCTACAGCCGCTGCTGCTGGAGGACAATTTGGACACCATGTACCTGTAAAATCTTCCAAAAGAACCTTTTTAGTAAATGTAGCAGGAGCACCAGAGGATGAAAAACTTGAGGTATCACTATATTCAGATGCACTTTCTACTTCAAAAGTCACACTGTTAGAAGTCACGTTTTCGTAGGTAGCAACAAATGTGTAGCTGCCAGGATTTTCAAAATTATAGGGATTTACGGTCAAAGCAACATTATTAACTGTAACAGAGGCATCATCTGTTATTACATTATTTTGATTATCTCTTACAACATAAAATCCGTACTCACCAACGTAATAAGAATCTTTATTAAAGGTAAGGTTGATTGAAGTTACTGAATTGTCGGGAATGTTTTGATTTTCAGATGCAGCTTCCTCATTACTAGAACATGATAAAACTAAAAAGAAGCATAATATTGATTGAATCTTAAATACATTTTTCATAAAAATATCTTTTTTTAATTGTGTTTTACAATTGATTTATTAATTGTTATTTAATTAAATTATTAAAGTATTAAGTATTTACGGAATTTATTAAATTATTTGTAAATTTAAAGTATATTATTAAACTAATATTAATGAACAAAAAAAAATATCTATTAGTGCTGTTTTTTTTAGGCCTTCTAACACAAGCACAAAGTCCATTACCAACTGTAGAATTGCAGACTCTTAACGGACAATTGATCAGCACAGATGAAATTGCTTCAAATAACCAGCTTATGATCATTTCGCTTTGGGCAACATGGTGTGTGCCGTGTAAAAATGAACTAGATGCAGTAGCTGAAGTTTATGAAGATTGGGTTAGTGAAACAGATATAAAGTACTTTGCAATCTCTATCGATGATTCAAGAACTTCAAAGCGCATCAAACCAATGGTTGATGGAAAAGATTGGGAATTTGAAATTCTATTGGATGAAAACAGCGAACTAAAAAGGGCTTTTGGAGTTAGTACCGTACCTTTTACAGTTATTGTAAAAAATGGTCTTATGGTGTACAAACACACAGGCTACACTCCTGGCTATGAAGATGAACTTTACGAACAGATTTTAAAGTTTAGTCAATAAAATAGTTTAATTTATTTTAATTTATATTAAACAAAAAAATGATAAAAAAATCGCTTCTACTTTGTTGTTCAATGCTTGCATTTTTTGTGTTCTCTCAAAACAAAACCAATACGAATACATTTTTTCAAGACTTTAAGAACAGCTTTACAGCTAGTTATGAATCAAATTCTCAGTGGTACTTGAATGATTCAAAATTTGGAGACTTTGAAGAAGAAGAACATCTTCGTTCTACAAATTTTTTGAGATTAGATTATTCAGTTTCAAATCAATTTTCTGTAGGAGCACAACTTGAAAGTTATGCTCCCGAAAATCTACTCAACAATAGTAAATTGTATAACAAAGATTTTGGCTTAGCAACCTACTATTTGAGATTTGCTACAAAAAAAATCGACATAACTCTCGGCTATTTTTATGAACAATTTGGTAGCGGATTGATTTTGAGAGCGTGGGAAGATCGTGCATTGGGAATCAATACTGCTTTACGTGGCGCACGACTCATATATTACCCCTCAAATTCCATTAAAATTACAACTTTATTTGGAAAGCAACGAAAAGGTTTTGAGGTTTCTGATGGAGATATTTTTGGTGTTGATACAGAAATAGATGTCTCTAGTACCTTTAATATTTTGTCTTCAAGTAGTCTAGTATTAGGGCTTAGTTATGTTGGGAAAAATGAATCCTATTTAAAATCTGATGAATCAATAATAAATGATATTCCTGTGCTTGTCAATGCTTTTTCAGCGCGTCTAGATTATACACATCAAAATTTCTATACCAATGTTGAGTATATAGAAAAAAGTAAAGATTTGAGACTCAATAACATCATACCAAATATTATAACATTTTCAGAAAATGAAACATTTAAGGGTAATGCCCTTAGCTGGACAGCCGGCTATAGTCAAAAAGGATTTGGAGTAAGTTACAATTTTAGACGCTTAGAAAATATGCGTTGGTTTTCTGAACGCATTCAAGCTAATGCAAATAATAATCCAACTAACCAATTGAGTATAAATTATTTACCTGCACTTTCAAAACAACATGATTACACGTTAGCAAATATTTATTTATACCAATCTCAACCAGGGTTATTTATTGAAAATTATGAATATCCATTCATCAAAGCTGGCGAAATTGGGCAGTTTATAGATGTTTTTTTTAATATGAAAAAAGGAAGTTTATTGGGCGGAAAATATGGTACAAAAGCGAATATTAATATGTCTTATTGGGCAAACTTGGCCAGTGATTATTCTGATCCAACAGGAATCCCATATTTTTTAAGTGATAATTTGACTTATGAAACAGAATTTATCAATTTTAAAAACAAACTATATTCAGATTTAAACCTTGAAGTTCGTAAAAAATGGAGCAAGCAATTAAAATCAATTTTTACATTTATCAATCTTTACTACAACAAAAGTGTTTTAGAATCGAAAGCGGATAACAGTTCTGTACGTTCATGGATTGGTGTTGTAGATGGAACTTATAAATTTGGGAAAGGTAAATCGTTACGTTTGGAACTTCAACATCTTTCTACCAACGATGATGCAAGAAATTGGATGGGTGGAACTGTAGAATATTTTTTCAATTCTAATTTTGGAATTTATATTAATGATTCCTATAATTACGAAGAGAGCAAAATAGAACAAGACACTAAAATTCATTTTTTTAATATAGGTGGAAGTTACACAAAAGGTGCTTCTCGCTTTGCTGTTAATTATGGTAGACAACGTGGTGGGCTACTTTGTGTTGGTGGAATTTGCAGGCCAGTAAGCCAGAATACCGGAGTTACTGTTAATTTTACGACAGCATTTTAAAGTTTACTTTAAAGGCAAATGAACCACCTTTTTGGTTTCAAAAAAATCTTCTTCAAAAAAATCATGAATATTATAAATCGAAGTTTTATTAAAGGAGGACAATTCTTCTTTTAGATCGCCTCCTTTAAGATACAAAATCCCGTTTGATAGTGGGTGCAAATGTTCTTTTTTGATTTTATTTTTTACCCATTTTACAAAACTGGGCATCGTAGTAACAGCACGACTTACAACAAAGTCGAAATGCCCTTGAACAGCTTCAGCTCTTGTGTGTTCGTAGGTTATATTTTTTAGTTGAATCGCTTGTGATACTGCTGCAACAACTTTTACTTTTTTTTGAATACTATCAACCAAATGAAATCTGGTTTTTGGAAATAGAATTGCTAGAGGTATTCCTGGAAAACCTCCTCCTGTTCCAACATCCAAAATCTTTGCATTGGGATGAAACTTAATGACTTTTGCAATAGCCAATGAATGTAAAATATGCTTTAGATATAAAGACTGTATATCTTTGCGTGAAATGACATTAATTTTGGAATTCCAATCCTCATACAACCCCTGTAATGCATCAAATTGTTGTTTTTGAACATCCGATAATTCGGGGAAATATTTTAGAATTACATCCATAAAAAAATAAATTTGAGCAAAAATAGTTATAAATCTATAATAAAGATTGAAAGTCATCTTTTGAAATTGAATTATTAATTATATTTGAACTAATATTTAAATCTTCTATGATGAACAATACTACTTTAAAATTCTCTAGAAAAGACCCCGCAAATTTTTTTAGAACACTAAACTCAAGAGTTAACAACTATTTTAAGGAAAATAATATAAGACGTACAGGAAATTGGCAATTGTGGATAAAGACAATTGTAATGTTTTGTATTTTTTTAGTTCCCTATTTTCTTATCCTTACTATTGAAATGCCAGGATGGTTGCAAATTTTATTTACAGTGTTTATGGGTATTGGAATGGCAGGTGTTGGAATGAATGTGATGCACGACGGAAACCATGGTGCTTTTTCAAACAAAACTTGGATTAACGACCTTATGGGAAGTAGTATTTATATCCTTGCAGGAAATGTATACAATTGGAAAGTACAACACAATGTTCTTCATCATACGTATACCAATGTTCATGGTCATGATGAAGATTTGGACGCTGGTCGTATCCTTAGATTTACAAAACACGCCGAATGGAAATGGTATCATAAGTTTCAACACTATTACTCTGTACTTTTGTATGGGCTTCTTACGATCAATTGGGCAATTACAACTGATTTTTTACAAATGAAACGCTATATGAAACGAAAACTAGCATACGGGAAATTACCAAACCCGTTTGTTAATTGGAGTACACTAGTGTTGTCAAAAATCATATACCTTACCATGTGGATAATTTTACCTATGCTGATTTTAGACCTTTCATGGTGGAAAATTTTAATTGGTTTTTTTGTGATGCACTACACAGCTGGGCTAATTCTTAGTGTTGTATTTCAATTGGCACACGTTATGGAAGAAGCAGAAATGCCTATTCCTGAAAAAGATGGAAGTCTAAAAAATACATGGGCTATTCATCAACTAAAAACAACCGTTAATTTTTCTCCAAAAAATAAATTAATCAATTGGTTTACAGGAGGCTTAAACCATCAAGTAGAGCATCACATTTTTCCAAATATTTCGCATATCCATTATGGTAAAATTGCAGAAATTGTTAAAAAAACAGCAAAAGAATTTAATTTGCCCTACAACGAATATAAAACTACAAGAAAAGCAATAATCGCTCATTTCAGTTATTTAAGACTGATGGGCATGAAACCAAAATTACAAGCATAAATTACTTTAAATGAACCAATTACTTTCAGAAAGAATTTTAAATATGGCTACCTCAGCAACTCTTGCCATGGCAGCCAAAGCACGTGAACTAAGAGCAGAAGGTAAAGATATTATAGGGCTAAGTTTGGGAGAGCCAGACTTCAACACACCAGATTTTATTAAATCTGCTGCAAAACAAGCCATTGATGATAATTACAATTCATACACACCAGTAGATGGCTATGCTGAGCTTAAACAAGCTATTATTACAAAATTCAAACGTGATAATAATTTAACCTATACTCCGAGTCAAATTGTTGTATCAACAGGTGCAAAACAATGCTTAGCAAATGTCGCTTTAGTGTTGCTTAATAAAGGGGATGAGGTCATTCTACCATGTCCATATTGGGTAAGTTATTCTGATATTGTAAAGCTTTCTGAAGGAACTCCAGTAGAAGTAAAAACATCAATAGATACAGACTTCAAGATGACACCAGCACAACTTGAAAACGCCATTACACCCAAAACAAAAATGATTTGGTTCAGTTCGCCATGTAATCCAAGTGGATCTGTTTATAGCAGAGAAGAGTTAAGAGCACTTGCCGATGTCCTTCAAAAACATCCTCAAATTTATGTAGTTTCAGATGAAATTTACGAGCATATTAATTTTGGAAATGGACATGCTAGTATGGCTGAGTTTGAAGACATGTATGACAGGACAATTACTGTAAATGGGGTGTCCAAAGCCTTTGCAATGACCGGGTGGAGAATTGGATTTTTAGGCGCTCCAGAAAAAATTGCAAGAGCTTGTAATAAAATGCAAGGTCAAATTACAAGTGGAGCTAACTGTATTGCTCAGCGTGCTGTAATTACAGCTTTGGAAGCATCGCCATCCAAAGTACAATATATGATTGATGAGTTCAAAGTTCGTCGTGATCTAATTTTAAAACTTTTGGGTGATATTGATGGTTTTTCATGCAATACTCCAGAAGGTGCTTTTTATGTATTTCCTGATGTATCAGCATTGTTTGGAAAAACATTTAAAGGCAAACAAATAAACAATGCCACAGAATTGTCACTTTACCTTTTGGAAGAAGCGCTTGTGGCAACTGTAACAGGCGAAGCTTTTGGCAATCCAAATTGTATAAGAATATCTTACGCTGCATCTCAGGAGCAAATTATTGAAGCTATTCAACGCATAAAAAATGCGTTATCAAATTAAATTTTTAGGATTTTCTCCAGAAAAATGGAGTTAATAAGATTAATACAGTAAAGAGTTCTAATCGTCCTATAAGCATAAGGAAAGCTGCCCACCACTTCCCTATTTGGGGCATATCGTAAAAGTTATGAGCTGGACCAAATTCACCAAGAGCTGGGCCAACATTTCCTAAACTTGAGGCTGCAACGCCAATAGCGGATTCAAAATCTAGACCAACAAAGGCAAAACCAAGTGCACCAACTATAAAAGACAGCATGTAAAGCATAAAAAAACCTAATACATTAAAAACGATGTCTCCAGAAATTGTTTTTGAATTGTATCGAACAGGAAGCACAGCGTTGGGATGAATTGATCTTTTAAATTCTAAAAATCCATTGCGAATAAGAACTAAATGACGTACTACTTTTACCCCTCCAGATGTACTACCAGATGACCCCCCTAAAAACATCAAACCAAAGAAAAATACTACTAAAAAAGATGGCCAAACCATAAAATCGGCGGTTACAAAACCTGTGGTTGTTACAATAGCAACAACCTGAAAAAGGGCATGTCGGATGGTTGCTTCTATTTCTCCAAAAATCAATGGGTGATTGAACGAAGATGCAGAAGAAAACACAGAATTATAATAAATTATTGTTGCTGTGATTATTGTAAAAACAAGTATAAATTTTGCATATAACTTAAATTCTTCATCTTTAAATATTCTTGAGAAATTGGCTTTGAATCCAAAATAGCTTAATACAAAATTTGTACCCGCCAAAAACATAAAAAGTACTACAATATATTGAATCAAAGGAGTATCATTCCAGTGTGCTAAACTTGCGTTTTTTGTTGAAAAACCTCCTGTAGAAAGTGTACTCATAGAATGATTTAGTGCATCAAAAAAGGACATTCCAGCCAATTTTAAAAACAATGTTTCAGCAGCGGTATAACCAAAATAAATAAGCCATAATCGCTTTGCTGTATCAGTAATTCTTGGGTGAAGTTTGTCTGTACCTGGGCCCGGTGCTTCTGCTGCAAAAAGCTGCATACCACCAATCCCTAGCAAAGGTAATATGGCAATGGCTAAAACAATAATCCCCATACCACCAATCCAATGCGTTAGACTTCGCCAAAACAAAATACCTTCTGGCAAAATTTCTATATCATTGAGAATGGTAGAACCTGTTGTGGTATAGCCCGAAATGGTTTCAAAAAAAGCATTTGTGAAGTTTGTGATTGTTCCCGACAAAATATAGGGTAATGTTCCAGATAATGCCATCACAATCCAACCAAAAGCAACAACAATATAACCTTGACGTTTACTCATTTCTTGTGAATGATTTTTTGTTGAAATCATCAATAAAAATCCAATAAGCAAAGTTGAAATTCCGGAAATAAGTATAGGGTTAGTAACCCCATCTTTATAAACTAAACTCAATAGGGATGCCAAAAGCATAAAACCACCATTAAACATCAATAAAAGACCAAAAAAATGAAAGATTATTTTATTATCTTGTTTCATGTTAACTGCTTAGAAGAAAAGGCTTTCTACTTTTTTGATAGCTTTTGGAAGACAACAAACAACCACACGGTCACCAGGTTCAATTTTAAAATCTCCCAAGGCAATATTTCCTTCTTCGTTTCTAATGACACCACCAATAATGGCCGCTCTTGGAAAATCAATTTCTTTGATGTATTGATGACAAATTTTTGATGTTGGTTTTACGATAAATTCTAACAGTTCTGCCTCCATGTTTGTAAGTTTGGTCATTGCCACAACATCGCCCTTACGAACATACCTAAATATACTATTGGCAGCCAATAATTTTTTATTTATTAGTGTGTCTACTCCAATGGAATGAGATAAGGCAAAATAGTCCATGTTTTCTACAAGTGCTATAGTCTTTTTCACCCCTTTTGATTTGGCTACTAAACAAGACATGATATTCGTTTCAGAATTTCCAGTAACAGAAATAAAGGCATCCATATTACTAAAATTTTCTTCATCTAAAACATCAACATTTCTTCCATCTCCATTAATTACAAGGGCATCTGAAAGTTGATCGGCCAATTCAATAGCACGATCTTTAGATTTTTCAACAACTTTTACATTAAAATTACTTTTTGCTAATTCATTAGCGGTCATCGAACCAATTTGTCCACCCCCAAGAATCATAACATCCTTAATTTGTTTTTTTCGCTTTCCAATAAGTCTACATAATTCCTCATCACCATCTTTTGAAGTAATAAACACCACTCGGTCACCCTCATTAAAGATGGTGTCACCTCTTGGAATTATGGTGACATGTGACCCAAATCGTTGTATTGCTATTGGAATAAAATGTATATCAGAAAGTAGTTGTGCTGCTAATTTTACAGACTTATTAATAATTTTTGCATCTGCTGAAAGTGTTAACCCCAACATTGTTAATGCCCCATCCTCAAATTCGTAGGTGTCATTGAAAACAGACTGACTCAAAAGCAATTCAATTTCTGAAGCCGCCAAAGATTCAGGAGAAATAAGTTCATCTATTCCTAGTGTTTCAAAACCAATTTCGTCTTTGTAATCAATAAATTCTGTATTTGAAATACGTGCAATAGTACGTTTTGCACCCAGTTGTTTGGCCAATACACAAGAAGTTATATTGGACGTTTGAGATGAGGTTACAGAAACAAATAAATCTACATTGATAATATTGGATTCTTTTAGCACAGAAATAGAAGTAATATCTCCTTTGACCACCTTGATATCCAAATGCGTTTCTGCATATGTAAGGCGTTCTTTGTCTAAATCAATTAGTGTAATTTCTTGAGACTCATACGACAAAAGTTTTGCCAAGTGAAATCCGACTTCTCCTGCGCCGGCTATAATAATCTTCATTAATTATCAATTAAAGAGCAGTGCAAATATAAGTTATTTTTAGGGAATTGTCTATGAATTGCATTTCTTTGCATGGCAAAAACAATTCATTTTTAATTTGTTCAAATGTCCAAAAAGATAACACCTTATAAAAATAGTTCACTTTCAAAAAAGGAACAAATTACCAAAATGTTTGATAACATTTCCGAAGAATACGATGGTTTAAACCGTGTAATTTCATTTGGAATTGATATCAAATGGCGTAAGAAAGTTGTACAACTTGTTGCGGAAAAAAACCCTGAATCGGTTTTGGATATTGCTACTGGTACTGGCGATTTGGCGATTAATTTGACTCAAACTTCAGCAAAAAAAATAATTGGTTTGGATATCAGCGAAGGGATGTTGGACGTAGGTCGAAAAAAAATTAATGCAAAAAAATTAAATAATACCATCGAAATGGTTGTTGGTGATTCCGAAAACCTCCCTTTTGATGACAATAGCTTTGATGCTATTACGGTAGCATTCGGGGTCCGTAATTTTGAACACTTAGAAGTTGGATTAAAAGAAATTTTGAGAGTTTTGAAACCTAATGGAATATTTGTGGTGCTTGAAACTTCTGTTCCTACAAAATTTCCTTTCAGACAGGGGTATTTCTTATACACCAAAATATTATTGCCGGCCATTGGAAAACTATTCTCTAGAGACAAAAAAGCGTACAGCTATTTGAGTTCATCAGCAGCAAAATTCCCATATGGCGATGCATTCAACAATATTTTAAAGAAAATAGGGTTTATATCTACAAAAGCGCTACCTCAAACATTTGGAGTTGCTACAATTTACACTGCTTCAAAAAAATGAAAATAAAATTTCTTTTTTCTATACTGTTAATTAGCCTTGTTGGATTTCAGTCTGAGGCACAACTCTTTACAAAAGAGCGCCTACTAAATAATGAAAATTTTGATAAGCCTCGACTATCGTATGGCTATTATTTAGGATTCAATCTATATGATTTTAATATTGATTACAATAAAAATGTAAAAGATATTCAGGTGCTAAAAGCTGTTGGTTTTAACGTTGGCCTAATTGGTAATATTAGAATTAACGATTATTTTGATGTTCGCTTTGAACCTGGTCTGGTCATGTCCAACAGAACGTTAAGTTATAGTAGGACCTATTTTGATGGGATATCTTATGTAGAAAAAGATCTCGAACGCGAATTGCGTTCAACATATATACATCTTCCATTACTCATAAAAATCTCTACGAAACGGGTAAACAACATTAAACCATTTATTGTTGGTGGAGTTTCAACGGCTCTGAATTTATCGAGTAATCAAGATAATCCTGATGATAATAGTAAGGGTAATTTTAGAATGATAAAAAACAATCTATTTTATGAATTAGGTCTTGGAATTGACATCTATTTTACATGGTTTAAATTTACACCTTCAATTCGAGGAATTTTCTCATTAAAAGACGAACACGTAAAAGATTTTGAGCCTAATAGCCCTTGGACAAGCAACATTGAACAGATGCAAACCCGTGGGTTTTTCATCAACTTTACTTTTCAATAGACTGCCTTCTAAATTCACTTAAAATAATTGATGCCGCATTGGCAACATTCAAGCTTTCTGTTTTTTTGAGTGGACCAAATCTTGGAATTGTAAGTTTTGTTTTTAGCAATGATGCTACCTTTTTTGAAATTCCGTTGGCTTCATTCCCCAAGACCAAAATACCAGAATTTGGGAGGTTTACTTCATAAATTGAATGCCCTTGCATAAATGTTCCAATCGTATTTTGTGCTTTTGACAAAACGGACTCTAAGTCAATATATGTAATATTTACTCTTGTGTGAGACCCCATAGCAGCTTGCACAACTTTTGGATTGTAGCAGTCCACGGTTGAAAGGCTACAGACTAAATCTTTTATACCAAACCAATCACATAATCGAATAATCGTTCCCAAATTCCCTGGATTGTTCAAATCATCAAGTGCTAAAATCAAATTATTAAAATCAATCGGATTTGACTCAGGGATTCGAAAAGTTGCTAAAACGTTGTTGGGTGTTGTTAGTGTACTTATTTTTGAAAGCTCATTGTCAGAAATATGAATAAAAGCGTCTGTAAATTCTGCATATTTAAGGTCTGTTGAAAAGATTTCTAAAAGCACGTAATCAGAATCTAAAAATTCTCTAACGACCTTAACACCTTCTGCCACAAACAATTGTTCTTGAGTACGATACTTTTTTTTACTCAAACTAAGGATTAGCTTTAATTGGTTTTTAGTTAACATCTAAAAAATGTACATTTGATTTAAATTCATTTAGAGTATAAATCTAAATCTTATTTATGTCTTGTTGAAGGATTCGCTTAAAAAAATATTTTTTATTTGTGTGCTCGCATACATTTGCAGCGGTTGTAATGCCGTAAAAAGAGTTGCCGATAATGATTATTTGTTGGTAGAAAACTCTTTTATTGTAAATGGAAAACCCAATACATCGGAGGCGCTTTCTAAACTCTCGTTTCAAAATAAAAATACTACAATTTTAGGGATTCCTCTAAGACTTCATATTTATAACTTAGCGCGCGACAACAAAGACTCTATTTTTGAAACATGGCTGAATAAACGTCCAAAACGCAAACAACGACTCATCAATAAATTTTCAAAAAAACAACTAAACCAAATAAAAAAATCTTCATTAGGTTTTAATGGTTGGTTAAAAAAAACTGGAGAAGCTCCCACTATATTGGATAGTTTGAAAATTAAAAAAACGAAGCTCAATCTTGAACGGTATTATTTTTCAAAAGGATGGTTTGATAGAAAAATTGATTACACTGTTGACACTTTGGGCAACAAGCGTGCAACTTTGAGTTATACTATTGAAACCGGAATTCCTTATAATATTCGTAATATAACTAAGGAAATTGAAACGCCAATTTTGGATACACTTTATGAAAAAATAAAAACAGAATCGGCTATAAAAAAAGAAAAACAATTTGACATCGTAAACTTTAAAGAAGAACGCAATCGACTCACGAGTCACTTTAGAAACTCTGGGGTTTATCATTTTTCTCAAGATTATGTAAGTTTCGAAAATGACACCATCAATACAAACCATAATGTTGATGTTAAAATAAATATCCCCAATAGAGTCATTAGAACACAAGACTCTACAACTCGAGAACCTTTCAAAATATATCGTATAAAGGAAGTTAATATTTTTACGGATGCGACTTTTAAAAATCGGAATAATTCAACTCCAAAAATATCAGCTACGTTCAATAATTTCAATTTTTACAATTACGATGCTTTAAAATACCGACCAAAAGCAATTACAAATGCTGTTTTAATAAATCAAGGAGATTTGTATAGCGACCTTGATAAAACACGAACCTACAGTTATTTAAGTCAACTCAATGCCTTTAAATACCCAAATATTGAATACGTTGAAAACGTTTTGGACACAACACTTACTGCAAATATTTATCTCAATCCTAGAAAAAAATATGGATTGGGTTTTGATGTCAATGTTTCACAAAGTAATATTCAAAAAATTGGATTTTCTTTTTCTACAGGTTTGGTGATTAGAAATATTTTTAGAGGTGCAGAAACACTGGAAATCTCTGCTTTGGGAGCTATTGGAGCTTCAAAAGATGGGGCAAAATCCGAAGATCAATTTTTTGATATTAATGAACTTGGAGCCGATATAAAACTTAATATTCCAAGGTTATTTTTTCCGTTCAATACTGAAAAAATCATTCCAAAATACATGTCTCCAACAACACAGTTGAGTACCGGATTTACAAGTCAAAAAAATATTGGATTGGACAAACGAACACTCAATGGACGACTCAGCTACAATTGGTTTACTAAAAAGACAACCACCAACACCCTCGATCTTTTGAACTTACAATATGTAAGAAATCTAAATCCTGGAAATTACTTTAATGTCTACCAAAATTCTTTTAATCGACTGGAAACTATTGCAATTGACAGTTACCCTACCCCAACCGAATATCTTATTTCTAATCCAGATGGATCAAGTTCACTTGATATTTCAAGAGCCGATGATTTTATAGAAACTGTAAGTTCAGATGCTAATTTCCTTGCTTCCAATCCATCTGAATATCAAATCGTTAGAAATATTAGAGAGAGAAAGAATAGACTGATTCAAAACAACTTTATTTTGGCTAGTAATTTCACTCTAACCAAAGATACTCGAGAAAATAATTTCGACAATAACTTTTCAATTTTTCGCTTGAAACTTGAGCTAGCAGGTAATTTACTCAACGGTGCTGCAGATTTATTAGATTTGAAAAAAAATGAAAATGGAGAGTTTGAAGTGAATGATGTTGCATTTTCTCAATATGCAAAAACAGATATTGACTACATTAAACTCTGGAATTTGGGACGTAGTAATGTTCTTGCGCTTAGAAGTTTTGTAGGAATAGCTCTACCGCTAGGTAATTCTAAAACTATTCCTTTTTCAAAAAGTTTTTTTGCAGGTGGTGCAAACGACAACCGTGCATGGACTGCCTATAATCTTGGCCCTGGAAGTTCAGACAACAATAATGAATTTAATGAAGCAAATCTTAAAATTGCATTCAGTTTGGAACACCGCTATAACTTATTTGGAAACCTCAATGGCGCATTTTTTGTAGATGCAGGAAATATTTGGAATGTATTGGATGATGTAGAAAATCCAAAAGCTACTTTTGATAGTTTTGATTCGCTCAAAGATATTGCTGTGGGTGCTGGAATTGGATTGCGATATGACTTTGGATTTTTTATTCTTAGACTTGATACTGGTTTTAAGGCTTACAACCCAACTTATTCAATAAATAACCGCTGGTTTAAAGATTTCAACTTTAGTAATGCAGTCTATAACTTTGGCATAAACTATCCGTTTTAGAAGTCTTTGTTATCCTCAAACGTTTTCGTATAAATTAGGGCATAAGTCATGTTAAAATTTTAACATATAGTGATTAATTTTAGTACTTTTGACCCCGAATACAAAAAACAACTATTATGAGTCATTCAATTCAACCAGGCGTTGCTACTGGTCGCGAAGTTCAAGAGATTTTTAAACTAGCAAAAGAAAAAGGATTTGCTTTACCAGCAGTTAATGTAATTGGATCTAACACAATTAATGGTGTTTTAGAAACTGCAAAAGCTCTTAATGCACCTGTAATAATTCAATTTTCCAACGGAGGTGCACAATTTAATGCTGGAAAAGGGCTTTCAAATGAAGATCAAAAAGCTGCTATTGCTGGATCAATTGCAGGAGCAAAACATGTTCATCAAATGGCAGAAGCCTACGGCGTTCCTGTAATTCTTCACACCGATCATTGTGCAAAAAAATTATTGCCTTGGATTGATGGTTTGTTGGAAGCAAGTGAGAAACATTTTGCAGAAACTGGAAAATCACTATTCAGCTCACACATGATTGATCTATCTGAAGAACCACTCGAAGAAAATATTGAAATCTGTAAACATTATTTGGAGCGTATGTCCAAAATGGGAATGACCCTAGAAATTGAACTAGGTATAACTGGTGGCGAAGAAGATGGCGTAGATAATAGCGATGTTGATGTTTCAAAACTATATACTCAACCAGAAGAAGTTGCTTATGCTTATGAAGAGCTAAGCAAAGTAAGTGATCAATTTACGATTGCAGCAGCATTTGGAAATGTTCATGGTGTTTACAAACCTGGAAATGTAAAATTGACACCAAAAATTCTAAAAAATTCTCAAGAATTTATTACCAAAAAATACAATGTTCCTGCCAATCATATAGACTTTGTTTTTCATGGTGGTTCTGGTTCTACAGTTGAAGAAATAAGAGAATCCATCGGCTATGGCGTTATCAAAATGAATATCGATACAGATATGCAATACGCATTTATGAGTGGCGTTCGAGATGATTTTAAAGCTAATGCAGACTATTTGGCTTCTCAAATTGGCAACCCAGATGGCGAAGATGTTCCAAATAAAAAATACTACGACCCAAGACGATGGTTAAGACAAGGCGAAAATGCTTTTGTAGCACGTCTAAAAAAAGCTTTTGAGGATCTTAATAACGTAAATACATTGTAAAAAAATTGTTAGTTTTGTATTTTATTCTAATCAATTAGACAAAAATGGCGTGGTTCAAAAGAACAGATAAAGGAATTCAAACTCCAACAGAGGCAAAACGCGATACCCCAAAAGGATTATGGTACAAATCTCCAACTGGAAAAATCGTTGAAACTGAAGAATTAGAAAGAAATTTCTTTGTAAGTCCAGAAGATGGATATCATGTACGCATTGGAAGTGCAGAATATTTCCAAATTTTGTTTGACGATAACAAATTCAAGGAATTAGATTCTAAAATAACCTCTAAAGACCCACTTAAATTTACTGATAAAAAAACATACACCGATCGCTTGAAAGCCGCTCAAGATAAAACCAAACTTAAAGACGCTGTACGAACAGCTGTGGGCAAATCAAAAGGCAAAGACTTAGTGGTAGCATGTATGGATTTTAGTTTTATTGGAGGATCAATGGGAAGTGTTGTTGGTGAAAAAATTGCACGTGCAGCAGACTATGCCCTCAATAAAAAACTGCCTTTTATGATTATTTCTAAATCTGGAGGGGCACGCATGATGGAGGCCGCACTTTCGCTAATGCAACTGGCAAAAACCTCAGCAAAATTGGCACAACTAGCCGATGCTGGCATTCCATATATTTCGTTATGTACTGATCCAACAACTGGAGGAACAACCGCTTCTTTTGCCATGTTGGGTGATATCAACATCAGTGAACCCGGAGCACTTATTGGTTTTGCTGGTCCACGTGTTGTTCGTGATACGACTGGAAAAGAACTTCCAGATGGATTTCAAACTGCAGAATTTGTTTTAGAACATGGCTTTTTGGATTTTATTACACACCGTAGTCAACTTAAAGATAAAGTTAATCAATACATTGATTTGATTTTAAATCAGCCGTTAAGAGCATAATTTCTATAAAATTATTCTTTTATTAATCAATTTTCTTATATTTGCCGCCTGATTATGAGCGTCATAATCATTGCATAAAAATTATTTAAACAAATATTGGAATGTACTTAACAAAAGAAATTAAAGAGGAAATCTTTACAAAACACGGAAAAGATGCCAAAGACACCGGTTCTGCCGAAGGTCAAATTGCATTATTTACACACCGAATTAATCACTTAACAGAACACCTAAAGCAAAATCGAAAAGATTTTAATACCGAGCGTTCATTAGTAAAGCTAGTAGGAAAACGTCGTTCTCTTTTGGATTATCTTAAAAATAAAGACATCCTTAGATACCGTGCGATTGTAAAAGAGCTAGGATTAAGAAAATAAATATTCAAAAAGAGGTTTATACCTCTTTTTTGTTTTTATGTGTATTTTTACACAACTTATAGAAGAAGCTAATTAAAGTTTTTCATTGGTCACAACCACACAACAACAACACAACACCAATGTTTAATTAGAATTAAAAAATATGATTCCAAAAGTTTTTAGAGAGGTCATAGACCTTGGCGATGGAAGAGAAATTTCTATCGAAACCGGAAAATTGGCTAAACAAGCCCATGGCTCTGTTGTAGTACAATCCGGAAAATGTATGTTGCTTTGTACTGTTGTATCCAACTACAAAGCAGCCGATGTTGATTTTTTACCGTTAACGGTAGATTATCGCGAAAAATTTGCAGCAGCTGGTCGCTATCCAGGTGGTTTTTTTAAGCGTGAAGCACGACCAAGTGATGGAGAAATCCTAACAATGCGCTTAGTAGACCGCGTACTGCGTCCCTTATTTCCAAAAGATTATCACTCAGAAACACAAGTGATGATTCAATTGATGTCTCATGATGAAGATGTAATGCCCGATGCTATGGCAGGATTGGCCGCCTCTGCAGCCATTCAACTCTCTGATTTCCCATTTGAATGTGCTATATCTGAAGTTAGAGTTGCACGTGTTAATGGTGAATTTATCATCAACCCAACTAGAGCACAACTTGATGAATCCGACATCGATATGATGATTGGTGCTTCTGCAGACTCTGTAATGATGGTTGAAGGAGAAATGGATGAAATTTCTGAAGAAGAAATGACTGAAGCTATCAAATTTGCGCATGAAGCTATTAAAGTACAATGTGCTGCTCAAGAACGATTGGCTGAAGCTTTCGGTAAAAAAGAAGTTCGTGAGTATGAGCCAGAGAGAGAAGATGCCGAGCTTGAAAGCAAAATTCGTGAATTGGCCTATGATAAAGTCTATGCCATTGCCAAAGCAGGCTCTGCAAAACATGAAAGAAGTACAGCATTTGGAGAAATTAAAGAAGAGATAATCGCTACATTTTCTGAAGAAGAACAAGAAGAATATGGAAATTTAATTTCAAAATATTATTACAAAGCAGAAAAAGCAGCTGTAAGAGATTTAACTCTAAACGAAGGACTACGATTAGATGGACGAAAAACAGACGAAATCAGACCAATATGGTGTGAAGTTGATTATTTACCATCAACCCATGGGTCGTCTATTTTTACAAGAGGAGAAACTCAAGCACTAGCCACAGTAACTCTTGGTACTTCTCGCGATGCCAATCAAATTGATATGCCATCTCATGAAGGAGAAGAGCGTTTTTATTTACATTACAACTTCCCTCCTTTCTCAACTGGTGAAGCACGACCAATTCGTGGAACATCTAGAAGAGAAATTGGACATGGAAACTTGGCACAACGTGCACTAAAAGGTATGGTGCCTGAAGATTGTCCATACACAGTACGTGTGGTGAGTGAAGTTTTGGAAAGCAATGGATCGTCTTCTATGGCCACTGTTTGTTCTGGAACAATGGCGCTTATGGATGCTGGTGTTCAACTTAAAAAACCTGTTTCTGGAATCGCAATGGGATTAATTTCTGATGCAGATTCTGGAAAGTATGCTGTTTTATCGGATATTTTAGGCGATGAAGATCACCTTGGCGATATGGATTTCAAAGTTACAGGTACTGCAGATGGAATTACAGCATGCCAGATGGATATTAAAGTAAAAGGACTTTCTTATGAAATTTTAGTCAATGCACTAAAACAAGCTCGTGATGGACGTCTTCATATCCTTGAAAAGTTAACCGATACTATTTCTGCACCAGCTGAAGACGTTAAAGCTCATGCACCAAAAATGGTAACTCGTGTTATTCCAAATGAATACATTGGGGCACTTATTGGACCTGGCGGAAAAGTCATTCAAGAACTTCAAAAAGAAACGGAAACTACAATCGTTATCAATGAAGACCCTGTGACTGAAGAAGGTATCGTTGAAATTCTTGGTACAGATCAAGATGGTATCGATGCTGTTTTAGCAAAAATTGACGCACTCTTATTCAAACCGGAAGTCGGCAGTATTTATGAAGTAAAAGTTATCAAAATGCTTGATTTTGGAGCTGTAGTAGAATATACTGAAGCGCCTGGAAATGAAGTATTACTTCATGTGAGTGAATTGGCTTGGGAACGTACAGAAAACGTTTCTGATGTTGTTAATATGGGAGATATTTTTGATGTCAAATACTTTGGAATAGATTCAAGAACACGCAAAGAAAAAGTTTCACGTAAGGCAATCTTGCCAAAACCTGAAGGGTTTGTTGAACGTCCCCCTAGAGACAGAAAACAAAACAACAAAGGTCGCGACAATCGTAGAAATGATAGAAAAAGAGATTAGTAATAAAGCTAATTGTCAAAATAAAAAAAGCCGTTTTAAAAATAAAACGGCTTTTTTTGTAACATTTTTTAGTGTTTAAACGTATAACATAGTGAATCCAAATAATTTTTAAAAAAAATCTGCAAGCATGAGACAACTCAAAATTACAAAACAAGTTACCAACAGGGAAACCGCGTCCTTGGACAAGTACCTACAAGAAATTGGCAAGGTTGATTTAATTACTGCCGATGAAGAAGTAGAATTGGCACAGCGCATTAAAGCTGGTGATCAAATCGCTTTAGAAAAATTAACCAAAGCCAATCTTCGTTTTGTTGTTTCTGTTGCTAAACAATATCAAAATCAAGGACTTACACTTCCAGATTTAATTAATGAAGGAAATTTAGGACTGATTAAAGCTGCTCAACGTTTTGATGAAACTCGTGGTTTTAAGTTTATTTCTTATGCCGTTTGGTGGATTCGTCAATCCATCTTACAAGCGCTTGCAGAACAATCACGTATTGTTCGTTTACCATTAAACAAAATTGGTTCTATCAATAAAATCAATAAAACCTACGCCTTTTTAGAGCAGTCGCACGAGCGCCCACCGAGTGCCGAAGAAATTGCAAAAGAATTGGATATGACCATTAATGATGTTAAAGAATCTATGAAAAATTCTGGTCGTCATGTTTCAATGGATGCACCATTGGTTGAAGGAGAAGATTCAAATCTTTATGATGTTTTGCGTTCTGGAGAATCTCCAAATCCCGACAAAGAACTTTTGCATGAATCTTTAAGAACAGAAATTGAGCGTGCATTGGAAACCCTTACTCCACGAGAAGCTGATGTTATTCGTCTGTATTTTGGACTTGGAAACCAGCACCCAATGACTTTAGAAGAAATTGGTGAAACTTTTGACCTTACAAGAGAACGTGTACGTCAAATCAAAGAAAAAGCAATTCGAAGATTGAAACACACTTCAAGAAGTAAAATTTTAAAAACCTATTTAGGTTAAAAAACAAAACCCTTGCTGTTGGCAGGGGTTTATTTTTATATTATTTTTGTATTAAACTAAATGTATGAGTTCTTCGCTAATAGCACCTTCAATTCTTGCCGCAGATTTTGCAAATCTACAACGTGATATAGAAATGGTAAATACCAGTCAAGCAGATTGGTTTCATATTGATATCATGGACGGTGTATTTGTTCCTAATATTTCTTTTGGAATGCCTGTTTTAAAGTCAATAACAAAACATGCAAAAAAAACAGTTGATGTTCATTTAATGATTGTAGACCCCGATCGTTATATCAAAACATTTGCAGAGCTTGGAAGTGATATTCTCACCGTACATTACGAAGCTTGTACGCATTTACACCGCACACTCCAAGCCATAAAAAAAGAAGGGATGAAGGCAGGTGTTGCACTCAATCCTCATACAAACATCAATGTTTTAGAAGATACTATTCAAGATATTGATTTGGTCTGTATTATGAGTGTAAATCCAGGTTTTGGTGGTCAAAGCTTTATTGAAAATACTTACGAAAAAGTAAAACAACTCAAAGCACTAATAACCTCTAAAGACGCTTCTACAAAAATTGAAATTGATGGTGGTGTGACTTCTACAAACGCTAAGGCATTGAAAGATGCAGGAGCTGATGTATTGGTAGCAGGTAGCTTTGTTTTTAAAAGTGAAAATCCATCAAAAACGATAGAAGAATTAAAACATGTAACTGCTTAATTCTTAACCTATAACCTCTTTTAAATAGGCATAATAATCTCCTTTGAGATTAGCAATACGTTTTGCCAATTCAGTTTTGGAAATCCAACCCATTTGTAGAGCAATTTCTTCTGGACACGCTACTTTTTGACCTGTACGTTTTTCAATTGCTTTTACAAATTCTGTAGCTTCCGAAAGTGCCTCATGAGTTCCAGTATCAAGCCATGCAAAACCTCGTTTTAGAACTTTCATTTTTAATTGATTCTGCTGTAAATAATTAACATTTACAGAAGTAATTTCAAGCTCTCCACGATCTGAAGGTTTTATTGTTTTTGCAATATTCACCACAGAATTAGGATAAAAATACAGCCCAACAACGGCATAATTTGATTTTGGAGTTTTTGGTTTCTCTTTAATACTTACAACATTTTGATCTGAATCAAATTCAGCAACACCGTAGCGCTCTGGATCTTTGACATAACTTCCAAAAACAACTGCTTTTTGAGATTTTTCTACTGTTTTAACCGCAGATTTCAAAAGCTGATCTAAACCTACGCCATAAAAAATATTATCACCCAAAACCATACAAACATCATCATCACCTATAAAGGATTCTCCAATAATGAACGCTTGTGCTAAACCATCTGGTGAGGGTTGTTCCTTATAAGATAACTGTAATCCAAAATTGGAGCCATCCCCTAAAAGACGTTCAAAATTTGGCAAATCATGTGGCGTAGAAATAATCAAAATTTCTTGAATTCCAGCATGCATCAAAACAGATAATGGGTAGTATATCATGGGTTTATCATATACAGGAAGCATTTGCTTACTGACACTCAAAGTAAGAGGATGCAAACGAGTTCCTGAACCACCTGCTAGTACAATTCCTTTCATCTATTTATTTTTTTTATAATTTTTATAACTTCCAGAACGCACATGCTCCAACCAAGACGTGTTTTTAAGGTACCAATCAATAGTTTTGGACAACCCTTCTTCAAAAATAACAGAGGGAGTCCAACCTAAATTATTTTGGATTTTGGAAGCATCAATCGCATAGCGCAAATCATGTCCTGGACGGTCTTTTACAAAAGTAATAAGATTTGAAGACGTTCCTTCTGATTGCCCCATTTTTTGATCCATTTGTTTACATAACTCCTTGACCAAATCAATATTTTTCCATTCATTAAACCCTCCTATGTTATAAGTTTCATGATTTTTCCCTTGATGAAAAACCATATCAATAGCTCGCGCATGATCTACAACATATAACCAATCGCGAGTGTAGTTGCCATCACCGTAAACTGGCAATGGTTTCTTTTCTAAAATATTATTTATGAATAGTGGAATTAATTTTTCTGGAAATTGATTTGGCCCATAATTGTTGGAACAATTCGAAATTACATATGGTAATCCATAAGTTTCGCCATAGGCACGCACAAAATGATCTGAACTGGCTTTTGAAGCAGAATATGGTGAATTAGGATCATAGGGGGTAGTTTCAAGAAAAAGTCCATCTTCACCTAAAGTTCCATACACTTCGTCGGTACTCACGTGATAAAAGCGATGTGATTCCCAAGAATTTCCCCACAAAGATTTAAAAGCATTGAGCAAAATCATTGTTCCTAGAATATTTGTTTTGGCAAAAGCCAAAGGATCATGGATAGAACGATCTACATGAGATTCTGCTGCTAAGTGAATAACATCAGTAAAGTTATAGTGTTCAAAAATTTGATGAATAAAATTTTCATCTGTAATATCACCTTTTAAAAATGTATAATTAGGTTCATTTTCAATATCTGTTAAATTCTCTAGATTCCCAGCATAGGTAAGGGCATCCATATTGTAAATTTGATATTTTGGGTATTGATTGACAAACAATCGTACAACGTGGGCGCCAATAAACCCTGCGCCTCCTGTTATTAGTATTTTTTTCATTTATAATAATATTTATACCATTGATAAAAAGTATTTATCCCTGTTTTTAATGGCGTTTTAGGTTGAAATCCATAATCTTTCATAAACGCATTTGTACATGCCCATGTCTGATGAGCATCGCCAGGCTGAAGCGGTTGCAGTTTAAGTTTTGATTTCAATCCTGTAATTGTTTCAATTTCCTGTATCAAATCTAATAACTTAACGGAAGTATTGTTCCCAATATTATAAATTTTATACAGATTTTTATTATTTGATTTATTTAATAATGTTAGTTCCAAGCTTTTAATAATGTCGTCAATATAAGTAAAATCACGCTTATGGTTTCCATGATTAAAAATATTTAAAGGTTTTCGTTTTAATAGTGCATCTGTAAAAATAAATAGTGCCATATCGGGTCGACCCCAAGGACCATATACTGTAAAAAAACGCAAACCTATGGTCTCAATGCCGTACAAATGACTGTAGGTATGTGCCATGAGTTCATTCGTTTTTTTGGAAACAGCATACAAGCTTAAAGGTGCATCTACTTTAGCTGATTCTTGAAAGGGGACTTCGGAAGTATTTCCATAAACACTTGAACTGCTTGCATAAACTATTCTTGGAATTTTATATTTACGGCAACATTCTAATACATTCAAAAATCCAACAATATTACTATTCAAATACACATTTGAATCTTCTAATGATGAACGAACAAAAGCTTGAGCAGCAAGATGACAAACTAGATCAAATTTATAAGTTTTAAAAATTAGATTTAAGGCATTCCTATCTTCTATATTTGCTCGAATAAAAGTAAACGAAGAATTTTTTAAATTACTCTTGGAAGGACTATTCCACTTGGATGCTTCATTGCGTTTTATCCCTAAAATTTCAAGTCGATTATATTTTAAATTTATATCGTAATAATCGTTGATGTTATCAATTCCAATAACAGAATGCCCTAGCTCAGAAAGGTGTTTACTTAAATGAAATCCAATAAAGCCTGTAGCACCAGTAACTAAAATTGTTTTAGTCTTCATGACTTAGAGAAATTACTGCCCAATCCCTTTATATGAAAACCCAATAGTTTCTAGCTCCTGTTTATCGAGTAAATTTCGGCCATCAAAAATATAGGCAGGTTTACTCATGCTATCATATATTTTTTTCCAATCATAGGTTTTAAACTCATCCCATTCTGTAATAATTGCTAACGCATGAGCACCTTGAACGGCTTTGTATGGATCTTTTTCAGAAGATAAATAGTTGTCATTTTCAGATTCTGATCTTGAATTCAAATAATTTAAATCTGATTGCATTTGAAGTGCAGAAACTTTTGGATCATAAACTTGAATATTAGCATGCTCATCGATTAGTTTATCGGCAATATAAATAGCTGCAGACTCTCGTGTATCATTAGTATCCTTTTTAAATGCCCAACCAAAAAAGGCAATTTTTTTATCGGCTACAGTGCCATATAATGCTTTTACAATTTCATCAGCAAAGCGTTTTCTCTGATGATTATTCATTAAAATCACTTGCTCCCAATAATCTGCGGCTTCATTTAATCCTAAAGATTTACAGATGTAAACTAGATTTAGAATATCTTTTTGAAAACAAGAACCACCGAAACCAACAGATGCTTTCAAAAATTTAGGTCCTATTCTAGAGTCTGTTCCAATGGCATTGGCGACTTCATTTATGTTTGCTCCTGTTTTTTCGCAAAGTTCTGTTAAGGCATTAATGGACGACACACGCTGTGCTAAAAATGCATTTGCTGTTAATTTTGAAAGCTCTGAAGACCACAAATTGGTTGTAATAATTTGATCTTCTGGAACCCAAGCTGCATAAATATTTTTTAGAACCTCAATGGCTTCTTGTCCTGTTTTTGTGGGTTCTCCTCCTATAAGTACGCGATCGGGTGCTTCTAGGTCTTGAATTGCTGTGCCTTCAGCTAGAAATTCTGGATTGGATAAAATTTCAAAATGGATACCATTTCCTGTATTGTCTAAAATATCTTTTATAGCTTCTGCTGTTTTTACTGGAAGTGTTGATTTTTCTACAACAATTTTATTGGATGTTGAAACTTTTGCAATTTGACGTGCACACAGCTCCACATATTGTAGGTCTGCAGCCATTCCTTTTCCTGCGCCATAGGTTTTTGTTGGAGTGTTGACAGAAATAAAAATCATTTCGGCAGCATCAATAGCTTTATCAACTTCAGTAGAGAAAAACAAATTTCGACCACGGGCTTCTTCAACTACTTTGTCCAAACCAGGCTCGAAAATTGGAAGTTGTGATAAATCTTCACTATTCCAAGCAGCAATTCGATCGGTATTAACATCAACAACAGTAACTTTTATATGTGGGTTTTTCTGTGCAATGACAGACATTGTTGGTCCTCCAACATAGCCTGCTCCAATACAACAAATTGATTTTATCTTCATTTATTTTATTATTTCCTAGTAAAAAACTTTGTGCAAGATATATGTTTAAACAGATATGGCAAAATTACATTTTATAAATTCACAATATAAAAAAGGGAACTACATCGCTGCAATTCCCTTTGTGACCCGAACTTATGGAAGTTCGAACTTTTTTAGAGATTATAATAATATAATCACATAATTTCATTTAAGAAAAATCCGTAAGGATTTTAAAAAAACTAATCAATCCAACCCCCAATGTTTTCGCGAAGCTCAGCCCCATAACCTTTTACTTTAGCTTTTAAAGCATCTGAACTATTTCCAACTACAAGAACTCGCTCTAAACTAAAAATTGTCATGAATTTTTCAGCAAACTTACTGGATTCAAAATTATTAAGATGGTGTACAAAATCTGCAGAATCATAATACTTTTCAACTAAGTTAACATGCTGTCCATCTGCTGAAATAAAATATCCAAAATCGTATGTGTTTGGCTCAGTCTCTCTGACAAATTTTGTGAAGTTTTTCATAAATTCTTTAACTTCATTTTTAGTAAATCCATCATTAACTTTCAAATCTGCTAACCCCATGACTTTAGTTGATGAATTATTAAATCCTTCAAACGCATCTATTTCTTTTTGTAAAGCTGATGGGTCCATGTAACGCCATATCTTAGAAATTTTATCTCCTTCCCATAAACTTACACAATGAAATGGAATGGTTGTCTTGGCGCCTGTAAAATTGCCTTTACCAGACCACATAGACCAGAAAACTGTATAAACATCCCCATTTGTGTCTGTATATGTTTTAATATTGTCTGTGGTGCATTTTATTTCACTAAACAAAACATGTGTAAATTTATCCGCCTCAATTAAACCCATATTCCCACCAGGATTAGAAAGAGTTTCACCGTCTTTTTGATTATTAGAAAACTGATCGTAGAGTTCTAAGTCTTCCGCAAATAATTTTTCTGCTACACTAGAATCATTATTCATATAAGCGTTTATATGACTTTTAATTTTTAACGATTTGGCGTCCATAGATGCCACACTTTCGCTGGAATTTGAACACGCTAGAACTGTGATGGCAATAAATGCCAATAATATTTGATTTTTCATTTAAAATTCTTTATTTGTTAATATTTGAATTTTCAATATAGATATAATTATTCCTCTTGACTCCACTTTCTAACACCTGTGATTTTTCCATTTCTTATGTAGTGTCTTTCATAGAATCTGAATTTTTCAACTGTACCATCCTTTTTGTAACGCTTTTCTGTAAATGGGAACATAACAATTGTCAAATCTTTGTCATAGGACGGAACGACTGGCAAAACATCATAGACCCAACGCGTTATTGAATCATATGGTTCGTGCATAGCCTGAATTAATTTTTTACCTGTTTCTAAATCCATTACTACTTTTTCTAAACCTTTCTCAGGATAGAAAAAAATTGAATCTGTAAAATGCTCAGTTGATATGAAACTCATATCTTTTCTAACAAAAGCATTTGAAAAATCGATAGCCAATTGTCCAACTTCGTCACTTGCAAATGTGTAAGTGGAACCTGCATTAGGTCCATTAAGGATTTTTCCTCCATTTGTTAACGTGGATACATCATTTGAGACAGTTGTTGTACATCCAATTGAGATTATAAAGATAATGGCTAGTAGATTAATTCTTTTCATATTATTTTAATTTGATTATAAATTAATTTCAATTTACAAGTTAAAAATAAAACCGATTAATTCAAAAAAAAAATCAATTTTTTGAAAACATGCCAAAAAAAATATCCTCAAAAATAAATTGTTATTCTTGAGGATAATTTGTGACCCAAACTTGTGATAGTTCGAACTTTAGAAAAGATCTTGTCCTAATTTTTGAAACTCATGATGAATAGAAAAAAAACCGCAAACTAGGTTTCGGGTTTGATTATAAGCTCTGCTTCACTTCTTTTTAAAAAACCTCAGAGTAACAATAAAAAATCATATCTTATCGAAAAAATCCTTAATTTAACCCATAGTTGAACTTATAAATACAGAAATGAAATTAAAATACAAACTATCAAAATCAACATTCATAAGAGGGCTTCAGTGTGAGAAATCACTCTACTTATATAAACATTTTTATAGACTAAAAGACCCTGTACCGGCAGAACAAAAAGCTAAATTTGTCCAAGGTAATATAATTGGACTTTTAGCCCAACAACTGTTCCCAGGAGGGGTAGATGCATCGCCCAATGATTATTACAAAATCGCTGAAGCTGTCGAAACAACAAAAAAATTAATTTATAATAATGAATCTATAATTTATGAAGCCACTTTTTGCTTCAACGGCATTCTGGCTGCAGTGGACATTTTAGTTAAAGATGATGATGGATGGAAAGCCTATGAAGTTAAAAGTTCAACTAAGGTGACGGAGACTTATTTAAAAGATGCCGCAATACAATATTACACGATCATCAACTCTGGTATTGAACTTAAAGACATTTCTGTAATTCACATCAACAATAAATATGTTAGAAATAATGAACTAGAAATTCAAAAATTATTTTCCATAGAATCTGTTCATGATCAAGTTCTAGAATATCTAACAATAATTCCAAATGAAATAAACAGATTAAACTATGTTATCGATAGTGATAAAGTACCTGGAATTGATATTGGCCCTCACTGTAATAATCCTTATGACTGTGATTTCAAAGGGGTCTGTTGGAAACACATTCCAGACTACTCCATTTTCGATATTTCTAGATTGAAAACAAAGAAAAAATTTGAGCTATACAAAAAAGGTATATTAACACTTAATCAAATTGACACTGACAATAATTTTTTAAACAAAAAACAACTTCTTCAGGTAAAATCTGAAATAGAGGGTTTATCTCATATTAATAAAAAAGAAATAAAAAATTTCACAAGTGGGTTAAATTATCCTTTATACTTTTTAGATTTTGAAACTATTGGTCCAGCGGTCCCTATATTTGAAAATACCAAACCCTACCAACAAATCGTATTTCAATATTCGCTTCACATTAAGAAACAATCCAATTCTAAGATTTTACATAAAGAATATCTTGCAGACCCAACCCAAGATCCTAGGACTATGTTTGTTGAACAACTCATAAAAGATTGTAACACCTATGGAGATATTTTGGTTTATAATATTGGATTTGAAAGAGGTAAATTAAATGATTTAATTGAATATTTTCCTCAATTTTCATATGAATTAAGACAAATAATAGGTAGACTTAAAGATCTCATGATTCCATTTCAAAAAAGATGGTATTACACCCCACAGATGAAAGGTAGTTATTCAATAAAATATGTCCTTCCGGCCTTGGTTCCTGACCTCTCCTATGACACCCTTAATATTAAAGATGGCGGAACAGCATCTAACACCTTTCTTGCAATGGTGAACGGAACCTTTGAAGGAGATTATGGAAAAACAAGGGAGCAGTTACTGGAATATTGTGCTCTAGACAGTTATGCGATGGTTAAAATACTACAAAAACTATATGAAATTTGAATAGTGTTAATTTATTTTTGACAAGTGATAAGAATTAATTAAATCTTGTTTAATAATATCACCATTACACAAATGTAACTCGTATTGGTTCTTGTTTTTGTTTTTTCTGATAAGAAATGGTGACCTACAAACTTTAAATCTATAAACTAATGCTTTAAAACCCGCTTTTGTTCCCTCATTCTGAAGAGTTCTGTATACATGTTTTGAACAAGATTCTTCAAATAAGCAAACTCCTTTTAAACTGTTGGGTACTATAAACCAATACAATCTAATAGCGAATTTAAAAATACATTTCAAAATTTAATTTTTTTTTTTTAGAATTTTTAGTAAATTTAAAGGTATTAATTTTAACTAACCAATTTTTCATGATAACCAATTACATTTTTATTTCTATTGCGGCCCTGTTTGTTATTTGGGTATTAAAAGATTTTTTTCAAAAAGAAAATACAATAAAAAGAAATTTTCCTGTTTTTGGGAATTTGAGATTTTTATTTATTGCTCTCGGTCCGGCTATAAGACAATATTTTATTGCTAGTAACAGAGACGAACTTCCTTTTAATAGAAGTCAACGAAACTGGATTGATTCCTCTTCAAAAAAAGAAAATAATTATGAGGGCTTTGGTACTGATAAAGACCTTTACCATCCCGGACATATATTTGTTAATCCAAAAATGTTTCCATTCAAAGTTGATACTGATCATATTAATCATGAAAATAATGATCCGTATTTCATACCATGTGCCAAAGTGATTGGCTTAAAGCATGAAAGGAAGCACCCTTTCAGGCCTTATTCAATTGTCAATATATCGGCTATGAGCTATGGGAGTTTATCAAAAAATGCACAAACCGCTTTAAACATAGGCGCTTCGATGGTTGGATGCTACCATAATACTGGTGAAGGCGGATTAAGTCCTTATCACATGAAAGGAGCAGATGTTATGTTTCACATTGGAACGGGGTATTTTGGGTGTGGAAAAGATGGAGATGATGGGAAACGTTATTTTGACTTTGATACTTTCAAGACACTTGTTTTAGATAATTATCCTGGAAAAGTAAAAGCCATTGAAATCAAGTTATCTCAGGGAGCAAAACCAGGTAAAGGTGGGGTTTTACCTGCTAAAAAGAATACCAAAGAAATTGCCGCTATAAGGGGTGTTAAACCCGGCGTTGATGTACTATCGCCCACCTATCACACGGCATTTAATAATGTGCCCGAAATGGTAGACTTTATTGAGGATTTAGCCACTAAATCTGGACTTCCTGTAGGTATAAAATCAGCAGTAGGAGATTTAAAACATTGGGAAGAACTGGCTGATATTATGAAAAATGAAAAACGTGGCCCTGATTTTATAACCATTGATGGTGGCGAAGGTGGTACTGGAGCCGCTCCTCCGTCTTTTGCAGATCACGTGGCACTGCCATGGGTGTTTGGATTTTCTGAAGTATATAATGTCTTCAAGGATCGCGGACTGAGTCAAGATATTGCTTTTGGAGGATCCGGTAAACTTGGCTTCCCTTCTGAGGTTTTGAAAGCTTTTGCTATGGGAGTAGATTTTATTAATATCGCTAGAGAAGCAATGCTGTCTATAGGTTGTATTCAAGCCCAGGAATGTCACACAGGACATTGCCCTACTGGAATTGCAACTCAAAGTGCCTGGCTTCAGCGAGGTTTAGATCCGTCAATTAAAGCCATTCGATTTGGAAATTATATTAACACATTAAGGAAGGAAACTCTACAAATGACACACGCCTGCGGTTACGAACACCCTTCACAAATGCAAATGGCAGATGTTGATATTAGTTGTGGAGACAATAACAAAGTGATTACTTTAGAAAATGCCTACAACTATAAGAAAGAACCCGTGCATTTTGAGTCCATGCAAAAACTGTTTGAATGTAATTATTTAGGGGGGCTGGGGCAAGCCAAAAATAAATTAAACAAAAAGAAATAAAATGATGAATAAACTTAATAGCACAACTACTATTTTCCTTTCAATTCTTTTGATTTTGGCAGGAATTGGATTTGTTTATCTAATATATGAGATTTGGAATATTTTTGGATTTTGGAGACTAACCTTAACTGGTGTTATTGAAATATTGGCTAGTATTATCTTTCTTCAGTTTTTGGGTTCTGCAAAAAGTGAATCAAACGGGGTGGTGATTTATAATCCAAAAGAATGGCCCAAATTATTAGGAATCGCGGTATTTGTTGGAGTTGCCTATTACCTTTACGATTATATTGAAAAAAAAGAAGACTTGTCTGAATTAGAATACTATTATGGGTTGAGCTATTTGATTATTTTGAGTTTGGTCCCGACCCTAATTTTCTTGTACAAACTAATTAGAGATAGCAGAGATTATGTAAAAATAAATAATGGTGTATTATCCTATAAAGACAATAGAGTAAGTGAAGAGTTTAATCTTTCTGATATTGAGTCTTGTGAATCAAAAAATAACGGAGTACTTCTAAATTTAAAAGACAAAACAACGCACTTCATACCACTTAAACAAATGAACTTCAACTTCAGAGATCGATTGAACTTAACATCTGAATTGGACGATTTATTAAAACAAATAAAAAAATAATGGAAACAAAAAACTTTAAACAACTCCTACAGCCTGCTGCTAAATTTGCTGGTGTTTTGGGAACAGTAGGAGGCTTTGTCGGAGATGTATTATCACCACTTGGGCCAATACTAACGTATTTACTTTACTTTTCAATATCTGTGCTTATAATTTCTGTTATTTTATTGATTTTGTTGCCAAAATCAAAAAAAGAACTTTTTAAATCAGCATCATTAACATCTCTATTTTTTGCTATTATTTTCGGAGTTTTTGGTCAGCTCAATGAAGACACAGACAATGGCTTTATGGGTGATAATTTAGAATTTGTTTCTAATTTCCAAAACAGCTTGAGCATTATTGATGAAAAACTGGATAATATTAGTGATCAAATTGAAGTCGTTGACGAAAAAATAACAAATATGGATGAAAAGCTTGATGCTGGATTTGACAACCTTTCAGAGCTTATTAAATCATCTAACCCTATCAAAAATCCAACTTCACCCAAAGACTTTTTGGTTAATGCCTATCTTTTTAGAAATGGAGGTGATTTAAACAAATCTGAAGAGTCTTTTAATCGATTTTTTGAAATAGTAGGAACTTACAAAATAGATGTTCTTGCAGATTTTATTGAAGTAATGAGAAATAATAAAGGAAAGAATTTTGTTAAAACCTATTTTGAAACAAGAGGAGATATCGATGACGAAGTATTTTTACTTTTTAAAACCATTCATGCATCCAAAAAGTCAAACTTAGTTTCTGAAATTCAAAGCCTTACAATTGATAACAACTTAATCGCTTTTGGTATTGTTCATGTCACTAACGACCCTGATTATTGGAATAATTTATTCAAAGGCACTAACGTAAATCCAATGATTGCATCAACAACTGCTGTTGAGTTGAGTAAATATGATGTGAGTTTATCTTTCTCAGGACTAGATGAGTTATCACATTTGATCATTAACAATGAAAACTTCTTTAAATTAATTTATTACCAACCCAATTCCATTTCACGCAAAACATACATCAAATATTACTTTGAACTGATTGAAGATCAAATGATGGTATATGAAATTAACGACGATGGTTCAAAAAATTCAAGAAAAAAACTTTTTCTTAGTCAAATAGCTATAAGTAATCAAATATTAGAGCATCCCAACAAAGATGCATCATATAGAGAGACTAAATCATATTACATTGAGAAGTTTGGCGAGAAATTTTATGGATATGATTACATTCCAAGAGATGATGCACTATCATTATGGCAAACCTATGAGGAGTCTAAAAAATATTACGACAATTTTTAAAATTAAATTGTAAAAATGAATGATTCTTTAAAATATACCACTGCGCAAAAGATAACATTGAAAAATTGTTTCTATGCACTAATAATTTTTATAGTATTTGTTCTTATTGTCTTGTGCTTGGTTGCAGTTTATGGTTCGAGAGATGAAAATCTCGCCTTTACCACAACTTCTTTTTTTCATCCCTTTAAAATTATTTTATCTATTTCGATTGTTTTGTTTGTTTGCGGTGTTGGATTTGGAGGTATTATAGACATCTACAAGAAAAGTCAATCAACCATTCTGATTAAACATTTTACATTAAAATATTTTCTTCAGTTTACAATTATTGCTCTTGCTGTTTACTTATACTTTTACGCTAATTCTTTGGAAAATTTAATTGAAACTACAGAATCATCCGCCAAATCAAATTGGTTTTCTATAGCTTTTGAATATTTTATTACTGGAGTATTTATAATTATTATAATTAGTATGCTATATTCAATTTTAAATAACAGAAAAGATTACATTAAGCTCAATAAAGATAGTATTGAATTTTTCGACGGTAATAGTTTAATTAACGATAAAGAAAATGCATCGCAGAAAAATAACATTTACTTAAAATCAGTCGATAAGAAAGATATCAAAAAAGTAGAGCTTAAATTCAGCGTTTATGAATCTTCGAAATTTCTTAAGTCCATAAAATTTATATTAAAAAATAAAAAAGAAGTGATGATGGATTTGGAGGAAATGAACCTAAGCTCCTATGACAACGTTATCAAAAATGAAATCAGTTCAAGATTCAAAGGTCTTATCTATGAATCCTCCACCCTTAATGAAAAATTATAGTTATATTTAAAAAAAAAATGAGATTTTTAATAAAGTATGGGGTAGTATTTCTATCAATAATTACTATTTCCTGTAATAATTCTAAAAATAATAACTCCATGTTGCCGACTGTTGATCAGTCCAATTCATTGAGAAAAGAATCTAACGCGATTACACAGAGCATGCCATCAATCATGGTCGTCCCATCGGATGCCCTTTTAAAAAGAATGGGGTGTCTTAAAGAAGAAAAAAGACAAGGTGTTACGCGCTACTTCAGGGATTACAGCAGTTCCTTCGTAAAGGATTCAAAATTAAAATTTATTGTATCAGATATTGAAGGAGAATTTTCCAAATCTGGTTTTAACTTGGAGAATATGGAGCAGTCTCTTAAAATGATAACTACTAATAATGCATATGATGACATAGAGGGTGTAGCTAGAGATTTAAGAGCTGAACTCATGAATACCACAAGACCAGATTATATTATTGAATTAGATTATGACTTAAAGCAAGACCCAAATTCAAGAAACCCAAAAAAATATTAACCTATGTCGTAAAGTGTCTGGATGTCTTTACCAACAAAACGGTTACTTCTTTAAATCGAGCAGATGTAGGTGGGGACTCAAAAAATAACGACATCCAATTTTTATTCCAACAAGATTTTGCAGAAAATTTCAATCAACTGAAAGAGGGTGTGACCACCCATTTTAAAGATATATTGGCCAATGGATCTGAAATTACGCTTCGAGTGGCTGTTATGAACAGTTCTTCCTATAACCTTGAAGAAGATTGTGGGAATGACGAAATCACTGAAAAAATTATCAGCTGGATGAAGGAAAATACAATCAATTCTACCTATAAGATGGTAAAAAATACCTCAACTGAACTATTTTTTACCAGTGTTCGTATTTTCACACAAGACGAAAACAACAACTCCTACACAGCATATGACTTTGCCAATGATTTGCGCAAAGGACTTAAACGAGGATGTGGGTTAGACGTCAAAAATAAAACTCAAAGCTTGGGAGATGCTTTACTTCAAATTAACTAATATGAAAAAACCATTAATTATATTGGCAACCTTTTGCCTTCTATTTTCCTGTGGAGAAACCAAAGAGAAAGAAAACAAACTCGTTAAAAAATCAAACACTCAGTCATCTGTCTTTGAAGATTCAAATGCCGTATTTGGATCAAATAAATCATCCGAAGACCCAATTACAAATCCGGAAAATATTTCGATAAAACTGACTCCATTTGTACCTCAATACGAATGGATTGGAGATTCCTCTACCAAATTACTAAAGGACCGCTTAAATAATGCTATTACTAAAGTGGGCTACGGTGGTGAGGGAGCAAATCCTCGATTTATAATTGGGCCCTCTGTAAATATTCTATCCTCTAATCTTACGGCTACTGCGCCACCTAAATATGCCAATACCTATGAGATTAATTTTATGGTTGTAGATACTCAAACAGAGACCGTGTTTAATTCATATTCTACTGAACTCAAAGGCGTTGGAGATTCAGAAGAAAAGGCGTTCATAAGTGGAGCGAGAAACTTGAAGCTCAACACACAAGGGTTTATCGATTTTTTAAAACAATCTGAAAATAAAATATTTAAATATTTTGAAGATAACTGTTCTGAAATTTTAGCTGAAGCCAACAGCGAAGCTGCTATAAGAAATTATGATGTGGCCTTTTCGCTGTTGAATTCAATTCCAAAAGAATCTGAAGAGTGTTTTAAGTCTGTTCAAGAGAAGAAAATATCATTTTTTGAACTCAACCTGAACACATCATGTGCTGAGCTGCTCAATAAGATGAGAGCAGAACTCGGTAAGTTTAATGATTCTAGTGGCTCTGGTTTTAACGCTGAGGCTATGCACTATTATTCTTTAATTGATGCTAAGTCAAACTGTTATAAAGACGCTCAAAAAGAATATAACGAATATGTTTCTAAGTTGAACCCAGTATCCAAACGTGATTGGAATCAAAAGTTGGTTGAATACAAAGACGAAATTGAACTAGTCAAACAAGGTAAACTGTTTGAAATGGAAGAGAAAAAAATGGCCTTTGAATACCAAACAAAAATTAAAGAAATTGAATCCAAAACAGAAATTGAAGGCAATAAAAGGCTATTGGCCAAATACAAACACGATGAATCACCCTGGCTGATACGGCTATTCTCATCTGGTTCAAAGCTGCTAAAAGGAGAAATGAGTACTTCAAATTAATATATCTCATGAAATTAATTAGGTTTTTCTTTATTGTTCTATTGACTTCATATTCTTGTTCTGAAGAATCAAAACTTAAAAATCAATTTGGATGTAATGGTATAGAAGATTGTCTTTCAAAATATAATTTTGAAGGAGCTAGGGCTTATGTAAATTTAATTAAATCAAAAACTGAGTACATGTCGTTCACTGAACAAGCGCAATATGATTTTGGATGGAGAGAAATAATAAATCAGGAGTCAGACTATTGGTTTAATGAAGGTAACTACGAAAAAGCACTATCAATTGTGAAAGAAGAAAAAATGAAATTTGTTCATGACGGTTCAGATATTTTTGATGAACAATCATATAATTTAGCTTTATATAAAGTGATTAATCAAGTAATAGATAATTTATTGTCTCAGGAGAAATTTAAAGAAGCTAAAAAATGGTGTTTCAGGTTGCCAGAGGCTAAAACTGATGGATGGACTCAAAAAAGTTCCCCATACAAATACGATGAAGCACCTAAAATGAGATCAGTTACAATGAAAAAAATAAAAGACTTTGAAAAGGCACTAAATGAATAGTTTAATTCCAAATAAATTTTTATACCATGAAATTATCAGATGATATAAATGACTTAATAGAATCTGCATAAACAGATGGAAAATTAAGTGAAAAAGAACGTCAAGTTATTATAAAAAAAGCTATTAATGAAGGCCACGACAAGGACGAGGGTAAATATTTAATTTATAAGTTTAATAAAAATAACGATCTTCAAAAAAGATTGTCGAAAAAATATAATCTAAAATGAAAAAACTATTATTTGGGCTAATTTTAACTTCTTTAGCTTTTTCTTGTAAGTCAGATTCAGAAAAAAGGAGAGATCAAAGAAAAGAAGATTTATCTAATTTAATTGAAGATTTAAGTTGTAAATCTGTAGATGATTGCTTGTCAATATATGATTTTGTTTCAGCTAGAAAGATAGCGAATCTTTTAAATGATGATGCTATTGGTGGAGTTAGAGCTGAGAATATGCAAAAAATTATTATTGAAGAAGCCTTGTATTGGGCAAGAGATAATGACTTCAATAGATCTTTTAATACAATTTCGGAAGGCAAAAACCATTTTACAGAATATAACGATTATAGGCCAGGTCTTTATTATGGAGCTCAATTTACAATTATTTCCTTTATTGTTGATCGTTTAATAGACGAAGAAAAATATAAGACAGCTAAAAAATGGGCTTTAAAATTACCAGATGCTGTGTATGATTCATATTATCAACTAATTTATGAAAAAGGAGAGGATGGATATGATGAAGAAAAAACTATGGTTAAAATTTTATTTGATAGAATTGATAAAACCGAAAAACTTCTTAATTAATATATTATTTTGGTTTTATATAACCGTAATTTATCTGAGTGGTTGCTATGATAGTAGTTCCCTCAACGGGCTCTAGAGACTCCGCTAACGGTATGCCATTTAAAAAGTTGCAACTGCCATAAACTGAATTACTGTAAAACAAGACCTCTCCCACCACAAATGTCCTTGGTGTAAAATAATGGTTGTATTTATTAACCTCCTTTATAACTTCAAATTGTTGTGGAAAATCTTTGTACACTGTGATATTGAATCCCTCTACCTCAATCCATTGCCTAAAATGTACTCTTAAGAGAAAAATAACAATGTCTTTATCCTCCTTTGATACTTTAATTTCTTCATTAGCTGTAAAAGAAAGATGCCTAAAGTAAGTTTGATATAATTTTGAGAGAGTATCAAAAGTAATAATGCGTTTATACTTTCTCTTATAATTTAAATCTACTCCACCTTCTAATAATTTCTCATAATTTTGAATTAAAGAGATTGTTGATTTCAAAACAGAGTAATTAGATGATTTAAAATAAATCTGGAAGTTCTGGGTAAGGGATTATAGACTCCATTACGCTGGCTAAAGGCGAAGCTGTAAGTAATGTTAGAGTAATAATTATAGCCGCTAGAAATAGTCCAATTTTCCAATTCCCTGCATTAATCTCATCGGTTTCTTTTATTGTTTTTGTGCTGAGGGAGACTATAGAAATAGCAGACCCAATAACCAACAACCAAACTACAAAAGATACCCCTAAAAATATCAAAGTATATTTTATAGATTGCCAAACCACATCATCGGTTTGTTCCAATATCCGATATATTTCGTATAATGGGTCATGTAAGCTTGAAAATAAGATACCCATACAAAGAATAGATGCACTAAATAAGATCACAATAGCGGGATTCTTTAAAGCTTCCCCCATGTCTAATCCGCGCTTAAAAATTTGAATAATTAGCTTAATCGCCACGAAGCTAAAAACAATTCCAACTGTCAAGAGTATGGCTAAGAGTAATAGATTTTTTAATAATAATTGATCCATGTGTGTAAAGATTAATTTAAAGCTACTTTCCAATACCTTGTATTGGAGCAATTTGGTGGTAATTGACCAATTTTCCATCCTTTGGAAGTAGTTTCAAAAGTTAGATATTTTTTTCCGTTTTTTGTGACATATTTTCCTTTTCCTGGAATATTAATTCCTAAAATAGCATGCCCATATTGTTCACTCACTAAAACTGCAACATCCAAGCCACGTTCTTTTAAAATACTGTAAAGGAACAAAGCTCTTGTGTCGCAATCGCCCTTGAAATTTGCTATAAATTCTGAAGGCATCGACAAACCATATTTAGTATTTGGTTTACAAGGTTGATTTTGTTGATGATATTGTCTGGAGAAAACACTCAAATAGGCAGATTGTTGACAGCTTCCTTCGTGAACAAGATAATAAGGAATAGCCTGAATGGAAGTTAAAATAGCATTAAGCTGATCAATAGGTTTTAATGCCTTAATGCTATTTGACGGCTTTAAGTCAATAAACATTTTTCTGATAGAATCCATCTTTGTTTTTTCAAAATCTGAAGCGTTTTTGTATAAATTCCCCCAAAAATAATAATCTTGTCTAATCTCGAGTTGATTTAAAAACTTGTTAGATTCCCTGTAGTCATTCAAACTAGCAACAAATTTTTCTTCATACCGATTTCCCTTAAAATCATTCCATTTGTGTTGATTAATAAATAGCTTATCGGACTGTTGTAATGAATCTTCCTCAATCTCAACATATTCGGTCTCATTATCATCATCTCTTTCATAGTCAAAATCATCTGTATCTGCATAACTCAATAGGAAACTAATAATTCCAAAAAGAGCTAAAATTGTAAATCCATTAATTAAAAATCGCAGTAATCTACCAATAAAACTGCCCCTAAATTTACTGTTGAAGAAAGAAAAGTAAAGAGCTAAAATAAAAAAGACAAGAAAAACAAGAAAGGTTCCATTAATTTCACCAACTGAAAAATATAACCATGTTGGTATCAACAGTAGGGCTAAAATAAATTTTAACACATTAAAAAATGAACTCCCAATGGATCTCATCGGGTCTTTTTGAACTGTTGTTCTTTGAAAAAATTGATTTTTTTGAGTATTTAGTGTTGATCTGAAATTAGCACCACCTTCTTTAAGGGAAGAGCTAAAAAATTCTTTATTGACTTTAAAAATTTGATTAAAGTGTTCCCGCTTATTTTTATAGGATCTATTACCAAAAAATCCATAAGTTGTATGACTGTTAATGTCTGAAGATGAAGATATACCCCTTGAGAAACATCCTGTTTTTTGGGGAATTTCTTCAATGACAATAGGATCAACACGCTTATCTGTCGCTGTTTTATTAACCAAATTTGTGGTTTTCTCAACCTTGGTTGGTTTATCAACTATCGCTTTCTGTATTGTATCATAGCTTATAACAGCATAAAATATGGCTTCATATTTGGCGTATTGTTGTCCTTTTACGTCTGTAATGATTTCATTGATTTTCAATTCATTGAGAATACATTCGCTAAATTTAATTTGATACTGATCTTCCGCTTTTTTTAATAAGACTTCTTGTTTTTCTAACCAAACATATTTACCAGTTTTAAATAGAGACAATGGTTTGTCTTTAATTGTTTTTGTTTTAAAATCTTGAAGTACAATACGATCAAACTTAGGGGTGTAAGATGTCATGCTATTTTCCATGATATTTCCAGATTCGCTTTTAAACCAGCCAGAAATAGGACCATATATTAACTTCTCAACTCTCATTAATTAATTTCAATATCTAGAATGAAATGTGCAACACCATTTTGAAGGTTTTTTTCCAAGCTCTTCTGTGAATATACTTGTTTAAAAAACTTCTCGCCAAGGCATCTATTGTTCAAGGAATTTCCCAACTCGCCTTTATAGTGTTTAGTCACATTATTTTGAATATATCTTATTATGTATTGATCTTTTAGATTACAATTTTCTCTTTTATCTGAATTCAAAACATACAGTGAATACGTTCCTGATTTTAAAGAAATATTTTTATCGATATATAAATGTTCATAGGCAGTTGTTTTGGCCTCTTTTAATGACAGCATCATACTGTAATTTCGTAGGGAATCAAGCCTTGAGTCGTTCATGGAAATGTCCATGGTTCCATACCCTGTTGTTGGATTGTCTTTCCATAATAGTTCTCCATCTGGTCCGACCAATATCAAATCCATATCGTTTTTTGAAAACCATAATAAACTGATGTCAATAAATTCTGATTGTTTCAAATTTAAGGAGTCCAAAAAAACTAGTGGAGTCTTTTTTGAGGATATTAAACTGTCCTTTTTTATTTCCTGGCTGTCCCCTTGCCATAGTTTATCTACATCTACCAAGCAGTTTTGACAATTGCCTGAAAGGCTATTAATCCAGTTATAGTCGTTGTTGTAAATTGAAAATAATCCCCCCAAAAAAAGTAATACCCCAAATAGTGACATCATATTCCAACAGCCAGAAAACAAAGGATTCCTCATACAGCCCGATTGTTGATTAAATGGCGATCTTTGAGCTAAATTTGAATCAAAGCCTGGATTTGTGAAGATTTTTTCTTTGGTGTTTTTTGTTGAAAATTGACTGGTATTTTCCTCACCTCTTTGATCTATTAATTTTAAATACACCTCATTAGACTTCCCGTCTTCAGAAATGGCAAAATAATTCATCAATTTATAATGGCCATTAATACTTGAGTCTGGAATAAACTTAAGGTTCAGTATTTTTTCTGCGCCTGATTCCTCAATAGAATTTTTAGCCAAAGATGAATATTCCTTAGCTGTAACGTTTATCACATTATTAATAACATGGACTCCACTGCTTACAACAATTTCGTCCCATGAGTTAATGTCCTCAATATTTATTTCTGCGTATCTATAATTCATCTTTACTATTGTTCATAAACACAATCCAATTCATTGATATAAAAATATATTTCTCCCGTTCGTTTGTTGTCATCCTTTCCAGCCAATAGGTTAATTTTATATTTATCAAAGCATTCCTCTTTGCCAAAACAATTTTTACAGACATAATAAAACGTTGTACATGGTGGGCCATATCCATTTGATACAGCCTCTACTCTAAGTGTGTTGATATGTTTGGGCACAACATCTGTGAGTTCAAACTGTTTAAGATTATTTTTAAGTTCTAAGTTACTTGCTATAAGCTCATCATTGAAAAATAAGTTAACGGTATCTTCATCTTCATCTTCAAAATCTCCGACATATAGAAAAACTCTGTCTGTACTTCCAATGTCAATGATTTCTGACTCTTTGATGGGGTTCACAACTTTTTCTTGATTAACCATTAAAGAATCTGGCTTAATTATCTTGGTTTGATCAGTCTCTGTGATGTCTTCGAAATTGGGTATACTCACAACAGATCCCCCTAAATTACATATGAGATACATTAAAATCACAAAAAGACTGAACAAACCAAATAAATTAAATAATGCTCTTAATACTGGAGAATTAAAGCAAGGGCTTGTTAAGCCTGAACCAAAACAGCTATTTCCAAAACAACCAGAATTAAAACACCCTAATCCAAAACATCCCGAAAAACATGGAGAGGGGGCACCCGCAATTTGTGGACCAGAAAGACACCCTACAGAATTCGAATAGCATCCTGTTTGATTCGGATATAACGTATTTCTAAAACAAGGCTTAGACATTAAACCGTGTTGCATACCATAACTTGAATCAAAGCATGGCTTTTTTCCAGAAAGTAAGCCGTTATTAAAGCAACTTTTTTGTCGCTCCCCGCTATCAAAACAAGCCCTGTCTTCAACAGCTGAAATCTCACTCTTTATAACTGTTTTCAATTCTTTCTTGTCAGGCTTTGACTTAGATTTTTTTGGGGTCCAAACTTTTTTATAAATCAAACACTTACCTTGTAAGAAACCATAAATAAACAGCGGATCTTTTGCATCTGTAGTAACATTATCAAAAATAGGATTGAGGATGGTTAGTAGCTTATAATTTTTATTTTGAGGGTTTGGAAATACTCTTTTATTTGCGGGGAACTTGGTCTCTACATTTGATGGGGTTTCTACAATAATTTTAGGGCAATCAACCAATTCATTAAACTCCTTTATTTCATAAACAGTGTCTATTTCTGTAATATTGAACTTTCTCTCACCTGTTAATTTGATATCATGAAATTCTTTTATTTGAGAGAACGTATCAAAATTTCCTATTCCAGAATTTTTTTTGGCTTTAAAAGCTGAAGCAAACTCACCTAAAGTGACATGGATTTTATAACTCATTTTTTCTTAGCTTAGTTATAAAATCCTCTCTGCCCATAATGACTTCTGGCTCTACGTCTTCTCTAGTGGGTTCCTTTTCTAATGGAAACTGTATTTTGTAATCATAGTTGAATTTTGATTTCACAATTTGAATGGTCCTTTTTACTATTGGAGTTGAGGTGCGAAGAATGGCATTCTTATGAAGGTGATTGTCTATTTTAAAATAAATTGACTTTGACCTAACAAACCGCCACCAAAACATAAACATAAACACACCAAAAATGGCTAAGATCAGTCCCATATAAGTTAAAAATGAGGGCCTTTCCGAAAGCAAAATTAGCGACTTAAGAAAAAATGGATTTTTATTAATCTTAGCCTTATATTTTTTTAGTTTTTGGTCAGAGTCGGCCAATAGTTCTTGTTCAATGACTTGGATTCCTTTTGCTAAGATGTCTCTTCTTTCAAGTAGTGGTTTTATTAGACTTAGATAACTTAGACTGTCTAACCTAGAATTTGAGTTAGCAATCTTATCCTCAAGATTGTAAATTTCATTTATAACGTCATTGTATTCTCTACTTTCAATTTTTTTATCAATTTCAACTTGCTCATTTAGGTTATTTTGGTAATCTGAAACTAAACTATTTTTAAATCCTTTAATGTCTTGTGAGACCGATTGCTGATTCAACAGCGTATAAGACAATCCAATAAAGAGCCCTAAAGTCAAAAACAAAAAAACACAACGTGTTAATAAGGTTACAGTCGAAGAGATAAAATCAGAAAACTTGGTTTTATCGCTTTGACCTAGAAAACTATTATGGGATCTCCAAGAAACTAAAGCAAATGAAAAAACATTATAAAAGGGTAAAAATGCAACAAAGCAAATTATTATTACAGCCCAATAAGGCATGTCATACAAAATCGCCTGCACGGATTTTAATAGCGTTATAAAGAAAATAATCAGGAAAGAAAATGTGAATATTGAAAAAAACAACCCACTATTACTCCCTTTTTCTTTTTCTTGCTTTAAAACATATGGGTCTAATCCTAATATATGTTTTAGAATAAAGAAATTAACCTTTTGCATTGTTTATGAGATATAATCCTCAGGGTTATTTTTAATGTTTTTTATTTCAGAAGCCTTATAGCTTTCTATTATTGAATTATTAATTTCCGTTTGGCCCGCAACTCTGGTTTTGGCTATATCCTCCTCGGCTTTAACTTCCAAAAAGTTAACCTTCTTTATTTTTTGACCTTCCTTACCGTCTGGGTAAAAATCATATTCAATGACGATCCCATTAAAAGCTTTAATCTTGTTCTTAAGATTTTCTTCCATAAAATCATATGGTCCTTTATTCATCATCATTTTAAAAAATAGTGGTCCTGTTTCTATTGATAAAAGAAGAAGCATTAAAAATATACCAATTACCCCTGCTACTTCGTCTCCAATTTTTATACGTTGTAATAATCCGTCCAGGCCTTTTGCTAATTTCTTATTATTAAGCCGCTCAGTTTTCTGTTCACCATCCAGTTCTGTTATTAAAAGTTTAATCTCTCCAATTTCAGCATCTAATTCCTCTTGCTGTACAGCATAGGTTAGCTTTAGATTCTCAAGCTCAGAGGTCCTTTTGGCTATGGTTTGTTCTATTTTTTTTGCAGCAGGGCCGTAACCGCCTCTACCACTTCCTTTTCGACCTTTTACACGGCCTTGAATCTCATATTGTAGTTCTTCCTCTAGGTTAAGAACTTCCAATCTTCTCTCCTCTAAAGTTTTGTTCAAATCATTTTTCTTTTCTCTAAGTGGTGTTCTCTTTTCCTCAAGCTCTTTTTTTAATTTATCAAACTTGGCCGTAGTTTTCTCGTCTAAATCAGCTTGATACTCCCGTTGTTTCTGCTCGAGTTCAGCATTTATTTCTGATTCAAATATCTTAAGTTCTAATGGTTTTGATATTGTAACCCCTAAAATTACAGCGATTATTAATCTTGGTAAGGCACGACCAAACTCTCCAAGGGTTATTTTATCCGTACCGTCTCCTTTGCCTGTAGAAGATATTATGAATCGATCAATATTAAAGATCATTAACCCCCAAAAAATAGCAAATATGACCACAGCTATGGAAGAGACATCGATATTTCCTAGAAAAGATAACATACCCTCCTCCCCAGTATTAATTTTATCTACTGCCATTTCTTTAGTAGCAAAAATAGTGCTGAATGCAAATCCACCCGAGACGGCTGCTAAAATCCCTGTCACAAGCACAATTGCACCGATCCCAGCATATTTGACCCTATCATAATTTGTTGCTTTTATTAGAATCTTTTTATCTGCACCGCAACACCACCACAAGAATTTGGTGAAAAATGAGACATTCGTATCTTTCAAATAGTCATTTAAATCCAAATTAAAATTTTGTACTTCAGTTTCCTTTGTTGATTTTTGGGTTTGGGTTGTTTGTAATTCTTTTTCCATGATTATTTAATCCTTAAAATTGGTCGTTTGTATTTAATAATTTTTTTGATGTATTTATTTTTTAACTCGTAGTTAATAGATCTTGAAGGGTTGGAAGGGGGTTTGAATTTAAGAAAAGGGGTTTTAAATTTTATTTCTTTAAAATCATCCGTGTAATTAAGTAAATCTCCAGTCCTATTTTCAATTCCTTGTGTATTAACACTATTATTGTAGGTTAAATCAATAGATGGAAAATCGTTTTGTATTAGATTTTCAGGCTCTAATTTGAAGCTAGCTTTTTTTAACTTCAACCAATTTAAATGAAATACAACCACTTTTGAAAGCGTTTTTTTTGCTTTGATAAATAGGTGGGTGTGCGTTGTGGTTTTAAAAAAGAAGTAAAAGCGTTTATATCCAATTACAATCTTAAAACCACTCTCAGACTCAAAATCTAGTTTGAAGTAATCATCTAAAAAAATATAGTTTAAAATTTTCATGAGTCCTTAAATAAAGTCTTTTAACTTTAATAGTAAAATCTGTTCATTAGGATGGATATCTCCGTCTGAGCTTACCAACAACCTGCAGTAATAAAAGATTTGTTTCTTGAAATATTCATCTTCAATCAACTGGAGCTTGTTACAGTAATCAACAAAATCCTTATATAATTTACTACTTTCAAATGACACTCCGGGCTCGATTGATGTGATTTTTTTTGAAATTGATTTTGATATCAAGTCCACATTGGCCTCTTTGTTGGACATCAATAGAATAATCTGTTTTAAATCAAATGATTCTGCTTTATCAAAATCCTTATCTGCAGCAATAAAACACTCCAGTATACTTTTTGTCAAATCATAATGAGACTTGTTAATTGAAGTCTTAAGCCCAGTCTTAATATTAGATGCCGGTAATAAATCAATAATTTGTTGATTAGGATTGAATAAGCTTCTTTCAGGGTTCGAGTGGATAAGGCGATAGGGTAAAAACTTTGCTTCCTTTTTTAGTAGTTGATTGATCCTTTCAAATGCTGTGTAATCATTGATTGCTTTACAATTATATAAAATACCCTCTAGGGCATCTCTGAAATATTCATTGATATATTCCTCATCAGCTAACATTTTACAAAAATAGGCTTCATAAATGGCAAGGGAAGCCTCATGGTTTCCTAAACAATAATTTGAGTATCCTGCATATTTTTTTGCATTATAAATACCTATTCTATCTCCAATATTAAGGGCCACTTTGATAGCATATTCTGAAAAGTCAATAACGGTTTTATAATTTTGTTTTGTGGTGTAAAATTCCAAATATCGGCTTAGAATGTAGGATAAATTACTGGCTTTTGTAGAATCCAGTTCTGATGATAATACACTCGTAAGTTTTGATTTTACAGCAATATCGTCTAAGTCATTGGATTGAATCTCATGTCTGTTTGCGACTTCACCTGCCTCCACGGACAAACAAAAGTCTAAATTTGATTTCTTATCTTTTAAGTTGAGGCTTCCTCTTATAATCCTGTCCCTTAATATTTCTCCAACTAACTGAATGTCATCATCGTTGAATGCTGAATTTATTAAATCATCATATTGTCTTCCCGATATTTGCCCCTGTGTTTCAAGAAGTGATTTATAAAATTGAACTCTAACTTTATCTTTATTTCGATAGGCATCAAACTTGAAAGATTTATTAAAAAATTCTATATGTTCGTTAGCAGGGTCATTTAAGCGTAAAGACCATGAATTTCTTAAATTAATTAAATTCATATCCGACTTCTCTTGGTCAGTACCATTGGCTGAGATGTAATCATAGATTATTTCTAATAATGTTTGATTGTTTTCATCATTCATTAGGATTTTTAAATTACCATTTTGAATAACACAATTTTTAAGAATGTCAAGTACATCAGCAATGTAAAATTTATGAACTGGCTGAATATATTTAAAGATTTCTTTTAAAAATATTACCCCTTCCCCATTTTGCTCTTCAGGTGTTTTAAAAACTTCTTTGGCAACAAAAACTCTTAGTTTGATCAACTTATCATCATAATTATTTACCCTGTTCCCTAAGTTAATTAATCGTTCAATAAATGAGTAAATTTCATTTTTTGAAAAATAACTTAAATCATCTTTACTGAATACATAATCAATAATTCTTTTATCGATTTCTATTTCTTTTTGTTTTTGATCTTCAATATTTGAGTGCCCTTTTTTGTAATTTGTTTTTAGCCATTTAAAGAAATGTATATTATTAAAATCAAAAACATTATCAATGCTCACATCATCATTAATCAGCCCGACGTCTTCAATATGTTCTAAAATGTCAATCACATGAATTAGATCAATACTCCAAACATGGCTTAGAACTTCTGCATTAAATTTATTACCATACTTTGCCGCGGAAATCAGTAGGTTTTTTTCTTCAGGACTAAGTGAGTCAAATAAATCCTTATCTTTTTTATAAAATAACTCGTTTTTTAAACCATAATCACCTGGTGTTTTAATTAGTCTTAGTGAATTATTATCAATGACAACATATTTTTCGGCCATCAATTCTTTAATATATACCGTTAGGGCAAGGGGACTAAAATAATCATTGTCTAAATTTTTCTTTAAGAAGGGTATTAGCTTATCGTCAACTATCAATTGGTCTGTTTTCATGCAATATTCTGAAATAAATGCACTGGGTTTGGTGACAATAAGTTCACTTTCACTAAAAGCAGTCAGTCTAGTTAGTTCTTCTAAATAGGTGTTAAATGGCTGGCCCTCAATGTTATATTCTGACTCATAACTAAATATGAACTTTATATACTTTTGAAAAAAAGTTCGTTTTGAATGATTTTTAATTAGAGCATTAACAAAGTCTTTGTTATTAATGTCCTTTTCTACAAAATGATAATCTTCAAAAATTAAAATCTGTTTTCGATTGGTTTTTTCACCATTTTTCGCCAATTCTTCCAATAAATCTGAACTTAAATCCATTAGGTTCGTGGTATTGTCTTCTATATCTAAAACCTCAGTGACATCAATCTGAGCTACCTTTGAGGCAGTTTTCAATACAGCGCCAATTCCTTGAACAGCGGCGGTATTTCTACTGAAAAAATTAGGCGTGATTTCAAGATTGGAATCAACAAAAATATTTTTAAAAACACCAAATTCGGTATCGTAATTTGGCTGTTTATCGTCAAAAGACCCTTTGAATAATTCAATTTTATTTTTTTGGCCTTGAAAGTAATTATCTAGGAGCCTTGTTTTTCCAGACCCGCGGTTGCCAGAAAGTATTAAAACATTCTTTTCTAAATCATTCAGGAATTTATCAATGTCATCAATTACCATTGCTGCATTGGTACCACTACTTATGAAATTGGGTGTTATGTCAAAATCGATAATTTTATTTTCAGTTATAGTTTTTAACTTTTTTTCATTTTCTCTAAACCTAAAATAGTATAACGAAATTACGTTAGAGGAAACTAGAAAGATCAAACTGTAATTGATGTCGCCAGCCATCATAAAGTATTGCACAAAAATCAAAATAATGATGTTTAATGACTCAACAATCATTAACGATGTTTTTTGGTAATTTTTCCTGAACAAATCGGAAAGGTATTTGCCTAATGTAATTGATGGTAATATTAGTAGAAATAAAATCAACACATACACTGCATAGATGTAAAAATCAGAGCTTGCAGATTGACTCAAAGAATTATGATATTCCAAATACAAGTAGGGGAATGAAAGAGAAACAAAAATTAATCTTGATAGGCTTTCAGGAGAGGAAGTTGTACTTTGAGAAAATTTATATCGGACTAAAAACCCGATACTAAATACCATTAACATTGGTGTTAAAACCTGGGCTATTGGCCATAAACGCGATAAAAAATCTCCCTTAAATGCGTTGATATCTGGCCTAATATTCTGAGAGAGTTGACTAAAAACATAAATAGCAACAACAGCAGAGCCAAGCAATAATAAATGATCCAAAGATTTTAGTTCTCTGAGAAGATTTTTTTTGGAAACTTTGAATGCCCTGTTTGCAACTTCATATTTTAAAAATCCAGAAAATAGAATAAAGTAGATAAAGGTGAGGGTGAGAAAAAGAAAAAAGAGAAATCTAACAGAGGCATTAAAGGATTCTGATTTATCAAGCTTAAATTTTTCTGTATACTTGTGAAAAACTTTAATGGGATTGGATCTATTAATAACGTTTAAGGTAATTCCCTTATAGAATATATGATCGAAAGAGCCATTGTCAGAAAGAGAGATTGATAACAAGTCATCAATTCCATAATAATTCAATATCTTTAAATAATCATCACTTGAGAAAGTGTTTTTCATGTATCTATCATAACCTTCTTCTCCCAAGATTTGTTTAAATTCATGTGGCCTTATAGCATAATGTGAGGTATTGACAGAAATATAGTCCAATAGCACCCCTATATGTCCAAAAGAAAAAGGGTCAACTTCAAAAATTATGAAATGAGATGTGTCAGATAAATTGCCTTTGTATATTGGATCAGCTTGATCTAAAAAGCTTTGAAGTAAATCTTCTAATAACAACTCCTCAGTATCATCAATAAAATTGTAATCGTCTCGATGTCCAGCAAGAACTGAAAAAGATGGATAAATATAATTTAAATTATCTTCCGCAATTTCTCCAGAAATTGTTAATTCGCTTTCCAGTGCGTTGATGTTAGCAAGAATGGTACTATATTTTGGGTGTGTTTTATCGAGTTTTGAAAAGGCAATTTTTGTGGAATCTAAAATAGATTGAGCATATTTAAAGTCGTAATAAGAATTTAATTTACTTGCACTAAAGAAACATGCAACAGTTGCTTTTTTATATAATCGCTCAACTTCTTCCACTTGAGATAGAAGAATACAGGGAATGAGCATTAAAAATAATAGTTCAAGCTTTATAAGGCGAATCAAAGTTTCTAAGTGTTAAATTGGTTAATAGCTAATATAAAAAAAAATGTTAAATTTTATTAACTTTGAAGACATCAAATTATTGTAATTATGGAGAAAAAAATATTAATTTTCAATATTATTTTTTTATTAATCTGTTTAAATCTAAATTCTCAAACTATAATTAATACCGAGAATATGATGTCAGAATTAAAGGATGATTTATCCTACAACATGAGTTTTCAGGGAGATTTTAACTTTGGGAATATTAAATTGATGCAATTTTCAACTGCGCATCAGTTCTCTAAAAAGTCAGGTAGAAATCTTATTAGATTACTGTTCAATTATGATTATATTAAAGAAAGTGATGAAATCATAGCCTCTGACTTTACTGGTCAATTAAGGTATAATTATAGTATTGGTGAAAATTCGGTTTTTGCTTTTGTCCAAGGACAAAATATCAAATCAATTAGAATGAAACACCGTTATATAAGTGGAGGAGGCTACCGGCACCAAGTTTTTTCAAAAGAAGATTCATATTTTGATTTGAGCGCTGGATTGTTTTTTGAAGATGAATTGTATGATGAAACTGAAACTCAGCAGTTGCAAATTTATAACTGGCGATACAGCTTCAGCGCATTTGGTAAATATGTTTTGAGCAAAGACTTATTTGTAAACCTATCCATTTATTATCAAATTAATACTTCGAACACAAAAGATTATCGATTGTTTATCCAACCTAGAATATATTATTCTTTGAAAAAAATTGATTTATTTATTGACTCTACCTATAGGTTTCATTCAACGCCCTACATTGATGTCTTGACAACAGACACTTCATTAAACTTAGGCATCGAGTTTTCATTGTAAGATGCCAAATATCATAATTACTTGTTTAAGAACAATTAATTTATAATTATTATATAATCTTATTAATAAACATCTTGAATAAAAAAAATTCATATTTTTATACATCGGTTAACCAATTTTTAAAAATGAAAAAATTAAAATATTTATACCTGATTCTTTGTTTAAATATATTTTTCGGATGTAAATACATCTCAGAAACAATCACTGATGAATCTAAAGAAATCGTAACAGAAGAAAAAGATCAACTTCAAGAAGAAAAAGATCAACTTCAAGAAGAAAAAGATCAACTTCAAGAAGAAAAAGATCAACTTCAAGAACTCAATGAGAAAAGTAATCAAATGACAGAAGAAGACTTGAAATTTGAGTCAATTTTTGAAAAGAGGTCATTGTTTATAAAAAAAGGCGAAAATTTTAAAGAAGCTTTCTATGGGCTATCCAAAGATTCAATACGGATTGAGTTTTTGTCAGATTCTCCTGTTAAATCAATTGCAATAATTGAAGAAAGAAGCGGTCGGCCGGTAAAAATTTTCAAAAATAAAAATAAAATAGATTTCATCTATGATGTATACTTTGATAACCCTTTTTCGATAAACGTTGACTTTGTCAGAGAATCCTATGTATATATTAAAATTTCAAGAAAATCGGCAAGTGTAGATAACTATTATAATCGTCATGAAATCACTAGAGATTCAGTAGTGGTTAAAAACAAAACACAAACAAGTCTTCAAACCACTACCATAGGTTATGAAAAAGCCTTCAATGAACCCAAAAAATTTATTGTATCAAATTCATTGAGCCTTTCAGGGGAGTCAAAAGTTTATGCACCTATTGAAGTGCCAAAGAACACAAAGGAATTTATCTATACCTTGAGAATATCTGGCAAAGATCAAGCCCTCAACGAAGATGGAAAATTATTCGATAAAGTCAGAAGCAGCTCAAAAAAAGTTAAGGTTTTTGGAATTCCATTATGGGAGTCCTCCGGCTCAAATTCAAGCTTAAGTCGTGAGATTCTTAACAACTTGTTTCCCCCACAAAAAGATGAAGACTTTTCGCTTAATGTTTTCTTCTTTGACAAAGAATCTGAAATCAAAAAATTCTTAAATTATACTGGAGATCCAAACCCTAAAGCTTTTCTGTATGATATTAATAATAGCGCTATCTCAACTCAAAGTAGAGTGGGATTGATAAAAAAACCCCGTAATGGTTATTCTTATATTGGCTTACAAACTAACAGTACGTGGAAAAACACCTATGCATGGTTGGATGTTGTGGCTTTAAATGAAAAGACTGTCCATTACGAAATTCGCTATGGTATTAAAAAAATAGATTGATTTTATCTCTTAGGTAGAATTTTAGGAAAGTATTTTAGACAAATTATATGAACGCAACTGAACACCTTGTTGAACTATATTATCGACAACGGAATAATTTGACTTTCACGGATTTTAAAGTTGAAGGCGGTAATAATCGACAATTTGATGTTTTAGCTTATCACAAACCTACTGATAAATTGCGTCATATTGAGGTAAGTGTAACTCATTGGATGTCAAAGAATGACTCTACAGCCTTAGATAATTTAGAAGAGAAGTTCAATCGAAAATTTTTCGGAGCACCAAGATTTTCAACAAATGAAAATTCAGACTTTCAAAAAGGTGTAAACTACAAAAATCGCATACAAGAGGCCTATAAAGAATTTGGATTTGAATGGAACAAGGTTATTAGGGTTTGGTGTCTATGGACATACCCAAGCGATGAGCAAATAACCCAATTCAAAAATTTAATGGCAAAACAGCACAACTTAAAACAAGAAAACTTCGAGATTCTATCCCTCAGAGATGATGTCATTCCATTTTTACAAAAACAAATAGGAACATCAAATTATGACAATCATATTTTGAGGGTTTTAAGTCTATTGAATCAAAGTCAGATTCAAAAAGATGAGTCTTAATTTGTCATTTGTATGTTTATTAGATCGTTTTCCGAAAGGTATAAACATTGAAAAATGAAGATAATATATATTGATTTAGACGGGGTCATTGCTGATTTTGATAAAGGCAAAAAAGAACATCCTCTGGGAAACATAACGCCTTACATAGGAAGACCCGATAAGTTGCCGGGCCTTTACGAAAATTTAGATCCAATTGAGCAATCAATAGAGTCCGTAAATAATCTGCTTTTTGATTTCCGTTACGATGTTTATTTTCTATCAACTGCACCATGGGACAACCCTGAAGCTTGGACACACAAAAGACTCTGGATAGCTAAATATTTTGATGAAAAACTAATCAAAAAGCGATTAATTCTTTGCCATCATAAACAACTCTTATTAGGGGATTATCTAATCGATGATAGGCCCTTTAATGGGGCTTCAGAATTCAGGGGAAAATGGATTCATTTTGGTAGTCAAGAATTTCCAAATTGGAAAAGTGTGTTAAACTATTTTGAGATTTAGAGTAGATTAGAAGCAATAAGTAAAATTCAAATGAAAATATTATACTTCCACGGTTTTGAAAGTTCATTACCATCATCAAAAGCAAATTGGATGGGGGAGCAAGGTCATACAGTAGTTTCTCATCTAATGAATTATGAATATGAAAATTCATTTGAGATAGCTCTTAAATTCACAAAATCCTTTAACCCTGATATGATTGTTGGCTCAAGCATGGGGGGCTATTTTGCCTTCAGAATTGGAACTCACATTTCGACTAAACTAGTGTTATTAAATCCTGCTTTGGCGAAAAGAACTAGAGATTATAATTATCCAATAAACGGAGAATTCAAGCCCAAAATTTGGGCTTTACTTGGAAAAAATGATGAAGTAGTAGATCCTAGGAATACAACTAAAAAGCTTAAGGAGTTAAATGCTATTATAACTATTGAGGACCATGGACATAGAACACCCCTGGATGCATTTAAAGATTTTATTAACAAACATGGTTTATTATCATTAAGTTAGTTTATAATGAGTAGTATTTCTTTAAAAATAGACAAGTTATTCGGGGAACTGAGTGAAGATTATAAAGCTGTATTATTAGAAAATGATTTTATCTACATTTTTTCTAAATCAATTTATTTTTTAAAGGATGGTGAATCTGTCTACAGACAAAAGGACTATTTTAAACTACCAGATCATACATATAGCCCGGAAGATATTTTAGCAGTCAAGAGAGGGTGTAACCAAATAATAAAGGGTTATGGGTTTAGCGAACAAAATTCATTTGAAGATTTAGGGATAAGAGGTCTTTATAAACTATTTGAATTATTTCATTATAAAATGTGTAATCAAAAAATTGTCAAAAAAAACAATGAGTATACAATTGACAAAATCGAGTTTCATCATAAAATGAAAAAGACTTCGTTAACTTGTTTTAATAAAGTCAATTAGCTAACACATAATTCTATTTTATTTTTCTAGAAAATCAAGACGTTTTTATTTGAGAGTTTTATAATTTAACTTGTGAATAATAACATTTATTATTTTTTGAACACGTGGTTGGATGAGCACAAGAATTATTACCTGGTCTAACACAAGTTATCCTAGGTTTTGGCCCACCAGCTTTTATTTTTTTTGTTTTGTTAATTATTGTTTCCATATATAAAATTTAAAAAATCAATTTAACTAGGTTAGTTATATTGTTTTAATGTTTAAAACTAGCCCTTCATTAAATCTAATATTTAACACATCTCTATTGTTAAAAACAAGATATTGTGCTTTAATACCTGTTAACTTACCATTGAAGTTTAATTTCTTTGACATATTTAAAATTTGTACTCTTTTAATTCTGCTTTGGTTAATTGGATAATCAAAAAGTAATGTTTTTTCTTGCAATGCGCTGCTGGCATAGTCTTTTACTTCATCGGGAAGGTGGGACAATGCCCGCTCCCTCTCAGCGATCAGGTCTATGGGTTGAGGAGTTTGGGTTAACATCTGCCTCCAGTTGGTTTTGTCATTGTAATACTCTTTAAGTGCAACTTCCGTAATTCCCGCCAAGTATCGGTTTGGCACCTCGATAATCGGAATAGCTTGTTGAGCCCCCTGATCAATCAAGCGAGTAGTTAATTGAGTTTTTTGAGTTACTCCCACTTTTAGTCCGCTGGAGACGGCAAAATAAACAATATGAGGTTGGAGCTGCACCTTTTTCTCATAGGTCAAGTCACGGTCTTCAATGTCCAGGTGGGCCTGACTGAGCTCTGGACGAATCACCCAATCGCCTGCGCTGGGTGTTTCAAAAAAACAGGGTTTGCATAACCCTTGACGAAAAATTGGTTCATAACGCTTACATTGCACACATTGGAAACCCTCAAATTTTACTGAAATCCTCCTATTTAGAAAAAAATTCAAGTTAAATCCATCCAGATAATAACGAACAGGGGTGCCAGGTTCAGAACTCATTTTTTTTCTAATAACAATAGTCTTATTCATGATTTGAAAAAATATTTTTTGTGTAAATGTTATTAATTTTTGAGTTTAAATTATACAAATAACCGAAGTCAATTCCATTTATGAGGGTATTATAAATTAACATCTCGTCAATTATTTCATCAGACAAATTAGGGGCAGTTTGAATATGAAAATATAAAAACTTCAAGGATTTATTGAAATCCCACTCATTTGATATAATATTTTCTGTAAGGCCTCTAACAAAGTCGTTGACATATAATTTATCAATTAAACCAAATAGTGTGTGGGTGAGGTAAATTTCACAGATATTTAATCCAAAATAATAATATGCCTCATGTAAATCTTCCTCTCTTAGTTTTTTTAAATCTTTAATATATTCAGAGGGACTAAAAAGATTATTATAATAGCATTGTAGAATTATTATATTGTAATTGAATAAGATTTTTGAATTATAAACATGATATAATTCCTTTTTAAAACCTAGGTCACTAATCAATTCTATTATTGTTTTTATTGACGGTACTGACGAGTAAAATTTAATAATGCTTGCATCTAAATTTGATTTACTTAAAAGCTGTTTAGAAAATTCAGAAATTGCTTTAAATTGGTTAAGATCAGTTAAAAAATATAATAAAACCAAATTATTTTGTTTTTCAAAAATAGATTTCAACTTAAACATAAGAGAATCAAAAATCGGGCTTAACTCATTTTTTATTTTTAGGGTTTTTAAATCTCCTATTTTTTGTGAAAGTGTTAGTTTTTTGAAGTATAAACTTTTAATTTTTTCAATATATTGAGATACATATTTTTTAGGTAATGTCTCTTTTAAATCATTGATCTCATTATTTAAAAACAAATTAATATCAGATTTATTTGAATTAATTTTAATCTGTTGAAGTTTTGATGATTTAGCTTCTAAGTTACTAGTTTGGATAGATTTATAACTGCCATAATCATCTTTTGAAACTCCGCAATCATCATTCCAGTTTTTTTCAATTATTTGTAGAAAAGATTTAATTTCTTTGTCAACTTCATTAAGTTGAAAAACCAATTCTTCAATTTCTAAAACTTCAAAACCATTTCCAAAATCAACTGAACTATTAATGATTCTATGAATTGTTGATTTTAATTCGGTTAACAATTGATCTTTTAAATTATCGTTAGAAAGATTTAGCTTTTCATCAATATCTTTAAGTTGCCAACTTAATATATTATCCTTTAACTCAGTGCTTGATAAGAAATCAAAAATTAAATTAGGGTAATCTTTCTCCTTTGATGACTTGATATTTTCGAAGAATGCACTTTGCAATCTAATTATTATATTTTGTTCATCGGATAATTTATCATTTAAGCCTTTGAGAATAGATATTGAGTTTGAATTTAAAATTATATGTTCTGCATATCTATAATTAAGTTTTTGTATAATTTTATTTTCATTAACATTAGGAATAGGGGAAAAATTGTTAATCTCTATTGCTAGAAGTTTATTTATACTCGGAGATTCATTCTCTTTAATAAAGTTTTCAAAGCAGTATTCTAAATAATACTCAAATGAATTCCTATCCAGTCTTTTCAATAAATTCTTGATAGAATTTATTTTATTTAACTTGATATATTTGTCAAATAAGATTTTTAATCTATCAATCAACTTAAAATAATTAATCTTATTGGTGTTACTTAAGAGATAATTATTTATTCTTATTTGATCTTTTCTATTAAAATCAAAAGACTGATTTATCAAAAGGGTTATCAATTCACTTTGATGTATTTTAGATGTTGTAGGCGTAATTGCATTGATCAATATATTTATATTTCCATTGGATGCTGAATACTCATACAGTTCAATAAGTTTGTCTTGAAAGTATACAGGATCATCAATTGAGGAAAAATAAAAGGAATAATTTTTTGATTTAGAATTACTGTTTAAATTATCTTTTATGAATGAAATTACGTCGGAATTACCTAGACAATTAAATGCATTTTGAATGTTTTTTGAAAAGTAGTTTTTTTCAATTGGTGAGTCAACATTGAAACCTGTAGGCAAATGATCTAAAATTATAGAACAGTCAACACCTTTGTCATTGAGTGTAGAAAGTAATTTCAACCAAAATGCCTCTGACCCAACTTGGGTCAAATCTTCAAAATATAATTTGAATTCATTATTTCTTACAACACTAAAAACTGTTTCTAAATGTCCTTGATTAATCTTATTAGCTTTAATCAAATTAAGTAACTTAAAGAAAGATAATAAGAAATATTGTTTAAAAAAGATTTCATCTTTTCTAAGTCCAATATTTAAAAAATAATTAACAAAGTCATTTAATTCATATTCAAAAGTATTTTTTAGCTTTTCAAAAATCAGACCTTTAACCTTTAGTTTTTGATCTAAAAAAAGGAAAAAATCATCATCATTATTTTTTTGAATTGATTTTTTTAAGGCATATTCAATAGACGAAATAAAATAATTTAAAGATTTTAAGTAGGTAAAATTCATTTCAATGAATTTTTTGTCTAAAGAATATGATTTTAATTCTTTATAATATTTTGGCTTAAAAAAGGTTAAATCATAAAGATGACTGGAATAATATTTGAGTGAAAACTCAACAAACTCAGTTAAATAATCCAAAGAGTTTTTTAAAACTTGTCTACATAAAGAAATGATAGATTCTGTATTAAATTCAATTAGTGTATCATTTGTCTTTGATAATAGAAAGACTTTAATACGCTCATGATACAATTGATACTTTCCACTTTCTGGGGAATTGAACCAACTTGAGTAGCGGTCAATTAAATTTTTTATCTGCTCTTCATCTATTTCCAAAACAGCTGCAGCTAGGTTTGCAGAAACAGGGCCTTTGAAAAGTGCCCAAAGTGCTAGTTGATTTAATACTTTTTTGCGTTCACTCACTGGTGTTTTCTGAGTAAATTCTTGCTCATATAAACCAATGAAGCCCAGAGGCAATGCTGCTGCATTTTCTGCATTCAGCGAGCCTTTGTTTAGGTTATCGTAAACGTAGCGCAGGTATGTGGGTTCGAGGTTAGGCATTTATTCTCATCCAATCTTTAATATCTAATACTTCACTTAGCATATCTAATTTTTTTTCACTGCGATCTTTTTCAAAAAAACAAGCCATTTTTGCTTGATAATATAGAATATTGCTTAATGATTGTGTATTCTGATGGAAGTTATATGTAAATTGATTAATATCAGGAGAACCATAGTTTTCCATTATTTTTTTTGAGACACTATCAATTATGATGTTTCTATCATATTCAGAGTTAATTTTTGAAGTTATTAAATTTAAATCTCTGGAATCTATTATTTCACCTAAGGATTTTAAAAAGGTATTTCTTCCATTTTTAATTTTTGTTGTAAAATCCATTCCATATTGTAAGAACCCATTTTCTAACAAAACTTTACTAGTTTTTTTATAAAAATCACACTGGTATCTGTCGATTTTAATCTTTGTACTGATTTTTAATGCACCCTTGATGTCACCTAAATCAATTAATATTTTGAATATATCAGAGTAAACTTCAATTTGATCGCGGCTTCCCAAATTTGGTGCGATTCTAAATAAATTGACTAAAATTTCATTTACTTCTAAATTTTCTCCGTAATCAATTAAAGATTTAGATATATCTATGTAAGCTCTTGATTTATAATACTCGTCCTTAATATCTTCAACAATTTTTAAAGCTAATTCCGTTTTACCTAGCTTCACTAATGACGAGGACAAGTTTTTTTTTGCTAGGGACTCAATTAAATCATTTTTGATTTCTGAGATTAAATTAAGTGACTTCTTTATTTTACCTTGTTCAACTAATGCATTTATTATTGGCCTGTATGCTTTAAACCTCGCATTATCATCAATTATCTCTGAAGCAACTTTAATTGACTCTTTAATAAATTTTTCAGCATCTGTTTTATGGCCTTTTTTCGCCATAGCTATAGAAAAAAATGAAAAAACTCTTACTCTAGTTTTTTTGTCATTAATTGCTGAAGCAATTTTCAAAGCTTTATTTTTTTGATCTTTATCCATAAATGATTTACATATTAAATCTAAATTAGTTGATCCTCTGTTAGCTATTATTTCTAAAGATAAATTATAAGCATGTGTAAACATATCATTTTGAATAAACTCTGAGCACAAGTTTAAATATGCTCTATTTCTGTATTCGGGGTCTGTGATAGATGAGGCTATACTATAAGATTTTTTAAATATTTTTTTTGCGGCTTTAGTTTTCCCTTTCTCGATTAAAACTTTACCTACATTAATTAAGGCATCAGATTGATCCCATACATCCCAAATATCTTCAGTAATTCTTACTGATAATTTATGATCATTTATTCTAGCTAAGGCTTCACTAATTGACATATATGAATGGTATTCCTTCCATGAATTATTAATTCTAGTATCAGTATTCAAAGATTTTAGAATAATATTTAAAGCTCCCTGAAAATCCCCCTCGGCATAGAATCTTTTACTTATTAATAAAAAAGCATTTGATTTTTTAGTAGTATCCATAAATTTTGAAATAACTTCAATAGCTTCCCTTACTAATCCTTTGTCATTAAATGAGTAGAAAATAGCTTCATAAGTTTTTGCTTTGTCTCTAGTATCTGTAACTGTTGAGGCAACTTTTAAGGATTTTTTCATTGCTTCTTTAGATTCCTCCTTTTTCTCCTGATCCATTAACACATTCGATATTTCTATATAAGCTTGGGACTTATCAATTTCATTTGTTATCTCAGAAGCCACTTTTAAGGATTCTTCTTTTTTTTCTTGTTCCATTAATATCTTAGATATATCCTTGTAAGTCCAAACCTTTATACTATCAACTGTTATCTTTGAAGCCAATTTTAAAGATTTCTTTTCATTCCTTTGATACATTAATATCTTAGATATTTCGCTGTATGCTTCGGACTTATTCAAATCATTTTTTATTTCTGAGGCCAATTTTAAGGATTCTTTCATTACTTGTTGGGATTCCTCCTTTTTCCCCTGTTCCAATAGTAAATTCGATATTTCGCAGTAAGCACTGAACTTACGGCCATAATCTGATATCTGAGAGGCCACTTTTAAGGATTTTTTCTTTTTCCCTTGTTCTATTAATATTTTCGATATTTTACTGTAAGCTATTGATTTGCTATGATCTCTTGTTAAATCAGAGGCCACTTTTAAGGATTCTTTTATTACTTTATGGGATTCTTCTTTCTTCCCTTGATCCATTAATATTTTCGATATTTTTGAGTAAGTAAGAGACTTTAAATAACCATGACCTATCGCAGAGGCAACTTTTAAGGATTTCTCCATGTTCCCCTGTTCCATTAATACTCTAGATATTTCTCTGAAAATTGTGTTAGTATTATCTGTCAAATTTGAAGCCACTTTTAAAGATTTATTTATCACTTCCTTGGATTTCTCTTTTTCCCCCTGTTCAAATAATACCTTCGATATTTCGCAATAAGCTAATGACTTAGTAAAACCTCTTGTTATCTCTGAAACAGCTTTTAGGGATTCCTCCACATCTCCCTGATTTATTAATGCCTTCGAAATTTCTCTGTAAGCTTCTGACCTAGTTCTAACATCTGGTATTTGCGAAGCCAAGTTTTTGAGGATATCATTGTTTACATCTTCTCTTCCAATAAGGTCCTGTAAAGTATAAGTGCCTCTTTTCCAGATGGCCATTCTATCTAATTCCATTTTCAAAAGCTCCTCATGATATTTGTAAATGGCCAGTTCTGGGTAAAACTTAGTCCAATCCAGTACCGAATGATCTTCTGGAGTTTTTTCTATGGCTTCCAGTACTGCTTTACAACCATCTTTTCTAAAGTCTGCTTCTTTACTTGTGCCAATGGTGAGCTCATGAATAAAAAGCAAGTACAATTTAAACTGTCGCTCCCCCTCCCAAGTTTCTGCTCTTTTTAGGGCAGCCGGGTAATCGCCTTCGTTTAATAAGTTTAAGATGTCTTCAGCGCTGTTTTGCTCTTGGATCATCAACTTTACACTGTTTACCGTTGAGCGAATAGTATTCATTTCATGCTTTCTTCTAGCCCCTTCTTTTATGCCTTGATGCACTGCATTTTGACTCCAGGCATAACCCTTGGAAAGCTGAATTTGTCTTGTCCACAAACTCTCCTGGTTTACATAGCTATGTAAACGCTCGTAATGATTACCTAATTGTGATTCCAAGGCCATTTGCTGATGTAAGTGCGCTAAGGCATAGTATTCATCTTCCTCTCCGTTAGCTTGTTTTATAGCATCTTCTAAAAAGGAAATTAATTTTTCATTGAGCGCTTGGACTTCTTTGGCCTTTAGCTTTTGGAGTAAATACACCCTTAAGCGCTCATGATACAATTGATACTTGCCACTTTCCGGACTATTGAACCAGCTAGAATAGGTATCAACTAAATCTTTCATCTGCTCCTCTTCCAACTCCAACACAGCAGCAGCCAAATTTGCAGAAACCGGCCCTTTAAAAAGTGCCCAAAGTGCTAGCTGATTCAGTACTTTTTTGCGTTCACTCACTGGGGTTTTCTGAGTAAACTCTTTCTCATATAAACCAATGAATCCCTGAGGCAAAGCTGATGCATTTTCTGCATTCAGCGAGCCTTTGCTAAGACTATCATGCACATATCTTAAGTAAATTGGTTCTATCATATATTTATTGAATGGCTCCTCTAATAATTACTTGACTTAAAAATTCTTTTGAAGGATTAAATTTTTCGAGTGCCATTTCTACTGATTCTTCAGTAAGGCCCCGCAGTGGTTGAAGAACATCAATGGACTTATTATTCTTACTTTCAGGGAATCGATAAAATCCTTCTCTGTATGTAAATATCCACTTGATATTCGAGGTGCTTTCCCAGCTATTTGTCACTTCTCCATTTTCATCATAATTGTAAAACCAATCAGAAATGTTAAGTTGGGGATATGCTACAGCTGCTTCATCCAAGCCGTCTAGTATAATCACTAGATTTCCTATTATATTCTTTCTTGAGGGAGTAAAACACTCGTCTAATAATTGATGAAAGAGCATGATTAAATCAGTATACTTACTTGGTAAGCGGTCTAAACTTCTTAAAATATTTTCATCTTCTGTTTTCCATAGCTGCTGTTTTTTACCTTGTATGATGAAATGGTACAGTGTGGCATGTAAACTGTTTTGTATACCACTACCACAAAAATGATGTAATACAGGCATGCTGATTTCTATTGCAGAAAGTTCTTGAATAATATTGGCAATCAATGCCCCCTTTCCCATACCTGCGGTAGAAAAAATAGGCAGTATATTTTGATCATTTTCTTTAGTTGCCCATTCTAAAATTGCATTGTTTTCTTTATCTCTACCCACAAAACATTCACAATAGTAGGCTATTCTGTTGCTGTGATCAAAAACCTGTCCTGCCCCACCTTTTAAGGCTTTACGCATGGGTTCAAAAACAGGCTCATAATGTGCTGCGCCATCTTGTTTTTCCAAATCCCCGTAGTAAGTACTAATTAGTTCTGCGGTTTCTTTGTTATTGTACAAACCTTGGAAAATATACGGCAACCCATCTTTTTCCCCCTTTTGTATAAATGGATAAAGAGGGATTTCATTCCCTTTTTCAATAAAGAAAAATTGATCTTTTTGTTCTTTGATTTCGGTTCCACCAAAAAGCTGACTAGTCGTGTTTACTATTTCATGTAGCGTTGCTATGCCTTCCAAAATTTTCTTCACGTCTTGTTCCCTCAGAGAAATATAACCGTGAACGTATTTATTTCTAAAGGAGATGAATCGTTCCATAAGCGATTGTTGTCCTTTTGGTGGAGTAATACATGATCTCCAAGGGCTGTCTTCATGACAAGTAATTGACCAAATAACCTTCCAACTGGTATCACTAGGTAAATTTTCTCTTAGGTTATCTACGATTTGCTTCATAAGCAGTGCGTCGTCTTCTGGTGTGCCTTCTTCTAATTTTTTAGAAAGCTGAATTACTGCACCTAATCTTAATATGAGCGTGGATGCCCCTAAACCAGCCATAAGTAAGTTATTAACTGACGCTTTTTGATTAGTCATTAGCTCAATGAATTGGTCGTTATTAATGTTACCTAATTTCATTTGAGTAAACTGTTCGTTAAACCTGTTTACGTGTTTGGATAATGGTTCTGGTAACTTACTCATAGCGCTAAAGTTTGGTGTTGGTACTCAAGTTTGGAATCTCTTCTTCCAATTGAAAAATAAATTCTAGAGGCTTCTGTGATTTCTTTAGGGAAACCATACAAATCATCAAGCACATCTTCTTTAAAAGGGATTCTGCTGGACTTTAAAAATGGATGTAAAAAAGCAAAAGCTTCATGTACATATTCCATGGGATATTCGTGCTCATCGGCAAACCGCCTAGCTACAATTTCTTTGTTGGAGATTTCTTTTAGTAAATGAGTAATAATCTTTTTAATTAATTTATATTGTTCCAGCTCATTAATAAATTCTTTATTAGGTCCTTTATATCTAAGGTAGTTGTCTAAAAGTGGGACCCACTCTTTTTCTTTAGGCAGGTAGGTTTTGCTTTCGATTTCTTTGGAATCGTTGAAAAACTGATCCATCCAAGTGTAGTGAACGCCAAAAGCAATAAGTAATATCCTGTTTTCGTATAAAAAGTCTGCTAAGTGCAATAAATGATCCGTCTGAAATAGCGAAAGGTGGATGTCTTTAATGATAATCACAGGTTGCTTACTGCATTTTTGCCGAAGTTCTTTTACTGCCTTAAAGTTGTCGCTACTGTATTTTGTGGCACCAGATTCAGTTGCAAGTGTGCTTATAAGCTTACCTAATAAAAAGTTAGAGGTAAAGGTAATTCCCTCACTATCCAGGGCTAAAAACTGAGAAACGTGAGTATCTGATTTTTTTAATTGCGTATGTAGATTGGCTATTTGCTCATTTACATTTTCATTGGGCCTGTGCCAATAAGCCATTGCACCTTGAGATTTTTCGTTGGTAAATTTGGTAACTTGGCTATTTACTTTTTGTTTGGTAAGGTTTTTTGCTAACCAAGTATCTTGTTCTTTACTAAAATCATCAGAAAGTTGGTGGCGAATGGTGAGTGATAGCTGTCCAAAGGCATGCGCATTTTGCATCAGTGGCCACTCCTCATCTAAAATACCCCATCTTCCGCTGTAGACAGTAAGCTTATCTTGTTTCGAGATAAAATGAAAGCTGTCGTCTTTAAATAGTGAAAATACGTTTGTTTTGTTAAGTTGGGAAATTACTTCAGCCACATGACTGGCTTCTTTTTGGTTTCTTTCTGGGGGTAATAAGAAAAAACCGTGCATTACCTCGTTTCTTAGTAATGCTAAGTGGTGTATTTGGGAATTTAGCTGCTCTGTTTTTCCATTTTTCTCCCAAAAAAGTGGATAAAGTATTTTGGCTTCTTTGGTATCTAGTTCCTTGATCATGTTAGCTGCCCAACGGTAAAGGGGTCCTGCATTGTAAGCATGGCTTTTGGTGGTGAAAAGTTGCAATAGGAAATCGTTATATACCGACTTTTGGTTGGGTTGATTGAGGTAAGCTGCCATCCCAAGCGCTGCCAGTTCTAAAAGGACAGTTTCACAAAGTTCAACCAGTTCATCAGCCACATAAGCCTCATCTTCATTAAGCACTTCGTTAATGGCCTCATTAAGGGCTAATGGCAAATTGTTTTTATGTAGTTCCGCCAGTAGTTTGTTTTCCATTGATATAAATTTAAAAAATTATGCGCTTGCACTAATCCTTATCCAATCTTTAATATATAGAACTTCACTTAGCATATCTAATTTTTATTCACTGAGATCTTTTTTAAAAAAAACGAGTTAATTTAACTTAGTGAATGAGGATATAAATCTAATTAAATTATTAAGGAATAAAAAATTAATATTAACACACGTCCTTTAACATTTCAAAACAACACTAAAATAGACTCCATTGAAGAGCAATATGCCCTTGGAGAATTAGACAGCACTATTTACAAAAAATTTAAAGACAAGTATGAAACTCAAAAAGACGAACTACAGTCAAAAATTGAAAATCCATCACTTAGTAGTTCGAACCTTGAACTAGCCATTGATAAAGCCCTTGCTTTATCCGAATCTCTCGAGAAGATTTGGTTAGATGGAGATTTAAAACAGCGACAAAAACTTCAAAATTTAGTCTTTCCATCCGGATTGGGTTACGACAAGTCAAACGACCGAGTTCGAACCCCAAAAGTGAATGCAATTTTTGGCTCAATTCCGATTTTATCGAAGGAAATCTCAAACATAAAAAAAGGAGAACCAATTCCTGTGAATCAATTCTCCGATTGCGTGACCTCGGCAGGATTCAAACCTGCAACCTCTTGAGCCGTAATCAAGTGCACTATTCAGTTATGCTACGAGGCCAATATAGGGCTGCAAATATAACTTAATAATTTTTTACGCAAAAGAATTTTTGTTCAAATTCAAAAAACTTAAATTTGTAAAAAAATTATAACATTATGATTATCGAACAAATCTACACCAATTGTCTTGCACAGGGTGCTTACTATATTGAGTCCAATGGCGAAGCTGCAATTATTGATCCCCTTAGAGAACCTCAACCCTACATTGAGAGAGCACAAAAAAGTGGTGCTCAAATCAAATTTATTTTTGAAACCCATATTCATGCAGATTTTGTATCTGGACATGTTGATTTGGCTAAAAAAACTGGAGCTACTATTGTTTTTGGCCCAAATACAAAAACAACTTTCAATTGCTATAATGCCTCCGATAACGAAGAATTCAAGATTGGAAATATCAAAATAAAAGTTTTGCATACACCAGGTCACACACTAGAATCTGTCACTTATTTATTGATTGATGAAAATGGTAAAAATCATGCAGTATTTACAGGTGACACACTATTTTTAGGAGATGTTGGCCGACCAGATTTAGCTATAAAATCTGATTTGACTGAAAAAGATTTGGCTGGAATGCTTTTTGAATCTTTACGTTCAAAAATTATGCCATTAAATGACGATGTGATTGTTTATCCAGCTCATGGAGCAGGCTCTGCTTGTGGAAAAAATCTCAGTAAAGAAACTGTTGGAACCATTGGAGAACAAAAGCAAACAAACTATGCCCTAAGATCTGAAATGAGCAAAGAAGAATTTGTAAAAGAAGTATTAGAAGGCATAAGCCCACCTCCACAATATTTTGCAAAAAATGCACTTCTAAACAAAACAGGGTATTCAGATTTAGACCAAGTGCTTGATTCTGGAAATACACCACTTTCAGTTGATTTATTTGAAGAGCTTGCTGGAAATAACAATACACTCATCTTGGATGTAAGGACACAACAAGAATTTGTAAAAAATCATATTCCTGGGTCAATTTTTATAGGATTAAATGGTGGATTTGCACCATGGGTTGGAGCACTTATTGTAGATATTACTCAGCCCATACTATTGGTTGTTCCTGAAGGAAAATCAGAAGAAGCAGTCACTCGTCTTGCCCGTGTTGGATATGATAACACTCTTGGTTATCTGGATGGCGGAATTGAGTCATGGATAAATGCGGGAAAAAAAACAGATCAAATTACTTCTATAACAGCAAATGAGTTTGAACAATACACAAAAAATGAAACCGTTAATGTTTTGGATGTCAGAAAAGATGGTGAATACCAATCTATGCATCTTAGTGGTGATCACATTCAGCATTTTGCTTTAGATTATATCAATAATCAACTTGATCAATTAAGTTCAGATAAAAAATATTACATTCACTGTGCAGGTGGCTACAGGTCTGTAATTGCTGCATCAATACTAAAAGCAAATGGCTTTCATAATATCGTAGATATTTCAGGCGGATTTGCCGCATTGAAAAAGACAAATTTGGAAGTCAGCGACTACGTTTGTCCTTCAACATTATAAGTTAAATTATTTCGGCACTTAAACCCGCTTGTAATAATTTTGAGCAGCGTGGCTTTAAGTCCTCGTATGGCCCTGTTTTTACAGTACATTTACCTTTGTAGTGTACCAATAACGAGCATTGTTCAGCCTGTTCGAAAGTATGATTACATGCATCTACCAATGTTTGAATCACATGGTCAAAAGTGTTTACATCATCATTAAACAATACAATTTCGTTGAATTTTCCATGATCTTTTGTGGTTTCAACAACCTCTTTTATTTTTTCTTTTGTAGCCATTAGTTGATTTTAAATTTTAAAGCTACCCAATCATTTTTTGAAATTTGTGTCTCTAAACTCAAATTGTAATCCACACAAACTTCTTGAATCATGGGAATATCATTTTTATAAAAACCACTTAAAAATAATAAACCATTTGGATTTAAGCAAGTTGCAAAGGTAGGAATATCCTGAATGAGAATATTTCTATTGATATTTGCAATAATGATATCGAATTTTTTTGAATTTAAAATACTTGCGTCACCTTTTGAAACTTTGATATTATGACATGAATTTCGTTCAATATTTTCAATGCTGTTCAAATAGCACCATTCATCAATATCAATGGCATCAATTTTAGAAGCTCCTTTCATTTCGGCTAAAATTGCCAAAACTCCTGTTCCACAACCCATATCCAAAACTGTCTTATTTTGAAAATTAGAGTCGAGAATAAATTGAATCATCATGTGTGTAGTTTCATGATGTCCAGTGCCAAAACTCATTTTGGGCTCAATGATGATATCAAATTGTGCAGAACTTTTCTCATGAAAAGGGGCTCGAACTGCACAACGGTTATCGACCAAAATGGGATGAAAATTTTCTTCCCATTGGGCATTCCAATTAACTTGCTCAATGTCTTCGAAGTTGTATTGAATTGAAAATGAATCGTTTTTTAATATCTGTATATCTTCCAACATGGTTGAAAGAAATTCTTTTTTTTGGATGTATGCTGTAACTCCTTTGGGTGTTTCAACAAAACTCTCAAATCCAACAAAACCAAGTTCTGCAATTAGGATTTCTACACCAGGATTTAGAGGCTCAACCTCAAAATAATATGCAATATAAGTAGAGGCGTCCACTTATTTTTAAAATGAATGTATGATAGCATTAAACATATCTACGTCCAAAGCTGCACCACCTATAAGACCTCCATCAACGTCTGGTTTTGAGAAAATTTCTTTTGCATTTGCAGGTTTTACACTACCCCCATAAAGAATTGAAACACTGTCGGCAAGCGTTGGTGAGTACTGCTCAGCAAGTGTTTTTCTAATAAAAGCATGCATATCTTGTGCTTGTTCTGGAGTAGCTGTTTCGCCAGTTCCAATAGCCCAAACAGGCTCGTAGGCTAGTACAATTTGACCCCAAGAAGACTCTGGTAAATGGAACAATGCATTCTTAATTTGACTTGCCACAACTTCATTTTCTTTTCCCGCTTTTCGGTCTGTAAGTTCTTCTCCAAAACAAAAGATAACACGAATGTCATTCGCCAAAGCAGCATCTACTTTTTTGGCAAGCAATTCGTCAGTTTCATTGAAATAGGCACGGCGTTCACTGTGACCTAAAATAACCGTGTTTACACCAACACTTTTTAGCATTGTGGCACTAATTTCTCCTGTATATGCACCACTTTCTGCAAAATGCATATTTTGTGCGGCTACTGCTATTGCACTCCCTTTTAGGGTGTGACATGCAGCCAATAAGTTGGTAAATGGAGGTGCAATAATCACATCTGTAGTTGAATGTTGATGTGTTTCTAAAAGTTTTGAAACTAGTATTTCTGAATCTACATAGTCTTTGTTCATTTTCCAATTTCCTGCAACAATTTGTTTTCTCATTTTAAGTATTTTCTTAGGTTTTTATCTTTTGTTTTTATCGCTTTGTAGACTACAATTTTTCCATCAGGATCAACAATCAAATACCTTGGAATCCAATCCAAGTCTAAAAAAGTACCCATGGCACCCTTCCAACCCGATTGCATAAAATAATGATCGCCTTGTAAATTATATGTTTGTATTCCTTTTTTCCATGCACCCAAAGATTTGTCTAAAGACAAAAACACAAAGCTCATTTCTGGAAACTCTTGTTGAAGTTCATTAACTTTTGGTAGACCTTTCCTGCAATCCTTACACCATGAGGCCCAAATATCAATAAATATAGTTTGTCCCTTGTGCTGTTCCAAAATAGCACTAAAAGGCACAACATTTTCATCTATAGTTATGAACTCATCCTTTAGAGCAGCTTCAGAAAATGTAGTTATCTTATACGATTGGCAATTCAGCAAAGTACTCCCTAGTAAAAAGGAAAAAAGTAGTTTTTTCATTTAGTTTAATTTTATTTTAGGATCTAAATAGGCATAGATAATATCAACAACAATATTTAGAATGACAAAAATAGTGGCAATTATTAAAACAGCCCCCATAATTACGGGTAAATCTAAAGTATTTAACGCATTTACAATTTCTTTTCCAAGACCATTCCACCCAAAAACATATTCTACAAAAACTGCGCCAGCCAATAATGATGCAAACCAACCTGAAATTGCTGTTACAACAGGGCTCATTGCGTTCTTAAGAGCATGTTTCAAAAGCACTTGTTTTGCACTCAATCCTTTAGCTTCAGCCGTTTTGATATACTCTTGATTGAATACTTCGAGTAAAGAATTCCGCATCAACTGTGAAACAACAGCAAGTGGACGAATCCCCAAAACAATGGATGGAAGTATTAAATTTTGAAATTGCAAGGCAATATTTTCTCCATAATCATCCAATTCGTACAAATTTCCTGTCATTTGTAACCCTGTAAATTCATGCCATAAAAACCCAAACAACCAGGCGAAAATAATTGCACTAAAAAAAGAAGGTAAGCTCATCCCAAGAGTACTAATGATCAGGATAAATTTATCAATCCAATGGTCTTTATACAACGCCGAAATAATGCCCAAAAACACCCCTATTAACAAGGCGATTATAATAGAAGTACTTGCGAGAATAATTGTATTTGGCAGCGTGTCTTTTAGGATTTCTGAAACATTTTTCCCTTGTCGGGTAAATGAGGTTCTTAAATAAGGGGTTTTCAAAACGAAACTCTTATTTTGAGTTTTGAAAAGTAAAATATGATTGTAATTTTTAGAGGAAAGGTGTGTATAATGCTCCTCATTGTTAGAATGAAATGAAAGAGGAGACAAATCGTTCAAATAATATAAATATTGAGTAAAAACAGGTTGGTCAAACCCGTATTTTTGTTGAACTATTTTTAATTGTGCGGCGTCCTCATTCTGTCCTAGCATCATGCGGGCGGGGTCGCCAGGAAGGATATTAAATAGAAAAAAAATAACGGTAACTACACCAAAAAGTGTAATGCAGGTGTTCACTATTTTCTTTACAATGTAATTGCCCAAATTTTATAATTCTAAATCTTCAATATCGTTCCAGTGCACTTTTTGTTGTACCGTTCCTTTTTTGAGCTGTAGAGCACCAGGATTGGATCGTACTACAGTTTTTAAAGCTTTTTCATCACAGATGAAAAATTCAAATTTAAGGTCGTATTCTAGCTTAATTCTATTCTTGACATCTTCTCCAGAAGCGCTTAACCCAATAACGGTATATCCTTTTTGAAGTGCTTCATCAGAAATTGCTTTTAATTTCAAAAGCCCCTCTTTTTCAGCAGTTTCTAAATTATAAGACACAAGCATCAATAAACGCTCTGCATTGAGGTAATATTCTGTAAAGTCTTCGTCTTCGGATTCAATTGAAAAATCTAATATTGATGGTTGAAAACCTTCTTTAACAATTCTTGTTTCCACACCAACATAAGTACCCTTAATATTTGGGTATGAACCATCTGTTACAATGGTTTGTTGTTCTCCATCAACATCAAAAGTCCATGTAAATTCTTGAACTGCTTTTGGTGCATCGGGGGGTGTACTCATATTTTGAAGGAGATTATCTCCAATTTTATAAGCTCTAAAATCTATACTTGGAAGGTGCATCAGCACATGATATCCAAATGCTAAACTTAAAATTAAACTCAATGCGGCAATGCTATTGGTTACAACTGGGTTAAAAATTGGGGTAATATACTTTCTGCCAAAAAAGATGATAAGAATAAGTGCAAGCAAGACAACATCTTTGGTAAAACTCTCCCAAGGGGTTAATTTTAGAGCATCTCCAAAGCATCCACAGTCTTTCACTTTATCAAAATAAGCGGAATAAAACGTTAAAAATGTGAAGAATACAATCATCAACAAAAGACTCCAAAGTGTGAATTTTGGTTTATAACCAATCAACAAAAACACCCCTAAAACAACTTCAAAAACAACAACAAAAACAGAAATTGCTAGTGCATAGGGCTCCAAAAAAGGAAGGTTTAGCACCTCTGCACTAAAATATTCTTGAAGTTTGTAGGAAAACCCAAGAGGGTCATTGAGTTTGATAAAGCCAGAAATTATAAACAATATTCCAACAAATATTCTAGAAATTGGGGTTAAGATTTTCATTATTTTTCGTTTAAGTGAATGAGCGCAAAAATGGCATAATTAATCATATCTTGATAGTTGGCATCTATTCCCTCGCTTACAAGAGTTTGGCCTGAATTATCTTCAATTTGTTTTACACGCAATAGTTTTTGAAGGATTAAATCGGTAAGGGAACTTACTCGCATATCGCGCCAAGCTTCGCCATAATCATGATTTTTATCCATCATTAATTGTTTGGTTTGAGCAACTTTCGAATCATAGTCTGCCATGGTTTCTTCAAATGACAAATCGGGTTGTTCTACTACCCCACGATCAATTTGAATCAATGCCATGACACAATAATTGATGATTCCAATAAATTCGCTTGCAACCCCTTCATCAACACGTTGTGTTTTGTTTTGTTGCAATCCACGTATACGTTGCGCTTTAATAAATATTTGATCCGTAAGTGACGGAAGTCTTAGAATACGCCATGCACAACCATAGTCTTTCATTTTTTTTAAAAATAAATCTCTACAACTTGAAACAATTGCATCATATTCTTTTGATGTATTTTGCATAAAATGGATTGAATTTTGCGTAAATTTCGCTTAAAATTTTCAAACCATCAAAATTTATGGTTTAAACTTTATAAGGGCAATGAATTCTGAAAAAAACAATAAAAATTTAAGTCTCAACTGCAAAGGAGAACTCATAGACTTGAGCACACCAAAAGTCATGGGGATTTTAAATATCACCCCTGATTCTTTTTATGATGGTGGTCAATTTAAAGACTCAAAAAGCATTTTAGTGCAAACTGAAAAACTCATTTCTGAAGGGGCTACATTCGTAGATGTTGGCGCATACAGTTCTCGCCCAGGCGCAGATTTTGTTTCTGAAAACGAAGAACTCCACAGAATTACCCCTGTTGTAGAACTCATTCTCAAACATTTTCCAAAGGCTTTAATTTCTATAGACAGTTTTCGAGCAAACGTTATTCGTGAATGTGTAAATGCTGGTGCTGTCATTTCAAATGATATTTCTGCGGGACATTTGGATGATCAGATGATGAAAACCATTGGCGAATTGGGAATTCCTTATATCATGATGCATATGAGAGGAACTCCACAAACCATGCAAAACCTTACACATTACGACCATCTTGTTACTGAAATTTTTAGCTATTTTTCGGAACGGATACAACTTGCAAAGCAACATCAAATTATGGATGTTGTTATTGATCCTGGATTTGGATTCGCAAAATCATTATCTCAAAATTATGAACTGCTTGGAAAATTGGAGTTTTTCCAAAATCTCAACTGCCCTATACTTTGTGGTGTTTCAAGAAAATCTATGATATATAAAACCTTGAATTGTCTTCCAAAAGAAGCTCTAAATGGAACTACCGCCTTGAATATGGTAGCGCTAATGAATGGTGCAAATATTCTTAGGGTTCACGATGTGAAAGAAGCCATGGAATGTGTCAAGTTGTTCAATCAGCTCTAATGGTTTCGATAATATTAGTATCTTTATTCAAATTTTAAGTTTAGTGGAAATTTATAAAGACCTTTTTAATTTTAATATTCTTGATGCCATTGATATTCTACTTGTGGCACTTTTGCTATACTATTTGTACAAACTCATTCGTGGAACAGTAGCCATAAATATTTTTATTGGAATTGTAATATTTTACCTATTTTTCCTGCTTGTTGATGCACTTCAAATGCGTATGCTTTCTACCATTCTTGGGGGGTTTATGAGTGTTGGTATTATTGCGCTTATTGTGGTCTTTCAACCTGAAATAAGGAAGTTTTTGCTGATGATTGGTTCTACAAATTTTGGCAAAAAAAGTGGCATATTAGGGCAATTTAAATTTTTGTCAAACACTGTGAGTAGCAATACCACAAATGCAGACACCATTGTTGATGCATGTGTGAAAATGGGAAGCACAAAAACTGGTGCATTGCTAGTTATTGAGCGCAACAATAACTTAGATTTTTTAGTTGAGACCGGAGATGAGATGAATATCAAAGTGACTCAACCTATTTTGGAAAGTATTTTTTTTAAAAATAGCCCCCTTCACGATGGCGCTATCATCATTGCTAATAATGTCATTAAAGCCACACGTGTTATTTTGCCTGTAACCAACAAAAAAGACATTCCCAATCGTTTTGGACTTCGTCATAGAGCAGCCATAGGAATTACCGAAAATACAGACGCTATTGCTGTTGTTGTAAGTGAAGAATCTGGACAAATTTCTTTTCTGAATAATGGCGAGTTTGTAATCTTTAGCAACACTCAAGAATTAAAAGAAAAACTCAAGGCAGACCTAGCTTAATTCTTTTTCTTTTAAAAATTGAGCTTCATACAACCCTCTATAGACACCGTCTTTGTTTTTAAGAAGCGATTTGTGTGTGCCAAATTCTACAATTTTACCTTTGTCCATCACAATAATTTTATCGGCATTTTGAATGGTAGCCAACCTATGAGCAATAATTATAGACGTTCTCCCTTTGGTAATTTTACGTGTCGCTTCTTGAATCAACTGCTCAGAATAAGTGTCAATAGAAGCAGTAGCTTCGTCTAGGATCAAAAGTCTTGGGTTGATGATATAGGCCCTCAAAAAAGAAATCAATTGGCGCTGTCCAACAGAAAGCATTGTTCCACGCTCCTTGACATTGTATTGATATCCCCCTGGCAACGACATTATAAAATCATGAATTCCAATTTCTTTGGCAGCGGTTTCAACATCTGAAAGAGTGTATTTTGGATGACCTAAAGTGATGTTATAAAAAATAGTATCAGCAAATAAAAATACATCTTGAAGTACCACGGCTACATTTTTCCTCAAAGACTGTAATGAAAATGATGTAATTGGTGTTTTATCAAATAAAATAGCTCCAGAGTCAATATCATAAAAACGATTCAAAAGATTAATTATTGTTGTTTTTCCAGCCCCTGTAGAACCTACAATTGCAACCGTTTGACCAGCTTTTGCTTGAAATGAAATATTTTTCAAAACGGGTTCATTCTCAACATAAGAAAAACATACATTTTTAAATTCAATATCTCCTTTAAAATCTGTTAGTTGCTGAGCGCCAAGATCGTCTATATTGGATTCTGTATCTAAAATTTTAAACACTCGGTCTGCGGCAACCATACCCATTTGAAGCGTATTAAATTTATTGGCAATCTGATGTAAGGGTCTAAAAATCATAGGGACCATCATGATAAATGCTACCAAATCGCCAACAGATGCCGTTTGTTCAAAAATGACATTCAAGCCGCCAAGCCAAATTACAGTTCCAAGAGTGATAGACGATAATAATTCGGCGATGGGAAAGAATACAGAATTGTACCATACTGTTTTAATCCAGCCTTTTTTATGGCGTTCATTGATTTCTTTAAAACGCTGGTATTCTATTGTTTCACGCGCAAAAAGTTGAACAATTTTCATCCCAGTTAGACGTTCTTGTACAAAAGAGTTCAAATTTGAAACTTCATTTCGTACTTCTTCAAAGGCCTTTTTCATGTGCTTTTGAAAAATTTTTGTCGCTATTAAAACGATGGGGAGCGTACAAAATACAATGATACTCAAATGCCAATTCATATAAACCATAACTGAACCGACAACAAGCATTTTTAGTATATCGCTAAAAATCATAAAAAGTCCTTCACCAAAGATATCGGCAATACGCTCCATATCTGTAACCGTTCTTGTCAATAGAACCCCAACAGAGGAATTATCAAAATATTTCATTTTAAAGCCCAATATCTGCTTAAATAATTTGATTCTAATATCGCGGACAACAGATTGTCCAAGCCAACTCGCATAATAAATAAAAAAGAGGTTGCAAATAACTTCTAAAAAAAGTAAAACAAGCATCCAAATGATGTATTTCAAAAATCCAGGCTGTACTTGTTGTTCGATGTTTTGATCCATGGCAAGCTGCAACACTTTTGGGCGCAGAGCACCAAAAATTGCTAAACCAAAAACTGTAATAAGTGCAAAAATAAAGACCATATAATAGCGTTTTGTATAGCCCAAAAGACGGCCAAACAAGTGTGCATCGAAAGCTATATTCTTGTTGTTTTTAGACATGAAAAATGGAATCAGGGTAAATTATTTCACTCAAATACAAACCTATAGCCGGAGCTGATGCCCCTGCATTTGAACGGTCTTTGGATTGAATAATCTTTTGAAACTCTTCCAGCGAAGTTTTATGATTTCCAACATCGAGAAGAGTTCCTACAATAGCACGTACCATATTTCTTAAAAAACGATCAGCGCTTATTTTAAACACTACTGTGTTTTTTTCTTTAGTCCAATGGGCTTCGGAAATGGCGCAAAGGTATGTTTTTACGTCTGAGTGTGCTCTGGAAAAGCATTGAAAATCAGAATATTCCAAAAGTAGTTTTGAGGCCTTATTCATCAGGTCGATGTCTAAATTTTTATTGTAATAATAAACACCGTCAACATTAAAAACATCTTTTAATGTTGATATTTTGTAAATATATGTTCTTTGGGTAGCATCAAATCTTGCATGAGCATCATTCTTTACTTGTTGAATATGATGTACTGCAATATCTTTCGGTAAAAAAGAATTCAATTTATAAGTTAAATCATCTATATCAATAGCGGTATTAAAATCAAAATGTGCTACCATTTTTGCTGCATGTACTCCAGTATCAGTTCGCCCTGCGCCCATTGTAGTGGTTGGTGTTTTTAGCAAAACAGATAGCGCTTTATCCAAAACAGATTGTACTGTAATAGCATTGGGCTGTACTTGCCAACCATGATAATCGGTTCCATTATAGGAAAGTTCTATGAAATATCTCAAGCTAATTTGATACTTTTGTTACTGAAAAACAAAGATAAGACTTTGAAGCGAAACCCTTTTTGTGTTTTAACAAATCCATGAAAAAAATACTATTACTTTCCGATACCCATGGATACATTGGGGATGAGATTTTAAAACATGTACAAAAAGCAGATGAAGTTTGGCATGCTGGAGATATTGGTGATTTACAAGTTACTGATGCAATTAAAAAACTGAAACCTTTACGTGCAGTATATGGAAACATTGATAGTGCAAAGGCACGCCTAGAGTTTCCCTTGCATCAAAAATTCACAATTGAAGGTGTACGTGTTTGGATGACACACATTGGGGGCTACCCAAATCGGTATCCTAAAATAGTCCGAGAGGAAATTCAGCAACAACCTCCAGATTTATTTATTGCTGGACATTCGCACATCTTAAAAGTGATGCACGACAAAAAACTAAATCTCTTGCATATGAATCCTGGTGCCGTTGGTATACATGGTTTTCATAAGGTTCGAACAATGCTTCGGTTTGAAGTTTCAAATGGGAAAATTCAACATTTAGAAGTTATTGAATTTGAAAGAAGAATACAAAAAAACCCTGAATAAGTCAGGGTTTTTTCTCGCACTAATACTACTAAGATAATAGGTTTATCTCAATCGATCTACTGATTTTACGAGTGCTTCATCCTTTTTAATGGCTTTATTGGCTAAAACCAATAATACGATAGAAATAACAGGAAGAATTAACCCAATACCTTTCTCAGCATGTTCTAATGCTCCAGGTAAATTAAGAAGTCGATATACAAACAATCCTAGTAAAATTAAGTTTAATATGATATTAAGGCGACAAACTACAAACTGAGTTTGTCGTGATTTAAATTGAAATACTGCAACAACAGCCAAAACTGTAGAGGCCATAAACAGACTGAAATACTCAATAGAATTTATAGCATAATAGGAGTCATTAGCATTTGTCCAAAGGGGCAACAAAAAAGAGAGTACACCCGAACAGAGAGCCGCTAAAATAATATATACCGTTTGAATTCTTTGAAGCATTATTATTTTTTGAGGAATCAAATGTAGTAGTTTCTTTTTTATTATTTTAAATAATTTATTAAAAATATTGTTGTATAATTGCACTATATAAATATGAAAGCGCTCTTATAGCTTTCATTGATTTTCACTTTATCAACAATTATTTCATTTTAAAATAATCCTCACAATACTTTGTTGCCCGCAACATAAAACCAATTTAAATATCATTAAATACTCAACAAATAATGTTTGAAATTTCACAATTAAAAGAGAAAAAACTCCCTGAATTACAGGAAATTGCAAAAAATTTAAATGTCCCAAAATTCAGAAGCTTAAAAAAATTAGACCTGATTTATCAAATTTTGGATGTTCAGGCGGCCAATCCAACCTCTGAAGCAAAGGAAGAGCCAAAAAGACCTCAAAAACAAAAACGTGAGCGTATCCAAAAACCTGCGCAAAATCAGCAACAAAATGATAATTCTGACCGCGCTCAAGACAAAAATCAGAAAAACTCGTCCAATGCAAACGAAAATGCTACTGCAAATGAGCAACAAAACAAGCCAAAACAGCAGAAGCAACAAAAACATAATAACGGGCAAAATCACAAAAACAATAACAACCAGCAAAGCAAAGAAAATAACGGTAACAAGGACAATAGAAACCGTTATAAAGAACCAGACTTTGAATTTGATGCGATTATAGAAAGTGAAGGCGTTTTAGACGTAATGTCCGATGGCTATGGGTTTTTGAGGTCTTCAGACTACAACTATTTGTCATCTCCAGATGATATTTATGTATCACAATCTCAAATTCGTTTATTTGGATTAAAAAATGGGGATACAGTACTAGGTCATGTACGCCCTCCGAAAGAAGGCGAAAAATATTTCCCTCTTATTAGAGTGAGCAAAATCAATGGATTAGACCCACAAGTAGTGCGCGATCGCGTAGCATTTGAGCACTTGACACCGCTTTTCCCTAAAGAAAAATTTAATATTGCAGAAAAACAAAGCACCATTTCAACTCGAATTATGGATTTGTTTTCGCCTATTGGAAAAGGCCAGCGTGGTATGATTGTTTCGCAACCTAAAACGGGTAAAACCATGCTCTTGAAAGATGTGGCTAATGCCATTGCCGCCAATCATCCAGAGGTGTATCAAATGATTCTTCTCATTGACGAACGTCCCGAGGAAGTTACCGATATGCAACGTAACGTACAAGGGGAAGTGATTGCTTCTACTTTTGACAAAGAAGCGCATGAACACGTCAAAATCGCCAATATTGTGTTGGAAAAAGCAAAACGATTGGTAGAATGTGGCTATGATGTGGTGATTCTTTTGGATTCTATTACACGTTTGGCCCGTGCCTACAACACCGTACAACCCGCTTCTGGAAAAATATTAAGTGGTGGTGTTGATGCTAATGCCTTACACAAACCCAAACGCTTTTTTGGTGCCGCTAGAAAAATTGAAAATGGGGGCTCGTTGTCCATTATTGCTACCGCACTAACGGAAACAGGTTCTAAAATGGACGAGGTTATTTTTGAAGAATTTAAAGGAACTGGAAACATGGAACTGCAGTTGGATCGTAAAATCTCCAACCGCCGTATTTTCCCTGCAATTGACCTGACGTCTTCAAGCACACGACGCGACGACTTGTTGTTGGACGAAAAAACCATACAACGAATGTGGGTGATGCGTAAATACTTGGCGGACATGAACCCTGTAGAAGCCATGGAATTTATCAATGAGCGTTTTAAACAAACTCGTAACAACGAAGAGTTTTTGATTTCCATGAATGGATAATCAACACTAAATCCATAAAAAAAGGCCTTTCAAACATGAAAGGCCTTTTTTAAAATAAGTTTAAAACAATTATAGCTGTGCGATATGGCTTGCCAATTTAGATTTTAAATTTGCTGCTTTATTGTTATGAATAATGTTTCTTTTGGCCAATTTATCAATCATAGACGCCACAGAAGGAAACGCTTTTTCAGCTTTCTTCTTATCGGTCAACTCACGTAAGTTTTTGATCGCATTACGAGTTGTTTTATGCTGATACTTGTTTAGAATACGCTTCGCGTTGTTACTTCTAATTCTTTTTAATGCGGACTTATGATTTGCCATAATGTTCTAATTATTAAACTTTTTATTTGTAGCCCGTAGGGGAATCGAACCCCTCTTACCAGGATGAAAACCTGGCGTCCTAGCCGATAGACGAACG
>JAQCDS010000018.1 GCA_027620655.1 Bacteroidota bacterium | reverse complement strand
CTTACAGTGCTCAAAATGCCAATCCAAAATGACAGGTAGCCCTTCTAAAAGTTCTACGGGCAGAAAGTACTTTTATTACCATTGCAATCATTGTAAGAAAGAGCGATTTTCAGCCAAGAAAGTAAATACAGTTTTTGAATCTATTTTGGACGATTTTCAATTCACCAAAGAATCAAAAGTACTTTACAAGGAGATCTTAAAATCATTGTCTGGGACAAGCCAAAAAAATACGTTGAGAAAAAGAAAAAAATTGGATAAAGAACTGGCTTCTGCAAATCAGCGAATTGAAAATCTAGAAGATTTACTAGTTGACGGGACAATCACTCCAAAAGTCTATGGTAAAACACTAAATCGTTACACAAAGCAACGAGATCAAATTACTGCAAACATAAATGCACTGAATACCTCAGACTCCGAATATATGGGTCTGGTTGAAAATGCATTTCACCACTTAGAAAATTTTAAACAAACCTATCTTAATAGTCCTCTAGCGCATAAACAAAAGCTAATAAGTTCGATATTCCCAGAAAAAATTGAATTTGACGGAAAAAAATGTCGAACTATTAGAATCAATGATTTTTTGAGATATATCTTGCAGATAGACAAGGAGTTACCTGAAAATAAAAAGGGACAAATCTCAAAAAACATGAGTTTGTCCCGTTTGGTGGAGTCGCCGAGAATCGAACTCGGGTCCAAACAAGCTACAAAAGAGCTTTCTACACGCTTAGTTTTTATTTAATTTTCGAAGATAAGCTGACCAAAAACAATCCACTTACCCCTTAGCTTCAAAAGTTTCGAAACCCTACTGAAGCCTTAGGATTTCTAGATCCACTTTTACGATGCCTCAAAATTGAACGCCATGAATCAAGGCTTTCAGGAGACATAAAGCTTGCACACCTTGTGTGCCGAGGCCAATCCTACTATAATTCAGATTAAGCAGCTAAAGCGTAGTTATTCTCGCCGTTTAAATGTTGATATGGCCTTTTACGTGTTTCAATATCATTACACGACGTGCTTACAATTCCATAGATCCTGCTGTCAATACCAGTCGACCCCTTTATTGTAATTCCTCCTTAGAGGAAGGCAAAGTTACAAAAAAACTTGTGTACCCTCTCAAATCCATTTATTTTCGTACAAATACTTTTTTAGTTTGCCTATGAAATTTGCCGTCATCAAAGAACGAAAATCACCCCCAGATAGACGTGTAGTACTTACACCAATGTCGTGCCAAAATCTTCTTTATAATCACCCCGAAGCACAGCTCGTTGTTGAATCCTCAGAAATTAGAGCATTTTTGGACAATGAATACTCGAAACTAAACCTAGAAGTTACTAATGATATTTCTGATGCTGATATTATGATTGGTGTCAAAGAAGTACCTATTGAAGTGCTTATCCCCAACAAAAGCTATTTTTTCTTCAGTCATACGATTAAAAAGCAGCCTTACAATCGCAAACTTTTACAAGCGATTTTAGATAAAAATATAACGCTTTATGATCATGAAACTTTAGTCGATAAAAACCATAATCGATTAATTGGTTTTGGATATTATGCAGGAGTAGTAGGGGCATACAATGGCATCCGTACCATTGGAAAAAAAATGAGTTGTTTCGAACTTCCAAAAGCAACTCATCTAAAAGGACGTGCAGAGCTTGACATGGCTTTGAAAAGTGTGTCAATTCCCAATCTTAAAATTGTACTCACCGGTACGGGTCGAGTAGGACAGGGGGCAAAAGAGGTTCTTGATTTTATGAAAATTAAAGAGGTTAGTGTAAACGAATTTTTAAGTCAATCCTTTCAAGAGCCTATTTATGTACAATTAGATACCTTGGATTATGTTGCTCGAAAAGATGGAGAAAAAGCTTCAAAATCTGATTTTTTTGCTCATCCTACAGATTATAGGTCTACATTTTCTAGGTATACCAAAGTTGCAGATGTCTTTATTGCTGGTCATTTTTATGGTAAAGGATCACCCTATTTTTTCACTCGTGAGGAAGCAAAAGCCAATGATTTTAATATTAAAGTTGTAGCCGATATCAGTTGTGATATTGATGGTCCTGTAGCATGTACCATTCGTCCTTCAACAATAGAACATCCAATTTATGGGTATCATCCACAAACGGAATTAGAATCAGATTTTTTAAAACCAAATACAATTGCTGTAATGGCAGTAGATAATTTGCCCTGCGAACTGCCTCGCGATGCTAGTGAAGGATTCGGAAAAACCTTTATAGAAAAAATTATCCCCGCATTTTTTAATGAAGATAAAGATGGTATTCTTTCGCGTTCCAAAATGACTGAGAATGGGCAACTTACCCCTGCATTTTCTTACCTTCAAGATTATGTAGACGGAAAAAAATAAATCACAAAAAAACCTTTCCAACTGGAAAGGTTTTGTAAAAAAATAATGTTTTTATTAAATATTAGATGACTCTAACATTTACCGCATTCATGCCTTTTCTACCTTCTTTTAATTCAAATTCCACGGTGTCACCTTCGTTGATTTCATCAATCAATCCAGTAACGTGAACAAAATGTTCTGTGTCTGAACCTTCTTCTGTTATAAATCCAAATCCTTTGGACGCATTGAAGAATTTTACTGTACCGTTTTTCACTGTAATAAATTTAATTTTAAACAGCAAAGGTAGGGTTATATAAATGAAATAACCTATTTATTTTGTTAATATATGTAAAAATAAAAATTAGAACTCCAATTCAACCTGATTTGTGAGTAAATCCTCCAACGTTTCTCGGTTACGAATTAAGTGGGCTTTATCATTATACCAAAGCACTTCCGCTGGTCTATAACGCGAATTGTAGTTGCTAGACATCATAAAACAATAAGCCCCTGCATTGTGAAACGCCAAAATATCCCCCTCTGCAATTTCTTTTATACGGCGGTTGTTGGCAAAAGTGTCGGTCTCACAAATATAGCCTACAACAGAATAAAAGCGTTCTTTTCCGTTTGGATTTGATATATTTTCTATATGGTGTTGTGCGCCATATAGCATTGGGCGTATAAGGTGGTTAAATCCAGAATCGACCTGTGCAAAAACTGTTGAGGTGGTTTGTTTTATGGCATTAACTTTTGTTAAAAAATACCCCGATTGACTTACAATAAATTTTCCGGGCTCAAAAGCCAAAGTCAATGCTTTGCCATAATTTTCACAAAACGTATTGAACCGTTCTGCAAGTTTTTCACCTAATTCCTCAATATTTGTTTCAATATCGTTGGGTTTATAAGGCACTTTAAATCCAGATCCAAAATCAATAAATGTTAAGTTTTTAAACTTTTTGGCGGTTTCAAATAAGATCTCACTGGCATACAAAAACACATCAATATCCAAAATATCACTACCCGTATGCATATGGATTCCATTGATATTCATTCCTGTATTTTCCACAATACGTAACAATAATGGGATTTGGTGAATTGAAATTCCAAATTTCGAATCGATATGTCCTACAGAAATATTGGTATTTCCTCCAGCCATTACATGAGGGTTAATACGAATACATACCGGTGTTTCAGGGTGCTTACTTCCAAATTGTTCTAATAAATCTAAACTGTCAATATTGATTTGAACCCCTAACTCTGCTACAGTTTCAATTTCTTTTAATGATACGCCATTTGGGGTATAAATGATATTTTTTGGAGCAAAACCTGCTTTCAATCCAAGTTGAACTTCTTGAATGGATACCGTATCCAATGCCGCACCAAGTTTTGATACAAATTTTAGTACCGATATATTAGTAAGCGCCTTTGCAGCATAGTGTATTTTGAGTTTTTTAACCCCACTAAAAGCAGTTGTTAAGCGGTTGTATTGTGATTCAATTTTATGTGCATCATATACATATATTGGACTTCCATAGTCTTCTGCGATTTGTAAAAGGGTGCTTTCTTTCATTATTTTTTATAAAAATTAGGTCGCAAATGTATAATTTAATAGACATTGTTCCATAAAAATATCAATATTATTATTAATTTTGCACAAATTGTTAAATAATAAACAAATTGAAAACTATTGCTACATGCGTTCAGGAAATTTTAGTTGCTCGACCTTTTTTGGAAGAAGCTCTTTCTAGAGAAATTATAAATTTTTCTGCCTTGGCCAAGGATTTGAACTCTAACATTTCAGAAATGCTACGCAAACCTGTTAAGGATGGTGCTATTATGATGGCACTCCGACGGTATACCCCACCTATTGGCGGAAAAAATAGAATCCAATTGAACCAAGTTTTTAAAAATATGGGTGATATTACTGTGCGTTCAAATTTGACCGATTTTACTTTTCAGAATTCAAAAACATTGATTCACAATCATTCAAAAATTTTAGCAGAAATTGACACAGATCGTCAAGTGTTTTATGCCTTTACTCGAGGTATTTTCGAGAGTAATATTATCGTTTCAAGTTCAAAAAAATCAGCTATTCAGAATATTTTTAAGAACGAAATTCAAATAGCAGCACAAGACCATCTTTCAGCTATTAGCATAAATTTACCTAAAGGAAATTCTAAAATTGTAGGCTTATATTATCAAATTTTTAAGCGATTGGCTTGGGAAAATGTAACTCTATATGAGGTTGTTTCTACAACCAACGAATTTACAATTTTGGTTGAAGATCATTTGGTAGACAAAGCATTTTCTGTAATAAAGGCTTTAAAGTCCTAATTTTTTTGATATTAACACAGTGTTGAAAATCAGCATTAAAAAATATTGGTAAAACGCATTTGGTTATTTACTTTTGTGGCTCAATTTTTTTACTGATTTTCTCAACGAGGGAAAACAAAATCAATTAATTAAAAATGAATTTACACGAATATCAAGGCAAAAATATATTGAACTCATTTGGAGTTAAAATTCAACGAGGCCTTGTGGCTACTAATCCCGATGAAGCAGTTGCCGCTGCCAAACAACTCACTGAAGAAACTGGAACAGCTTGGTATGTAATAAAAGCACAAGTTCATGCCGGAGGGCGTGGAAAAGGTGGTGGTGTAAAATTAGCCAAATCAATTAATGATGTTCGTGAAATTTCAAATCAAATTCTTGGAATGCAATTGATTACGCCACAAACGTCTGCGGAAGGAAAAACAGTACACCAAGTTTTGATTGCAGAGGATGTTTATTATCCAGGACCATCAGAAACTAGTGAGTTTTACATGTCTGTTTTGCTCAACAGAGCCACAGGACGCAACATGATTATGTATTCTACTGAGGGTGGAATGGATATCGAAACAGTTGCTGAAGAAACACCACATTTAATTTTCACAGAAGAAATTGATCCTGCTACTGGACTTCTACCTTTTCAGGCGCGTCGTGTAGCCTTTAATTTAGGACTATCTGGGGCAGCATTTAAGGATATGACAAAATTTGTTTCTGCATTGTACACCGCTTATATCAAATCGGATGCTTCTTTGTTTGAAATCAACCCTGTGTTAAAAACTTCTGATGATAAAATCATGGCTGTTGATGCCAAAGTGACCATCGACGATAATGCTTTATTTAGACATAAAGATTATTTAGAATTACGTGACACTAGAGAAGAAAACCCAATTGAGGTTGAAGCAGGAGCCCTTGGGCTTAATTATGTCGATTTGGACGGAAATGTGGGCTGTATGGTTAATGGTGCTGGTTTGGCCATGGCGACCATGGATCTCATTAAACAAGCTGGTGGCGACCCTGCCAATTTCTTAGACGTAGGAGGAACTGCCGATGCCGCTCGTGTAGAAGCAGCGTTTAGAATTATCCTAAAAGACCCAAGCGTCAAAGCCATTTTGATTAATATTTTTGGTGGAATTGTCCGTTGCGACCGTGTAGCACAAGGAGTGGTAGATGCCTATAAAAACATGGGCGATGCCATTAACGTTCCAATTATTGTACGTTTACAAGGCACAAATGCTGATATTGCCAAAGCATTGATCGATAATTCTGGATTGAACGTGCAAAGTGCGGTAGAATTTCAAGAAGCTGCCGATAAAGTACAAGCCGTACTTTCTTGATAATCATTAAGTTACAAAAATAGAATCCTTTACTTAAAGTTTTAAGACTTCAACCCCTCCAACTTTTTTTGATATGCTTTAATTTGGTCTCTAAACTTGGCAGCCATCATAAAGTCCAATTCTTTGGCGGCGGCTTCCATTAGTTTTCGGGTATCGCGTACTTTTTGTTCCAATTCAGGTCTTGATAAATATTCACTTTCTGGCTCTGCCGCTTTAAGAGCCTCTTGTTCATAGTAATAACTGCTTACAGAATTTTTGGTGAGAGCGTTGTCCAAACTTTTGTTGAGGGCTTTTGGCGTAATGTTATGTTCTGTATTATAGGCAATTTGTTTTTCTCGGCGGTAGGTGGTTTGGTCAATAGTTTGTTGCATACTTTTTGTGATTTTATCAGCATACATAATGGCTTTTCCATTAAGGTTTCTTGCGGCACGGCCAACCGTTTGTGTTAATGAACGGTTGGAGCGTAAAAACCCTTCTTTATCGGCGTCCAAAATTGCCACCAAAGATACTTCAGGTAAATCTAAACCTTCGCGTAACAGGTTAACACCCACCAAAACATCAAATAATCCTTTACGTAAATCTTGCATGATCTCTACGCGTTCCAAAGTATCTACATCACTATGAATATAGCGACATCGTACTTGAATTCGGGTAAGATATTTGGTCAGTTCCTCTGCCATACGTTTGGTGAGGGTCGTCACCAAAGTACGTTCATCTTTATCCACACGTTGTTGAATTTCTTCAATTAAATCATCAATTTGATTTAAACTAGGCCGCACTTCAATAATTGGATCTAATAACCCTGTTGGACGAATGATTTGTTCCACAAAAACACCATCAGTTTTGGCCAATTCATAATCTGCTGGGGTAGCACTTACATAAAGCACTTGATTTTGTAAACTTTCAAATTCTTCAAATTTTAAAGGACGATTGTCCATTGCTGCTGGTAAGCGAAAACCATATTCGACCAAATTTTCCTTTCGACTACGGTCGCCACCATACATGGCATGGACTTGTGAAATGGTTACATGACTTTCATCGACCACCATCAAATAATCTTCAGGAAAATAATCCAACAAACAAAATGGACGTGTTCCTGGTGCTCGACCATCGAGGTAGCGTGAATAGTTTTCAATTCCAGAACAATACCCTAATTCGCGAATCATTTCCAAATCAAACTCAGTGCGTTCTTTTAATCGCTTAGCTTCTAAATGTTTGCCAATATCTTTAAAATAATCATACTGTTTAACCAAATCATCTTGAATATCTTTGATCGCATTTTGTAAAATATCAGGAGAGGTTACAAACATGTTTGCAGGGTAAATATTTACGGTTTCATAGATTTCTATAACTGTGTTATCATTGACGTTAAATGCTTCAATAGCTTCAATTTCATCGCCAAAAAAGTGAATACGAAAGCCATAATCTGCATAACTTGGAAAAACATCAACAGTATCTCCCTTTATTCTAAAATTTCCATGATTAAATTCACTTTCAGTTCGTGCATATAAACTTTGAACTAACTGGTGTAGCAGTGCTGTTCTGGAAATAATTTGATTGGTTTTAAGAACAATTACATTTTTTTGAAATTCCACAGGGTTTCCAATACCATATAAACACGATACAGAAGCCACCACAATCACATCGCGTCGTCCAGAAAGCAGGGAAGAAGTGGTGCTTAAGCGTAGTTTTTCAATTTCCTCATTGATGGATAAATCTTTTTCAATATATGTTCCAGTCACAGGAATATAGGCCTCTGGTTGATAATAATCATAATAGGATACAAAATATTCGACTGCATTTTCAGGGAAAAATTGTTTAAATTCAGAATATAACTGAGCTGCCAGTGTTTTGTTGTGTGCCAAGACTAGGGTAGGGCGCTGTACTTCTTTAATAACATTAGCGACTGTAAAGGTTTTTCCAGAACCTGTTACCCCCAATAAGGTTTGGTGTTTTTCAGAGTTCTCAATGCCTTGAACCAATTCTGTGATGGCTTGTGGTTGATCCCCCGTGGGTTTAAATTCTGATGACAGTTTAAATCGCATAATACAAAATTAAGGTAATCAAAAATGTGGTGCAAAAACCATTAGATTTCTTTTGCCTAAATCTCAATAAATCAATAATTTAAGTACACCCACCCTGTTAGAGGTTTATAGCCTTCTTGGTTTAAATGTAAGACATAAAAATAGGTGCCAATAGGAAGTTTTTTTGAACTTGGATTAGGGCCACGATTGGATGTTCCGTCCCATTTTAAGTCATTATTACCTTCAAAAACTAAAGTCCCATAACGGTTATAAATCAGTAAATTGTGATTTAGAAATACATCATATACCCCTTGAATATTAAACCAATCATTTAGGCTGTCTCCATTTGGCGAAAAGCCTTGAGGAATAACAATAGGACATTCATCATTTGAAAGTTCAAGTGTGATGACATTACTATTATTTTCTTCATTTATTTCATCAAGGTTGCCATTTCCTGTGCCATCGTCATCTACGACTGCAATAATTTCAAATTCTTCAGGAATATTAGAATCTATTTCAATATTAATTGAAGCTTCAATTGTTTCGCCAATACCAATGATTTCTTCAGTTTCAGCTTGCCCAACCAAAACATCATTAATATAAAAAGCAATGGGCGTTCCTTCTGGTATCTCAGCAGTAGAATTTAAATTTGATACGGAATAGTTTAAAGTTAAAATTCTTGAAAAACAAGTACTTTCGAGGTCTTCGTTGAGTTCAATTGTAGCATCTGGGAGCTGACTATTGAGGACTGTTATAATATTGTTAACCATCACCAAATCTTGACCAGAGGTCAACTCAATTGTGGCCGAAGTGTCACCAACATTTATAGTATTTTGGATGTTATAAAAATCAATATCCATGTTATAAAGATTAGATTGACCTGTAAAGCTATTGGTGCCATTAAAAGCATTTGTTTCAGGATTCAAAGGGGGATTGCTTAATACATATCCATTCATTTTTAGGGATTCATTGACCGCCAGACTTGAATCGCCTTCCCAAGCTATAAACCCAATTTTTGCACCTTCCACATCCAAAACATTTAAGTTGTCGAGTTGAATGGTAATGGCATCAGGAACAGCTTCTAATCCATCATAAATATTGATTTGGTTTAGTGGTAAGTTTTGATCTTCATAAATAACAACGATTGACCATCCAGCAAAATTGGTACCTGTTGAACAGTAGTTTTGAGAGATATTAATATTTTCTAAATCTGATAGTGTATATGTTCCGCTCCCATGATCTTGAACAAGTTGTGAGATGTCTGTAAATGCAGCAAAAAATTTACGATTTTCATCCAATTCGTAATAGAATGTTCGATCTGGAGTTATTGGAGTGTTATTCAAATTGATATCAAAATCGCCATCACCTGAACCTGCCCAATACAGATATGCTGCAATTACAGTTTGGTTTGAATCAATATTTAAGTCTGCTGAAGACCCTGTTAAGATGTTACAATTTGCATATGCACCATTTTCTGAAGTGTTTAGTGTATTTCCAATGGCCTTATAATCATAGCGCCCATTATGTTGGTCATACAGTGCTATAGATTGACTAAAGCTTTTTGATGCTAAAAAAATAAAGCAACAAAACATTAGTCGTTTTAAAGGTTTCATATTTAACGTTTTAGTGTAAAATGCCCCCTAAAGATACGATTATCTCCTAATTTAATGTAAAACCAATAGTCTGATGTTGGCATTGGGTTACCATTGTAGGTGCCATCCCAACCCAAGCTGTCATATAGCAATTGTTTTAAAAGTTTACCATAGCGGTCAAAAATATAAATTTTACTTTCAGATTGACTTGGGGTATTGATACCATAAATATGCCATGTATCATTATAACCATCACCATTTGGAGTGAAGAAATTTGGAAATCCAATTACAGATACTGTTTCATTGGCAATACCACAACCGTTTTTGTCTCTAACATAAACGGTATGAAAACCAGGGGATACATCATAAAAAGTGGTGTCATCTTGATAAGGACCATTGCTGTTGTCCAAAGCATATTCATAATCACCTTCACCAGTAGCAACAATAGAAATAGTATTATTTGAGCTGACATCGTTAATATCTATAGTTTCAATGGTTGCAATATTAGAGTTAACCACAGTTATGCTTTTACTTTGTGAGCAACTATTGGTATTTGTTACTGTTACTGTATATGTTCCACCTTGACTAATTTCAATGTCTTCAGTGGTTTCTCCACTTGACCATACATAACTATAATCCGATGGATTACCAATAACTCCACTATTCAGAATTACAGGATCTGAGTTTGAGTCAATACAAAAGAACGTTTGATCATCTTCTTCAAGTTGTGGTAATTTGAATACAGTCAATTCTAATTCATTGATTCCATAACACTGATTGTTGTTTTCTATTCGTGCATAAATTATTTGATTGTATGCAATAGTGTTTGTAAATGTATTAGAAAGCGGATTTTGTTCTAATAACGCATTTTCGTAGGTTTCATAATAAGCCAGATTATAATCTGATGGCAATCCAGCAAGGATACTTGGTGTAGCATCACTTAGTGTAAAAGATTTAAAACCGTCTTCAATTCCATCATCATCACAAGACTTCAATTCCGAATTATTTCCTGAGGTTAAACTCACTTCTAATGATATTTGAGAAATATCAAAGCAACCAGTATTGTCATTTATGACTTGAACATATATTATTTGTGGATTTGCAGTATTTGTAAAAGGTGCTGCATTAATTTCTCCTGTTGAATTTTGAGCGTCACTTTCCAATAAGAAAAATTTTGTACTCAAACCTGAAACATCGTTGGTTAATGCTGAGTTTGCTTCATCAAGATTAAAAATTGTAAAACCATCATTTACACCATCCTCATCACATTGAATGAGAGTGGTATCAAAAGCAACTGGGATTGGATTAATGTTTACTGTAAACACAGTCGTATCATAACATTCTGTTTTCAGGTTATTTTCAATTCGAGCAAAAATTTGATATGAAAATGGTGTTGTATTGTAGTAGGGTGAAATTATGGGATTATCATTGTTATTGGCATCGTCTTGTGTTAAGTGGTACGAAAC
>JAQCDS010000017.1 GCA_027620655.1 Bacteroidota bacterium | reverse complement strand
TCATTAGCTTCTTAAAAAATTAAATTAGTTTAAAATTAATGCTTAATTTTAGCAGATGCGACAGAACCATAATGTTACAATTTGACTATATATTTTACTAATTTTATTGAATACTATTTTTGCTTTGAGACTATTTTTTTTACTTTCAATTATACATTTTTTCTCTTGTGCCAATGAAAATACAGAGCTGTCTATTGATGCTTACAGAGAAACACGGACTATTTCCTATAATAATATTAATGTTGATGTTGTAATAGACAAACCTGCCTTAAATGAAGTTGATGTCTTATTAGTATTTCACGGTACAGTATTGTATGACTTAAACTTAATGACTGCTGCCAATACAACTCTTGATAAATTCAAGAGTGTTTTAGATCGAAATGATATGATGATTGTTAGTGTAGCATATCCCCAAGAAAATATATTATTAGGCGATAGTATTATTCAATGTGAAGCTGCCTTATTATGGTTGAAAAACAAAGCAAGTCAAGAGTTAGGAATAACTGTAAATAAGATATTATTAGCGGGACATTCCCAAGGAGGCTATATGGTAACAAGACTTAATACAATGCACCAAACAAATGGCGTAATTGCTAATGCACCAGGACCAATAAATCTAGTTTATAGGTGTCAACTAGAGGAAAATGACCAGGTTCAATCTAGCGTTACATGTTCTAATCTAAAGGATTCATATGGAACTACCGCTGACAACCCAAACGCATATTTTCAAAGGTCGTTACTCAATTTTACAAATGATTTCAAGTCCGATATTTTGTTTGTTCAAGGTTTAGATGATTCTCCCATACAAATGAACTTGTGGCCAACTTTTAAACAAGAGGTCATAAGTTGCTCAACTTGTCAAAACAGACAATTTGTTGAAATCCCAGGTGGTGGACACGTCTCTCTTTTTGAAAGTTTGACTGCAAAGACGGAATTCAACAACTTTATAAATAGTCATTAATCGTACAATTATAAACTATCTGATTTGAAAAATGTTATCGCTGATTTTGATAAAGCTATAGTAGAATAGGAATTAGATTTACTAAGATAAAGTGACTAAATCGGTCTTAAAATAGTTCGACTTCACTCCCTTCTGCTCCACGGCATTATTTCCTAAAATAAAATTTATTTTAGGGAATAATTTTATCGTTTAAATTAAAACTTTACCTTAAAATTAATATTATTGTATAAAATCACAATCATGAAATTTATTTTAAACTTCTGTATCCTGATATTTATATTGTCTTGCACTAAAGATGAAAACCCTCAGCAAATACAAACCCAAGGTTATAACATGCTATTGATTGGAAATAGTTTTTTTAGACCATATGCAGATCATCTAAACAATCTCGCTTCTGAAGCTAACCTTAATGAACACAGTAGTACTGTTGTTAAAAGAGGTGGAGAACTTGGAAGACCAATTAATTTATGGAACGACTCAAATACTGAAGAACATCAACTCATTAAATCCACACTGGATCAGGGTAATATAGAAGTTTTTGGAATGACATCTGGTTATGATATTGATTCTGACAATCCAACTGAGGGTCACAGTGCATGGATTGAATATGCATTGCAGAATAATCCAAATATTATAATTTTCATAGCTATTGGTTCATTTGACTTTCCAAATGGAGATTCTAATGGTACACGACCAGATTGGGATACATTCGCATCAGACAATGGTTTCAATTCTATTCAAGAATTTTATGATTACTACATCAATGAGGTGATACATAAGGAAATAGTGGATAAACTTCGATTAGAATTTCCATCTACAAAAATATTTACCATTCCTACAGGATGGGCTACTAAAAATTTAGCACAGATGAATTTAGATAATGAATTGTTAGATGATATAAGTATGGTTGGGCCAAAATCAAGTTCAATATTTACAGATGAAAAAGGACATCAAGGACAAATTGTTATCGAAACAGGAACAATGATTTGGCTAAATAGTATTTACAACGTGGATTTATCTTTATTCAATTACGATACAGGATTTACTACAGACCTTCATGCTATCGCTCAAGACATTATTGATAGTCATGATTCAAATTACAAGTTTTAAAAATACCCATATCTTCTCTAAAATAGTTCGACTTCACTCCCCTAGCCTCCACGACATTGTTCCCTAAAATAAAATTTATTTTAGGGAATATTTTTTAATCACTTGCGTCTTTTGAACTTTAACAATCATTTATAATTCATTTTGAGATATTAAAATTATTTAATTATAAATTGTAATTTAAAATCACTAAAATGAATAATCTAATCATCATAGGACATCCAAAAAAAGATTCATTTTGTTATGATGGTATATTTAAAACTATCAAAAATAGCATTTTATCATCTGGCCAAGACTTGAAAGTTATTGACCTCTACAACGATAGTTTCACCAGACCTAGAACAAAGCTGATTGATTCATACAAACAACTAATTACGTGGTCAGAAAATATATTTATTATCTCTCCAGTATGGTGGTTTAGACTAACTCCGCGTACAGAAATATTTTTTGATGAGGTTTTTACGCCGGGATTTGCATATCAGTTTAAAAATATAACCAAGCTTTATGCCTACCCCAAACCATTTTTAAAAGACAAAAAAGTGAGAACATATATCACTCACGGTGCACCGGCACTACCAGTACGAACCCTATACCTCAACTCCGTAAAATTAAGATTAATAATGGGTGTATATACTTTTGTTTTTGGTTGGAAATTATCTTTGTTCCGCAAGACTACACAATTTTGGTCAGTCCCTTTTGTGGATGATGAAACAAGAGCAAAATATCTCAAGCGAGTAGAGCAAAAAACTTTTAAAGACATACGTTCCTAATACAGCCTCACCCCGAATCAATTTTAAATAACGCCTCAAAAAAATAAATTATGAGTAAACGCGTCGTGATTATTGGAGCTGGAGCTGGAGGATTATCTACCGCCATCTTACTTGGTAAAAAAGGCTACCATGTTACAGTGATGGAAAAAAATAATAGCTTCGGAGGACGTGGTAGTGTGTTTTTTGAAAAAGGGTTTCAATTTGACATGGGACCATCGTGGTACCTTATGCCTGATATTTTTGAGCATTTTTTTGATCTCATTGGTGAGGACATACACGATCATATAAACCTAAAACGTCTTGATCCGTCCTACAAAATATGGTTCGAGGAAGAGGACAAACCTATTGAAATGACATCAGATTTAAAACGTGATGCAAAAGTTTTTGAATTCTACCAGCCAGGCGTGATGTCTAATCTTAAAAAATATCTAGAAGAAGCTGCTTCAAAGTACAACATATCTAAGAACTCATTCATTTATAAGCCATTCGACTCCATTTTGGATTTTTTTGACAAAAAAACCATATTCTTATGGACCAAATTTTCCGTCATATCTTCATTTCATAAGCATATCGCAGACTTTGTTAGGCACCCGATTCTGAGAAAAATATTACAATACCCATTGGTGTTTTTGGGGACTTCTCCATACAAGGCACCAGCGGTCTACTCCCTTATGAATCACATAGATTTTGAGATGGGAGTATATTATCCTATGGGAGGGATGACAACCGTATTTGAAGCGCTATTCAATATTGCCAAAACAAATGGCGTTGAATTTCTTTTCAATTCCCCTGTTGAGCAAATTGTAGTCCAAAACTCTAAAGCAGTTGGCGTAAAGACAATGGATAATAAAATATACCCATGTGATATTGTTGTATCCAATGCCGATTACCATCACACAGAAGTTTCACTTCTTGAGAAGCCCTACAGACAATTTTCTAAATGGTATTGGAAAAGTAGAACTATAGCACCATCAGGATTCATACTTTATCTAGGACTTAATAAACAATACGATAATCTTGTGCATCACAATTTGTTCTTCACTGACAAATGGAAAGCAAGTTTTGAAGCCATATTTAATAGCAAAACACTTCCTGAGAACCCCTCTTACTACGTATGTGCGCCCAGTAAAACAGACCCAAAAGTTGCTCCCCAGGGATGTGAAAATCTATTTGTCCTAGTACCAACATCGTCAGGGCTTGAGTTGGACCAGCAGACACTCAATAACTACAGAAATAAAATTATCGCACATATGACTCAAACAATGAAACTTGATGGATTAGATGACGCCATCATTTTTGAAAGACTATTCACGGGAAAAGATTTTTCGCAACTTTATAATGCATTTAAAGGAACAGCCCTTGGCTTGGCACAAAATTTACGTCAAACAGCTGCTTTTAGGCCCAAAACCAAATCTAAAAAAGTCAAAGACCTATATTTTGTTGGCGCCAATACCAATCCTGGAATTGGAGTCCCCATGTGCTTAATTAGTTCACAAATTGTTTATAAACGTATTCATGGCATCAAACACGGAAAACCACTATCGGCTAAAGACACTCAGTTTTTTTAGCAGAAATAAATTAATAAAAGAATTGGCGTGGGTTATTACAATTAGTCGACCGCGTTTTTGGACCTATTTAGTGGGACCATGGGCAGTAGGAATGGTGTGTGCCTCAAATTCTTTAAATGACTTTTCAGAGCTATTGTTTTGGATAGGAATGCTATTTTTTACTTGGCCAGCTAATGCGTTCTTATACGGAATAAACGACTATTCTGATGGCGATACGGATAAATTTAACCCAAAAAAAGAAAAGTACGAAGCGCGTTATTCCTATCGTAAAAATTCAATATTAATAACAGTCTGTATTTTTGTCATCATATTTTCATTGGTGTTATGGTGGTTATTGCCAAACCCGCCCTCAAAAATCGTTTTTATGATTTGGCTCATTCTTTCGGCTTCTTACTCTTTAAAACCCATTCGATTTAAGTCGAGATTATTTTTAGATTCGCTATCCAACGTATTATACATACTTCCAGGCGTTATGTCATTTTTAGTTTTTAATCCGTTGGAATACCTTTCATGGCCAGTTGTAATAGCGGCATGGTCTTGGGCCATGGGAATGCACCTGTTCTCTGCATTGCCAGATATCAATGCCGATAAACAGGCAAAGGTTCGAACCACAGCAGTTTGGCTTGGTCGTGATTTTGCCATTGTTCTGACCTTGTTGTACTACAGTGTAGCAATAATATTATGTATCAAATATTTGAATTTAGTTTTGGGGATTTTAGGTTGTTTTGCTTATTGTTTTCCAACATTATATGTCTTAGTATCGAAAGACGACAAATTACTGATGTCAATCTATAAACGATTCCCAATAATTAATGCTTTTTGTGGCGGATGTTTATTTGTTTACATCTTTTTTGAACACAATTTATTAGGATAGTATATGATAAATAGCACACTAGCTTTATTAATATCGTCCATAGCTATGATTTTTTTTGGATATTTTGCGTTTTTGGCTAGAACAGATTATTTTTCTGTAATACCCATGTTACTACTAGCACTACCTACCTATTCTGACTTAATTCGAACCAATTTTAAAAAAGGTATTTTAATCATAATAGTCTTAAGCGTATACGCTGCTATGATTGAAGCGTTAAGTATTTTAACATCCTTTCCCTATGGTTCATTTGTCTATAACAAACAACTAGGGTATAAACTTTTTGATGTGGTCCCTTGGACAGTAGGTTTTGGGTGGGCTCCTTTGGTTATTGGATGCTTTACTTTGGGGATATGGCAATTTAAAAATCGATATAATCAATTCATTTTCGGGGTTTTATTTCTTGTAAGTGCTGATTTAGTATTGGACCCTGGCGCCGTACTAATGCGGTTTTGGACTTGGGAAAACCCTGGTATTTACTATGGTATCCCGTTTTCTAATTATCTTGGATGGCTGTTGTCTTCTGTCATTGGAGGATTTTTGTATTATTACATATTTACCAAAACTGAAATTCTAAAACTATCCAAGCTTAGTGTCTTAACTTTAGCCCTTGGTAATGCATTTTGGATTGGTGTCACATATTCCAATTCATATTGGATCCCTTGCCTTGTTGGTTGCCTAATGCAAATCCTTATAATTTGGACTACACATATCAAATCAAAACAAAAAGTATAACCCTATTTTGACTTCATTTTGATAAGTTACACAAGATTCTTAAAATAAAATTCAAATCCTCCCCAAAATAGTTCGATTTGACTCCTCTCTGCTCCACGGCATTATTCCCAAGAATAATATTCTTTTCTTGGGAATATTTTTTGTCGAAAATCAAAATATGAAGCAGATCAATTTTTATATGATTACTATCTTATGTTAGAGAATTTAAATTGAGTTTCAATTGGAACGTCATAAAGACTTTCTAATTCATTGATATTTTTTAAATAAAATTTGGTTTCTGGGGGTAAGCTGATATTATTCCAAAAATTTTCATCATAAGGGATTTTATAAAGTGTCATATCTTGTTGAAGGGATTCGCTGTTTAATTTCATTTTACTTTTTTCATCATTTAAATCTAAAACAAAAACCTCATGGCGGTATGAAATAGGAATGTATTTTCTTTCCTTTTTTCCCGCCTGAAGCATCGCTCGCTTAATATGGTCGGGGGTTTTTACAGCGCCCTCCCACTGACGCTTATGATAACTAAGATATAATTTGCCTTTATTATTATTTTTGTAGATATACAGCGCATTGAGACGCTTACCAACATTCATGCTTATTGTATTTTTTTCTACCTTATAAATTTTTGAAGTCTCAAAGCCCACATAAAGCGTAATACTATTTCCATTGTTTTGAGTACCCTCTAACACCAAAACGTCCTCATCCTCATAATATGTATCTTCAATTTTTTTCCAGCTATATGAACCAACCGAAGGACCATTCCGTAATGGATTGTTGAGTTCCATAAACTGTAAAGCATGGCGATCTTGTTCATTTTTAATAAATCTATAATCCGATGATGTACGACTGTGTTGAACATCAAAAGCTTGAATATATGAGGATGGTCCGCGATCCAAAACATCAATATATTGCTCTATAAAATAGCGGCAAATTTTATCTTCAACAGACCAGCGCCGGTACAATATACCCAACTTATGCTTGTCGTTTATAGTATTGTCTTTTAATTTTTTAAACGCTTTTTTGACTATATTTTTTGGGCTTTCGATTGAGACTTCATTAAGTGTCGTAATTTTTTCCTTAAGGATAAAAGTTTTATCCCTTAGGTCGATAAAATTTTGAACTGTAATTTCAAATGATTCATAGCCAATGGACGAAATTTCAATAACATCTGAGAGCTCATTATTTGACACAAAAAATTTAAATGTCCCCTCCTCAGTTGAACTTGTACCTATATTTTTTTTTACGATGCCAATAGAGGCATAAGGAATGGGGTAATCATATTCATCATATACAACACCCTCAATATTAATTCTATTTTGAGCGGATACAGACAAACTAGACAAAAAAACAATAATGAATAGGTAAATAAATTTTATAGATGAAGAAAAAATATCCATTTTAAAAACGCTTTAAAAATTCCCAAACAGGACCATAAAAATTAGGGGTATTTGGCTGATTCAAATTATGTCCTGCATTATTTACACTATGAAAGCGAATTTCTTTTCCTGATTCACAATCTGTGAAAATTAAAATTTCATCTTCTCCTAACATTTCTAATGTTGGCTCAGTTGTACAATTAAAAGCATTTACCCAGCTAAGAGCACTATCAGATGCACTTAAAAAATGATGTCCTACCACAGACATTCCACCTCCGTAAGGAATAATATTATCTAACGTTCCACACATTTGATAAACTGCTACTGGAGAGGTTGTATTATTTGGTATTGTTCCAATTATTAATTGACTAGCCAAAGCTGCAATGGCACTGAAATGAGCAGTTTCAATACCCAGTTTATTTATTAGAGCAGATCCGTTAGATACACCTATTCCATAAACTTTTGAAGCGTCAAAAAATGAATATGTTTCAAGTTTAGCCATAATTTGATTGAAAAAATAAACTTCATCTGCAGTTGATGCTTCTGCACCTAAATTCCATGAGTTTAAATATCCCTGTGGATATACCCCAATAAATTCACCTATATCCACAAACTGTGATAACTGATTAAACCAGCTATTATTTTGCCCTCCATTACCATGAAAAGCAATTACAACTGGATAAGTTTGAGTGGAATCAAAATTGTTTGGCAAATGTAAAAGCACTTCTCGCTGAACTTGAACTCCACCAATAGACTGAGATACGAAAAAAACTTCATCTTGTGTAGTAGTATTGTCAGAACTGTTGTCAGCCCCACTGCAACAAACCAATAAAATTAAAAAAGATAATAAATTAAATTGTTTCATCTTTATATGTTTAAATAATTAGCCTGTAAAATAGTATAGAATTCCAATAACTAAAAGCACAAGAACCACCGAAAACACAACATCTAATGCATTAAAACTATCTTTTTGAGCTTGTTTTTGCGCTTTGGTCAGAGTGCCGTAAGATAATCCAGTAATTGCTTTGTAGTCTGGAGCAGTGGTAGCTAGGCTTATAGAAATGCATATTATAACCGAAAAAACAAACATAAAAATAGCCATATGTGCAAAGTTGATTGTTGCGAAACTAAAAAATACGCTATCCACTAACTGATTTGATATAATTTGTGGTTGATAATAAATTTCTGATCCAAGCCTTAATATTAATAGTAAAAGACCAACCAAAAGAGTAGTTATTGCAGCAATTGAGTTGACACGTTTCCAAATTATTCCCAGCAAGAATACAGCAGTAACGGGTGGCGCAATATATGATTGTACATTTTGTAAGTACTGATACATGACACCGCCACCGATTTTCTCCATTATTGGTATCCAAATAATCCCCAATACCACAATAAAGCCTGTAGCTATTTTCCCTGTTTTAAGAAGATTTTTCTCTGATTTATCAGGTTTTAACTTTTTATAAATATCAATAGTGAAAATTGTAGAACAAGAGTTAAAAACCGAAGCTAACGAACTCATTAAAGCGGCCATAAGCCCTCCAGCAACCAATCCTTTAAGTCCAACTGGAAGTAAAGTTTTGACAAGCATTGGGAAAGCGCGGTCTGCTTTTTCAATAGCAAAAACTTCTGGGTTTTGAATGGATAATGCGAAAGCAATGATTCCTGGAACTAAAAAAATAAAAATTGGTAAAAGCTTTAAATAAGCCCCAAAAATAGCCCCTCGCCTGCCGATTTTAATATTATTGGCTGCCAAAGTTCGTTGAACGATATACTGATCGGTACACCAATACCAAATTCCAACAATTGTTCCTCCAATTAAAAGTCCTGTCCATGGAAAATCAGGATCTGACATCGGACGCCACATGTTAAAGTGATCTGGACTAACAGCTAATACGGTTTCATGTAATTGTTCCCAGCCTCCAACTTCTTGTAACCCTAAAAATGTAATGATTATTGATCCAAGAATAAGGACAATGGTTTGAAGTGTTTCAGTATATATTACCGCTTTCATTCCACCTACTACGGTGTATATTCCCGTAAATACAACTACTCCAATAGCACCATACCAAAACGGAATACCCAACAACTCAGAGACTACAATCCCACCTGCATAAATAGTAACTGAAACTTTAGTCAGTACATAAGCTACCAAAGAAAATAAGGATAAAAACCAACGTGAGCGACTGTCAAAACGTTTTTCCAAAAACTCTGGCATGGTAAAAGCGCCACTTCTAATATAAAATGGTAAAAACAACCAACCCAACAACAATACAATCCATGCGTGAAGCTCATAATGAGCCATTGGAGTACCTGATTCAAAGCCAGTACCAGCAAGACCAACTACATGTTCTGAACCAATATTTGAGGCAAATATAGAAGCTCCAATAACAAACCACCCTACATTGCGTCCTGCTAAAAAATAATCCTCAGTATTTTTATCTTTTTGAAGAACAACCCAAACGGCCACAGCAATTAGTGCCAAAAAATAAACACTTAAAACAAACCAGTCTAATTTTTCTAAAATTGAAGTCGCTAATATTAACTTAAAGAACATAAAATTGAAATATATTTTAAATGTATTGATTTATGATATTTTCAAAAAGTTCTTGTTTACCGCTCTGAGGAGAAATCTCTCCATTTTCGAGTGCAATTTGATACAAGTCTTGAAGGTTTAATGATCCTGACTCAAATGCAGCTCCTTTGCCATCGTCAAAAGAAGCGTATCGTTCTTTTCTTAGTTTTTTGTAAGGAGAAGATGTTATAATTTTATCAGCCGTAATCAATGCGCGAGCAAAGGTATCAGCACCACCAATATGGGCCAAAAATACATCTTCCATATCAGTTGAATTTCGTCTGATTTTTGCGTCGAAATTAATACCACCACCTTGTAATCCTCCAGATTCTAAAAACACTAACATCGCTTCAGTTGTTTCTAAAATATTATTGGGAAATTGATCGGTATCCCAACCATTTTGATAATCCCCTCTATTGGCATCAATACTACCCAGCATATTAGCTTTTGCGGCAACGGCCAACTCATGCTGCATCGTGTGTTGAGCAAGTGTAGCATGATTTACTTCTATGTTTAATTTAAAATCTTTATCCAATCCATATTCTTTCAAAAAACCAATAGCTGTTGCAGAATCAAAATCATATTGGTGTTTCATGGGTTCCATTGGTTTTGGTTCAATAAAAAAGGTACCTCTAAACCCTTGAGACCTTGCATAATCTCTTGCCATGGTTAAAAATTGGCCCATATGATCCAATTCACGACCTATATCAGTATTCAATAGTGACATATAGCCCTCTCGTCCTCCCCAAAAAACATAATTTTCTCCATTAAGTGCCATTGTGGCATCTAAAGCTAATTTTACTTGAGCACCGGCTCTTGCAACGACCTGAAAATTTGGATTGGTAGAGGCACCATTCATAAACCTTGGATTTGAAAAACAATTTGAAGTTCCCCAAAGAAGATTAACACCCGATTCTTGTTGTTTTTGCTTGATATAATCCACAATTATTGAAAGGCGTTTCTCGGATTCTGCTAGTGTGTTGGCCTCGGCGACTAAATCATAGTCATGAAAACAAAAATAATTGAATCCCATTTTGGTGATGAATTCAAAAGCCGCATCAGCTTTATCTTTAGCCGCCTGAATAGGGTCAGACGATTGATCCCACTCAAAATTTTGAGTTCCAGGACCAAAAGGATCTGCCCCTTGTCCACAGAAAGTGTGCCAGTAAGCTATGGCAAATTTAAAATGCTCCCTCATGGTTTTACCAGCAACCACTCGATCTGGGTCATAATATTTAAATGCTAATGGATTATCCGATTCTTTGCCTTCATATTGAATGGCATCAATTCCCTTGTAATATTCTTTATTTCCAGTAAGTATCATTATTTAATTTTTAATATGTTTTTCTAATTCTTTTTTCCAGCTATTGTAGGCTTTAAGATAAGGGGTTTTATTTTCTATGGGTTTAAAAGTCATCACATGATCATTTTTTGTAATGTTTTGCCCAAAGCGTTCAAAATCTTTATCTGTCAAAGCTGCAGCTCTTGCAGCACCAATAGCGCCTGTGGTATTATAAATTTCAATATCATAACCAATAAGAGTGGATAAGGTTTTGGCAAAAATCTCAGATCTAAAAAGATTGTCATTACCCGCGCGAATAACCTTGATGGCAGCATTGTCGTTTTTAAGGATTTCCATTCCATAAACAAATGAAAAAGCTATGCCCTCTAGTGCAGCTCTGTAAAGATGGGCTTTAGAATGCTGATTTAAATTGATGTTACAAAATTGAGAGCCTATATTTAAATTATTGAGCATGCGCTCAGCACCATTTCCGAAAGGTAAAATGACCAAGCCATCAGATCCAATGGGAACTTTAGACGCTTTCCTATTCATCGTTTCATAGGATTCTGCAGAACTTTGATTGCGTAACCAGCGGTACATAATCCCAGCTCCGTTGATACATAACAATTTTCCAATTGTTGGCTTTTCAGATGAATAATTTACGTGAGCAAAATGATTGATTCGACTCGCTTCAATAGAATTTTTACTGTCAGTCACTGCATATATGACTCCTGACGTACCACCAGTGGCAGCAACTTCTCCTCTGTTGAATACGTTTAGTGAAAGAGCATTGTTTGGCTGATCACCTGCACGATAGGTAATCGGGATGCCTTCAGCTAATCCTGTTTCTACTGCTGCTTGTTTTGAAATGAAAGCTTGAGGTGTAAAATTCTCAACAATATCAGGGACCAAATCGGGGCTAAATTCAAAATAATCAAGTAACCAATTGGCAATGGAATCAGATTTATAATCCCAAAAAATACCTTCTGATAAGCCATTTTTGGTGGTTGAAATTTCATTTGTAAGTTTAAATGCAATAAAATCACCGGGTAACATGAACTTATGAATTTTTTTATACAACTCAGGTTCGTTG
>JAQCDS010000001.1 GCA_027620655.1 Bacteroidota bacterium | reverse complement strand
GATGGTACTACACTTGTGGAAGAGTAGGTCACCGCCTTTTTTTAATTAAACCCTCACATTACTGTGGGGTTTTTTTGTTTTTGCGAAGTTTTTTATTTAAAAATACTGTCCATTATAATTCTAATGCCTTTAAAACCCATATAAATCGCTAGTCCACAAAGGACAATTCCGGCCACCACTAGTGGAATATAAAGGGGTTTATCGGGGTTAGACAGCCCAGCATGCAGTAAAAAAGGCCCCAGAAAAAGCAGCACTAAGGTTAGTCCCATGGTTTTTAGTCCTTGGACAAGCAATGGTCTGTTGGTGTGTTTTTGTTCCATGTTATAAGGATTTAAAAGCAGTGATGGCTGCACGGACACTTTGGTGTTCTTCGAGCAACCTTTTGGCCTCATGTTCAGAAATATTTAATTCTTTCATTAGCATTCGTGTTCCACGGTTTACTAATTTATGGTTGCTGAGTTGCATGTCTACCATTTTATTGCCTTTTATTCGTCCTAACTGAATCATTGCAGTAGTGGTAATCATATTTAAAATGAGTTTTTGTGCTGTTCCAGCTTTCATCCGTGAACTCCCTGTAACGACTTCTGGTCCAACCACCACTTCAATAGGGAATTGTGCGGTTTTGGCCAATGGACTTCCGGCGTTACAAGTGATACAGCCTGTTGGGATATGGTGTTGGTTACACTGTTCTAAAGCGCCTACCACATAGGGTGTTGTTCCAGAAGCGGCAATGCCCACCACTATATCGCTGGGTGTGATGTTGTAACCTTGAAGGTCTTTCCATCCTTGTTTGGTATCGTCTTCGGCAAACTCTACGGCTTTTCGTATAGCGGAATCGCCACCTGCAATTAGTCCTATCACTACATCATGTGAGACACCAAAAGTTGGCGGACATTCAGAAGCGTCTAAAATCCCCAGACGTCCACTTGTTCCTGCTCCCATATAAAACAAACGCCCACCCAATTGTAGTTGTTGGACTACATTTTTGACTAAAATTTCAATTTGTGGCAACGCCTTTTTAACCGCTTTTGGTACGCTGTGATCCTCGGTATTGATGGCCTTTAGCAGTTCTGCAATGGACTTTTGCTCCAAATGGTTATAATGCGAGTCTTGTTCTGTGGTTTTTGTAAAGTCCATATACAAAAATAGCTTTTTTGTTGGACTTTTTATTCCAACAACAAACTTGCACTGTAGGTTTCACCAATGCTAAAGTACCCCAAAGGGTACTGGCTTGGGTTTGTAATGTTGTAGAGATTTCCGCGTACAGTAGTTGGTGTGGTGTCAAAAGGATCGCCCCCTTCTTCGGTTTGTTCTATAATAGCGGTCATAAAATTGAAATAGCGTTCATTGGCACCATATATAGAAATTTCTGCGGTATCTCCAGCCTCTAAATCATCATAGAAATATGAAAATGTAAAACTGTTTCCTTGGTAAAATTCATCTTTAGTGGCCAAAAATAAATTATAGCCAAAATCAAAAATATAATAATCTTCACGACTACCATCATCAGTAATGGTGACTAAAACTTCTTTTTCATCGCCTTGAAATAAAGTTTCGCCCCCTTGTTCCAAATTGTCAATGGGTACTGTAGGCATCAGTTGTTCTACAGAAGATTCATAAACTTCGTTGTTGTAATTGATGGTTAATTTATAGTTGGTATTTAAACTTGGAATAAAGTCCAAGGTGTAATTTCCAGGAGTATTTGAATCGTGTATAAAAGTGTGGATGGTGCTATTGGTGAGATCCAAAAGCTGAACATTGGCATTAGTTACAACAGTTGTATTTTGGTTATAAAATCCACCAGTTAAGCTAAGTTTTATCAGTTGTGTAAACTGCTCGTTTGGATTCACTTTTAGTCGTGCATCAATGGCCAATCGAGGCGCTGCGGTGTTTAAGTCTAACTCTATCACGTCTTCACATCCTAAGGTTAAAGAGCCAATACATAGGTATAAAATGATTTTTTTCATGGACTAAAATTTAAAATTATATGTGACTGCACCAATAGCACCAAAAATAGAGAGCTTTAGAGCTTCATTTTGACCGGTTTCTAGGTTTTGTCTAAAATTTAGGGATTGTGCATTTCTTCTGTTATACAGATTGTATACACTAAATACCCATTCGCCACGCCAACTTTTGTTTTTATTGGGTTTTGGGGTGTAAGTTGCAGAAAAATCTAGTCGATGGTAGGCGGGTAGTCGGCTAGAATTTCGGGCTTCGTAAGTTGGAATTACAAGGCCGTTGTAAGTATACTGACCGTTGGGGTAGGTGGTGGTTTGTCCAGTTTGAAATAAGAAATTGGCATTCAATTTCCATTTTTTGTTGAGTTCATAGCTTGAGGTTATGGAAATATCGTGTGTTCTATCAAAAGGGGTGTTGTACCAGTTGCCATTATTGATACCCGGCTCGTTGGCATTTCGTCCTGGGGTTTGTTGTTCAGATTTTGAAAGGGTATAGGCCAACCACCCTTTGATACGCCCTTTGTTTTTACGGAGTAAAAATTCTAATCCATAAGCCCTGGATCGACCATTTAATAAGACTTGTTCTATGGCTTTATTGGCAATCAAATTGGCGCCATCAATGTAATCGATACGGTTTTTGGTTTTTTTATAAAATGTTTCTATCTCAAAACTGTAATTGTCATAATTTTTAAAATACCCCAAAGCAACTTGGTCCAACAATTGTGGTTGTATGTATTTGCCACTAGGAGTCCAAACATCCAAAGGCGTTGGCGCGGTGGTGTTGGAAAGTAAATGTAAATATTGAGCCATTCGGTTATAGCTGATTTTTATAGAACTATCCTCTGTGAGCAAATAGGATGCTGCGACTCTTGGTTCGATATTTAAAAATGATTTTTCTACTTTTCCACTTGATGTATTGATTGTTCCATTGGGTTCTACGGATTCATATATCTGTAAATTAGGATTAAAGGCTACGGCCAAATCATTATCATATGTGTTCAGTTCTTTTTGACCTAGACGTAAAAAGCTACTCAATCGTGCACCATAACTTAAAGATAATTTATCCCTGAGTTGCTGTTTAACATCTAAGTAAATGGCATTTTCAAAAGCATATTTTTTAGTTAATTCTTCTCGGTTGATGCCCGATGTTGGCCCGTTGGGTTGAATCACACCAGGATTAAACGTATAGTAAGTGCTATGCAATCCATATTCTAGAGTGTAACGATCATTGAAATAATGTTTTAAATCGTATTTGATATTCATATTTTGAATGCCTGAATTCCATTCAAATCCCACAAAATTCAAGTCTAAACCATAATAATAGTCGGAATAAATCAATGATAGATTAGAAAATAATTGATCTGAAAATAAATGATTCCAACGGAAATTAACTACCGTGTTGCCATAAGTATTTTCAAAACTATTGGACACATTAAAGACATCACGACCAAAGTAGCCTGACAAATAGATTTTATTGTTTTTATCAAGTCGGTAGCTCAGTTTTGTATTTAAATCATAGAAATAAGCAATATTGTCGATATCAAAAATCGGTAAAAATAAATGTGCATAGGTTGATCGACCACCCAATAAAAATGATCCTTTTTCTTTTTTTAGCGGACCTTCGAGCAAAACTCTACTGGCCACTAATCCAATACCACCATTACCATGAAATTCGTTTTTGTTCCCCTCTTTTTGGTAAATATCTAAAACCGAGGCTACGCGCCCACCATATTTAGCAGGAATACCCCCTTTGTATAACTTTATGTCCTTTACTGCATCGGGATTAAAAACCGAGAAAAATCCAAATAAATGCGAAGTATTAAAGATTGTAGCTTCATCTAAAAGGACCAAGTTTTGGTCAGTAGAACCGCCACGAACATTAAATCCTCCAGAGCCTTCACCGCCATTGGAAATACCTGGAAGAAGTGTGATTGATTTGATAACATCGGCCTCGCCAAATACTACAGGAATTTGTTTTATGGTACTAGCTGTTAGTGCATTAACACTCATTTGAGGGGTTTTAATATTGATGCGTTCAACATTGGTTTCCAAAACAACTTCCTCTAAAGTATCCGCAGCTTCGCCTAAACTGAAATTTAGTGTTTTGTTTTCATTCAACGATATGGTTTGGTTTATGGATTCAAATCCGATATAACTTATAAGTACTTTATAAGTTCCAGCTTCTAGAGTAATGGAATAAAAACCATATTCGTTTGTGGTTGTTCCTGTATTGAGTTCTGGAAAAATAATAGTGGCATCAATAAGGGTTTCTTGTCCTTCAGTTTCATAAATTGTTCCGCTAAGCGTAAATTGATTTTGAGAAAATCCGAATGCAGCGATTGTCAAAAACAGGCCTATTAATCTCATGAATATACATAAATTTATGTCGTAAAACTAAATAAAAAAGCACCTCATTGAGGTGCTTTTAACATAACTTTGAGTATGTTTTATAAATTTAAAATCGCATTAAACGTTGCACTTGGACGCATGGCTTTTCCAACTTTTTCTTCGTTTGGAAGATAGTATCCATCAACATCAACAGCTTTGCCTTGTACATCAATTAACTCTTCAAGAATTTTTTCTTGATTTGCTTTGAGTTGCTTAGCAACAGTACTAAAAGCAGTTTTAAGTTCTAAATCCTCATTTTGTTCTGCTAAAGCTTCTGCCCAGAAAAGTGTTAAGTAAAAATGACTTCCTCTGTTGTCAAGTTCATTTACTTTTCTTGAGGGGGATTTTTTTTGTAATAAAAGTTGTTCTGTCGCGTCATCAAGTGTTGCCCCTAAAATTGCTGCTTTTGGGTGGTTATGAACTTGACTAAAATGCTCAAGAGATACTGCTAAAGCTAAAAACTCGCCTAAAGAATCCCAACGTAAATGATTTTCTTCTAAAAATTGATCGACATGTTTTGGTGCCGATCCACCCGCACCAGTTTCAAACAAGCCTCCACCATTCATTAGTGGAACAATGGATAACATTTTAGCACTTGTTCCTACTTCCAAAATTGGGAATAAATCCGTTAAATAATCACGTAAAACATTTCCAGTGACAGAAATAGTATCAAGTCCATCTTTTAGACGTTCAAGTGTATAATGTGTGGCTTCAATTGGAGATAAAATCTTAAATTCTAGTCCAGAAAGGTCATGATTTTGAAGATATTTTTCTACTTTTTTAATGAGTTCAGCATCGTGTGCACGATTTTTATCCAACCAAAAAACGGCAGGTGTTTGTGAAGTTCGAGCACGTGTAACGGCTAATTTTACCCAATCTTGAATTGGTGCATCTTTGACTTGACACATACGCCAAATATCACCTTTTTTAACTTGATGTGAAGTGAGTGTATGGCCGTTTTTATCGATAATTTCAACAACTCCTTCTGCTTCAATTTCAAAAGTTTTGTCGTGAGAACCGTATTCTTCAGCTTTTTGCGCCATAAGCCCTACATTAGGTACAGTTCCCATTGATGTAGGATCAAATGCACCATGTTTTTTACAAAAATCAATAGTTGCAGTATAAATCCCAGAGTAACTGCTATCAGGAATAATAGCTTTAGTATCCTGAAGTTCTCCTTTGGCATTCCACATTTGGCCAGAAGTACGGATCATGGCTGGCATCGAGGCATCAATAATCACATCACTAGGGACGTGTAAATTGGTAACACCTTTTTCAGAATTGACCATTGCCAAATCTGGTCCCAAATGAAGTGCCTTTTCAAAATCGGCTTGAATGGTTTCCCGTAATGGACTCTCAAGGTTCTGAACTTTTTCTAGAACGTTACCAAAACCATTATTTGGATTGATGCCGTTTTGCTTTAAAATTGCCTCATGTTTTGTAAAAACATCATCAAAATATAGGCGAACAGCATGCCCAAAAATAATAGGGTCACTAACCTTCATCATGGTGGCTTTCATGTGCAATGAAAGCAATACACCTGAAGTTTTTGCATCTTCTATTTGAGCTTTAAGAAATGCTTTTAGAGCGTCCACGCTCATGACAGTTGCATCAAAAATCTCACCTTCAAGAAGAGCAATATTTTGCTTGAGAACTGTTTGTTTTCCTTCTTTGTTTGTGTGTACAATGCTAACTTCAGTGGCCGATGTTCTTGTTACAGATTGTTCGTTATGTGCAAAATCGCCAGCGGACATTGTAGCCACATGAGTTTTAGAATCTGGACTCCAAGCCCCCATGCTATGTGGGTTTTTTTTGGCGTAATTTTTTACTGCTTTTGGTGCTCTACGATCAGAATTTCCTTCTCTTAAAACAGGATTTACAGCACTCCCTTTAATCTTGTCGTAGCGTGATTTTATATTTTTTTCTTCCTCATTTTTAGGTTGTTCAGGATAATTTGGGATATTATACCCTTTAGATTGTAATTCTTCAATAGCTTCTTTTAATTGTGGAATTGAAGCACTAATATTGGGCAGCTTAATCACATTGGCTTCAGGAGATTTGACGATTTCTCCCAAATTACTTAGTGCATTTTCAACAACTTGTTCTTTGTTAAGAAATTCAGGGAACACAGAAAGAATACGTGCTGCAAGAGAAATGTCTTTGGTTTCTATTGAAACGCCGAAAGGTTCTAAAAACGAAGAAACAATAGGGAGAAAAGAGCGTGTTGCTAATGCAGGTGCTTCATCGGTAATTGTATATATGATTTTTGCCATTCGAGGAAATTATTTTTTGTTTGAATAGTGGCTTATAAAAAGCCCACAAATATAAATAAATCAATTTTCTTCTTCTCTTAAAACTCGAAGAAAATTAACATTTTTGTAACATCTGCAAATCGTACTTACTTTTTTAGATAAATATTAATTTTTTAACAAAAAAAAGTGCAGTATTTCTACTGCACTTCATTTATAAAATATGATTGAAGAACTATCGTGTTCTTTCTTTAATTCTTGCTTTTTTACCAGTCAATTCTCTAAAATAGAAAATACGAGCTCTACGAACTTTTCCACGTTTGTTCACTTCAATTTTTTGTAAAGCTGGTAAATTCATTGGGAAGATACGCTCTACACCAATAGTTCCAGACATTTTTCTGATGGTAAATGTTTCAGAAGTTCCAGTTCCTCTTTTTTGAAGTACTACACCTCGGAAAAACTGAGTTCTTACTTTTTGTCCCTCACGAATTTCATAATAAACAGTGATAGTATCTCCAGCAGAAAATTCTGGGAAGTCTTTTTTGGTTACAAACTCGTCTTGTACGAATTTAATTAAGGATTCCATAGTTATTATTTTATGAATTTCTTTGAAGCAACATGTACGATTTTCGCTAGAGGTTGATCCAAAAGTGGGTGCAAATATAAACAATAATTAAATGATTACAATTTTTAATTAACTTTTTGTACTTCCTTTGACTATTATAACTTTAAGTTATAGAAATACTTTGTTTAAAACACCTATTTTCCAGTGACATTGAGTACACTAAATAGGCCATAACCAATAATGAGTACCCCTGTGATTGTCGCAGCAACTGCTAAGTTTTTAAGCCCTTCTTCGATGGCGAGAATCATTATTGAAAACGTAGAGAGTAATAGAAAAATAAATAAGGTTTGTAGTTTTTGTTTTTAGGTTGTTCCATAACAATAGATTTTTAGGGTTAGACCAAATCTATAGGTCCATTTTTTTGGCTTATGATAGTCGAATAGATTTGGTGTTTATTCTCTAAGCTAAGATACAAAAAAATTAATCTTTCTCAACTTCAGAGCCCAACAAATCTGGTCTACGGGATTTGGTGTGTTCAAGGGCTTTGGCTTCACGCCATTGTTCTATTTCAGGAAAATTACCACTAAACAACAATTCAGGGACATCCCATCCCTTATAGGAACGTGGTCGGGTGTAAATAGGCGGTGCCAAAAGATTGTCTTGAAAAGAATCGGTGAGGGCAGAGGTTTCATTACCCAATACACCAGGAATGAGTCGAATAATAGCATCGCATAATACCGCTGCACCCAATTCGCCACCCGAAAGAACGTAGTCACCAATAGAAATTTCTTTGGTAATAAAATGATCGCGTACACGCTGGTCTACACCTTTATAATGCCCACATAAAATAATCAGATTTCCTTTGAGCGATAATTGATTGGCCATGCTCTGATTTAATACTTCACCATCTGGAGTCATATATATGACTTCGTCATAATTACGTTCTGCTTTTAATTTAGTAATACATTTGTCAATGGGTTCAATAGTCATCACCATTCCTGCACCACCTCCAAATTGATAGTCATCTACAGACTTATAATTATCGGTAGTGTAGTCTCTAAGGTTGTGAACATATACGTCTACTAAATTGGCTTCTATAGCACGTTTGAGAATAGAGGCTTCAAACGGGCTTTTGAGCAATTCGGGAACCACACTAATAATGTCGATGCGCATAACACATAAATTTGATTACAAATATAAGTGAATTATGCTTATTGTCTTGTTTTCTAATAGTAGGTAAACCGTCTAACTTCTGCCATGTATTTTGCTAAACGAATCACTTGGTGGCTGTAGCCATATTCGTTGTCATACCAAATATATAGGACTACATTCTTTCCACTGTCTCTAACAATAGTTGCCTTGCTATCAAAAATTGCTGGTGCACTGCTCCCTACAATATCACTTGATACCAATTCATCACTCAATTCATATTTTATTTGTTCTACCAAAGGGCCTTCAAGTGCATGTTGTTTGAGAAGATTATTGAGTTTTTGTAATGTTGTTTTCTTGGATAATTCTAGGTTTAAAATTGCTAAACTTCCATTGGGCACAGGGACTCTAATAGCATTGGACGTGAGCTTACCCTCAAGATTTGGTAGGGCTTTGCTTACCGCTTTTCCAGCGCCAGTTTCGGTAATAACCATATTGAGTGCTGCAGCACGACCACGGCGGTATTTTTTGTGCATATTGTCCACTAAATTTTGATCGTTGGTATAGGCATGAATGGTTTCGAGGTGACCATATGCTACACCCAAAGCATCATCCATTACTTTTAGAATAGGCGTTATAGCATTTGTGGTACAAGATGCTGCTGAAAAAATAGAATGTTCTTTGGGGTTGTATTTAGTTTGATTGACTCCATAAACAATATTTGGAATCCCATTTCCAGGTGCAGTAAGCAGAACTTTTTCAATGCCTTTGGCTTGTAAGTGACGCTCAAGTGCTTCTTTTGTTCGAAACGCTCCAGTATTGTCTATCACTAACGCATTTTTAATATCATATGCTGTATAATTTATGTCTTCTGGTGCATTACTAGAAATAATATGGACTGTTGTTCCATTAATAATGAGCGCATTTTTTTTAAAATCTGCATGAACAGTCCCAGGAAATTCTCCATGAACGGAGTCATTACTCAATAATGTGGCCCGTTTTTCCAAGACTTCTTTGGTGACTGCTCCTCGAGTTACAATAGCACGTAGTCGCAATTGACTTCCTTTGCCATTCTTGAGCATCAATTCTCTAGCGACCAAACGTCCAATTCGACCAAAACCATATAAAACGACATCTCTTGGAGTAATGTTTTTCTGTTTTTTGTGTGCTTTTAATTGATTTGAAATAAACGTAAAAACATCGTTATGTTCAGGGGCTTTTTTGTGAAATTCATAGGTTAGTTTTCCGATGTCAATTTTTGATGGAGGAAGGCGTAAATTTTGAATGGCTCTTGCCACTTCAACAGCGTCAAAAATAGAGATCGGCTTATTCAAAAATGCACTTGCATAATCGTGAAGTCGTAAAATTTCATTAACATTTTTGTCGATAAGTTGATTTCTGAAAATAACCAGTTCAATGGCATCATCATACCATAAGTCATTTACAATTTTTATAAATTCAACAGCCGATTTTCTGCAGTTGGTTTGTAAAGCTATTTCTTTTTCGTAGGAGGCATTATTTGACATAAATCTAAAAATGTTTGTTATAAAATTACTGCAAAAGTATAATAACTATAACGTTTTCGTAAATAATATTTAAAAAAAAATCACCCATAAATAAATGAGTGATTTTTATAAATTATATGTCTTTAATTTATCTAAAGCGATACACCATTTTTTCACCGTTATTTTTGACGACCGTAAGTCGTATTACCCTGTTGGAGTACTCCTTTAGAGCCTTTTTTACATCCGAAATAGAGTTGACTTTAATATCGTTTATAGCAACAATTAGACTTCCTTCATCAACACCATCGGCAACCCAGTCTTCTTTGTTGTAAGTTGATAATTCTTGCAACAACAAACCATACTCACTATCTCTTGCTTTTAGCTCTGATGGGCTAAGCTCTTTTAATGTTCCAATAATTGGGACGTCTATGGTTGTCAATCTTTCAAGGGTAACGTTTACAATTTTAATTTCATCATCTCTTTTTAATGTAACTTCTACTATGTCCTCTGGGCTTTTTGTATTTAAAAATCCACGTAAATCAGAAAATTTTGAAATTTTTACACCATTGATGCTTTTAATAACATCACCTTGTTGAATACCAGAAATTTCCGCTCCACTATTTTTTTGAACTTCGCTAACATAAAATCCTTCTGTTTCGTCAATTCCAAATTCTTCAGAATTTTTACTATTGAGTTCCTGGCCTATGACACCCAAAATACCATTTTGAACATTTCCATATTCCATAATATCACTTACAACTTTTCGAGCAATATTACTTGGAACAGCAAAAGAATAGCCAATATATGAGCCCGTTTGAGAAGAAATTGCGGTATTGATTCCTATAAGGTCTCCGTGAATATTTACTAATGCTCCACCAGAATTTCCAGGATTAACTGCAGCATCTGTTTGAATAAAGGATTGTGTATTTCTACCAGATAAATCTCTAGATTTTGCACTAATAATTCCAGCCGTTACTGTTGAGGTTAAATTAAAAGGATTGCCAACAGCCAAAACCCATTCCCCAACTCTTGTACTATTACTATCACCAAAAGTCGTATAGCTTAATTCTGTATTTGCATCAATTTTTAATAATGCAATATCTGTTGAAGGGTCTGTTCCTACAAGCTCAGCTTCGAAAATTTTATTGTCATTGGTTGTCACTTCTATAGATTGAGCACCATCAATCACATGATTATTAGTAATGATATAACCATCTGGAGAAATGATTACTCCCGAACCTGTACCAATTTGTTCACGACTTTGTGGACGACCAAAAAATAAATCTTCAAAAGAGGTATATCCTCTGCTTATTGTTGTGTTCTTCACATGAACCACGGCATTTAATGTTTTTTCTGCTGCCGTTGTAAAATCTACATTGGTGCCTCCATTTGCTGTTGGAGAATAGTTTACTGCTTGCACAAAAGGTAATGAAGAGATCTTATTCTCGGTTTGATTTTCATTTTTTGGCTGCAATTGGGTGTAGACGCCAAGGGTCATTGCACCACCAAGAGCCGATACTGCTAATAAAGTGAATAGTTTTTTCATGATCTTGATGTTTAAATTCTTAAATAAATATAACTTAAAATTAATTTTTTTATTGAGTGTTACATAAAAATTTAACGCTCTTTTAACAGTGAAAAGTTCCATATAAATATTCATATATTTGCAAGGAATATGACACTAAAGTTTTACAAATATCAAGCCACCGGAAATGATTTTGTGATGATTGATAATCGTACACAAATCTTTGACAAAAATAATACCAAACTTGTTGCACAACTTTGCGACCGCCGTTTTGGCATTGGTGCCGATGGACTAATTTTGTTGGAAAATACTCCAAACTATGATTTTAGGATGGTGTATTTTAATGCGGATGGTAATGAAAGTACCATGTGTGGCAATGGTGGACGATGCATTACTGCATTTGCCAAACAACTTGGAATTGTTGAACAACACACAACGTTTTTGGCAATAGATGGCACTCACGATGCGCGTATTGAGGGACTAAATATTCATCTTAAAATGCAATCTGTAAACGAAATTCATATACAACAAGACTACACAACTTTGGATACTGGCTCACCACACTATGTGACTTTGAAATCGGATATTGATACATTGGATGTTAAGACTGAAGGAATGAAAATTCGTCGCAGTTCTCTTTTTTTAGATGAGGGAATTAATGTCAACTTTTTAAAACAAATACATCAGAACACATTTGCTATTCGTACCTATGAACGTGGAGTAGAAGATGAAACCTTGTCTTGTGGTACTGGGGCAACTGCTGCTGCGATAGCAATGCATCATACTAAGCAAACGGATTCAGAAAATGTCATTCTTGAGACAAGAGGAGGTCAACTTCAGGTTTCTTTTAATTTTGATGGTAAAATTTATAATAATGTGTGGCTATCTGGTTCAGCAATATCAGTTTTTGAAGGTACAATTTCAATCTCAAATTAAACTATGAATATCAAAAAAATTGCCATTTCACTTGTTTTGTTTGGCCTTGTGGCTATTGCATATTTTTCTTATTATATCTATTCCATTATGTTAGTTCCCAATACAGCGTTTAATGGAAAAGAGGCTTACATTTTTATCTCAACTGGAGCGAGTTATCAAGAAGTTAAATCTGATTTAGAACCTTTGCTAAAGGATATTGAGAAATTTGATATACTTGCTCAACAAAAAAAGTATACAACAAATGTTAAACCCGGGCGCTATCGGATTACAAAAGGCATGACCAATAATGATATAATAAACTCTATTAGAAGTCAAAATAGCCCTATCAAAATTACTTTTAATAATCAGCACAGTCTAGAAGTCTTGGCCAAAAGAATTTCAAATCAAATTGAACCCGATAGCTTATCTCTTATTCAAGCCTTTGCAGATAAAGAGTTTTTAAAAGACCATGGCTTCACTTCTGAAACAGCTCTTGCTATGTATTTACCCAACAGTTATGAGTTTTTTTGGAACACTTCTCCAGAAAAATTTAGAGCAAAAATGCTTAAATCTTATCGTAATTTTTGGAATAAAAAACGTCAAGATAAAGCAAAAAATATGGGCTTATCGCCAACAGAAGTTGCAATTCTTGCAGCTATCGTTCAGGAGGAATCTAAGCAAAAAAGTGAACAAAAACGTGTGGCTGGGGTGTATATAAATAGATTGAAAAATGGGTGGCCATTGCAAGCCGACCCCACCTTAAAATTTGCAGCCTACAAATTGCCAGAGTATAAAAATAAAATCATTATGCGTGTCCTCAATAAACACAAAGCAATAAAATCGCCATACAATACTTATATGTATAAGGGGCTACCTCCAGGACTTATTGCCATGCCCGATTTGGTTGCTATAGATGCTGTTTTAAATTATGAACAGCATAAATTTTTCTATTTTGCTGCAGATCGAAACCGTCCAGGGTTCCATAAGTTTGCAGAGACACTTTCTGACCACAATAATAATGCACGTTCCTATCATAATTATTTAAATGAAAAAGGAGTTAAAAACTAACGTAACTCATTGATTTTCAGCATTTTTTATTTTTTCGTATCTTTGCATTGTTTTTTAAAAATAGCTTTTGCTTAAAATTAAAAACAATGAAAACGATTAAACATATTTTGCCCCTTATATTGACTCTAGTTATATGTTTTATCTTTCTTGGAGCTACAACACCTCTTGAAAATGAAATAGTTCCATTGAAAAACACCCCTACTATTACTTATAACTACAATCTGTCACCATACATTCCTGATGAAAAGGTAGAGGAATTTATCACAGAAAACTATATCTTTTTAGACCGTTCCTATGTTGGTTTTAAAGAAGCCATAGCATTTAAAGAGTCTCAAGGAAAATACACTGTTGTTAACGCTTTGGGATATTTAGGAAAATACCAGTTTGGGGCTTCAACCTTAAAACTTATAGGAATTTATAATTCATATGAGTTTTTGAACAATCCAAAACTTCAAGAAAAAGCTTTTTTAGCCAATGTAAAACGTAATAAGTGGATTTTAAGAAGAGACATCAAACGTTTTGTTGGACACAAAGTCAATGGCACTGTAGTTACAGAATCAGGTATTTTGGCTGCTGCACATTTGGCTGGTGCAGGCAATGTAAAACGCTATTTGAGAAGCTATGGCGCCATTGGATTTACGGATGCTTTTGGTACAGAAATTGAATCTTATATACGTAATTTTTCTTCTTACGACACTTCATTTATAGTACCAAATCGTCGTCCAAAAGCAAAGCTTTTATAGGAAATAATTTCTAGTCTTTTTGAATAATAAATAGCGTTGGTCTTTTATGGAACTCTATTTTTGTAGTTTTCCATTGCGAAACTTTTTGTGTTTTGATATACTCTGTTTGAAGTGTCAAATCAATCGCTAAACAAATACGTGTATTTTGGTGTAAAATCCGACACATATCTTCAAGTAGCTTTTGGTTACGATAAGGCGTTTCAATAAACAATTGTGCCTGTTGTTCCTCAAAAGAACGTTTTTCCAATTGTTTTAATTTTGTTTTTCGCTCATTTTTATCAATTGGAAGATAGCCGTTGAAAGCAAAATTTTGACCATTCATTCCAGAGGCCATCATGGCTAATAAAATAGAAGAAGGCCCTACCAAAGGAACGACTTCAATAGAATTTTGATGTGCCAAACGTACAACTTCTGAACCTGGATCAGCTACTCCTGGACATCCAGCATCAGAAATAAGTCCTACAGAAATGCCTTGCTTGCAAGGCTGTAGATAGGTTGGTATTTCAGAAGGCGCAGTAAATTTATTTAAAGGGAATAATCTTAATTCTGATTGAGGTTTTGATGCGCTCACAGATTTGATAAATCGTCGGGCAGATTTTTCGTTCTCTACAATATAAATATCAACTTCTTCAATGATTTTTTTTATAGAAATAGGCATTGTTTCCAATGGTGCTACATCGCCTAATGTGTTGGGAATTAGGTATAATTTTCCACTCATTGTTCAGAAATTAATTGATTGCTATGAAAGGTACAGGCTTTTTCAAGTAAATTGTATACATGATCAAAACCATTTTTTCCACCATAATAGGGGTCTGGTACTTCTTCTGTTTCTGAATTTGGATAATTCAAAATGAGTTTTACCTTTTGGCGTTCATCCTCATTTTGTACATGCCGAATAACATCACGATAATTTGCCTTATCCATTACAAAAATAACATCAAACTCTTCTAAATCATAAGCCCTAAATGGCCTTGATTTTTGTTGTGAAATGTCTAAACCGTTTTTTTGAGCGACTTCAATGGAGCGTGGATCGGGAGCATTACCAGAATGAAATCCACTTGTTCCTGCAGAGTCTATAAAAAAATGAGTACTTGAAAGTTTTGACCTCATAATTCCTTCGGCCAAAGGAGATCGGCAGATATTCCCTAAGCAAACCATTAGAATTTTAGTCATAAATTGTGATTTATACAGACAGCTTTTTCGTTAAATCTTCAACATATTTTCTAAATTGCTTATCTGTTGAGGACAGATTGTCTACTGTTTTGCATGCATGAAGAACAGTGGCATGGTCTCGTTGTCCAATTTGAGATCCAATACTTGCCAATGAAGCTTTGGTAAATTTCTTGGCGAAGAACATGGCAAGTTGGCGGGCTTGAACAATATGTCGTTTTCTTGTTTTGGATTGAAGTGTATCGACATCCATTTGAAAATAATCTGAAACTATTTTTTGGATATAATCTATAGAAACTTCTCGTTTTGTATTTTTAACAAACTTCTCAACGATTTCTTTAGCAAGAGATAGTGTAATTTCCTTTTTATTGAATGAGGATTGTGCAATTAATGAAATGATAGCACCTTCCAATTCTCTAACGTTTGTTTTAATGTTTTTAGCAACATATTCCACAATATCATCTGGCATTTCAACACCATCTCTGTAGAGTTTATTTTTTATAATCGAAACACGTGTTTCAAAATCTGGTTTTTGTAACTCAGCCGAAAGACCCCATTTGAATCGAGATAACAAACGTTGCTCAATATCTTGCATATCAACAGGTGCTTTATCGCTTGTTAAAATAACTTGCTTGCCGTTTTGGTGCAAATGATTAAAAATATGGAAAAATACATCTTGTGTTCCTGACTTTCCAGATAAAAATTGAACATCATCTATTATAAGGACATCAATAATTTGATAAAAATGAATAAAATCATTTCTGTTATTCTTTTTTACAGACTCTATATATTGCTGTGTAAATTTTTCTGCAGAGATATAAAGAACCGTTTTTTCAGGATATTTATCTTTAATATCCACACCAATAGCGTGAGCTAAATGTGTTTTTCCCAAACCAACACCCCCAAAAACAAGCAGTGGATTAAATGATGTTCCACCGGGCTTATTGGCGACAGCAATTCCTGCATTTCTTGCCAATCTGTTAGAATCTCCTTCTAAGAAATTTTCAAAAGTATAGGTTGGATTGAGCTGAGATTCAATTTTTATATTTCTGATGCCAGGGATAATAAAAGGATTCTTGAGCTCTGGATTTTTATTTTTAAGAGGAATGTCCGCTCTTTGTGATTGAATTGCTGAACGATTTGAACTAGGTATTTTTTCAGTAAAAGGTTGCTTATTGCCGTAGGTATTTTCCATCTTAATAATGTAGACCAGTTTTGCATCTTCACCCAATTCCTTTGTCAAAGCAACTTTTAGGATTTTTACATAATGTTCTTCAAGCCATTCATAGAAAAATTTACTAGGAACTTGAATGCTTAAAGATTGATCTGCTAATTTCACTGCAACAATGGGTTCGAACCATGTTTTGTATGCCTGAGGTTGAATGTTGTCCTTAATAAATTTAAGACAGTTGCCCCATACCGATTGCGCAGTGTAATTCATTTTTTCTGTAAAATTTTTTAGTTAGTTAGTGGCTAAAAATGTCAACACTTTGGGGATGTGGTTAATTTTTTATCCATGACAAATATGTAAACAAAATTTCAAAAAAAAAAATTAAAAATACAGGAAATTTTATTTTTTTTCGTTTAAATTATGCAGCTATAAATTTATAAATTTTTTAATGAAAAGTCACCAAACAAAAGTTAAAGTTCGATACGGAGAAACAGACCAAATGGGCGTTGTATATCATGGAAATTATGCTCAATATTTTGAGATTGGTCGTATAGAATGGTTGTCTTCATTAGGTTTTTCTTATAAAGAAATGGAAACCCAAGGCATTATGCTTCCAGTTGTTGTTTTGAATATAAGTTACAGTAAACCAGCATTTTATGATGAAATTTTAACGATAAAAACAACATTATTAAAACTTCCAAAAGCTTCTATTGAATTTGAATATGAACTTTATAATGAACGTGATGAGTTGTTAACAAAAGCTTATACAAAGTTAGTTTTTGTGGACACAAAAACGCGTTTACCCATGCGCTGTCCTGACTATTTTTTAGACAAACTGCAAAATTAATCGTTAAAAATTTCAAGCTTGATTTTGTGATGTGTTTTAAATGCAGTCTTAACCAATTCTAAATCCCTTTTTTTGACCAAAATTTTTAGCCAACATTCCAATTCTTGATGCTGTTCTAAAATCGTTAGACTAAATTTTTTTACAATTCGCATGACGTGACTAAGTTTGCTATATGAAAAGCGAACTAAGATTTTTTCTTTTATATGTCGGGTTATGATTTTACATTCATCCAAACTATGTTTAGCCGCAGTTCTGTAGGCTGAAATAAGTCCGCCAACGCCAAGTTTTGTGCCTCCAAAATACCGAACAATCACAACAAGAGTATTGGTAATATTCTTGGCTTGTAGCTGTCCTAAAATTGGCATTCCAGCACTATTGTTTGGTTCGCCATCATCCGATACTTTATATATATCCCCATCAGCTCCCAATCGATAAGCATAACAAAAGTGACCAGCTGTTTTGTGTTTTTCTTTTAGTAGTCCAATAGTGTCATTAACATCATTTTCATTGTAAATTGGAATTGCATAACCAAAAAATTTACTGCCTTTGTCCTTATATAAGATTTCATTAGAACTACTTTCTATGGTTTGAAATTCAAATGTCTTTTGCTCATTTACTGTTTTTAAAATTATACATTTTTAAAAAGCAGCAGCTCATCCTTTAAAATCCTTTTTTTTAGTTGATGTTTCAGTGTATGAGATGGCCCTTTAATACCGTCTTTAAATTCTATATTTCCTTTGAAAACTCTCATTTCGTCCCAAAGATTTTCATCAATAAAATGCTGTAGTGTTTTTTGTCCACCTTCAACTATTACAGATAAAATATTTAAATTATAGAGGTGATTGCAAATTTGTTGGGCGATATGTTTTTGCGAATTAAAATGTTTTGATGATAATACAATGGTTTTAGCTTCATCATTAAAAACATTAGATGATTTTTGCAAATTATCTTTAGTATCAATGACAATGCGTATAGGATTCCGACCAGAAACCCTTCGAGTTGTCAAACTTGGATTGTCTTCTAAAACGGTATTTCCACCAACTAAAATGGCATGTTCTTCGGAGCGCCATTGGTGCACCAGTTGACGTGATTCATCAGAACTGATCCAAACAGGACGTTGTGTAGTTTTTTCTGGTGGTGCAATAAATCCATTTTTTGTTTCGGCCCATTTTAATATGATATAAGGACGCTTTTTGTTATGCAATGTCAAAAAACGTCTGTGGTGCTCTTGGCATAGTTTTTCACAGTGGCCAACCACAACTTCACAACCTGCCAATTTGAGTGCTTCGATTCCTTTTCCACTTACTTTTTTATTGGTGTCAAGACAACCTATTACCACTTTTGGTATTTTGTGCCTTATAATAAGGTCGGTACATGGAGGTGTTTTACCATGATGACAACATGGTTCGAGTGTGACATATAGTGTGGATTTGGCCAATAGGCTTTTGTTTGCAACAGATGAAATGGCATTGACTTCTGCGTGTGCACCACCATATGCGCTGGTATACCCCTCACCAATAATTTTGTTGTCATAAACAATGACACAACCCACAGCAGGGTTTGGGGCAGCATGGCCCAATCCTCTTTTGGCAATTTCTAAACAGCGTTTTATGTATTTTGAATCTTCAATAACGAAAAAACTTTTATTTTCAATGGTGTTATACGTATCTTCGAAACTACAAAAATAAGATTAATTGTGGGGATGTTAGACATGCAAATTAGAGAAATCAAAAAAGAGTATAATGCACAAATCGAATCGGTCATCAGGTCAGCTTTTTTGGAATTGAATATTCCTTTAGAAGGAACTGCATACGAAGACCCCGAAACGTCAAAAATGTTTGAAGCCTACAATACTGATCGTTCTGTATACTTTGTGGTAGAAATGGATGGAGAAATTATAGGTGGAGCAGGTATAAAACCTCTTAGAAATTACGATCAAGACGTTTGCGAACTTCAAAAAATGTATAGTGCTCCCAAAATGCGGGGTCAGGGCATGGGGCAACAATTAATGGACCGATGTCTAGAAGCAGCACTCTCTTTTGGGTTTAAAACATGTTATTTAGAAACCATTCCAATGCTTGAAGCGGCCATCAAATTGTACAAACGAAATGGATTTTTGGAAATCAAAACCGCTTTGGGGAATACAGGACACCATAACTGCAGTGTATGGATGATAAAAAAATTAAAATGACACTAGGGGAGCTGAAAGAAAATTTTACTAATGAACTTGAATACTATCCATCATCGGAGCGTCAAGTTTTTTTTCAAAGGTTGTGCGAAGCATATCTTCAATTGCAGCCCCATCAAATAGTTCTCAATTATGAAAAGGAGATTTCTGAAGTTGAGTTCAAGCGTTTTGATGAAGCATTGAATCGTTTAAAAAATCACGAACCCATTCAATATATATTAGAATGCGCTTATTTTTTTGGATTAGAATTTTTAGTAACTCCAGCAGTACTCATTCCTCGTCCCGAAACAGAAGAACTTGTGGCATGGATTTTAGAACATTTTAATAAAACAGATACGCCTAAAATTTTGGATTTAGGTACAGGCTCTGGCTGTATTTCAATTGCCTTGGCCAAAAACCTACCTAATGCTCAGGTTTTTGCCCTTGATATTAGCACAGAAGCCCTAGAAATTGCACGGTTTAATGCAAAGAAAAATAATGTAGAAATCAATTTTATAACCTCTAATATGCTCGAATGGAACAGCTCTAAAAAATTCGATATTATTGTGTCTAACCCTCCCTATGTTTTAGAAAAAGAACAAAAACAAATGAAAGATAATGTATTGAAATACGAACCTCATTTGGCGTTATTTGTAGACAATACATCGCCTTTGATTTTTTATAAAGCGTTACGTAAAATTGCTCAAAAGAATCTTTCTCAAAATGGCTTATGTTTTGCAGAGCTCAATGAAGCCTTTGGAGCAGAAACTAAAGCTCTTTTTGATGAGGTTTTGTTTCAAAATGTAATTTTAAAAAAAGATACATTTGGAAAGATCCGCATGCTAAAAGCACAAAAAAAATAAGTCGTTTTTGAATGTGTATTGCACTTTTTTCTTAACGGAATTTAGTATTTTAGTAGCACCAAAAAATCAAGTATTTTTATCTAAATGACTGATAAAGAATTAATTATTCAACTGCGTGAGGCGCTCCACCAACATAACTATAACTATTATGTTTTGGACAACCCTACAATTTCAGATTTTGATTTTGATATGAAGTTAAAACAACTTCAAACTCTGGAAGCACAATATCCCGAAATGCATGATCCTAATTCTCCAACACTTCGAGTAGGGGGAGAGGTTACAAAAAACTTTCAAACGGTGGTTCATTCACAACGTATGTATTCTTTGGATAATTCGTATTCTAAAGAAGATTTATTAGATTGGGAAACACGCATAAAAAAATTGGTAGATGGTCCAATTCAGTATACATGTGAGCTTAAATATGATGGTGCATCTATCAGTATAACCTATAAAAATGGGACGCTTTTTCAGGCGCTTACAAGAGGTGATGGTACACAAGGTGATGACGTGACAGCAAACATAAAAACGATTAAATCTGTACCCCTTAAACTTCAAGGAGATTACCCAAATGAATTTGAAATTCGAGGAGAGATTATTTTACCTTTTAAAGGATTCGAGGCGATGAATGAAGAGCGTATTGCTGCGGGTGAAGAGCCCTATAAAAATCCAAGAAATACCGCTTCTGGAAGTTTAAAATTACAAGACAGTAGCGAAGTGGCAAAACGTCCACTGCAATGTCTTTTGTACAGTATTGTTGGAGATCATACAGGAATTACTTCTCAATTTGATAATTTAGAAAAAGCACGGTCGTGGGGGTTTAAAGTCCCTACAGAAGCAAAATGTGTACAATCCATAGATGAGGTGCTGGAGTTTGTAGACCATTGGGACGTGGCGCGCCATCATTTGCCTTACGAAATAGATGGTATTGTCATCAAAGTCAATGATTTACAACAACAAGCGGAGTTGGGCTATACCGCGAAAGCACCACGTTGGGCCATGGCCTATAAATTTAAAGCCGAACAAGTTTCTACACTACTGAACCACATTTCGTATCACGTAGGACGAACCGGAGCAATAACGCCTGTTGCAAACCTCGAACCTGTAGAATTGGCAGGAACAATCGTTAAGCGTGCATCTTTGCATAATGCCGATCAAATTGCAAAATTGGATGTCCGTTTGGGCGATACTGTTTTTGTGGAAAAAGGCGGAGAAATCATTCCAAAAATAATGGGTGTTGACCTTTCAAAACGTCCAATGGATTCCTTACCAACAACCTATATTTCTGAATGTCCAGAATGCCAAACACCACTCACAAGAACAGAGGGCGAGGCACAACATTATTGTACCAACGCAGAGGGCTGCCCGCCTCAAATTATTGGTCGGATTCAGCACTATATTTCTCGAAAAGCCCTTGATATTGAAGGATTGGGCGGTGAAACCGTGGCCTTGTTGGTCAATGCTGGGCTTATAAAAGATGCTGCTGATTTATATACCCTAAAAATTGAAGACGTTTTACCATTGGAACGAATGGCACAAAAAAGTGCTGAAAATTTAATACAAGGAATAGAACTCTCCAAACAAATTCCTTTTGAACGTGTACTTTTTGGATTGGGAATTCGCTATGTGGGTGAAACAGTAGCCAAAACCTTGGCCAAACATTACAAAAATGTGGGGGCACTTTCTGTAGCCAGTATTGAAGAACTCGAAGCAGTGGACGAAATTGGAATAAAAATTGCCGAAAGCGTTTATGCTTTTTTTAGAAATGAAAATAGTATTCGTTTGGTCTCTCGATTGGTAAGTTATGGACTACAACTCCAACTGTCTGAAGAAGCAATGGCCAACCAAACCACTTTGTTGTCAGGAGAACGCATTGTGGTTTCTGGAGTTTTTGAAAGCATTTCCCGTAACGAACTTAAAGCCCTTATTGAAGCCAATGGCGGTAAAGTGGTAAGTTCTATTTCTGCCAAAACAACTTATTTGGTTGCAGGGGCCAATATGGGCCCTAGCAAACGCCAAAAAGCAGAACAACTGAATGTCCCCATCTTAACAGAACAAGAGTTTTTGGAAAAACTTTAAATGGAATACAACGGTCTCGTGTATGAGTAGTAGCGGATTTATACTCACTAACTTTTTGGTTTTGCACTGACCTTTGTTTTATATTTATACTTTCGTTTTAGCACATAAACCGCTATTACTTATACACCGTGTTGCCAGTAGTTTTTATGTTTATTTTTTTCTCTTTTGAGTTGTAATAAAATACTTTTCCAATCATATCATTAACTCCATAAACTCCAACAACACCTAGCGGTTCTAATTCGGAAATATCATTGTTTTCCATATTTAATGTAATTGTTTGATTTCTGGATTTAATATCTAAATTTTTACTTTGAAATTCTGTCCTTTGGAATTTAACTGTAGAATCTTTTAAATCAAAAGGGAATAAGTTGAGGTCTATTTTTGAAATCGGCATTCCTGTATCAAATAAAAGATTTACGTTCCGATTTGAGCTTGATTTAAAGTTGCTTATTAAGTAGCCATAATTGTTATTTACAGGAACAATGAAATCGGTTTCATCAATTTTGGTATCTGTAAATTCAATACTGTTATCTATAAAATCCAATTTAAAATCTTTTTGTTTAAAATAGCCAAAACCGACTACCACCTGAAAATCTGTTCCTACTTCTTTACTAACAGCGTCAATTTCATTATTTGCTGAAAAAAAAGTAACATCGTTTTCAATTTTACCATCCACTTTTAATTCTTTAATTGTTCCTTTTTCAAGAGCATATTGATTTCCATTAATGTCAGACATAATTATATCTGATTTTTCAGTTTTAAGTTTAATTCATCAATAAGTTTTGTGGAAATCTGAAAATCGGCAAAATCTCCAAAATCAATTAATGCTGTATGCTCTTTTTTGTTAATCTCAATCTTTGTAAATAATAAATTATATTCAGAAATCTCAAACTGAATGCTATCAGATTCAATCTCTTTTTCTTTGTTTTCATTTTTACAGCCTGACAATATTATAAAAACTGAAATAATAAAAATATAGTTCTTGTTCATCATAGATGTTTTCTCAAATTACTAGCAACTATGTAAATATACGCAATGCGTATATCCATCTTTTATAAGGTTCGTATATCAGTTTTAGGAGTGTTTTGCTAAACTCTTGTAAATCAATACAATAGCTTGTTTTTACGGTGTATATCGATTTTCCAAAAGCGAAGCATTTACACTTCCCTATTGGATTAGACACAGAAAAATCTAAAAAGTCACTTTTTTGCGCCACTTTTTTTTAGGCGGGGGATCTATAAAAAAAATAAATATTGATTTGTGAGTTGTATACGCCCCAAAATCCTTAGTCTACGACTGCTCAACTAGTAGCCCTCGGCGTCCAAATAAAAATCCACTTTACCTAGGTATAGCCCATAGTACTCTAATATAAAAAGCATTAAAATTAGGACAAAAAAATTAATGTTTTTAAGCGCTATTTGTATTAACTTTGTAGAGATACTAAAATTACATGTTTTTTAAACGCATAAAATCAATATCGTCTGAAAAATTTTTGACAACAGTTTTAGAAGCACGTTCAAAGCAGTTTTCATCTGAAAAGATAAAAACAGTTGGCATTATATTTCATCTTGATCAATTTGTTGATTATGATTATTTTAGAATGCTATTTACAGATTTGGGATTAAATGACAATAGGTTGCGTTTTATTGTTTTTTATGAAAAAGAAAATAATCAACCAAACAGTTGGGACGCTTCCTATACCAAAACCGATTTCGATTGGCTAGGTCATTGCAAAAGCAACGAGGTTACCGAATTTGTAGACCAATCTTTTGATTTGTTGATAAGCTATTATAAACCCAATCGCTATGAGTTAAAGCTTGTTACAGCAATGTCAAAAGCAAAATTTAAAGTGGGTATTTCAGATGAAGATGAGCGTTTACATGATTTGATTATTGACGTTTCAACAAAGGATATTGATACTTTTAAAACAGAATTAATAAAATATTTAAAAACCCTAAATAAAATTTAAATGAATTCATTAGTAGGCATGGGAGTTGCCTTGGTTACACCATTCAAAAGTGATTTGAGTGTTGATCACGAAGCACTAGCAAAAGTTGTAGAATTTAATATTGAAAATGGTACAGATTATCTTGTTATTAGTGGAACAACTGGCGAGAGTGTAACTATAACAAAAAAAGAAAAAAAGGCAATTATTCAAACCATCATAAAAGCTAATGCTGGCCGATTGCCATTAGTTATTGGAATTGGAGGAAACAATACCGCTGCTGTTGTTGAAGAACTTAAAACAACAGATCTGTCTCCTTTTGTGGCTGTTTTATCGGTGGTGCCATACTATAGTAAACCTACTCAAGAGGGCTTGTATCAGCATTTTAAAGCCATTGCAGAAGCCTCTTCAAAACCTATTATTTTGTATAATGTTCCAGGAAGAACAGCCAAAAACATGGAGCCCGAAACAAGTTTACGCCTTGCTCGAGATTTTGAAAGTATAGTGGCCATCAAAGAAGCTGGAAATAACCCAGAACAATACAAAATACTTCTAAAAAACAAACCAGAAGATTTTCTTGTCATTTCAGGGGATGATGATTTGGTTTGTGATGTTGTTTTACAAGGAGGATCGGGCGTAATTTCCGTAATAGGACAGGCCCTACCTGAGTTGTTTTCAACAATGATTCACAAAGGATTGGAAGGCGATCGTTCAACTTCAAAAGCGTTAGAAAAAAAAGCGATGCCTCTTATAAATCTTATTTTTGAAGAAAATAATCCAGCAGGTATAAAAGCGGTTTTACAACAGCTTGGTTTATGTAACGATTCTGTTCGTTTGCCTTTGGTAACAGCAACAGATGCTTTAAAATCAAAAATAAAAGACGCATTGGCTCAATTATAAAATACAAAGATCTCGTTGTACAGATAATAAATGTTTTTATTATCCGTTAAAAAAATGTATTTTTGCAACCCATTTTTGAAATATGAAAAAAATAGTATCATTAATTTTAGTTCTTGTCTTTTTTGCATCATGCAGCGAATATCAGCGTGTGTTGAAAGACGAAGACATTGCAGAAAAATTCAAATTGGGAACAGAATTATATGAGGCTGGTAAGTACGAAAAAGCCAACCGTCTATTTTTACAGATTGTTCCCAAGTACAGAGGAAAACCTCAGGCAGAAAAGTTAATGTACATGCATTCAAAAGCGTTTTACGAGACTAAAGATTACATGTCTGCAAACTATCGCATGGAACGTTTTGTAGAATCTTATCCAAAAAGTGAACGCTTGGCTGAAATCGCCTTTTTAGCAGCAAAAAGTTATTATCATATTTCCCCACCATATTCAAAAGATCAAACAGAAACGTTAGATGCTGTTGAAAAACTTCAAGAATTTATCAATCGTTACCCAGATTCTGAATATTTTAGTGAAGCCAATACATTGGTACAAGAATTGGATGCAAAAATTGAAAAAAAGGCCTATGAAATTGCATTACAATACCATACGACTGGTCCATTTCACAGAGATTATAACTCGGCCATTACAGCATTTGATAATTTTCTAGAAAAATTTCCTGGAACAAAATATAAAGAAGACGTTTTATTTTACAAATTTGACTCTGCTTATCAGCTAGCGGTCAATAGTGTGCCATGGAAGAAAAAAGAACGTACAGAAAAAGCATTTTCATTTTATAAAAATCTGAAACGCTTTTTTCCACAAACAAAATACTTAGAACAGACCGAGTCAATGCACGAAGAATTGCAAGACATCAAAAATAATTTAACACCAAAAAGTTAATACAAATGGATTTAAAAAAAGTTAAAGTACCATCAACTTCAGTAACCCACAATCGCAATGAGATTGACGCCCCAACTGAGAATATTTATGAAGCTATTTCTGTAATATCAAGACGTGCTGAGCAAATCAATACTGATATCCGTAAAGAATTGATTGAAAAACTTGAAGAGTTTGCAACGTATAATGATAGCTTAGATGAAGTGTTTGAAAACAAAGAACAAATAGAAGTTTCTAAGTTTTATGAGCGTTTGCCTAAGCCACATGCACTAGCCGTTCAAGAATGGTTGGAAGGTAAAATTCACCACAGAAAAACCTCTGACGAGTCCTAAGACTAAGGTTATGTCTATCCTACGTGGCAAACATATACTTCTTGGCATCAGTGCTGGTATAGCTGCGTATAAAACTGCTTTTCTTGTTCGTTTATTTGTAAAAGCAGGTGCAGAAGTTCGTGTTATTATGACACCTTCTGCAAAAGAATTTATAACCCCGCTTACACTCTCAACACTTTCAAATCATCCTGTTTTAACTGATTTTACAGATGAAGAAGATGATAATGCGGTTTGGAATAATCATGTTGAACTTGGCCTTTGGGCCGATTTGTTTGTGATAGCACCAGCTACGGCCAATACACTATCCAAAATGGCCTCAGGAAACAGCGATAATTTTCTAATTGCGACATATCTTTCAGCAAAATGCCCTGTGTATTTTGCGCCAGCAATGGACTTGGACATGTACAAACATCCTACCACACAAAAATCACTAGAAACGCTTCAATCTCATGGAAATATATTAATTCCATCAACTTTTGGTGAATTAGCTAGCGGACTTGTAGGCATGGGGCGAATGGCAGAGCCAGAATCAATTGTTGAAACTATTGAACAACATCTGCTAGAGGGACTTCCATTGTATGGAAAAAAAATACTTGTTACCGCAGGGCCAACATATGAAGCTATTGATCCAGTACGTTATATTGGCAATCATTCTTCGGGCCGAATGGGCTTTGAAATTGCAAACACTGCCGCACAGTTAGGGGCTGAGGTTATTCTAATCACTGGTCCTACACACTACAAAGCACATTACGATTCTATACAGACCATTCCCATCACTAGCGCAAGAGATATGCACGATGTTGCTCATCAAAATTTTGACGCTGTTGATGCCGCTATTTTATCTGCTGCAGTTGCCGATTATAGACCTAAATTTCCTGCGCTTTCCAAAATTAAAAAGAAAGCAGCATCGCTAACTTTAGAGCTTGAAAAGACAGAAGATATTCTAGCCTCTTTAGGAGAAAAAAAGGAAAAACAAATCCTTATAGGGTTTGCATTAGAAACCGAAAATGAAGTTGCAAATGCAATAAAAAAGCTGAAAGCTAAAAATTTAGATTTAATTGTGCTAAATTCGTTGAATGATGATGGAGCAGGTTTTGGCGGATCCACAAACAAAATCTCAATTATTGATAAAGATTTAAATCAAAAAAATTACCCCCTAAAATCAAAATCTGAAGTCGCTTCAGATATAATTAATGAACTTATAAATCGAATTCATGCGTAAATTTTTAACTTATTTTATACTATTTTTTTCGAGCTTTGTTTTTGCACAAGAACTCAATTGCAATGTGGTTGTTATCGCTCAACAAACAGGAAATGAAAACGTACAGGTGTTTAAAACCCTAGAAAAACAACTTAAAGAATTTGTAAATAATACACGTTGGACCAAAAGACCTTTTGAGTTTCAAGAACGTATAGATTGCAGCATGATTATTAACATAGAAAACTACGATTCTGATACGTTTCAGGCCAGTATTCAAGTGCAGTCTGCTCGGCCTATTTACAACTCCACTTATGCAAGCACTGTTTATAATTTTAATGATAAAGATTTTAATTTTAAATATTTAGAATATCAAAATTTAAACTTTAGTCCAACACAATTTGAATCCAATTTAATTTCTGTTATCGCTTTTCATGTTTATATGATTTTGGGTGTAGATGCCGATACTTTTGAATTGTATGGAGGCGATCAATATTACGAACAAGCAAGAGATATTGCCAATTATTCTCAACAAGGAAATGTAGCAGGATGGGCAGCCCCAAAAGGAGGAGACCAAACAAGACGCGTATTGATAGACAATGTTTTATCCAAAACATATAATGAATATAGAACAACTTTGTATAACTATCATCGCTTGGGATTGGACGTGATGTCTAGCGACTCAAAAGAAGGAAAGGCAACAATAACATTAGCCTTGTTAGACTTTGAAACTTTACACAAAAGACGTCCAAATTCTTTTTTGGTACGTACTTTTTTTGACGCCAAATCTGATGAAATATCAGATATATTTTCTGCTGGACCAAGTGTAAAAATTACAGAGCTTGTTTCAGTTCTAAATAAAGTCGCACCGATGCACTCCAAAAAATGGAGCACAATAAAATTTTAAATTAAAATCGTGTTAGCTCAACTTTACATAAAAAATTATGCATTGATCGATGAGCTTGATGTGAGTTTTGATGAAGGTCTTACTATTATTACAGGTGAAACCGGCGCAGGAAAATCTATTTTATTGGGTGGTTTATCGTTGGTTTTAGGCAAAAGAGTAGATTTTTCAAACATTAAAGACAGTGATAAAAAAAGCATTATTGAATGTACATTCAATATAGAAGCCTATAATTTACAGTCTTTTTTTGATTCTCACGACTTAGAATATGAACAACAAACGATTGTAAGACGAGAAGTTTTACCCTCGGGAAAATCGAGAGGATTTGTAAATGATTCTCCTGTATCGCTTAGTGTTTTAGACACGCTTGGCCAACAGCTTATCGACATTCACTCGCAGCACGAAACACTTTCATTAACAGATGATGCATTTCAGTTTCAAATTATCGACGCTTTAGCACAAACACATGATTTGCTTAAATCATATAAAAGCACCTTAGCAGATTACAAAGAAAATCAAAAAGAGCTGGAGTTAATTCGTAGTCAGCAGCAACAATCTAAAAATGACTACGACTACAATAGTTTTTTACGACAAGAAATTGAAGAAGCCCAAGTTTTAAATTTAGATTTGAAAGCCTTGGAATCGCAGTATGAAACCCTGAATAATGTAGATTATATTCAAAGTGAATTGCAATTTGCTCAACAGATTCTAAGCCATGAAGACGTTGGTATTTCTACTCAACTCACCGAACTAAAACAACGTTTCAATAAATTAAAAGATATTTCTACTGAGTACACTTCTCTTTTTGAAAGAATTTTAAGTACACAAATCGAACTCGATGATATATTTACTGAAATAGAACATCATCAAAACACATTGGAGGCCAATCCTCAGCTTTTATTTGATATTGAAAATCAACTCAAAAAAGTTAATGATTTATTGGGCAAACACAATGTGCAGACCATTGAAGATTTAAAACTTGTTTTTGATGAATTATCAGAAAAAGTGGCCCATTTAACAAACCTAGATGCACAGTTAGAGTCTGTCAATAATTTGTTGAATGAAAACTTTAAAAAATTAAACAATATTTCTTCAACTCTAAGCGCAAAAAGGAAAGGTGTATTAACAAATTTGGAAGACGAGTTGCATTTGCTTTTGGCCGCCTTGGGTATGCCAAATGCAGTATTTAAAATTGAACTTCATCCCTCTACAGATTTTTTATTTAATGGTAAAGATGTTTTGAGTTTCTTATTGAAAGCCAATAAAGGCGGACAATTTTTACCCCTCAAAAAAGGTGCTTCTGGAGGAGAGTTATCACGAATAATGCTTGCCGTAAAATTTATTTTATCTAAACATCAAAAACTGCCAACCATAATGTTTGATGAAATTGACACTGGAGTCTCGGGGGAAATTTCAAATAAAATGGCTTCAATTATGCAAGAAATGAGCCAGTATATGCAGGTGTTTACCATTACACATTTGCCACAAATCGCTGCAAAAGGGGCTCATCATTTTAAAGTATTTAAGGTTGATGATGATTCAAAAACAATAACGCAATTAAAAAAATTGAACTACAATGAGCGCTTAGAAGAAATTGCTCAAATGCTGAGTGGAAAAGAAATTTCAGAAACAGCAAAACAGCATGCGCAACAGTTGTTGAATTAGTAGTATATTTGCCAAAATTAAACTTGACAACAAACAAAAAAATAAACTATGTCAAATCAATTACTTAAAGGAAAAAGAGGAATTATTTTTGGAGCATTAGATCCAAATTCAATAGCATGGATTACTGCGGAACGCGTACACGAGGAGGGTGGAACTTTCGTTTTGACCAATGCGCCAATTGCAATGCGCATGGGGGCTATTGATGAATTGGCCAAAAAAACAGGTGCAAAAGTGATTCCTGCTGATGCCACTTCAATGGAAGATTTACAAAATTTAGTCGATCAATCGGTGGAAATTTTAGGAGGAAAATTAGATTTTGTTTTGCATTCCATTGGGATGTCTGTAAACGTTCGTAAAGGGCGTGCCTACACCGATCAAAAATACGATTGGACACAAAAAGGAACAGATGTTTCTGCCATGTCTTTTCACAAAGTCATGCAAACCCTTTATAAATCTGATGCGATGAATGAGTGGGGGAGTATTGTGGCTTTGTCTTATATGGCTGCACAACGTGTTTTTCCGGATTATAACGATATGGCGGATAACAAAGCCTATTTAGAAAGTATTGCTCGAAGTTTTGGATATTTCTTTGGTCGTAACAAAAAAGTACGAGTCAATACAATTTCGCAATCTCCAACTCCAACAACAGCAGGTAAAGGTGTAAAAGGATTTGACGGTTTTATTGCTTATGCTGAAAAGATGTCACCACTTGGCAACGCCACTGCATTAGACTGCGCTAATTATACTATAACATTATTTAGTGATTTAACAAAACGTGTGACACTGCAAAATCTTTATAACGATGGTGGTTTTAGTAATATGGGTGTGAGTGATGCCATCATGGAAAAATTTGTAGAAGAATAAACAAAACCTTATTAATTTCATAACAATCCACACCACTTGGTGTGGATTTTTTTTAAAAATTAATAAATTCTAAAATTTTTTATCATTTTAACGAAATATTTAAACATTTAATCGATTAATGAATATAATGCTTTATTTTTTCTTTTCCTATCTGTAAGTTTTTTAATAAAACCAAAAAATAACTTTTATGAAAAAAATTACATTTATAATTATTAATTCTATTTTATTTTCTCAGTTTTTGATTGGGCAAACATTAAACCAAGATGCTTTATGGCCAAACAGTTCTTGGACCGTTGAAGGTACATATGACTCATCAGAAATAACCGATCCAACAATATCCGCAAATTTTTCTTATAATGACGATGCTGCTGGGGGTAGTTCAACAGATGAAATTCAAGTTCAGTCTCCTACAATTGATCTAACAGCTGCAAGTAATGCTGGAGAAACATGGATTGAAGTTGTTCATTCTTATAACTATAATTTAGGTACTTCTTTTACTTTGGAATATTATGACGCTGACACTGCTTCATGGAGTCTATGGAATGATCTCCCTGAAAACAGCTCAACAACTAATAATTGGTGTGGGAATCTTACACCCAATACATCTTCAATTCTAGATATAGGCAGCTTTACAGCGAGCCAGCTAACAGGTTTTCGTTATCGATTTAATTACAATGCTTCATCTGTATGGGGCTTTGGTGTATGTACATCATCTCCAACGATAACTTCACAAGCAGATCCTTCACTATGAGTTGATGACAATAGTATTTCATTATTCAACTATTTCCCAAATCCAGTGAGTGATGTATTAACTATCAAAGCTCAAAAGGATGTAGACAATATTACTGTTTACAATATGCTTGGGCAAGTGGTGAAACGTCAAACACCAAATACTAGAGATTGTACTGTAGATTTATCTGCAATGCAAACCGGAGCCTATTTCGTACAAGTTTCAATTGACAACTCTATTGAAACTGTACGTATTCTTAAAAATTAATTTTTTGATTAATACATTTAAAACCTCGCTTCGGCGGGGTTTTTTTTTAGATTATTTTAAAAAATGAATAATTCATTTGCATTGTGTAAATTTGTGTCTATGATCGCTAGTGATTTTTCTTTTATCGTGCCTGTCTACAACCGCCCCGAAGAAATACGTGAGCTTTTAGAAAGTTTTTGTGCATTGGAGGCACCCAAAACTTTTGAGGTGGTGATTGTAGAAGATGGCTCTAGTCTAGATTCAAGATTGATTACAGAACACTTTTCTCATCAGCTTAATATCAGTTATTTTTATAAAAACAATACAGGGCCAGGCCATTCCAGAAATTATGGTATGGAACGCGCAAAAGGTAATTATTTTATCATTTTGGACTCCGATTGTATTTTACCAAAACAGTATTTAACAGAAGTTATGTCCTTTTTAAATTCTAATTATGTGGATTGTTTTGGTGGACCTGATGCCGCACAAGATAATTTTACAGAGCTTCAAAAAGCCATTAATTTTTCGATGACTTCGGTATGGACAACAGGAGGGATAAGAGGTGGAGAAAAAGAAATAGAAGGCTATGAACCTCGAAGTTTTAATATGGGGATTTCAAAAGAGGCCTTTTGTGCATCTGGTGGTTTTGGAAATATACACCCTGGTGAGGATCCCGATTTGTCTATTCGACTAAAAGCGATGGGCTATAAGTTATGTCTTATTCCACAGGCCTTTGTGTATCACAAGCGTCGCTTATCTTTTGAACGGTTTTTTGTTCAAGTCTACAAGTTTGGCCAAGTCCGCCCAATTCTTAATAAATGGCACCCTCATACCAAAAAAATCACATATTGGTTCCCTACAATTTTTATGTTTGGATTAATTTTTAGTTTGATTTTATTTCTAATGGGCATAAAATTTGGACTGTATAGTTATGGATTATATTTTATAATAGCATTAGTTTTAGCATTCAAATCTACTCTGGATATAATAGCCACTATTTTAACAATTCCAGCCATTTTGATTCAATTTTTGGGTTATGGATGGGGATTTTTAAAAGCTAAAATTAAATTGATATGTTCGCGAAAACCAGAAATGGAATTATTTCCAAATTTATTTTTTAAAACATCTTGATGAGGAAATTAATTGAAAATTTAAGACAAAAAATTCGTGCAAAGCGACTCAATGTTTTTTTGTTGTTTTTGGCATTAGCATTTGTTATTTCTATGCTTTCAAAATTATCAAGCCCAAGAATGCACACTTTAGAGTTTGAACTTCAGCCTTCAAAATTACCGCCACAAGAATTACTCATCCAAGATCCGCTCCCTAAAGTAGAGGTTACAATAACCACCAGTGGGTTTAATCTTTTAAAAATTGCCTTTCAAAAACGGCTTCTAAAAATAGATTTTTCTACTCTTCAAAAAGATGAAAATGCGTACTATTGGAGCGAAAGCAATTATCGTTCTGAAATTGCACAGCTTTTCGGTAGTAATACAACATTAGAGTCTATTCGCCCTGCTTTTTTAACTTTTAAATATGCCACTGAATTTATAAAAAAAGTTCCAGTTTTTATAAATATTGCGCCCAACTTTGTTGTTGGTTATGATTTGGAAACTCCCCTAAAATCTCAACCTGATTCTATTGCTATTGTTGGTCCAAAACAATACTTGGAAGACATCAATAAAATATCGACAAAGAAGATAACATTAAATGCCGTGAAAAAGGATATTGAAATCAATGTAGATTTGGACGTTTCAAATTATCCTAAGTATTTAAAGTTTTCAAAAACAAAAATTCAGGTCTATGGAAAGGTAAATAAATTTACTGAAGGAAAAATAGCGGTCCCTGTACACTTGGTAAATTTGCCTGAACACCTAACACTTTCAGTTTTTCCTAAAGAAATTCCAGTTGTTTTTTACACAAGTTTGAGCGCCTATAATTCTATTGATCGCAATGATTTTCGAATAGAGTGCGATTACAATGTTTTAGATAAATCGTCTAATGTGATGATTCCAAAATTGATATCATATCCAAAATCAGTAAAAACTGCTGAATTGCAAATCAATAGTCTTGAATATGTAATTACGAAAAAAAATGACTAAAATTTTAGGACTTACTGGTGGTATTGGAAGCGGTAAAACAACGGTTGCAAAAATGTTTACGGCTCTTGGAGTACCAGTATATAATGCTGACCACGAGGCCAAAGTGTTGATGCAAAGCTCTGAAAAAATAAAATCAAAGATTATTGAACTGTTTGGTGAAAAATCATATCTCAAGAATGGTCTAAACCGCTCATACATTGCCCAAATTGTTTTTAAAGACAACAAAAAACTGAATGCGCTGAATGCTATTGTTCATCCAGAAGTTGCAGCACATTTTGATACCTGGTTGTCACTTCAATCTCATCCTTATGTTGTAAAAGAAGTGGCCATTTTATTTGAAATTAATGCTCAGAATCAATTTGATTTTATACTAACTATTACGGCACCACAGAAAACTCGAATAGACCGTGTAATGTTACGCGATAATAAATCTTATGATGAGGTGCTTTCCATTATACAAAACCAATGGTCTGATGCCAAAAAGATTGAAAAATCTGATTTTGTTATTCACAATGTAGATATCAATAAGACTAAAAATGAGGTGGTCAAAATCAACAAAAAAATTCTTAAAAATTCAACTTAAATTATAAATTTTAACATTTTGGTTAATAATTAGTTAAAACTAACTTAAAGCGTTCTTAAAAAATGTAATTTTACCTCATGAACAAGAAGTTATTTTCAATATTGGTTATGCTAATGAGTCTTTCTCTGATTGGGATTATTTTTGTTCAGGCCTATTACATTAATTATTCACTTGAAACAAAGGAAGATCAATTTGCATTTAATGTAAAGAAAGTCCTTAGTTATGCGTCCAATCAGGTTACAGATATAGAATACAACAAATATGTAACCGCACTCAATGCAATGATTGCTCGAGGGCAAGAGCCAGATACAAGCGCTATTCGAAGTATACGGGTGTATAAACAAAACAAAAACATCAATCAAATTGTAGTTTATGATACAGGTGTAAAAGAAGAAAATTACACCATTCCAAATGCTCAAAATAACGGTATAGATAGTGTCAACTTTAAAAAATTAAAAGGTAAAACAGTTCAGCAAACATACACCACGGGCATAGATGGCCTAAATATGCCAAATTTGGAATATTCCTTAACTAAAGTTTTGAATATGGATCGTCTTCAAAAAGCAGCTTTTGAAGCACAGTATAAGGCAGAAATTCAAAACACACCAATTGAGGAACGTGTTTCCAACCAAATGATTGAACGTCTTTTGGACAACAAGCTAAAAGAGAATAACATTGACATCGCTTACGAATACGCTATTTTAAAAAATAATGATCCTACGAGTGTTCAGTCCAAAAGTTTTGAAGCTACTCTTGTCCCCACAATTGGAGTCCCTATTTTTTTTGATGAAAATGGAGAAAGTGAATATGGATTATATATTAATTTTCCCAGGCGAAAACGCTTTATAATGTCTTCTATCATAGGGATGACTTCCTTATCAATTCTTTTCACAGTGATTATTATCATTGCCTACACTAGCGCGTTGTATCAATTGATTCAGCAACGAAAAATATCGCAGATGAAATCTGATTTCATCAACAATATGACGCATGAATTTAAAACGCCTATTGCTACAATTAATCTTGCTTTGGATGCCATAAAAAATCCCAAAATATTTCAACATGCCGATAAGGTAAAAAATTACCTTTCGATGATAAAAGAAGAAAATAAAAGAATGAATGCTCAAGTAGAGAATGTTTTGCGCATCTCACAATTGCAGAAAAAACAATTGATAATCAGTAAAGATCGTTTAAAATTACATGATCTAATTTTAGATGCGATTACTCATATAGAGCTAATTGTTAATGATCGAAAAGGATATATAAAAACTCATTTTAAGGCCTCAAAATCATCAATTTTGGCCAATAGTACATATTTTACCAATGTAATTGTAAATGTTTTGGATAATGCGGTTAAATATTCAGAGAATTCTCCAAAAATAGACATCACTACAGAAAATGTAGGTAATAATATTGTGATGCTCGTAAAAGACCAAGGAATAGGAATGAGCAAAGCGGTACAAAAACGTATTTTTGAAGAATTTTACAGAGAACATACGGGAGATGTACACAATGTAAAAGGACATGGACTTGGACTCTCCAATGTCAAAAGAATTGTAGAAAATCATCAAGGAACAGTCACTGTTGAAAGTGAAAAAGGAAAAGGTAGTACCTTTATAATAAAATTACCATTAATAGCATAAAGTCATGGAAACCACAAAACGCATTTTAATAGTTGAAGACGATCCAAATTTTGGTACCGTCCTCAGAGAATACTTAACTATCAACAACTACGACGTTGTTCTTGCCAAAAATGGCATGGAGGGTTACGAGAAATTTAAAAGATCTGACTTTCATCTTTGTATTTTAGATGTTATGATGCCATACAAAGATGGCTTTACTCTCGCTCAAGAAATTAGAGAAAAAGATAAGGATATACCTATCATTTTCTTAACTGCAAAAGCATTGAAAGAAGATGTGCTAAAAGGGTATAAAGTTGGTGCAGATGACTATTTGAATAAACCGTTTGATAGCGAGGTTTTACTTCTTAAAATTCAAGCAATAATTCAAAGAAAAACAGTGGAAAGTGTGGCCGATAGTAATCAATTTGAATTCGAAATTGGGAGCTTTAAACTCAACTCAAAACTTAGGTTTTTAACACATCACGACAACACACAAATTAAGCTCTCACCAAAAGAAAATCAGTTGCTTCGACTTTTGGCACTTCATATTAATGACTTAATGCCAAGGGAAATTGCACTGACTAAAATTTGGCGAGATGATAATTATTTTACTTCAAGGAGTATGGATGTCTATATTGCCAAACTTAGAAAGTATTTAAAACACGATCCAAAAGTAGAAATTCTAAACATTCATGGGGAGGGTTTTCGTTTGGTCATCAATGAGTAGCTGAAGTTCAGTTGCTATATATTCAATAATTTTTGAATATGGTTCATTGAAATCGAACCACTTTGTGTGTTCTTGTTTTTTAAACCAAGTTTGTTGTCTTTTAGCAAAACGTCTTGTGTTTTTTTTGATTTCATCTACAGCAAATTCTAAGCTACAATTGCCCTCTAGATATTGAAATATTTCTTTGTAACCTACCGTATTTAGTGCATTCAAGTCTTTATATTCAAATACAGATTTTACTTCTTCCAAAAGCCCTTGTTGTAGCATTAGGTCTACACGTTTATTAATTCTATCATAAATAACTGAACGTTCTGCGGTAAGACCAATATTTATAGTTTTAAAATCCCGTTTGACTTTATTTTTATTTAAAAAACTACTGAAAGGCTGCCCCGTTCCTTTACAGATTTCCAAAGCACGAATCACTCTGTGTGAATTATTCAAATCAATACTATTATAAGATTTTTGGTCTAAAATTTTTAACTCTTCTTGAAGTTTCTCTATACCATTATTTGATAGCTCAACATTCAATTTTTCTCTAATTTTTGGATCAATCTCTGGAAATTCATCCAACCCATTAAGTACAGCATTCACATAAAGCCCAGAGCCTCCAACCATTACAACAATAGGTTTTTTTTTGTGAATTGAAGTGATGCAATCAATGGCCTCTTTTTCAAAATCACCAACGCTGTAAGATTCTGTAATTGATTTATTATGAATAAAATGATGTTTTATTGTTTGTAATTCTTCAGGTTTTGGTGCTGCTGTGCCAATAGGAATTTCTTTAAAAAATTGACGAGAATCTGCTGAAATGATTTCGGTTTGAAAATGTTTTGCAATTTCCAAGCTCAATGCTGTTTTGCCTATTCCGGTAGGCCCTACAATGGAAATTAATGTGTTATTCATGATTTAAACGCTCTCCACATTTATGACAAAAATGAGCATTATCTGAATGGTAAGATTCCATACAATTGGTACACGATTGTGTATTTTTTGGAATATTATTGCGTTGAGATCTTGTCATTTCAGAAGTGACTATCCCAGTAGGTATTGCGATGATTCCATAACCCAATATCATGATTAATGAAGCAATAAATTGGCCCAACGAACTGATAGGTGCAATATCGCCATATCCAACGGTGGTGAGCGTTACAATAGCCCAATACACACTCCTAGGAATGCTTGTAAATCCGCTGTCTTTGTCGCCTTCCACCAAATACATAACAGTTCCTAAAATCACACATAAGACAAGCACAAAGGAAAGAAAAACAGCAATTTTTACTCGACTGCGTCTGAGCGCTCTACCAAAATTTGTGCTTTCGCTTGTATACCTTGTTAGTTTTAAAATACGAAATACACGCAATAATCGCAGTGCACGAATGATGACCAACGAATGTGTTCCTACAAGAATTAATGAAATGTATTTTGGAATTGTTGATAGAAAATCAATAATGCCATAAAAGCTAAAAATATAGGCCTTGGGATTTTTTACACATACAATTCTAGCAATATATTCCAAGGTGAATAATATGGTAATTACCCACTCTAGACTGTCTAAAATACTAAAATACGTTGTACCAATCTCATCTACACTTTCGAGCATGACAAGGACAATGCTCATAAGAATAACAAAAAGTAAAACAACGTCAAATAATTTTCCTGCTGGAGTATCAGCCTCATATATAATTTCATGAAGCTTATTTTTCCAAGGTGTTGTTGGTTTTTGATTAGACATAATTCAAAAGTACTAAAAAAGTTTAGTCTTCTAGGGAAATGACTTTTAATCTTTTATTTCGCCTCAAATAACTTTGTAAAATATGTTGTGCATCTTTGTTATGTTCTAATGGCGTAATTAGGGTAGACAAAACATCAATATTTGTAATTTGAAAATTTAAATTAAAATACGTAAACCCTCTTATAACTCCATCTTCTACCCAAATTGCACTACGCTCGTCAACAGCTCTACCATAATCAACAACAATCATGCTTTTTGATTTAAAACTATGCTTTTCTATAAGCTGTTGTACCTTAGAATTATAATTTTCAGTTATTTCTTCGCCAACACATGCGCCCTCACATTCATTTATAGTGTAGCTAAAACACCCATTTTTTGATTTATATAATCCACATAATTTTTGACATAAATTATATTTTTCAACGACTTTATTCATAAAACTCTTTCCACTTTGAATATTTGAAAATGTGGTAATAGGTTTTACATTTCCTTTAATTTTTTCAATTTTTAGGTTAAGGTAACCCTTTTCATCTGTAAAACTGAACAAACCATGAGTAAAAATAGTACGACGCAACGCACGGTTATATTTTGGTTTATTATGCTTTATTTCTGCGCTTTCTTTTAAAAGTGCAAGCAATTCACTTCCCGTTTTTTCGTAGGTTACGCTAGCGACTTCTAGTTGTAATTTTTTTGATTTAGGGGTTTGTCCCACAAAATGTTGATTGATTCTATTTTTAATATTCTTACTTTTCCCTATGTAAATGATATCACCATCCTCGTTGTGCATATAATAAACTCCAGTTACAGAGGCCAAAGACTGAATTATATCGTTCAATTTTGGTTCCAGCTGTCGCTTTGGTTCTAGGCGTACATAAGTTTTTACAATGGTTTTTTCAATGTCTTTATTTAGTAATAATTCAAATAATTTTGTGGTTGCTAGAGCATCACCCGAAGCACGATGTCTATCGCTAATTGGAATCCCCAAAGAACGCACCAGTTTTCCTAAACTGTAGGAGGGAAGGTCAGGAATCAACTGTTTTGAAAGTTCAACGGTACAGAGATTTTTACATTCAAAATTGTAGCCAAGTCGACTAAATTCAAGTTTTAAAATCCGATAATCAAATTTTGCATTGTGGGCTACAATAATACAACCTTCTGTAATTTCGATAACACGTTTTGCAACCTCATAAAATTTTGGTGCCTGGTGAAGCATTTTATTAGAAATTCCAGTAAGACTTACCACATAGGGTTGAATTGGTCGCTCTGGATTAACAAGACTAATAAATTGATCTGTAATTTTATGCCCATCATGTCTATAGATGGCAATTTCTGTAATCCCTTCTTCATTATACTTACCACCAGTGGTTTCTATGTCGAGAATTGCGTAAATCTTCTTTATTTAGTTATAATTTCTTGCGCCAAAAATATGACTTCCAACACGAACCATGGTACTCCCACAACGTATGGCAAGTGGATAATCGCCACTCATTCCCATTGAGATAATTTCCATTTCATACTGAATTTTTTTTAGTGTATCGAATGTATTTTTTAAATACTCAAATTCTGTTTTTATTTGATTGGTTTCACTTGTAAAGCTTGCCATACCCATAACACCAGAAATATGAATGTGCTTTAAATCTTGAAATTGATCTGAATGGAGTAGAGCAATTGCTTCTTCTTTAGTTAGTCCAAATTTTGTTTCCTCTGTGGCAATTTTAATTTGTAAAAGACAGTTGATCACACGGTTATGTTTTTTGGCTTGTTTATTAATTTCAGTTAATAACTTCAAACTATCCACACCATGAATCAACTCCACAAATTCAGCCATATATTTGACCTTATTGCGTTGCAAATGTCCAATCATATGCCATTGAATATCTTTGGGCATTTGTTGGTATTTTTCGGCCATTTCTTGAACCTTATTTTCCCCAAAAATACGTTGTCCTGCGTCATATGCTTGCATTAAATCAGTTACAGGTTTTGTTTTTGAAACTGCCACCAGAGTTACTGCTTTTGGTAACGAAGATTTTAATTCAACTAAGCGTTCTTTAATTCCCATTTTTAAAGCTCATAAATTGTTATTCCACTTCTAAGTTTCGGAAAAATATAGGTGCTTTTTGGAGGCATTACAAGTTGTGCGTCTGCAATAGATTTTAGCTGACCAATCTTAATTGGTTGTAACCCAAAACCTACAGCATAATTGTTATTGTCTATGTTTTTTTTAATCCATTGCATATCATCGTTTTCATAAGAATAGTCAAGTCGTATATTATTTCTCACATCTGTAATACCCAAAATTGGCTTTAAAATGAGTTCTTGCAAGATGTATGTATCGAGCTGATAGAGTGGAGAATTTTCGAAAGTGGTACTGTTTTGCAAAGATACACAATAAAATTGGCCCTTTAAGTACATGCTAAAGGAATGCTTTTTTTCTGATGTTTTTCCATTGTCTTGCGGGGAGATATTAAAATGTTGTTCAAGAGCTTCTAAAAATTCTTTACTAGAGTATCCATTTAAATCGGTAACAACTCTGTTGTATTCTAAAATTTTAAGTTCATTTTCTGGAATTAAAAATGCCATAAAATAATCTGAAGCATTGGGGTTGTTTTTTAAATCCTTTTTTTCCTCTGACAATAAAACAGATGATGCAGATCTGTGATGCCCATCGGCGATGTAAAGTGATGGAATTTTTTCAAATAAGCTTTGAATTTTCTCTATTTTTTTCTTGTTTTCAATTTTCCAAAGTCGGTGTTTTTCTTTTGTTTCAATTGAAAATTCTACCGTTGGTTTGCTGTTTTTAAGTTCATCAATAACACTCGAAATAGTACTGGAGTTTTTGTATGTCAAAAGCACAGGTTCTGCATTGAAGCCTGTAGTTTTCAAGTAGTTTTTAAATGTTTTCTCTCGACTTTCAATGGTGTTTTCATGCTTTTTGATGACGTTATTTTTATAATCTTCAACGCTTGCTGCTGCAATTATTCCACAATAGTTGTTTTCATGTCCATCAATTTCATAAATATAAAATGCAGGACTTGAGTCTTGAATCAAATGGCCTTCATTTTTAAAATTTTCATAGCTCTTTTTTACACTTTTATAGCGTTCTTCTAGAGATTTATCTTGAAGTTTAATTAAACTTGATTTAAGAATTTGAACAAACGAAAAGGGCTTATTTTTTAGCAGTTCATCCAATTCTTCTTTTGAGTAAAATTGAGCAGACAAACTACTAAACTCAGAGGCAATATTTGCATTTGGGCGAACTGCACAAAATGGTTTTATGTGTGCCATAGGTCTCTAGATTTTTGGGGTACAATATTAAAGAAATTGAGCGGAAGGAACTACCGCTTTTCTTTCTGTTGAATAGTTATAAAATCCTTCGCCGGTTTTCTTACCAAGTTTTCCTGCTCGTACCATATTGACTAGCAATGGATTAGGAGCATATTTTGGGTTTTTAAATCCGTCATACATCACTTCAAGAATAGACAAGCAAACGTCTAGCCCAATAAAATCTGCAAGTTCCAATGGCCCCATTGGGTGCGCCATGCCTAATTTCATAATGGTATCGATTTCTACAACACCACTTACCCCACACTGTAGCGTTTCTATTGCTTCATTTATCATTGGCATTAAAATTCGATTGGCTACAAATCCTGGAAAGTCGTTGGCAAGTACGGGGGTTTTTCCAATTTTTTTGGTCAGCTCCACAATAAAATCAGTAACTTCTTTTTCAGTATTATAACCATTTATGATTTCTATCAAGGGCATGATTGGCACTGGATTCATAAAGTGCATTCCAATGACTTGATTTGGTCGTGAAGTTACAGAGGCAATTTTGGTAATTGATATTGACGAAGTATTGGTTGCCAAAATGGTGTCTTCTGGACAAGCTTCATCTAAAGTTTTAAAAATACTTAGTTTAAGGGCTTCATTTTCAGTTGCTGCTTCAACAACAAGGCTTGCATATTCAACACCTTCAACGATGTTTGAAAATGCAGTAATATTATCTAATGTTTGAGCTTTTTTAGCTTCAGAAATCACTTCTTTTTGAACCATTCTATCCAAATTCTTAGTTATGGTTTGAATGGCATTGGACAATGCAGTCTCATTGACATCAATCAATTGTACTCTATAACCATTTTGTGCAAAAGTATGGGCTATGCCATTTCCCATAGTTCCCGCTCCAATAACTGCTATATTTTTCATAGTTTAATTTTTAAAACAATCTATAATTTGATAGGCAACTTTTAGTGCATTTGTACCGTCTCTAAGTGTTACAATTGGTTTTGTATCTGTTGTAATTGCTTCAGCAAAAGTTTCAAGTTCTTCCAAAATAGCATTGTTTGGTGCTATTTCTGGGTTTTCAAAATAAATCTGTTTTTTGATGCCTTCTGCGTTTTGTAAAATCATGTCAAAATCTCCAGGGTATTTTGGAGCGTCTTTCATTTTTACAACTTCTACTTTTTTCTCTAAAAAATCAACACTGATGTAGGCATCTTTTTGAAAAAAGCGGCTTTTACGCATATTTTTAAGAGAGATTCTGCTGGCGGTCAAATTTGCAACACAGCCATTTTCAAATTCGATACGTGCATTGGCAATATCTGGGGTTTCACTGATGACTGAAACACCACTTGCATTTATGTTTCGCACAGGAGAGTTTACAACACTCAAAATAATATCGATGTCATGAATCATAAGATCAAGAACTACAGGAACATCTGTTCCACGAGGGTTAAATTCTGCCAAACGATGTGTTTCAATAAACATTGGAGATTTAATTTCCGATTTTATGGCCTTGAAAGCAGGATTAAAGCGTTCTACATGTCCAACCTGTCCACGTAAATTATTTTCAGACACCAATAGTCGAATTTGTTCGGCTTCTTCAACACTGTTTGTAATTGGCTTTTCAATAAAAATATGCTTCCCTTTTGTAATGGCTTTTATAGCACAATTGTAGTGTGATAGGGTAGGAGTTACGATGTCTACAACTTCTACTGCATCAATTAAATCGTCTAAATTTTCAAAATAGTGGTAATTAAATTCTTCTGCGACTCTTTGTCCGTTGGCGATATCAGGGTCAAAAAAACCAACTAAGTCGTATTTTTCAGATTGTTGAAGAAGTTTTAAATGAATTTTTCCTAAATGACCAGCACCTAGTACACCTACTTTTAGCATCTTAATTAATTTTCAACAAAATTAAATATTTTAATGGTATAACTCTCAAATTTGAGTTAAAACCTTAATTTTTGAAATTCTTTTCTTGTTTTGATTTTAATCTCAATAATCTTTACTTAATTTTGAAATTATAAATTTCTGCACTTTGATTGATTCATATAAACATAAAGGGCTTCGTCAAAAATTAGTTGATACATTAACTAAAAAAGGGATAAAAAATGAGCTGGTTTTGGAAGCTATTGGTAAAGTCCCTCGACATTTGTTTATGGATTCTAGTTTTTTAGACCACGCCTATCAGGACAAAGCATTTCCAATTGCAGCAGGTCAAACCATTTCTCAGCCCTATACTGTTGCTTTTCAAACAGATTTTTTAGAAGTGGAAGTGCAACATAAAGTGTTAGAGATTGGTACAGGAAGTGGTTACCAAACGGCTGTTTTATGTCTTTTGGGTGCAGAAGTTTATAGTATTGAAAGGCAATTGGAGTTATTCAAAAAAACCAGTTTATTTTTACCCAAAATTGGATATGTTGCTAAACGCTTAATTTTTGGTGATGGATATCAAGGCTTGAAAGAAGAAGCCCCTTTTGATCGTATTATTGTTACGGCTGGAGCCCCTTTTGTACCAAAACCTTTGTTGGCACAGTTGAAAGTGGGAGGGCGATTGGTGATCCCAGTTGGTGAACAAGAACAAGTGATGACCCTTTTTGTAAGAACAAGTCCAAAAAACTTTGAAAAGCATGAATTAGGGCATTTCAAATTTGTCCCTATGCTAGAGAATAAATCTTAGAAGCTAAGGCCAAACATTAGGGCATCATCTACGACACCATTTACATACGAACGTACATAATCGACCCGTAAAAAACGATATTTTTTCCATCCTATATTGCCCAGCCCTATATTGAATTCTTTATAGGGGCTTTCATTTTTAATTCCTACACCATGAGCTCCAACGATTAAATTTAAGTTCAAAGTATTTATCCAAGGAATTTTACCCAAAATATACCCTTTAAAATCATGTTCAAGATGGTATTCAAAATAATTATTTGAAGTACTAAAATCATAATACCCCATGTTTTTGAAACTTGAAAGGTAATTTCCTTTAGTGTTTACATGAGTTAGGTTGCCATTAAAATGTTTATAATCTGTAAAAGCTAAATCCTTGTTCTCAAAAAACGTACCTGCAGAAAAATTATATTTTAAAATACCAGTAGTTTTTAAGTTTATATGTTGTCTAAGGCGTACGTTTAAATGATCAAAATTGTAATCTGATAAACTAGCATTGAAGCCTTTTGAATAGTTGAAATACAGTTGTGGATAATCCGAATTACTTATATTAAATTTTAGGTCTGGGTAGCTCATATATTTTTCTCCAAAACGTATACCTAATCCAAAATCCAATCGAATCAAATTATGATTTCTAAATGGTGCAGTACCAAAACCATTTGGCGCTAAAGGATTATTACTCGTGTATTCTATATTGTCTTGAGGGTTAATCACTTCATCGGAAGTATTAAACAATGCTTTTCGATTTTCATAAGCAATTTGACTCAAAAATCGTAAACCATTAAAAATTTCTTGAGCATATCCAATTTCGGCAAATTGTTTGTCATAAATTTTCATAAAGTTACTCTCAAAAAATAAACTACTGATGTCATTATGAAAATTAGAAATTGGGTTTGTCCGATTAAATTGCTGTGTTTTTACGCCAAAATTTGCCCATGCCGTTGCATTGTTAATGGCATTAAATTTATAGCGTCCGCCCAAAGTACCACGTAAGCGTTTCGTTTCTACACTATAGTTTAGATTTCCATCAATAGAAACAAAATTTTTATAATCGTTATAACGTTTTGTAAAATTTGCATCCAAAGAAACATTATAGCCTTGTACAGTATTAAAATGCACACCCTCCAAAGGCCCTGAAATACTAAAGTTCCTTTTTTTGTACGAATTTTTAAAAGTGTAACCTGTCAATAAATTAGCTATATCAAATTTATTGTTATTGTTGTCAATAGAGTCTAGATAGGTTTTTGAACTTCTTAAAGTTTCTAAACTATCGCGACGGATGTAGTCTTTTAATTCTTCAGTGGTAAGTGGGACTGGTCGTTTATTGTTCCAAAATTCAACTTCTTTTTTATTGGCATCTTTTTCAAAAACCAAAATTTCATTTTTATTATTTTGATTTGATAGCTCAGGTTTAAGATCATAATTTGTATAATTCGCTACAAAACTTCCATCGCCCTTAAATCCAAGAAAACTGTAACCAAAATCGATGGTTTGTGCACGAACTAACCACTGGTCATCGGTCTTATCATAGGTTAAGTTTTGGCGAATTCGAATTGTATCTGCAGGCAGAACTTGAATCTGGCTTCCTTTAACTTGTATATCAATACCATAAAGTGCCCATGTATCTTCTAAAATAAAAATACTTCCCGAAAAAACACGGTCATTTTCTCGTTTTGGTATGATGTTTATTTTATGGATCAAGTGGCCTTCATCATCATAAAACTCTCCTTCTAATTTGTATCTGTAATAATTAAAGGCATAATCGGCAATAGGAGAAATAATATCATTATTTATATTGACAGTATTGTTATATAAATTAAAATCGACATCCATTGCAGAATTAAAGCTGATGCCAGTAGAGTTGCCACTAACCTTTGAAGCTGTAACAGTTTCAAAAAGTTCTGGTTTTAAATATTTTATTTTAGACATGGTTTCGGAGAGATACAAAATACCCGTTCGCGTTGAATCCAGAGCACCATCAAAATCACCAATATCTTGCCCCATAAAATTTTCAGGTGCATCTACAATTCGAATAATCCCTTTTGAATAAAAATCCGCAGTATATGCATTAAGCTTTTCTAAGTGGAGTTGTCGTTTTGCAATTGCAGCTTTTATGATTCGGTTTGCTGGATTTTCTTTGGCGTTAATAACAACTTCGTTGAGGTTGATATTTTCTTCTTTTAAAACCACATCAATGACATGGGGGAATTGATTGATTTCTAATTTTTTTAGTTGTGTTTTATAGCCTAAAAATTGAAATACAATTGTGTAACTTCCTGTTTTTGAGATGTTTAATTCAAAATACCCATCTTCATTAGAAGTTGTTCCATTATATGTATTTTCAATAAAAATATTAACATAGGGGAGTGATTGCCCGCTAGTGTCTTTAACAGTTCCAGTAACTTGACTTTGTACAATAGTTGAAATTAAAAGGAATAAAATTTGAAAAAATTTATTCATAATGTTTATGAAATCTTAGGATTTAAAATTCTTTTTGATACGGTCTAGGTTTCTTTTGTTTTCTCGGTCCTTGATGGTGTCTCGTTTGTCAAAAAGTTTTTTTCCTTTGGCTAAAGCAATTTGAAGTTTTGCAAAGCCTTTTTCATTAATAAAAAGTTTCAGAGGGATAACGGTCAAACCTGTGTTTTTGACTTCTTTTTCGAGTTTTCTCAATTCTTTTTTATTAAGTAAAAGTTTGCGCTCTGCTTTTGGTTTATGATTAAAATGATTGCCATAATCATATTCTTGAACGGTCATATTAATAGCAAATAATTCTCCTTGTTCGTTAAACTCACAAAAACTTTCTGCAATAGATGCTTTGCTTGCCCTGATAGATTTAATTTCTGTTCCAGTAAGTACAATACCAGCCGTATACGTATCTAATATTTCATACGAAAACCGTGCTTTTCTATTGAGTATGTTTACAGACTTTTTCATTTCAGTTCAAAACTAATCAAATATTTAGTGGGTATCTCAATGCTTTTTCAACTTTTTTTAAAATAGAAAAAAGCAGTACTAGCATATTTTCTACACAAAGCACTGCTTTTTTAACTAACTAACCAACACTTATTTAACGATTAAAATCGTAATTTGTTACAGTTCTTTTGGAATTTTTTCATTTTGATTTCTAAATACTAAACCATTATCAAAAGCATCCATCAAAATAATACTGTTTGAATTAATTGCACCAGAAAGAAGTTCTTTACTCAAAGCATTCAGCACTTCTTTTTGTATGACTCTTTTTACTGGTCTTGCGCCATATTCGGGTTGATACCCTTTTTTTGCTAGATAACTTATTGCTTCTGGGCTTGAATCAAAAATAACATCCTGTTCTTGCAAAGTTTTAGCTAAACGTTTCAACTGTAGCTCAACAATGGATTCTATGTGTTCTTCGCTTAGTGGGCTAAATAAAATAGTATCATCTATTCGATTTAAAAACTCTGGGCGTACCATTTTTTTCAGTAGTGCAATAACCTCAATTTTTGCAGATTCCATTGCTGAAGAATCATTGCCATATTCTTCAAATTTATGTTGAATAATATAACTTCCAATATTTGAAGTCATAATGATGATTGTGTTTTTGAAATCTGCCACACGGCCTTTATTATCTGTAAGTCGTCCCTCATCTAACACTTGCAATAAAATATTAAATATATCGGGATGTGCTTTTTCAATTTCATCTAACAATACTACAGAGTAGGGTTTTCTTCTTACAGCTTCAGTAAGTTGTCCACCTTCGTCGTAGCCTACATATCCTGGAGGCGCACCAATAAGTCTACTAACAGCGTGTCGTTCTTGATATTCACTCATATCTATTCTTGTAAGCGCATTTTCATCATCAAATAAATAGGCGGCTAAAGTTTTTGCCAACTCTGTTTTTCCAACTCCTGTAGTTCCCAAAAATAAAAATGTTCCTGTTGGTTTTTTTGGATTTTGTAGACCAGCTCTACTACGTCTTACAGCGTCACTAACTGCAGCAACAGCTTCTTCTTGACTAACGACTCTCTTATGAAGTTCTTCTTCTAGTTTTAAAAGTTTTTCTCGTTCAGTCTCAATCATTTTTGTGACTGGAATTCCTGTCCATTTTGCGATCACTTCTGCAATATCTTCGTAGGTCACTTCCTCTTTAATAAGTGCAGATTTCTGATTTTCAATTAGCTTTTGTTGTAAGTCTTCAAGATGAGCTTGTGCGTCTTTGATTTTTCCATAGCGCAATTCTGCAACTTTTCCATAATCGCCATCGCGCTCAGCACGTTCTGCTTCTATTTTCAAGATTTCAATATCAGATTTTGCGCTTTGAATTGAATCTACCATTTCTTTTTCGCTGCGCCATTGTGCTTCTAAAGTGTTTCTTTCTTCTTTGATATTGGCTAAATCTGCACTTAGTGCTTTGAGTTTAACATCATCTTTTTCACGTTTTATGGCTTCAATTTCAATTTCTAATTGCATAACTTTTCGATCCAACACATCCAATTCTTCAGGTTTAGAATTGATTTCCATTCGTAATTTTGAAGCGGCCTCGTCCATTAAATCAATGGCTTTATCTGGTAAAAAACGATTGCTAATATATCTTGTAGATAGCTTTACAGCCCCAATAATCGCTTCATCTTTGATACGAACTTTGTGGTGGGTTTCATATTTTTCTTTAATCCCTCTCAAAATTGAAATTGCACTTTCTTCGTCGGGTTCATCAACCATAACTTTTTGAAAACGGCGTTCTAATGCTTTATCTTTTTCAAAATACTTTTGATATTCGTCTAGCGTAGTCGCACCAATAGCTCGAAGTTCGCCACGCGCCAATGCTGGTTTTAAAATATTTGCTGCATCCATAGCACCTTCGCCACCACCAGCTCCAACTAGTGTATGTATTTCGTCTATAAAAAGCACCACATCACCAGAGTCTTGTGTTACTTCTTTGATTACAGATTTAAGTCGTTCTTCAAATTCGCCTTTGTATTTTGCACCTGCAATAAGTGCTCCCATATCCAAAGCGAATACTTGTTTGTCTTTTAAATTTTCAGGAACATCCCCTGTAATTATTCGGTGTGCAAGTCCTTCTGCAATTGCTGTTTTTCCAGTGCCTGGTTCACCAACTAATATGGGATTATTTTTTGTTCTTCTCGATAATATTTGGAGAATTCTTCGAATTTCTTCATCACGCCCAATCACAGGATCCAAACGATTATCACGGGCCATTTGGTTGAGATTTTTGGCATATTTATTTAAGGCATTGTAGGTGTCTTCTTGACTTTTGGAGGTTACATTTTGTCCTTTTCTTAGTTCTGTTATACAAGCTTCCAAGTCTTTTTCAGTAACACCTTGATCTTTTAGAATTTGTGAGATTTTACTTTTAGATTTAAATAAAGCAAGGAAAATATCTTCAATGGAAACGTATTCTCCTCCTGTTTTTTTTGAAATAGCAACGGCATCTCCCAATGTTTTAACTAATGTTCTCGACAACATTTGATCCGAGCCGCTTACTTTTGGAAAACGTTCTATTTCTTTATCAATAATTTGATTTAAAAGTGTTGAATTGACATCAAGCTTTTTTAGTAAATATGGAATTACATTTTGATCAACGGCTTGCATTCCTTTGTATAGGTGCTCATTTTCAATTTGTTGATGATCAAATTCTTGTGCAATTTGTTGTGCGTGTTGTAGCGCTTGTTGTGTTTTTATTGTATAATTGTCAAAGTTCATAATGGGTTATTTTTTTATAAGATTATTCAATTACCTTACCATTTGAATACATGCGACAAATTGACACTATTTTAACTAAAAATCTGACGTTTAGTCATAATTTTAAAATGTAAAGAAAAATTATGGGATTATTTGATTCCTTTTTAAGCAATAATTCAAACAATTGGCATGGACCAAAACTTGAAAATATTGATCAACTCAACACTATAGTTGAAGCCTCTTTTTTGACGCCACAACTTATTTTTAAACATTCCACACGTTGTAGTGTGAGTCGTTTTGTACTAAACGAATTTAAATCAGGTTATAGTTTTTCAGAAGTTGATTTTACGGCTTATTTTTTAGACTTACTCCGCTATCGTGAAATTTCAAATGCCGTTGCACAACAGTTTGATGTTGTTCATCAGTCACCACAGCTTTTAATCATCAAAAACGGAAAAGCAGTAGCACATGCTTCACACGAAAATGTAAATAAAATTAAACTAACAGATTTTTTGAACTAAACGCCCAATTCTTCTAAAAGCTCTGTAATTCTTGAACTGGAAGGTCTTGGTGCATCAGGATCAACTATATTGCCTTTTGGATCAATGAGAATAAATCTTGGAATACCATCGATTTTATAGGCTTGAATAAAATCGGCTTTCCATCCACTTCCAGTAAAAAGTTGAACCCCAGATAAATTTTTCTCAGCAACCATAGTTTTCCATGCTTTGTGCGCTTTTTCCATAGTTCCACTTCGTCTTTCATCATCAACAGAAATACTGATAAACTCAATGTTGCGCCCATGAAATCTTTGTTCTAGTTCTTTCAAAAATGGGATTTCAACTTTACAAGGCCCACACCATGTTGCCCAAACATCAATATAGACATACTTTCCTCTAAAGTCTTTTAAAGATGAAGTACCTCCCTTAAAATTTTCAAAATTCTCAAAAGTAGGAGAAGGCGTTCCTTTTGCCAATTCTCTTCTCAAAGCTTGTCGATCTTCGTAAAACTTTGTGTAGGCTACTTTCATTTTTTTGAAATTGGAATTATCAATCTCAAAATATAAGGTGTCTATTGATGTATAGCTGGATTTTAAATCTTGAAAATCCTTTTCTAAAGCATTAAAAGCATCTTGAAAGGCTTTTGGATTTTTATCAAACAAATCATTAGAAAGATGTTTTTCTTGAAGCAAAGCATATGCAATTAAAACATTGCTTTTGTCGGCATCATCTCCTTTAAATTTTAAAGTTTCGTCAAATTCCTTAGTGTCAAGCGTAAAAGAAGTTGAATTGCCATTTTTTAAAAAAACGACACCTACTTCATTACCATCATAAAAGCGATAGCGCCCTTCTTCAACCTTAAGGGTGTCCGAAAACGAACCATCTTCGTTGACGGCTATCTCTTTTTTGTAGCCATTGTCTGGGTTAGAAATTGTAATTTTATCAGAATTTGGGTTGGTGATTTTCCCAGAGAGTTCAACGTGATCTTTTGGTTTTTGACAACCAGCCAAAATGATAGCAAGACTAATGGTGTAAAACAAGGTTTTATTCATAACAAATGATTTTAGGATTAAAATGTTTTACGAAGTTACTGTTTTTTTTGACTTCTATATTTTTTTGAAAACTCCCTTTGAAGTATATTCTTTTTTTGGCCCACAAACTACATGAGTAATTTCAAAGTGTCTATCGTTGAAAAATTTGTATGAAGAAGCATAGACATCTTTTGCACAAAAATGGGTAGCTTTTGCACTAAGATTTCCATTTTTTTCTTTTTTCAAGATAATATTTTGAAATAGTTCTTTAGGGTTTTCAAAAAAATACACCTCAAAACCAGTTGGACTAGGTTTATAAAAGTATTTTCTGGCACACATCATTTCTTTTCCATCCGCTAGAATCATCACCCCTTTTTCGGAATATTCGAACACATTAGCATTGGTTTTTGTAAAATTTGCCTTACCAAGGACTTTGGCTCCATTGTCGTAAAAACGTTCTAAATTCCAATCGCCAACTAAATCTTCTAAAATAGTAGAATTTTCTGAATTTTTAATAGTATTTTTAGGCATGATTATCCTCTTTAGTGAAGCTAAAAGTATTGTATTTTCAAAATTAGACATAATAAATTAATTGTATCAATTATTTGGAAATTTTCATTGAATAATGCACTTTTGAAAGACTCCATTGGAGCAATTATGCATAAAATAACAACACATCCATTAAGCTTAACTGCACTCAATGATTTGATTATCAATCAATCTTCCATTGAATTATCGTCAGAAGTAAAAGAAAATATAGTCAATTGTAGGACATATTTAGATCAAAAAATGCAAAATTCTGAGGCACCAATTTATGGTATCAATACTGGTTTTGGGGCCTTGTGCGATGTTTCGATTAATTCTGATCAATTGGTTCAACTTCAAGAAAATTTGGTGCGTTCTCATGCCTGTGGTACTGGAAAATTGGTGCCACAGCATATCATCAAATTGATGCTTTTACTAAAAATTAAATCTTTGTCAAATGGGAATAGTGGTGTCCAACTTGCAACTGTTCAGCGTCTTGTTGATTTTTATAACCTCGATCTTTTGCCAGTAGTTTATACTCAAGGGTCTTTGGGGGCTTCAGGAGATTTGGCACCTTTGGCACATGTTGCTTTGTGTGTGATTGGGGAAGGTGAAGTTTGGCACAACGGCGTCCAAAAGCCTACCAAAGATGTATTGAAGACGCATAGCTTAAATCCTATAAAACTGCAATCAAAGGAAGGTTTAGCATTACTAAATGGAACACAATTTATGTCTGCTTATGCCATACATTGTTTGTTAAAATCGTACAAACTTTCCTATTTTTCTGATTTAATAGGAGCGTTATCACTAGATGCTTTTGATGGTCGAATTGAACCTTTTGACCCATTAGTTCAGCTGGTACGCCCACACAAAGGCCAAATTCTTACTGCTCAGCGCATACGTCAGTTCTTACAAGATAGTCCTTTGATGAAACAAGAAAAAATCCATGTCCAAGATCCATATTCTTTCCGTTGTATGCCACAAGTTCATGGCGCTACAAAAGATGCATTGGAACATATTTCTTCGGTAGTTTTAACAGAAGTTAATTCTGTTTCTGATAATCCAAATATATTTTCACAAGCCGATAAAATTATATCGGGTGGGAATTTTCATGGACAGCCTTTGGCTTTGAGTCTAGATTTCTTAAAAATTGCCATGTCTGAACTTGGAAGTATTTCTGAGCGAAGAACATATCAATTGATTTCTGGAGAGCGTGGTCTTCCTTCGTTTTTAGTCAATTCACCAGGGTTAAATTCTGGCTATATGATTCCTCAGTATACAGCGGCAAGTATTGCAAGTGCTAACAAACAACTGGCTACTCCAGCCAGTGTAGATTCTATAGTGTCTTCCAATGGTCAAGAAGATCATGTAAGTATGGGTGCCAATGCTGCTACACAAGCTTTTGAGCTTATTGATAATGTTGAACGAATTCTTGCAATTGAATTGATGAATGCATCTCAGGCCATGCATATGAGAACATTAAAAACATCGCCTTTTTTGGAGCAGTTTTTAACTTCTTTCAGAAAAGAAGTTTTATTTACTGAAAATGATAAACCGCTTTATATAGATATCAAAAAAACAATACGTTTTATGCAGTCATTAAATTTTGATAATGATGTGCTTTTTGAGACAATTTCAGCATAAAAAACCCCTGCAATGTGCAAGGGTTTAATTATAAAAAAAGAAGTTTGTTTTATTGTTCTTCTGATTTTTTTGGACTTGTAATTTTGATATTTAATTCAGTATCGTTTTTACCAATATCCATCGTGATGCTATCCCCTTCTTGAATATTTGACTTGATAATTTCTTCGGCAATGGCATCTTCAACATATTTTTGAATAGCACGTTTTAGTGGTCGTGCGCCATATTGCTTATCAAATCCTTTTTCGGCAATAAAGTTTCTCGCTTTTTTGCTCAATTTTAGTTTGTATCCTAGCTCCGAAATTCGATCTAGAAGTTTCTCTAATTCAATATCAATAATTTTATCAATATCTTCTTTTTCAAGAGTATTGAACACCACCACATCATCAATTCTATTTAAAAATTCAGGTGCGAAAGCTTTTTTCAATGCATTTTCAATAACGCCACGTGCATTTGCACTTTCTTGTTGTTTTTGAGCTGCAGTACCAAAGCCAACACCGGTTCCAAAATCCTTTAATTTTCGAGCTCCAATGTTGGAAGTCATTATAATAATGGTATTGCTAAAGTCAATTTTTCGTCCTAAGCTGTCCGTCAAAAATCCATCGTCTAGAACTTGTAAAAGCATATTGAAAACATCAGGGTGTGCTTTTTCAATTTCATCTAAAAGAATTACAGCATAAGGCTTTCGTCTTACTTTTTCTGTAAGTTGCCCACCTTCTTCGTATCCAACATATCCAGGAGGTGCTCCAACAAGTCGCGAAATGGCAAATTTCTCCATGTATTCGCTCATGTCAATTCTGATTAAAGCATCGGTACTATCGAATAACTCGCCAGCCAAAACTTTGGCCAATTGTGTTTTTCCAACGCCTGTTTGTCCCAAAAATATAAATGAACCTATAGGCTTATTTGGGTCTTTAAGTCCAGCACGATTCCTTTGAATGGCTTTTACAACCTTGGAAACAGCCTCATCTTGACCAATAACTTTACCACTAATAAGTTCTGGTAATAAAGAAAGCTTGTTGCCTTCTGTTTGTGCAATTCTATTGACAGGTATTCCTGTCATCATAGAAACGACTTCGGCGACATTTTCTTCTGTAACAATTTCTCTATTGAGTTTTGACTCATCTTCCCACTTTTTCTGAGCTTCTGCCAAACTTTTTTCAAGTCTTTTTTCGTCATCCCTGAGCTTTGCTGCTTCTTCATATTTCTGTTTTTTTACCACAGAATTTTTCGTTGCACGAACAGACTCAAGTTCTGATTCCAATTCCACAATTTGTTCGGGAACATCAATATTTGTGATATGTACCCGCGATCCAGCCTCGTCCAAAGCATCTATAGCTTTGTCTGGTAAAAAACGATCGGACATGTAGCGGCTTGTAAGTTTAACACAGGCTTCTATAGCTTCATCTGTATAGTCTACATTGTGATGATCTTCGTATTTATTTTTTATATTATTAAGGATTTCAATCGTCTCATCAACTGAAGTAGGTTCAATAATCACTTTTTGAAAGCGACGCTCTAGCGCACCATCTTTTTCGATATGCTGACGATATTCATCAAGAGTTGTAGCACCAACACATTGAATCTCTCCTCGTGCTAAAGCAGGTTTAAACATGTTTGAAGCATCAAGACTTCCTGTTGCACCTCCAGCCCCTACAATGGTATGAATTTCATCAATGAATAAAATGACATCATCATTTTTTTCGAGTTCATTCATAACGGCTTTCATACGTTCTTCAAATTGCCCTCTGTATTTTGTACCAGCCACTAAACTCGCTAAGTCCAGAGTTACCACACGTTTGTTGAACAGAATTCTAGAGACTTTTCGTTTTATAATTCTGTTGGCAAGCCCTTCTGCAATTGCAGATTTACCAACGCCTGGCTCTCCAATAAGAAGAGGATTGTTCTTTTTTCTTCGGCTGAGTATTTGTGATACGCGCTGAATTTCTTTGTCTCTACCAACTACAGGATCAAGTTTTCCTTCTTCGGCCATAGCGGTAAGATCACGACCAAAATTATCTAAAACAGGGGTTTTAGATTTTTTGTTTGATTTGGTTGAGCTCGTTTGACCAAAAGTACCGGTGTTTTCATTTTCCTCATTTGTTTCTTCATCAGAAAAAGATTCAGCTTTTGGTGCATCAATGAAATCATCATCACTACTTGTAATCATGTTTTTAAATTGCTCTTTAACATTATCGTAATTTACTCTCAATTTATTGAGTAACTTGGTGGTAGGGTCGTTTTCGTTTCTAAGAACACATAATAGCAAATGCGCCGTATTTATGGATTTGCTTTGAAAAAGTTTGGCCTCCAAAAAGGTTGTTTTTAGGGCACGTTCAGCTTGTCGAGTGAGATGAAGATTTTTTTTCTCGTTTGTTGAAGTGCTAATATTGGGGTTTGCAGGGCTTAGAATTTCTACTTTGCGGCGCAGTTGACTCAAATCAATATCAAGTGCATTGAGAATCTCTACTGCTTTGCCGTGGCCATCACGAAGTAATCCAAGCATCAAATGCTCAGTTCCAATAAAATCGTGTCCTAGACGTAATGCTTCTTCTTTACTAAAAGAAATCACATCTTTAACTCGGGGTGAAAAGTTGTCATCCATAGAAAATATTTTGTATAAAAATACGAATTTTATGAGTTATAATTCAAAAACTATACCTCAATTAAAAATTAATACTACAAATGATATTAAAAACATTTAAAAATCAAAATTTTTTGCATTCTATTTATTAACCCTTTTCTTCTTTAAATTGTTGATAAAATACGCCAAAAAACCCATAATTATTAGCATCAAAAAGAACGATTGTTTTATATTAGCTTGAATATAATAATTGCAATAAAATCAACCTATGATAGAAGGAGAAAAATTAATCCCGATTAACATTGAAGATGAAATGAAATCGGCCTACATCGATTATTCGATGTCCGTTATTGTTTCAAGAGCATTACCCGACGTTCGTGATGGCTTAAAGCCCGTTCATCGTCGCGTTTTGTATGGAATGCATGAGTTGGGTGTACGGTCTAATTCTGCGCACAAAAAATCGGCAAGAATTGTGGGAGAAGTCCTTGGTAAATACCACCCTCATGGCGATACATCGGTTTATGATACTATGGTGCGAATGGCCCAAGAGTGGAGTCTACGTTATATGCTAGTCGATGGTCAAGGAAATTTTGGATCTATTGATGGCGATAGTCCTGCTGCAATGCGTTATACAGAAGCTAGAATGCGCAAAATATCTGAAGATATGCTTGCCGATATTGATAAAGAAACGGTCGATCATAAACTTAATTTTGATGATACACTTCAAGAACCAACCGTTCTTCCAACACGAATTCCAGGGCTGCTTGTCAATGGCGCATCAGGAATTGCAGTCGGTATGGCAACCAATATGCCACCACACAACCTTTCTGAAGTTGTTGATGGAATTACAGCCTTCATTGATAATAATGCTATTGAAATTGATGAGTTAATCACTCATGTTAAAGCACCAGATTTTCCAACAGGTGGGATAATTTATGGTTATGAAGGGGTAAGAGAAGCTTTTAAAACGGGTCGAGGACGTGTTGTTATTCGTGCCAAAGCCAATATTGAAGAAGTCAATGGAAGAGAATGTATTATTGTTAGCGAAATTCCATATCAAGTCAATAAGGCCGATATGATTAAGAAAACGGCTGACCTTGTTAATGATAAAAAATTAGAAGGAATTTCAACAATTCGCGACGAGTCTGACCGTAATGGAATGCGTATTGTTTATGTTTTAAAAAGAGATGCTATTCCAAATATTGTTCTCAACAAATTATTTAAATATACGGCACTTCAGTCCTCTTTTAGTGTAAATAATATTGCGTTAGTCAATGGTCGTCCAGAAATATTGAACCTAAAAGACATGATTCATCATTTTGTTGAGCACCGTCATGAAGTTGTTGTACGTAGAACAACTTTTGAATTGCGTAAAGCAGAAGAACGCGCTCATATTTTGGAAGGACTTATCATTGCTTCTGATAATATTGATGAAGTGATTTCTATCATCAGAGGGTCCTCAAATCCTGATGAAGCCCGCGAAAAACTTATCAAACGCTTTGAGTTGAGTGAAATTCAAGCCAAAGCTATTGTTGAAATGCGTTTGCGTCAGCTTACGGGCTTAGAGCAAGATAAATTACGCTCAGAGTTTGAAGAGCTCATGAAAACTATTGAAGATCTAAAGGATATTCTAGACAAAAAAGATCGTCGTATGCAAATCATTAAAGATGAGCTTGCGGTGGTCAAAGAAAAGTATGGAGATGATCGTCGTTCTACGATAGAGTATGCAGGTGGAGATTTATCCATTGAAGATATGATTCCAAACGAGCAAGTGGTGATTACTATTTCTCATGCTGGATATATCAAACGAACATCTTTGACTGAATATAGAACTCAAAATAGAGGGGGAGTTGGTCAAAAAGCATCGACCACAAGAAATGAAGATTTCTTAGAACATCTTTTTGTAGGTACGAATCACCAGTATATGTTATTCTTTACACAAAAAGGAAAATGTTTCTGGATGCGAGTTTATGAAATTCCAGAAGGCAGTAAAACATCAAAAGGAAGAGCCATTCAAAACTTGATCAATATTGAGCAAGACGATAAAGTAAAAGCATTTATTTGTACTCAAAACTTAAAAGATGAAGAATACATCAATGCCCATTATGTGATTATGGCAACCAAACGTGGACAGGTAAAGAAAACGTCTTTAGAGCAATATTCTCGTCCAAGAACTAATGGCATTAATGCGATTACGATTAAGGAAGGCGATGAACTTCTTGAAGCCAAACTCACCACTGGAGAAAGCCAAGTGATGTTGGCATTGAAGTCAGGAAAGGCCATTCGTTTCGAGGAAGCCAAGACTCGCCCAATGGGAAGAGGAGCCTCTGGAGTACGTGGAATTACATTGGCACACAATGCCGATGAGGTAATTGGCATGATATCTGTAGATGATATGGAAAGTAATATTTTGGTGGTTTCAGAAAACGGCTATGGAAAACGCTCAAGTTTAGAAGATTATCGCATCACAAATCGTGGTGGAAAGGGTGTAAAAACCATTTCAATAACTGAAAAAACAGGAAGTTTGGTTTCCATCAAAAATGTAACTGATGAAGATGATTTGATGATCATCAACAAATCTGGAATTGCTATTCGTATGGCGGTAGAGGATTTAAGAGTAATGGGTAGAGCAACACAAGGTGTAAAGCTTATCAATCTCAAAGGCTCAGATTCTATTGCTGCAGTTGCAAAAGTGATGAAAGAAGAGGAGGTAGAGGAATCAGAAGAGGTGACTACTGAAGAACCGATTTCTGAAGAAACACCAAATACTGAAAGTACAGAAAACACAGAAGATACAGAAAACGACACACAAACAGAATAATAATTAAATACTTAAATCATGAAAAAATACCTAATTTTTGGACTCCTACTAGCCCTTACATGGTCTATGAATGCACAAAAGAAAGAACTACGTGCAGTGAGTAAAGCCCTTGAAAAAGTAAATTTTGAGCAAGCCGCTACAGCTCTTGCTGCTGCAGAAGCGCTAATGTCTTCAATGGATGAAAAGCAAAAAGGGCAGTTTTATTTTTATAAAAGTAAGTTACTTTTTAAAGGGGGTGCTGCAGAGCTAGAAGATGTTAATAAATCCATTGATGCTTTTGCAAAAATCGGATCGTCTGTAAGTTCAGAAGAAAAAAACACACACTTTCAAAACCTCATTAATCACTTGATTAATCAAGGAAGTGCTTCCATTGATAAAAGTGATTTTGCAACGGCCTCGGATTACTTTTCAAATGCTTATAAATTGTCATCTAAAGACACCATCTATTTGTATTATGCGGCCTCATCGGCTGTAAATGCAAAGGACTATGACAAGTCTTTAGCGATGTACGAAAAGTTAAGAGCACTTGGGTTTACAGGGATAGAAAAACAATATTTTGCGGTCAACAAAGAAACCAACAAAGAAGAAGCTTTTGACAGTGAAGTATTGCGTGATGTTTCGGTAAAGTCAAAGTCACATATAAACCCTACGGACAAAAACTCAAAATCTAGATATCCAGAGATTATAAAAAATATGGCGCTAATTTACAATGAACGTGGAGAAACCGACAAAGCGCTAGATGCCATGCGTGAAGCAAGAGCTCAAAATCCAGACGATTTAAATTTGATACTTACAGAAGCCAATGTCCATTATGCAATGGGGAATACTGATAAGTTTAAAGAATTGTTGGGATATGCTACAGAAAAAGACCCCAAAAATGCAGAGTTGCAATACAATTTGGGAGTCATTGCTGCTGATGCCAAAGACTTTGATAATGCTAAGAAATATTATGACAAAGCCATTGAGCTTAATCCAAAGTATACCAATGCCTATATCAATCTTGCGGCACTTATACTAGGGCAAGAGGAATCCATTATTGCTGAAATGAATAATTTGGGAACTTCTGCTGCCGATGACCGCCGCTATGATGAGCTTCGTGAAGAACGTAACCAATTGTATTTGGATGCCATTCCTTATTTAGAACAAGCATTAGTATCTGATCCTACAAATTTTCAGGCGGCTAAAACCCTGTCCAATATTTTTTCTGCTACAGGCAACGATGTTAAAGCTAAAGAATATAAAGATATGGCCGATCGCTTACAGCAATAGGATTTAAAATATTGCTTAAAGCAATAATACCTCTAACGCTACTTGCCCCAGAAAGTTCTAGCTCTAAATCGCTGTCTTTATTGTCTCTAAACACCACTTTTGAAGCCCCGCTCATTTCAAGTTTTTGGACTGAGGGCATATGAATCACTGCCGAAAGATTGATGTTTTTGTACGATTTTCTTCCTTTAAGTTGGATTTTTAATGTCGAATTGTTTTGTGTTACCACAACATCATCCATGTATTTGTCTTCGCAGCTGATGGCTACGCTATAGATGTCCGATTGTACTAAAATCACAGAAATGGCATGACTTAGTTCTAGGGTGTCAAAATTTGAAAACTCATAGATTTTTTCTGAAATTTCATCAGATGTAGAGTTTTGACCACTTAAAAATGTGGTAAAAAAAGCCAAAAAAAGAAGCGTGGTAAATTTGTAGGTTTTATAAAACATGATATTAAAGATTTAGGATATTACCCAAATTTATAAAAAAAAACTTAAACAATGCTTTTAATCACCCGAAGTTTATGGGAATGGGTGTTGGTATCGACATTATAAATTCCAGAATGGTCAATACGGTCTATACGTACTTTGCCATGCGCATGAATGATATGATGGTTTTCCATTATAATTCCTACATGAATAATATCCCCTTCATTATTATCAAAAAACGCCAAATCGCCTGGTGAGCTTTCTTCAATAAAACTAAGCGCATCGCCTTGTGTGGCTTGTTGCGAAGCATCGCGCAAAAGTTGAAATCCATTGAGGCGATACACCATTTGTGTAAACCCCGAACAATCAATACCAAAAGGGGTTTTTCCTCCCCAAAGGTAGGGGGTGTTGAGGTAGAGTAGTGCAGTTTCTATTAGGTTGTTTTTTTGTTTTTGCCCAACTAATGTTTCTCCATCAAAAGTATGGTTGAGAAGGGGTTGTGCATTTAAAACACTGCCCATCACAATGGGTTGTAGCTTTTGTTCACTATAGGTAATAAAGTTCACTAAATCGCTGCACAGTTGTTCTTTTTTGGAAGTGAAGTTTGTGTACTCTTCTTGTTCAATCAACCGAAATTGCTTGTTGTCAATCCACCCTTCGTAGTCATCATAACTGAGGCGAATTCGGCTCCACTTTTTGCGCTGTTCAAGGACCTTAAACAATTCGCCATAAAGGACTTGCGACGTGAGTTCGCTTTTGTCTGAGGGTTCGTTTCTTAATGCGACAATACTAAGATTGCACAGGCCGTATTGCATTTAGTATTAGTTTCGTTCGAGGATCAGTGCCGAGGCACCACCGCCGCCATTACAAATGGCCGCTGCTCCAATTTTTCCATTATTTTGTTCCAAAACATTGAGTAGGGTAACCACAATTCTTGCACCGGAGCACCCCAAAGGATGTCCAAGCGAAACCGCACCACCATTGACATTAACTTTAGCATCGTTGAGTCCCAAAATTTTCATATTGGCCAGTCCGACTATAGAAAAGGCTTCGTTAAATTCAAAATAATCCACATCATCAATCTTGATGTTGGCTTTGTCTAATGCTTTGGGGAGGGCTTTGGCAGGTGCTACCGTAAACCATTCGGGCTCGCGGGCGGCGTCTGCATAACTTTTTATGGTGGCCAGTGGTTGTAGTCCAAGTTCTTTGGCTTTGTCTTTACTCATAAGAACAAGTGCTGCAGCACCATCATTGATGGTCGAGGCATTGGCTGCCGTTACAGTACCATCTTTTGTAAAAGCAGGTCTTAGGGCTGGAATTTTTTCTAATTTTACATTTGTAAATTCTTCATCGGTTGCTACTACAATGGGTTCGCCACGGCGTTGGGGAACTTCTACAGGGACAACCTCATTGTCAAATTTTCCACGACTCCAAGCTTCGGTAGAGCGCTTATAAGATTGAATGGCAAACGCATCTTGATCTTCTCTAGAAAAATCATATTCTGTGGCACACGCATCGGCACAAACGCCCATGGCTTCTTTATTATAAGCATCCACCAGACCATCTTTTTGCATGCCATCTTCCATTTGTGCGGGGCCAAATTTCTTCGCTATTCGTGCATGATAATAGTGTGGAATTTGACTCATATTTTCCATACCCCCAGCCACAATAATTTCGGCATCGCCAAGCGCAATACTTTGTGCGGCTTGCATTATGGATTTCATTCCAGATGAACATACTTTATTGACGGTGGTACAGGGGACTGTATTGGGAATCCCAGCAAATATAGCCGCTTGCCTTGCAGGAGCTTGGCCAGCACCAGCCTGAACAACTTGTCCCATTAGGACTTCGTCTACTGAACTAGGATTTAAATTAATTTTTTCTAATGCACCTTTAATGGCGATAGCCCCAAGTTTTGGTGCATCTATTGAAGATAAACTTCCCATAAAACTACCTATTGGGGTGCGGACTGCAGAAACAATAACAACTTCTTTCATCAAAAATAGTTTTAATTTTTACTCTCGCTAATGTAAATAAAATTTAGCAGATATTTAGAGATGATTGTTGATTTTTGCAGTTGTATTGCCGTTCTTTTTATTACTTTTGATGTAGTTTGATTAGCTTAGCCATAATTAAAACAAATTATTCAAATGGATCCTGTTTTAAATAAATTTTACAGAAATCACAATTTGCTTTACAAAGTATTTTTATTTGTAGCAACCACATTTTTGATTGTTTATTTATTTCCAAAAAGTGGAACGTTTCGATATAGTTTTGAAAAAGGAAAACCATGGCAATCCGAAAATTTATATGCGCCATTTGATTTTGCAATTCAAAAATCAGGTGTAGAATTAGAAGAAGAACGCCAACAAATTTTTAAAGAATCTCCAGTATTTTTTGAAGTTGACACCGCAAAGGTGACACAAATTTTAAACAGTTATAAAACCGTTTTTGAACGTAGTTTTTTTGAGGTTACAGCTCAACAACTAAACGATAATCTATTTCAATTTGGTAGAAATATCCTTTCAGAACTGTATGCTACAGGAGTACTAGCGGAGAGTTATAATTTTGGTAATGAAAAAATTATTTCAATATTAATTGATAACACGCAAAGTAAAACGGTTGCTTACAATAAATTTTTTGTTCAAACAGATTTAAAACCTTTTATCACTTCCAAAATTGAAGCCTCCGAATATGTGGAGTTTTTGCCTGCCTATTTATCTCTATTTTTTGATGTTGTTGAGCCCAATGCTTCATATAATGTATCGCTTTCTGAAAGTGCTTTAAAAGAACGTATTGGGCGTATTGTTCCAGTGCGCGGTCGAGTCGATAAAGGTACCTTAATCATTTCAAAAGGAGAAGTTGTTCAAGGGGATAAATTGTCTATTTTGAAGTCTTTGGAATCCGAATATGAATCTCAGGTTTGGACCGAAGCCAACTACGTTTGGATTTTAGCGGCATACACTGTTTTGGTCGCTCTAGCGCTTTTGATGCTTTTGCTTTTTTTGAGGAAATATAGAGTAGATATATTTACCAATAACACGAAAGTTACATTTATCTTTTTCAACATTGCCTTGATGGTATTGCTTACAACCCTAGTTGTAAATTACAATTCTGCATACATATACGCCGTTCCATTATGTATTTTACCGTTGGTTCTTAAAGCCTTTTTTGATGCTCGTTTGGGGCTTTTCGCTCATGTGGTTACGGTGCTCCTTTTGGGGTTTGTCGTTGCCAATAACTACGAATACATGTTTCTTCAAATTATTGCAGGAATAGTAACAATTCTAACAGTATCAGAACTTTATAAACGTGCTAATTTGTTTATATCTGTAGGTCAAATTACCTTAATTTATATCATTTCATATTTTTCATTTTTTGTCATTCATGAAGGAAGTATAGATGGTTTAAAGTGGGAAAACTTTTTGTTGTTTGTGTTGTGTGGTTTAGCCACATTATTTGTGCAACCATTAATTTACGCCTACGAAAAACTATTCGGATTGGTTTCGGATGTGTCCTTATTGGAGCTTTCTGATACAAATTCGAAACTCCTCAAAGAACTTTCTGACAAAGCTCCAGGGACTTTTCATCATTCTTTAAACGTGGCCAATCTTGCAGAAGCCTCGGCTAATGAAATAGGCGCTAATGCCATGTTAGTTCGTGTTGGTGCGTTGTATCATGACATTGGAAAAATGTCCAATCCAACATATTTTACAGAAAATCAATCTACAGGAACCAATCCTCACGATGAGTTGTCGCCAAAGGAAAGTGCACAAATTATTGTAAATCATGTGATTAGCGGGGTAGAGATTGCAAAGAAAAACAAATTACCAGACCGTGTTGTTGATTTTATTCGCACCCATCATGGAACTAGTTATGTGCGCTATTTCTACAACAAACAAATGGAAATTACATCCGATTTTGATCCTTCAGATTTTATGTATAATGGCCCAAAACCATTCAGTAAAGAAACCGCTATTTTGATGATGTGTGATAGTGTTGAAGCTGCATCAAAAAGTTTGAAAGACCCAACGTCAACAAAAATCAATGCATTTGTAGATACAATTGTAGCCCATCAAATTGAAGATGCACAGTTTTTGAATGCCAATATTACTTTCAAAGAAATAGAATCCATAAAGAAAGTTTTAAAGCACAAGTTGGCCAACATGTATCATCTTCGTATAGAATACCCAGAATAGTAAGTATTGGGATTTAAAAAATTAAAAAAATAGTTTGCGTTCTTGACAATGAAAAGTTACATTTGTATCCGCAATTTTATTGCATAAGTTCATAAAAAAATAGAGGAGAGGTGCCAGAGTGGTAATGGAGCAGATTGCTAATCTGTCAACGCGTAAGTGTTGCCCGGGTTCGAATCCCGGTCTCTCCGCAAGATAAAATCAACTCAATACGGGGTGTAGCGTAGCCCGGTTATCGCGCCGCGTTTGGGACGCGGAGGTCGCAGGTTCGAATCCTGCCACCCCGACTTCAGGACATCATGCCCTTAATGGTCGCGTAGCTCAGCTGGATAGAGCATCTGCCTTCTAAGCAGACGGTCACAGGTTCGAATCCTGTCGCGATCACAAATAACCTTCTGATATTCAGAGGGTTATTTTGTTTTAGAAGGATTATGTTTTTTCTCTTTAGTAGTCAATTCTGACCAAAAGTTTGCACATAATTTGCACAAATTTTCATATATTGGTTAAAATCAAAAAAAATTAACCATATGAAAAAATTACTCTTAATAGCTTTTATATTTATTTTTTTTACATGTGAAAACATTAATGATATTAATGTAGAAGACACTTCACAAGCAGAAGGACTTTGGTCAGGTTCTTTTTTTGGCGATGATCATGGAACATGGACATTTTCTATTGTTGAAAATGGAGGAGTGGTTGGAAGTTTAACATCGAAAGATTTTAATGAAATATATTTTATGAATGGCTCTGTAGGACTAGATGGTCAACTTTATGCAACTGTAAACAAAGATGGAGACAATGTAGGGACTTTTATAATGCAACTAAGCGGTGGTCAACCCTCTGGGATATTTCAAAATGATTTAGCACAAAGAACCTCAAATACCGACGGTAAGGAAAGAACAGAAGAAGAAGCAAGAATTTTAAATTATTGGAATTTCTATTCTCGTCAAAATTATTTACCAGATGGCAGCTGTTGTGATAATGAAATTCTTTATGACGATAATCGATTTTGTCCAAACATTTATATGGAATTCCGTGAGGATGGAACCTTTACTGATTATTTTATTGCTGATTATTCAGACCCACCTTCTCCTGATTGTGCCCAACCAGCATTTTTTGGGACATACTCAGTTCAGGATGGTTATTATGAGATGTTATATGAACAAGGTGGTAGTCAAGACCTATCAGAATCAGATATTTATATCAATTTCCCTGATGAAAATACTATAAATTATGAATATCAAAGTATTCTTTGGACCTACAAATTAGATGTAAATCAATAATATATATAAAATATCACAAATAACCCTCTAATATTTAGGAGGTTATTTTGTTTTAGTAGGGTTGTGTTTTTTCTCTATAATCGTCAATTCTCACCAAAAGTTTGCACATTATTTGCACACATTGGTGCAATTCTTAATAATTGATTTTATTTTGCAAGTTTTTTTTGTAGATTTATAGAAATTAAAAAATTAACTAATTATGAAAAAAATGTTTATGATTCTTCTATTGATTAGTTTTTCAACTCAATGGATGAATGCGCAAACTATGGCATTTTCTGCTATAGAAGTAAAAGTAAAACCGTTTACACAAAAAGACATTAAAGAAGCTTTTGAAGAGGTTTTTAAGGATGTTGAAATGAACAAAGGTGCAATTGTTCTTGAAAGATTTACTGGAGGCGACAGTAATGGTATGACACATCGATTGGTATTTTTATACACTCTAGGTGAAAAAATGATTGCAGATGAGTTCTGGGCTTCTGATAAAAACGCTGCATTTTGGGCTAAAATGGGCAATTATATTGAAGATTGGGGCGTTTCATATTCAGGAAGAATGATGAGTTGGAAAGAGGGCAACTTAGAAACTAATCCAGAAGTTCATATATGGGATATTATCCCTGAGGATCCAGCTGCATTTAAAGTTGCTCATGATAAAATTGTAGATGAATTTAAAGATGAGTTTAAAGATCGTGTAGTAGGGTTTGGAACCTATGATATTGGTATGCCAAATGGAGCAACTCACTGGGTAGGATTGACAGGAAAAGATACAGTAGACCATCTTATGCTTTATGACAAAATGGAAAAAAATAACCGATTTGTAAAATTATTGGCAGAAAGAGGTGGTTTTGATTTAATCAAAGACTTTTCACTAAATATAATTAGCAGTAAGCAGTAAAACTTTTAAAATAATATAGTTTAAATAACCTTCTGATATTCAGAAGGTTGTTTTGTTTTAGGAGGGATGTATATTTATAAATTTTAACAAAAATTATGTATGCTTGATAAAAACAATATGTAATTTGCATATGAATTCTAAAATTATAGAATTCTATTAGCAGATTTCGATTTGTAAAAAAAATCAATTGTAAACCAATAAAAAAATGAAATTACTTAAACTAAATTACGCATTTCTTGCTTTCTTATTCCTATCACTTTCATTATTTACTTGTGACAATAATGAAGATATTAGCCAGAACGAAGAAACCAATAATCCCTACTTAATGCTATCAATGTCGGAGTTAATGGCTCGATATGATGCAAATGGCAATGCAGATGAAAGTCAAAATCCAAGTGGAAACATGGCTTTAGATTTTTGTTTTGAATTTGTCTTTCCCATAGATTTTGAGATGAGTAATAATACTATAATTACAATAAATTCTCTGGAAGAATTAGTTGATGTATTAATTGAATCTGATGATGAAACTTATATAGTGGATATTTTATATCCATTTGATGTTTTGGTGTTTAATGACGAAATGGATACTATTGAAAGCATGACAATTCTAAACGATGCAGCCTTTAGCAATTTGTTAGATGATTGCGAATTTGAACTCGATGAGGATGATTACTGTTATGAGGTTTACGATCCAGTATGTGTAGAAATCACAAATACCTATGGCGAGACTATAGTTTTGGTTTATCCCAATGATTGCTATGCAGGTCTTGATGGTTTTAATGAAAATGACTTTTTAGAAGACTGTAATATTGAAGGTGGTTATGAAGATGATTGGTTTGAAAATGATTGTTTTGATTTAGTATATCCTATAACCTTATTAAATTCAAATGGTGATGTTATTACTATAAATAGTGAAGAAGCACTTTTAGGATTTATTGAAGAATGGTACTCAGAGAATTGTAATAATGCGGAGGATTGTGAATTTGATTTTGAAGTTGTATTTCCTATTACTGTAGAATATTATTCAGAAAATAATCAACAAACTCAAACACTAGTCATAAATTCAGAAGAAGAATTAGATGAGTATATTGAAGAATATTGTAATTAACTAATTGATATTCAGAAGATTATTTCTTAACTTAGTAAAAATTTAAAAATTAATCTTATGAAAAAATTAATTTTACTAACATTTGTTTTTACTCTTTTTGCTTGTAGTGGAGGGGATGATGACAATTCTAACAATCAAGTTTCAATTAATGATGACTTGGTAGGAGTATGGTCTGGAACAATTACAGATTCTGAAGGTACAGGGTCTACTGCAGATCAAACACTAACATTTGTTTCAAATGGTACTTGTGCTGTTTTTAATGATTGGGATACTGGTGAGACCTATTCTGCAACAGGAACATGGTCATCAACAGAATCAACAGTAACAGTTAACTGGGATGATGGTAATACAGATACAGCGGATTATGAGTTGTCAAATAATAACAACACTTGTGTAATTACACGATCAGATGGTGTAATTATAATTTATACTAGAATGTAGAACCTCTTTATCAGAATTAATTAAAAAAGCCCTCTGATTTCAGAGGGCTTTTTTGTAGTGTTAGTTATTATTAAATATTATTAAATATTATTTCTCTAAGTCTCTAGACCATTGTACAACATACTGTATCTTACCTTCTAAGTTGAAATAGAATTGCTCAACTAGCTCTTTTTCCCATACAGTTCCGTCTTTGCCAACACGCTTTTCAATTGAAGTTACTAAAACTCCAGATTGTGGATCTGTATTTTCAATTTTTAACGGAACAATTCCATAGGCTTTCCAAGAAATAGATTCAAAAGTATCGAAGTATTCTTGAAAAAAACCATCAACCAATTCAATGCGTTGTCCATCGTAGGTGTCAAAAACAGCGTTTTCGGCAAAAATTTCCTCACATGCTTTTCCATCCATTTTGTTGTAATTTGCTATCAATGTTTCTATAGCTTCAACTTCTCCACGATTTGAAAAAACTAATTTTTTTCCGGTATGTTCGTTGTCTTTTTTACCATAAAATTTACCACCTGAGGTTAATCCAAATTCATTTTTTGGATCAAAATTTCTCCATTGTGCAAATCCATTAATCTTTTTATCTTTATTAAAAGAAAAAACTTCCATGAGATACAAACTTTGTTTGCTGCCATTGTTCCACTCTCTTGTTTCATTGGACCAAACTAGCATATGAACATCATCGGAGCCCTTAACTTGTACAGGAATCATCGCCCACGGCTTGTTGGTTACTTTTTTCATTTCACCATGATAGTTTGTCATGTAATCTCTTGTTCTATTTGCCATTTCTTCTGTATAAAAAGAAAGTTCTTTTTCAACATCTCCTGCGTTGTAGGCATCAATGGATTGTAGTGTAAGCTCCATGTGCTCATCTGATGCTAGGGTATAAGGGCTGCCCTTTAACTCGTTGTTTGCAAGCCATTTTCCAGCTTCTGTAATTTGAGCTAAGGCACTACATCCAATTGTTAGTGATAGTGCTAATAGTATTCGTTTCATTTTAATCTATTTTTTTGGTTAATATTTTATTTACAAGATGTGCAACTGTTAAAACACACAGTTGAAAGCGTGGTGTCTTCTATAATTTCAACAACTCTATTTGTATACTCACCAATAGTTGAAGTACATGGTGTTCCCGATTCAAATTGTTCTTCAATTGTTTGATTGTCTAATGTAAATTTATATTGTAATTCTCCAACAGGAACATCAAAAGTTCCAATGTAGATGCCATCTTTATCGTCATCAGTTAAAGAATCACACGAAGCACACCAATTGTTGAAGCTACCAAAAACACTTACATTGCTGTAAGACTCTTTGTTGTTGGAAAGATCCACTGAAAATGTAACACGTTTCGTTTGAAGAGTCTCTTTTTTGAAAGTAAATATTTTAATATATCGTACCTTATCATTAACGATATATACATTGGCTTCGGAATCATCAATTGTTACGTTGTCATCTGTTTTATAATTAACAACATAATCGTTGACAATCCAATCTCCAGGGTTAACACTTCCATCTTCGTTGACAAATCTGAGAGGAACAGCCCAGCGGTGTTCTACAGTTATATCTCCATTACTAAAAGCAGTTGTCAGCCAGTCCTTTAATGCTGATTTGCCATTTAAAGTGGCTTCGGGAGCTTCAATATAAATTTCATCGTGAGCTAATTCCAGAATTCCGTCTAGATCTTCAGAAACATGAAGTTCCATCCATTTGAACCATAATTCAATACTTTCTTGACCCCCAGTCTTGAAGACTTCGTATTGGCCACCACCGTAGCCTACCAAATCCGTTGTTTTTTCATCTTGAGCTGTAAGAATGAAGCATGATAGTGTTAGGGCGGTAACAAGTAATCCAATTTTTTTCATTTTTTTAAAGTTGGTTAATAATATCTCTAAATATAAAAAATAATTTGTGTTTTGCAACTAAATAAATATAAAGAAAAGTAAATTTTATAATTAGTTATAAATTTTGCACTCTAATACCCACTTTCTTTCTTTGAAAGTGGTAAAAATGAAAAATTTATCACCACCATCGTTGATTTTAAATTCCTTTTTTAATTGACTTACAGATTCTGGGAAGTTTCTTGTCTTTACATTTGCCTTTTGGCCAGTAATATGGGGTTTCAACTTTTTTTTGTGGTAGTGAAGCACTTTTTCTATAACATATATTTTTCCAGGAAACTCCTTTTTATGTTCTGATGAAGTATACAAATGTGTGTGTTTTGCTAATTTGCTTAAATCAAATCGCAATGCTAAACTTTTAAAAGCTCCAGATTTGAGAACCGCTGCATTGGGCTCATATAGGTACTCCAATGGCTCTTGATAATCAACAACCGCTTCAATTTCATCCACAGCGTTAAATTCAAAATGCGGTTGATTTGTCTCTAAATTAATGGCTTTTATGATGGCTTCTTGATCAAAACCTTTTTCCATTATAAATAACAGCTCTTTTACTTCATTTTTTATCGCTACAACATGAATTTCTTTTGTATGTGGCAATGCTTTTAATGCCGCATGAATATCTAGCATTGGCGATAATTTGATTAAAATTTGCTGAGTATTTTCGAAAAATAAATTTAAATTTTCGGCAACATTTGGGGTGCAGTCTTCTATAAAAAAGCGTTTATTTTTTTTGTATCTCTTCTTGAGGGATCAATGTACATCCAATCGAAAGTTTCACTTTTTTGTTTTAAAAACTCCAGTCCATCAGCCGTAATAGTTTTTACATTCTTTGTACCAAAAACCTCAAAATTATGATGTACAATTTTAGATAAAAAAGCATTGATTTCACAATGCACAATATTGTCAATAGTTTTTGAAAAATATAAACTGTCAACACCAAAACCACCAGTTAAATCCAAAAGGGTTTTACCAGTTATTAGGTTGCTTTTATACGTTGCTGAAATTTCAGAAGACGTCTGTTCAATATTTATTTTATTTGGAAAATAAACACCTGCTGTATTATACCAACTTGGTAGTTTCTTTTCACACTTTTTCTTTGATTGAATTTGCTCCAAAAGTTCAACAGTTTGTATTTCATCAAATGGACTGCCTTTTAGTGCTAATTTATCGATAGCCGTGTCTAAATGCTCATTGATGAAATGCTGCACTTCATTTTTTAAAAGTTTAAGATTAAGCATTGGACAACAATTTTGTAATTTCATAAAGAGCAATGGATGTTGCTTGAGCCACATTCATACTGCTATTTTGCCCATACATTGGAATATGATAAACACTATCGGCACATGTTAGAGTTTCATGTTGTATTCCATTGCGTTCACTTCCTACAACAAGCACAATTTTTTGGTTATTTTCTAGTTGAATTTCAGATATACTCTTGCTGTTTTCTGTAATTTCTAAACAAATCACGGAATATCCTTCTTTTTTTAAATTTTTAATGGCATTTTGGAAGTTTTCTGTTTGTTCAAAACAAACAACTTTTTCAGTGGCTCTAGAAGTATTCCAAACCTTTCTGTTCAGTTCAATTGCACTGCCACCTAAGATTAGTTTTTCTACTCCAAAAGCATCTGCAACTCGGAAAATACTCCCTACATTGTCCGGACGTGTTACATTATCGGTTACCAAAATTATTTCAAATTGATTTTTTTCAAATTTTGATGAATAATGATCTAATTGCATGACTTTATAAATTAAAATTCAAATGCATATTTGATGATATTTGCACCCATTTTTAGAGCTTTCAACCGAACTTCTTCGGGGTCGTTATGCACCACTGAATCTTCCCAACCATCACCAAGATCACTTTCAGTTGTAAAAAGTAAAATAACTTTGTACTCGTGAAAAAAACCAAGAGCTTTTGGTGGAAGTCCATCGTGTTCATGGATTTTTGGTAAACCATTCGGAAATTTAAAGTGCATACTGAAGAGAGGATGGTCACTCGAAATTTCTTTTAGTTCTTTTTCTGGAAATAATTTTTGAATCTGAGTTAAGACATAGGGTTTCATCCCATAATTATCATCAATATGTAAAAACCCACCACCCATCAAATAGATTTTTAAATTTTTTATAGCTTCATCAGAAAACACCACATTACCATGTCCTGTCATATGTACAAAAGGATAGCTAAAAAGGGCGGGGTCTTCTGGGTGTACAACTTGAGGTTGAGGTTCGAGAGTGGTATCAATATTTTTATTACAAAATTGAATTAAATTTTTTAGAGCAGTAGGGTTGCTGTACCAATCGCCGCCACCATCGTACTTTAAAACTGCAATTTGTTGTCCCTGAGTTGTAAGAACATTAAAAAAAACAAAAAAAAGGATAAAAAATTTACGCATTACAAAGTTCTATAGTGTGGCAAGCCACTAGTGCTGCGGTTTCTGTTCGCAAGCGAGCATTTCCTAAACTTACTGCTTTAAAACCTAATTCTTGTGCTATTTTTATTTCATCCGGAGTAAAATCACCCTCTGGGCCAATCAAAATTAGAACATCTTTTTTGTTAGAAACAACATCTTTCAACTGTATTTTTTTATGTTCCAAACAATGCGCAATAAAACGCGCTTCAATATCAATATTTTTTACAAATTCTGAAAAACGAATAGCAGGATTTAAAGTTGGAAAATAGGCGCGCAAAGACTGTTTTGCAGCGGATTGTAAAATTTTTTCATAACGTTCTGTTTTTATCACTTTTCGCTCACTTCGGCTGCAAATGATAGGGGTAATTGTGTCTACGCCAATTTCTGTTGCTTTTTCTAGAAACCATTCGTAGCGGTCGTTTGTTTTTGTGGGGGCTACAGCCAAATGGATATTATATTCTTTTGCAGGAACAGGAGTGACTTTCGTGATTTTGACTTCACATTTATTAGGGTTGTTGAACAATATATCAGCTTCAAAAAAATATCCTATACCATTGGTTATTAGCAGTTTATCTCCAATATTTTTACGCAATACTTTTACAATATGTCGACTTTCATTTTTGTCAAAACAAAAATTAATATCATGTGGTTTTAATGTTGGATTATAAAATAATTGCATTCCTAGAGTTATAATTTTAATCGTGCTGTAGCGGTAATATTTTGTTGTGTAAAATCATTTTTTAGATATTTTAGATAGCCAACAATAGCAATCATAGCTGCGTTGTCTGTTGTAAATTCAAAGGCTGGAATAAAAGTTTCCCAACCGTGTTTGTGTTCTGCATTTTTTAGTGCTGTTCGAATTCCAGAATTTGCAGAAACTCCTCCTCCAATAGCAATACGATTGATACCAGTTTCTTTTACAGCAGCTTTTAATTTATCCATCAAAATACCAACAATTGTATATTGAGTAGAAGCACAAATATCATCTAAATGCTCTTTAATAAAGTCAGGATTTTTTTTGGAGTGATCTTTAACAAAATATAAAATTGCTGTTTTCAAACCTGAAAAACTAAAATTAAGTCCATTTACCTTAGGTTTTGTAAAATGAAATGCTTTTGGATTCCCTAGTTTTGCACGCTTATCTATTTCCGGCCCAGCAGGATATCCAAGCCCAAGTAGTTTACCACTTTTGTCAAATGCCTCACCTACGGCATCATCAATAGTTTCGCCAATAACTGTCATTTCGAAAGCATCATCTACACGAACAATTTGAGTGTGCCCCCCAGAAATAGTCATTGCTAAAAATGGGAATTCTGGTTTTTTGTAACCCTCTTTTTCTATAAAATGAGCTAAAATGTGCGCCTGCATATGATTGACTTCTATCAAAGGAATATTCAACCCAAAGGCCAAGGATTTTGCAAATGAAGTGCCTACCAAAAGCGAGCCCATTAGACCTGGCCCTCTAGTAAAAGCAACTGCTGAAAGTTCGTTTTTGGTAATCCCAGCTTGTTTTAAAGCTTGATCGACAACTGGAACAATATTTTGTTGATGCGCTCGCGAAGCAAGTTCAGGGACAACACCTCCGTATGCTTTGTGAATGGACTGGTTGGCAATTACATTGCTCAACACTTTTCCATCGCACAAAATAGAAGCTGCAGTATCGTCGCAAGATGATTCTATGCCTAAAATATATATTTTATCTCCGTTCATTGAAGGTTTACTTCATATTATTCATTTACTTTGTACAAGTTTGGCAAAACTATTGTAGTGTCAATCCTTGGTTTTACAAAGAAATAAAAAATGAACGATGCATAGTGTAAAATTGCTTCTAAATTTTTTGTTTGTTTTTTTGATTTTATAATTTTACGCTATCTTTTAACTTATTAAAACACGACTCAACATATTTACTAGGATTTTGGCAGCAATGGTAATGCTATTTATCATTTTATTGTTGGTGCTATTAATACCTAGTGTTCAAACGTCTCTGGGAGCCTTCGCCACAAAAAAAATCAATTCTAAATATGGTACAGACATAAGAGTTGAAAAACTAGGTCTACAGTTAAATGGCGATTTAGAACTCAAAAATATTCTCATAAAAGACCATCATAATGATACTCTTATCGCTGTAAAAGAGTTAAATAGCTCTATTCTTAATTTTGCAAAATTAAATGAAAACAAGCTTCTATTTGGTGATATTGATTTATACGGCTTGCGTTTTCATATCAAAACCTATAGGGGAGAGAAAGATTCAAATTTGGATATTTTCGTGGAAAGTTTTGAAGATAATAAGAAAAAAAAATCATCCACACCATTTGAATTATCTTCAGACGATATCACTATTTCCAATTCTCATTTTCTCCTTACAGATGAAAATAAAACAGATAATAAACGGATACTAGATTTTCAAGAATTAGACATCAATGTTACCGATTTTTTAATTCTTGGGCCAGAAGTTAGTACGCAAATAAACGGCTTAAGTTTTACTGATCCAAGGGGAGTAGAAATGCACTTGCTTCAAACCAATTTTAAATATACTTTGTCTTCAATGCGTTTTCAAAATTTGAAAATTCAAACAATGAATTCCAAATTGGAGGGGAATTTGGTGTTTGAATACAAAAGAGAGGATTTAAAATATTTTTCGGATAAAGTAATTTTGGATGCAAACTTCAAAAAAAGCACTCTAAATCTTGGGGAACTCAATGTATTTTTTCCTGAATTTGGAGCTTCCGAAAATGTAACTTTTGATACCAATATTTCGGGCACACTCAATAATTTATCACTTCAAGATTTTCAACTTAAATCCAACAGAAGCACATTTATTGATGGTCAATTTAACTTAGTCAATCTAATTGATTCCAAATCAAAACCTTTTCAGATGACTGCTCAAATTGATCGTTTGACTTCAAAATACTCAGACCTGAAACGCATATTACCTCGAATATTAGGTGAAAATATCCCTACAAATCTTTCGACACTTGGAGTATTTACATTGCAAGGAAACACACAAATTTCTGGACCATCTATTGCTGCTGATTTTGAGGCATCAACAGAACTTGGATCTGTAGTTGCCGATTTAAACCTTTCAAAAATTGAATCCATTGATGACGCTCAATATCAAGGTACAATTCAACTTGAAGATTTTGATTTAGGCACCCTTATAAATCAACCTAATTTTGGCCAAATTACATCAGATTTTGTACTTAAAGGAAAAGGGTTTACTTTGGACAAATTACAATCTAATATTACTGGAAGTTGCGCTATTTTCGAAGTCAACAAATATGTTTACAAGAATTTGAATATTGAAGGTTTTATTGAAAACAAAATTTTCAATGGGTCGCTTGCGGTTTTAGACGAAAATTTAAAAATGGATTTTAAGGGACTCGTCAATTTTTCAGATGATGAAAATATTTATGATTTCTCTGCCGATATTCAAAATGCAAATCTAAATGAATTGAATTTTGTTTCACGTGATTCAATTTCTGTTTTTCAAGGAAAAGTATCAATTGATATGAAAGGCACCAATATTGATGATGTACGTGGTTTTCTAAAGTTTAATAACACCTCATACAAAAATCAAAATGATGACTATTATTTTAAAGACTTTCAGGTGTTGTCGGATTTTGACATTAACGGGATCAGAACTATTTCTGTAAACTCTCCAGAAATCATAAGAGGGACTTTTAAGGGAAAATTTATTATAAGAGAAATCCCTAAAATGCTAAAAAATTCATTGAGCGAAATTTATTCTCAATATTCCATAGACAACATCACACCAAATCAATCGATGGATTTTAATTTCAAAATTTACAACAAAATTATTGAAGTTTTCTATCCCAACCTTCAAGTTGGAGCCAACACTTTTGTTAGAGGAACATTGGATAGTAATCCCAAGAAATTCTCTTTAAAATTTAAATCTCCAAATATTAGTATTGAAGATTATTTTGCAAAGAAAATTGAGATCCAACTCATCAATGATAACCCTATTTTTAATACCTATGTTGAGTTGGATAGCTTGAATACACCTTTTTATAGTGCCAATGATTTTAGTTTAATCAATTTGACCGTAAATGATACCCTATATATCAAATCAGAATTTAAAGGTGGAAAACAAAATGAAGACACGTTTGATTTTAATTTATTTTATACCAAAGAAGGAGTTAATTCTGTAGTTGGCTTAAAGCCATCATTCATTAATTTTAAATCTGTCCCATGGAAATTGAATGCCTTAAACAATTCAAAAAATAAACTTGTATTTGATGCTGATTTTAATAAAATTTCAATATTAGATATGGACATGTCTTACAAAGACGAAAAAATTATTTTGAATGCCCAATCACAAGATTCACTTTCTGGAAATTTGAACTTGAAATTCAATAATGTTGATTTGGCAAAGGTCACACCAGAAATCGATAGTCTTCAGCTTGGAGGGACTGTTAATGGCGATTTAAATATTATTAAGCAAAACAAAATTTATATACCAAAATCATTACTTACAATTGATGATTTTGAGATTAACAAGTTTAATTTAGGCGCCTTTAACGCAGACATAAAAGGCAATACTTCACTTACAAACTATGACGTAAATGTTAACTTAAAGGATGATAAAAATGAAACATTTTCTGCAAAAGGGAACTTAGATGTTTCTGGTAAAAATTCAAACCTAGATTTAGAGCTAAAATTTAAAGATTTTTTGCTAGATCCTATTGGTCCTTTTGGTAATGGCGTCATCACAAATATTAGAGGAAAAGTAACTGGAAATTCTAGGATTACTGGCCGATTGCAGCGGCCACAAATTAATGGTGTTTTGAGATTAAATCAAGGAGGGATGTCTGTACCTTATTTAAATATTGATTATGCTTTTGCAGACAATACAAGAGTCGATTTGGAATCTCAAAGTTTTGTATTCAAATCAGCTCAATTTACAGATACAGCGTTTTCTTCAGAAGGTATTTTGAATGGTACTATGAGCCATACAAATTTTAGCGATTGGGCACTAGATTTGGATATTGATTCAAACCGACTTTTAGTACTAAACACCAAAGAAACGGAAGAATCTCTCTATTATGGAACTGGTTTTGTGGAAGGTAATATAAACGTTTCAGGCCCAATGAATCAACTTTTTATAGAAGCCAACGTAACAACTTCCAAAGGAACGATTTTCAAAATTCCGCTGAATGATAGTGAAATGATTAGTGAAAATTCGTATATAAAGTTTTTGAGTCCAAAAGAAAAACTTAAAAAAACTCAAGGGAGATCCATAAAATTAGATGATATAGAAGGTGTGGAGATGGAATTTAATATGGATGTTACAGATGATGCTGAAATTGAAATTGTTATTGATAAAGAAACGGGAAGTTCAATTCGTGGACGTGGAAATGGAAGTATGCTAGCGCAAATCAATACCAACGATAAATTTTTAATGTTTGGCGATTTTCTAGTTCTCTCAGGGTATTATAACTACAGTTTGGGACAGTTAATTCAGAAAAAGTTTAAACTTGTAAAAGATGGTTCACTGGTTTGGGAAGGCGATCCGCTTCAAGCTGAAATAAATCTTGAAGCGATTTATGATGGCATCAATGTAAATCCATCTGTGCTTTTAGATAATCCAATCAATCAAACCATTCCGGTAGAGGTTGTAACCAACCTTAGAGGAGCTTTAGAAAAACCAGATTTGGAGTTTGATCTTCGTTTTCCAAATATTAATTCCGCACTAAATAGCGAATTAAAAGATCGTCTTCGCGATAAAGATAAAAGAGATTTTCAAGCGTTGTCTTTGCTTGCAACAGGTTCATTTAGAAGCAAACTTGCTTTGGATTCTCAAGACGCATTTGAATTAGTTTCTGATGGTGTAACGAATGTTTTAAATGATATTTTTTCTGATGAAGAGAATAAAGTAAAATTGGGGCTAGATTTGGATATTGGAAAAAATACACCTGAATTTGAAAAGGACAGTAGAGTTGGGGTTACATTGTCTACAAAAATCAGTGACAATGTGTTGATTAATGGAAAAGTTGGTGTTCCAGTAGGCGGTGTTAGTGAAACCACAGTTGCTGGAGATTTTGAGGTGCAAGTATTACTCAACGAGGATAGAACACTATCATTAAAATTTTTCAACAGAGAAAATAGTATTCAAAATTTTGGTGAACAAATAGGTTACACTCAAGGATTGGGAGTTTCCTATAATATTGAATTCGATAATTTAAAAGAATTGTTTAAAGAATTGTTTTCAAAAAACACCAAAAAAGAAGATGCACAAATCGAAAAAACCTCCAAAAAATCTTCTCTTCCAGATTATATAGAATTCAAACAATAAGACTTGTAAACCTATTAAATATTCAAGTTTTTGCATTAAAAATAGAATAGTTATTAACGAAAACGTTTGAATTTTGAATTCTATAAAAATTATATGCTCTCCTTTATATTATTAATTCATAAGTTTATTACTTTTGCCGCTTAAAGCTATACAACTATGGCAAATCCATTAAAAAAAATAGGTGTTTTGACATCTGGTGGCGATTCTCCTGGTATGAATGCAGCAATCAGATCTGTAGTTCGCACTTGTGCTTTTCATAACATCGAATGTATTGGTATATACAGAGGTTACGAAGGTATGATAGATGGTGATTTTAAAGTTCTTGATGCAAGAAGCGTCAATAATATCATCAATAAAGGAGGGACATTTTTAAAATCTGCACGTTCAGATCGTTTCAGAACAAAAGAAGGAAGACAACAAGCTTACAATCAACTTCAAAAAAGTGGGGTAGAAGCCCTTGTACTTATCGGTGGTGATGGCACTTTTACTGGTGGAATGATTTTTAATGATGAATTTGATTTTCCTGTGATTGGAATTCCAGGAACTATCGATAATGATATTGTTGGAACAAACTTTACACTAGGATACGACACAGCACTGAACACAGCAGTAGAAGCTATTGACAAAATCAGAGATACTGCAAGTTCACACAAACGCTTATTTTTTGTTGAAGTTATGGGTAGAGATGTTGGACATATTGCTCTCAATGCAGGTGTTGGTTCTGGTGCAGAAGAAATATTAGTACCCGAAGAAGATCTTGGACTTGAGCGTTTGTTAGAATCATTAGAAAAAAGTAAACATACAGGAAAATCATCAAGTATTGTTGTAGTGGCCGAAGGCGATAAAACAGGGAAAAATGTTTTTGAACTTCGTGATTATGTTGAAGAAAATCTTAAAGGATATGATGTCAGAGTATCTGTTTTGGGACACATGCAACGTGGAGGTTCACCATCTTGTTTCGATCGTGTTTTGGCTTCAAGAATGGGTGTAAAAGCCGTAGAATCTTTAATGGAAGGTAAAAACAATGTGATGGTTGGAACGATCAACAATAAACTAGAACTATACCCAATCGATAAAGCCGTAAAAGGGCATTCAAAAATTGATACAGACCTCCTGAGAGTCTCTGATATAATGAGCACATAAATTAACTAATAAGAAACATAAAATACAAAAATGGCAAACGTAAAAATTGGAATCAACGGATTTGGAAGAATTGGAAGAATTGCTTTTAGAATTGCTTCAGAACGTCCTGAAGTAGAAGTCGTAGGAATTAATGATTTATTAGATGTAGAGCATTTGGCATATCTTCTTAAATATGATTCGGTACACGGACAGTTTAAGGGGAGTATAGAGGTAAAAAATGGCAATTTAGTTGTGAATGGAAATGAAATTCGAGTGACTGCAGAGCGCAATCCTGAAGATCTTAAATGGGATGCTGTTGGTGCCGATGTAGTTATGGACTGTACAGGCATTTTTACAACACTCGATGGCGCTCAAAAGCATATCACTGCTGGTGCAAAAAAAGTTGCAATTTCTGCTCCGTCTGCAGATGCTCCAATGTTTGTTATGGGTGTAAATCACCACGAAATTAAAGCTGATCACAAGATTGTTTCCAACGCTTCTTGTACAACAAACTGTTTGGCACCTTTAGCCAAAGTGATTAATGATAACTTCGGAATTGTTGAAGGACTAATGACAACAGTTCATGCTGCAACTGCAACACAATTTACAGTTGATGGACCATCACGTAAAGATTACAGATTAGGAAGAGCATCTCTAAATAATATTGTACCAGCGTCTACAGGTGCTGCAAAAGCTGTTGGAAAAGTAATACCAGAACTGAACGGTAAATTGACCGGAATGGCTTTTAGAGTACCAACAGTAGACGTTTCTGTTGTTGATTTGACATGTCGTTTGGAAAAAAGCGCAACTTTCGAAGAAGTAAAAGCTGCTCTAAAAAAAGCATCTGAAAATGAATTGAAAGGAATTTTAGGTTACACTGAAGAAGGTGTAGTCTCTCAGGACTTTGTATCTGAACCAAAAACAAGTACTTTTGACGCCAATGCAAGTATTGGATTGAATGATAACTTTGTAAAGTTGATTTCCTGGTATGATAATGAATATGGGTATTCATCAAAGCTAGTCGACTTAGCGCAACATATCAACGCATTGTAAATTTTAAAAAAATACTGTTCTTTTTTAGGACAGTATTTTTTTTATACCAAATATCATGATATTTATAATAGACAGTGGTTCTACCAAGTGCGATTGGATTGCAATAGATCAAAAAACAGGCCATCAAGTTTTTGAAAAACAACGAACCAAAGGGCTTAATCCAGCTATAATTTCAGAACATGAAGCTATCGAAATTATAAATGATAATAAGATGCTTGTTAATCATAAATTAGATGTTGATCATGTTTTTTTCTATGGTGCTGGATGTGGCACTGTAGAAGCTCCAAAAATGCTTAAGAAAGTACTAGAGTCAATATTTACAAATGCCGTTGTAGATGTGAAAGAAGACACCTATGCTGCTATTTTTTCAACGGTTGGTGTCGAGCACAATCCGGCTGTAGTCTGTATATTAGGAACTGGCTCTAACTGTACTTATTTTGATGGCACTAATATTCACCAGCGTGTAATTTCACTAGGATATTCCATTATGGATGATTCTTCTGGTAATTATTTTGGACGCCAATTGTTACGTGATTATTACTATAATTTCATGCCACACGATTTGAAATTAATTTTCAAAACGCGTTATAATATGGATGATGATTTCATTAAAATCAACCTTTATAAGAAACCTAATCCAAATGCATATTTGGCAACTTTTGCTGAGTTTTTGATTTTAAACAAAGAATCTGATTATGTGCAAAATGTAATCAAAAAAGGGTTAAGATCTTTTGTTGAAACAATGATCATGCAATTCAAAGAAGAAATTAAAACAGTTCCAGTTCATTTTGCAGGCTCAATTTCTTTTTTCCTGCAAAGAGAAATAAAAGAAGTTGCTCAAGAGTATGGATTTACTGTAGGTAATTTTCAAAGACGCCCAATAGAAGGTCTGGCCGATTATCATGTACGTCAAATAAAAGCGGTGTAATTTAATTTTATTAGCGTGAAGCAATTACGCTAATTTCTACATTTACAAATTTTGGCAAATTAGCAACCTCTACAGTTTCTCTTGCCGGTGCAGTTTCACTATTGAAATATCTTCCGTAGACTACATTTATTTTAGAAAAATTGTGCATATCAGAAACGAAAATGGAAGATTTTATAACATTTTCGAAAGTCATTTCTGCGGCTTCCAAAATTGCTTTCAAATTCTCCATCACCAAAGTCGTTTCAGACTCAATATCTTGAGTTTCTAGCGCAGCTGTTTTTGGGTTAATTGCAATTTGTCCAGAGGTGTAAAGAATATCTCCTAAAAGCACAGCTTGATTGTATGGGCCAATTGGTGCAGGGGCGTTGGCGGTTGTGATAATTTTTTTCATTTTATAGTTAAAGTATTTTATCGCGTTGTCGTTGCTTGTCGTATTTGATATCACTAAGAATACTAGATCGAATGCCAATAAAGAAATTCCATGAACTTCGGCTACTAAAGGGAATCCACGAAAAATTCATACGCCAACTTTCCAAATCTCTTTCAAAGCGTAATTGTGTATATGTGAACCCTTTATTCTTAAAATCATATCCTGAAGAGGCACCAACACTCCATCTAGGCGACAATTCTATATCTCCAGAAAACATTAGTGAGTGCGAAGAAATCTCATTTTGACGCCTTGAATTGTTGTAATTTACAGCATATGCAAGTCGTAAACTCCATGGAATCTTATACTTGTACAAATCTGTTGGAGTTGGATCTTCATCATCTTTTTTGTCGTTATTAAGTCTTCTGTCTGCAAAATCCTGTGGCTTTCCAAACAAATCATCTGCACGACCACCACTTCGAAGAGATTCCTGTGTTGCAGCATCATTATCATTTGAATCATCTCCACTAAAAGTATCACTAGAAAGATTGTAACTCATGGTTAAGTTTGCACTTGAAATACGGAACAAACTTCCGCCATTATCAATATTAAAGGTATTGATTTTTTTATTGTTATTATCCAATGCATAGGGGTCTAGTGTAGCACCAAAATTCAAACTCATTTTATTTTCAAATAATTGTGTTCCACCAGACATTCTTACAGGGCTCCAATTTAAAGAATCACTTGAAACATTATAGTTAGTAGAAAAATTAAGCGAATTCAATAAAAATATTTTTTTAGGTTCTGTAGCGGTACTGTCTTTGTCTCTAACTTTAGCTTCCAAATTATTTGTCAATGACAGCCCAACACTGCTTGAATAGCGATTGCCTGGTGCGCCAAAAAGCGATTGTTCAAACCTACTGTATTCAACCTGATCGCTGGTTATACCATCTGCACTTACGACTTCATAAGTATCATAGTATTGCTCAAAAGATGGTGTAACACTATAGCTAATCGATGGTCGCATAACATGGCGTATGGCTTGAATTTTTTTATCTTCTCCAAAATTAAAAAGACCATAAACAGTTGTCCCCAAGCTGGTGCTAAAATTATAAGTAGTATATGAATCAAATCCTTTTAATTCAGTTGTCACAACTTCTTGATTATCAATATCGTATTCTTTTTTAATTGTATTAAAAGCCCAACTGTGATTTAAATTAGTACTTGTGCTCATGCTAAAATATTTGAACAACTTAAAATTTGTACTTATTGGAATTGTATGCTGCACTCCAGTTTTTGCATCATCAAACATCTCTTTCTTAAAGAACAAAGAGTCTGTGGTTTGAATACGATTTTCTCCACGAACATTATATTGAAAATTAATATTCTGAAAAACCCCTTTCTTGCTCCCTGTTTTTGGTGCAAATGGGAAAACACGATCTACACTTCCTTGAAATGTTGGAAGTGTCATGTTTATCGTTTGAGTATTTGTGTTTTGAGAATGTGTGGCAGTTACACTAATATTCACTTGAGGTTCTCCACGAAAAGTCTTTGAATATGAAACCGATGATGCAAGAGTGTTGTTCAAAAAATTGGAAGTGTTCAGCTGATTTATAGATTCTTGATAATATGTGCTACTTCCCAAATTTACAGATGCTGAAAATCGTGAACTTGGGTTGGATTTACTATCCTTACTTTGATTCCATCGTAAATTGTAAATTACACTTTTTGAATAATCAGGAAAGCCTCTTTCGCTATTAATAAGGTTTTCGTAACGAAAACTCAGATTTCCTCTAAATTTGTACCGAACGGCATAGTTGCTTTCTAGTCGTAACCCATAGCTTCCATTAGTATAATAATCGCCCAAAGTGGCCAAATCTAAATAATCACTTAAAGCAAAATAATAGCCACCATTTTGTAGAAAATAACCACGATCATTTTGTTCACCAAAAGATGGAAAAATTACTCCTGAAGTTCTTTTTTTACTCAGTGGAAAAAATGCAAAAGGTAAACCAATAGGTGTTGGTACATCTGCAATAAACATATTAGTAAGCCCTGTAACTACTTTTTTTCCAGGGACTACTTTTGCCTTACGTAATAGAAAATAATATTCTGGATTTTCTTCATTTTCGGAAGTTGTAAATTTTGCTCGTTTTACAAAATATACAGAATCATTTTCTTTTTTGGTAAGCTTAGAAATAATTCTTCCCCCTTGCTGCTCTGTTTTGGAATTCCAAATCAATGCTTTTTTTGTTTTCATGTTAAAAACAATAGAATCTGGTTCTACAACATCGCTACCTTGTTTAAAAACAGGAGCTTGAGAGTAATTTCCTAGTGAATCTTTAAGTCGACCTGCATACACCAAATCTTTTCCATAATCGATAATAATAACCCCTGATTTTATATCCATATCTTGATATTGGACCTCGGCTTCATTGTACAAGTAAATTTGTTTTGTTTTTTGATTTACTGAAGTGTAATCTTTGGCTTTATAATCAACAATTCCTTCTAAAACACCCTTAGGCTTTGCAATACTATCTGTACTAATGGAATCTTTTTGGACTTGTGGAGTCTCAATATTCGGAACAGAATCCAAAATAGTTTTTTTTGGAGCTGGTAGCGCAATAGGAACTTCTGTAGAAGATTTAGGGAGGTCCTGTGCAATACCAATATTGTTAGTAAGCATTGTAAAACTTAAGATAAAAAGTAGTTGAAAGAATGTTGTTTTCAATGCTTTTAGCTGTATTTTTGTATTGAATGGCTTGGTTTTTGAAGCACCAAAGTTAAGGATATTTTCCTCGACTTAATATTATTAAACTGCTTCAGTTTCAAGCCAACTATTATTTAGTATGCAAATTAAATCATTTTTAACAATCCTTTTATGTTTTTTTGGATTGATTTCTCTTGCTCAGCCCAAAAATAATACCAAACCTTTTATTGTGGTTTTAGATGCAGGGCATGGTGGTAAAGATCCGGGCAAAATAACGACCTTTGGTTATAATGAAAAAGACATTGCTTTGGATATTGTTTTACGAGTTGGGAAGCAGCTTGAAAACATAGATGATGTAGAAGTGATTTACACCCGAAAAAAAGACGTGTTTTTGGAACTTCGCCAACGTGCAGCCATTGCCAACAAGGCAGATGCAGATCTTTTTATCTCTATACACTGTAATGCACACAATCCACAAGCCTATGGGGCTGAAACTTTTGTTTTAGGACTCCATAGGAATGAATCGAATTTTCGGGTAGCACAACAAGAGAATGAAGTCATTTTTATGGAAGATGATTACGAGCAAAATTACGAAGGTTTTGACCCAAGTTCTCCAGAGTCTTTTATTGGATTAACTCTTTTACAAGAGGATTATTTGGATCAAAGTATTTTATTGGCAAGAACCATTCAAAATAATTTTGCTCAAAAGCTAAAGCGTAGAGATAGAGGGGTTAAACAAGCTGGATTTTGGGTTCTTCACAATACTTACATGCCAAGTGTTTTGGTTGAAACAGGTTTTATAACAAACAAAAATGAAGGCGATTATTTGAATTCAAAACGTGGAAAAGAAGAAATTTCGAAAAGCATTATTGATGCTGTTTTGGATTATAAATCCAGTTTAAATCCCGAAATTTCAACTGAAAATTTGTCAGTAGAAAACTCCGAAAATACAGCTCAAATTATATTTAAAGTTCAAATTGCTGCTTCATCAAATAAAGTCGCACCAAAGTCATATAATTTTAAAGGTTTGAGTCCAATTTCTCGAACAAAACTAGCATCAGTTTATCGTTATTTCTATGGCGAAACAACAGATTATAATAAGGCTATAGAGTTTAAAAATGAAGCTATTGGAGTGGGGTATACTTCTGCTTTTGTAGTAGCCTATAAAAATAACACCAGAATTTCATTAAAAGAGGCTTTAAAAACTATTTTGAATTAACCTTATATTACAAATTAATTAGTTAGATTTGTAAGGCATCAAAATCTAGAGTATTGAAAATCACAAAAGAAATAAAAACAGCAATATTAGTCCTTTCAGGGATTTTATTATTCATATTTATTTTTAATTATTTGAAAGGTGAAAACCTGTTAAATAATTCTCGAAAAATTACCGCAATTTATGACAATGTTGAAGGACTTGTTCCTTCTGCAGCAGTAACGATTAATGGTCATAATATTGGTAAAGTACAGGACATAACATTCACAGAAGATGGAAGTGGTAAACTTGAAGTTTTAATGCTTATTGATAGCAATTTTAAATTTTCAAAAAATAGTACTGCAGAGTTGTATGAATCTGGTTTAATAGGTGGAAAAGCTATTGCAATTGTTCCCGCTAATGATGGCGCTGAAAATGCCTCTTCTGGAGACGTACTTCGTTCTGAAATAAAACCTGGACTCACGGATTTAGTCAATCAACGATTAACGCCTTTGCAGCAGAAAATTGAAAAAGTGATGGCAAGTACAGATGTACTGTTGGTAAATATAAATAGTATTTTTGACGAAAAAACAAAATCGAATATTAGAGGAAGTTTTTCACAATTGGAACAAACAATTGCTTCTTTTGAATCGACCTCAAATGCACTAAATGCACTTCTTCAAGACAATAAAACATCCATAACAACAACATTAGATAATTTTAGTGATATTTCTGAAAATCTTTCTGAAGTAAGTTCAAATTTAGCAGAATCAGATTTAAAGCAAACCATAAATGGACTTCAATCTACAATTTCAAATTTTGACCAACTTTTGAAGAATATTGAAAAAGGCGAAGGCTCAATTGGTAAACTCATGCAAGACGAAGGATTGTATAATAATTTGGAAGGCGCATTGAGTCAAATGGAAGCACTATTGGAGGACATGAAATTAAATCCAAAACGTTATGTCCATTTTTCATTATTTGGTAAAAAACCAAAACCATATTCTACGGATGATTCTAACAATAAATCCAATTAAAATACAAGAATGGAGCTAGTTTCAAACTTTGCATTTGGAGTTTTATTGGTGATTGGTATTGGATTTTTCGTCAAAAATATCAATAAACTCAGGCGGAATATTAAGTTAGGTAAAGCTGTTGAAATTTCTGGTTCGTCTCGTCAAAGATGGAAAAATATGGCACTGATTGCCCTTGGCCAGAGCAAAATGGTAACTAGACCTATTGCAGGTATTTTACATCTTATTGTATATATTGGTTTTATTGTTATCAATATTGAAGTCTTAGAAATTGTTATTGACGGACTTTTTGGCACACATCGTATATTTTCTTCAATTGGTCCTGTTTACGGAGTACTTATTGGCACGTTTGAAATATTTGCACTGCTAGTTTTTGTTGCTGTTGTTGTTTTTTGGATTCGAAGAAATATCATTCGACTTCAACGCTTTATGAGTTCTGAAATGAAAGGATGGCCAAAACAAGATGGAAATTTAATTCTATATTTTGAAATTGTTTTAATGGCTCTATTCATCATAATGAATGCCACTGATGTTCAATTTCAAAGTATGAATTCAGGAAATGTCATTAGTCAGTTTGTAGCGCCATGGTTTGAAGGATTGCCACTTCATGCTATTGAAAGAGCTGCTTGGTGGTTGCATATTTTGGGAATTTTAATCTTTTTAAATTATTTATATTATTCCAAACATTTACACATCCTTTTAGCCTTCGCAAATACCTATTATGGTCGTTTGACCCCCAATGGACAACTCGACAATTTAGAATCTGTAACAAAGGAGGTTAAATTAATGATGGACCCAGATGCTGATCCCTATGCCATGCCAGAAGATACAGCTGCAGAGGTAGAAAAATTTGGTGCTAGTGATGTTTTTGATTTAAATAGAATTCAATTATTAAATGCCTATACCTGCACAGAATGTGGTCGATGTACTAGTGAATGTCCTGCAAACCAAACAGGGAAAAAGTTATCGCCTCGTAAAATTATGATGGATACTCGAGATCGTTTACAAGAAGTTGGCCAAAATATTGATAATAATAAAGGAACTTTTAAGCCCGATGGGAAACAGTTGCTTGGTGATTTTATCACTAATGAGGAATTGTGGGCTTGTACAAGTTGTAATGCATGTGTAGAGGCTTGCCCAATTAGTATTAATCCACTTTCAATCATTATGGATATGCGACGCTATCTTGTGATGGAAAACAGCGCAGCACCAACAGAACTCAACACAATGATGACCAACATTGAAAATAACGGCGCACCATGGCCGTATAACCAAATGGATCGATTAAACTGGAATAAAGAATAAATTAATTTAAAAATGAAAAGAGAAGAAGCCGACGCACTATTACACCAAAAAGTAGAAGAAGGAGAATTAATAAGCCCTGTTTTGCCTGATGGCGTAAAAAATTATTTAATTGATATTGATGGTACCATAACGGAAGATGTACCAAATGAAGAGCCCCAACGCATGGCCACATGTTTGCCTTTTGAAGATGCCAAGCAAACCTGTAACAAATGGTATGAAGAAGGGCATATGATATGCTTTTTTACCTCAAGAACTGAATATCATAGAGAAGTTACAGAGAACTGGCTTGCAAAACATGGATTCAATTATCATACGCTATTGATGGGCAAACCAAGAGGTGGAAATTACCACTGGATTGATAACCACTTGGTAAAAGCAACTCGCTATAAAGGTAAATTTACAGATTTGGTTGAAAAAGAAGTAACCATACAAGTCTTTGATGACAATAAGTAATAAATAAAAATACACAATGAGCGAGCAACTAAAAGTTCCAACAATGGCCGAATTTCATGCACAAGGAATAGCTCCTGATGTTTTGTTTTGGGTAGGATGTGCAGGAAGCTTTGATGATAGAGCAAAAAAAATCACAAAAGCTTTTGTACGAATTCTTCACAAAGCTAAGGTGAAATTTGCCGTACTTGGTGCCGAAGAAAGTTGTACTGGTGACCCCGCAAAACGTGCTGGGAATGAGTTTTTATTTCAAATGCAAGCCGTAACAAATATTGAAGTTTTAAATGCTTACGAAATTAAAAAAATAGTTACCGCATGTCCTCATTGTTTTAATACTTTAAAAAATGAATATCCCTCTTTAGGCGGAACATATGAAGTGGTTCATCATACACAGTTTTTGAAAAGCCTGTTGGACGAGGGACAACTTACCATAGAGGGTGGTCAATTCAAAGGCAAACGTATTACGTTTCACGATCCATGCTATTTGGGACGCGCCAATAATGTTTATGAGGCTCCAAGAGATCTCATAAAAAAACTTGACGCAGAGTTGGTAGAAATGAAAAATTGTCGAAAAAAAGGATTGTGTTGTGGTGCTGGTGGAGCTCAAATGTTTAAAGAAGCTGAACCTGGCAACAAAGAAATAAATATTGAACGTACAGAGCAAGCCATTGAGGTTAAACCAGAAATAATAGCAGCTGGATGTCCATTTTGTAATACGATGATGTCTGACGGTGTAAAAAATAAAGCCGAAGGACAAATTGAAGTTTTGGACATTGCTGAACTTATTGCAAACGCAGAAGATTTATAAATAAATGTTAGTCAATTTTCAAGACCTTCCAGAGACCTCAAGAGTGTGGATATACCAGTGCAATCGTTCGTTTTCTGATGTTGAAAACATTGAAATTTCTCAAAAAATTTCTGAATTTCTCAACACATGGACTGCTCATGGAGCAGATCTCAAAGCTGGATTTGAAATTAAATATAAACGTTTTATTGTCATCGCTTTAGATCAAAATCTACAAACCGCTACAGGCTGTTCTATTGATGCATCAGTTCATTTTATTCAAACATTGGAACAAGAATATTCGGTGGATTTAATGGATAAAATGAATGTCTCATATAAACAAGGGGATTTTGTGGCCTACAAACCCTTAAAAGATTTTAAAACGATGGCTAAAAATAGAGCTGTCTCCAAAAAGACTATTGTTTTCAATAACTTAGTGCAAAATAAAGCAGAGTACTTGGAACACTGGGAAGTCCCTGCCGAAGAAAGCTGGCATAGTCGTTTTTTCTAATGGATTGCAAATCGAACAGAAACTTCACTTTCTACCTTTATTTTTGAAAATTCAATATCTATAGGAGTTTCAACAGTGTCTTCAATCGCATAATCTGCTCTTGCTGCCATTCTCATATTGTCATAATAATAAGGTCTACTAAAATATTTATCATTGATATGAATTGCTTTTCCAAGTTGCTGATTTAGAGGCTTGGTTAGCGCTTCAGCTTGTGCTTTTGCTTTTAAAATGGCTTTTGATTTTAGGTCTAATTTTAAGGATTCAATTTTTGAGTATGCGGTTTTAATTAAACGAACATTCGAAATTCCTTCATATTCCAATCCAATAAGAACGTTTCCGGCGGTCATGGCATCATATACCTCTAGGGTATAGGACTTTGATTTTAAAACATTTTTACGCTTTAAAAAGTATTTTTTGTAATGGCTTGCTAGGTTATCAAGTTTTAATTGTTTTTTTAGATCTATTCCCAAATTTTCTAAAACAGCAGCCACTTTTCTTTCTTGTTTTTCCAAAGAAGTTTTGTTTCGGTCTTCCCCTTCATCAATATAAATAGACAGATAAATTTGATCGGGGGTAACAAGGGTATCCACCTTTGCAGTAGTTTCCAGATAGGGTTGATCAATAAAGTTTTTTGTTTGTGCGAAATTTATTCCACAAAATGTGAGTGTTAGTAGTAATGCAATTTTTTTCATACTTTTTATTTTTAAAAATTATATCGAAACAATATGTATGCCAAATGATTATAAATTTTAAATAAGCAATTCAATTTATTCAATTATAACAGCATTATTTATTGAAAAATCATACGAAAAATAGTAATTTGGCATAGTATTTACTTATCTATTTTAGTAAACTCCATTTATGCGACACTTATTTACGTTATTTTGGCTTTCTTCATTTTCGTTGTTTTCTCAATCGCCTTTGGTTTCTTCCGACAGTTTGGCTCAAAGACAATGGGTTGATAGTCTTTATAACACTATGAGTTTGAAAGAAAGAGTAGGACAACTCTTTATGGTTCAGGCGTTTTCAGATGAAAAAAAACTTCAAAAAACAAAACTTTTAGAGCTTATAAAAAAACAGCATATTGGGGGCATTATATATTCAAATGGAGGTCCTGTACGTCAAGCCAAATTGGACAATGAACTGCAGGCCAATTCCAAAATCCCACTTATTGTAGGGATGGATGCAGAGTGGGGGTTAAGCATGCGACTCGATTCAACTTATGCTTTTCCATGGAACATGACTTTGGGTGCTATCGAAGATTTGAATTTAATAAAAAAAACAGGTCAATATATTGGAGAACACTGCAAACGTATGGGTGTTCATTTTAATTTTGCTCCTGTTGTTGATATCAATACAAACCCCAAAAACCCCATTATTGGTAATCGCTCTTTTGGAGAAAATAAACATAATGTGACACAAAAAGCACTAGCATTTATGCAGGGCATGCAAAGTGCAGGAGTTTTGGCCAATGCTAAACATTTTCCTGGTCATGGCGATACCGATAAAGATTCTCATAAAACGTTACCTACAATAAATTTTGATAAAAATCGGATAGAAGAAGTAGAATTATTCCCTTATAATGAACTGATTGCTAATGGATTATCTAGTGTAATGGTTGCTCATTTGAATGTTCCAAGCTTAGAGCAAAGAACGAACTATCCTTCTTCATTATCAAAGCCTATTATAACAGACCTTTTAAAATCAAAACTTAATTTTCAGGGCTTAATCTTTACTGATGCTCTTGATATGAAAGGCGTTTCAAATTTTAGTGTACCAGGCGAAATTGACTTACAGGCTTTTATTGCAGGAAATGATGTTTTGCTGATGTCAGAAAACGTTGAGATAGGAATGGAAAAAATTATGCTATCGTATTATTCAGGGCATATTTCAGAAGATCGATTAGCACATTCTGTAAAAAAGATTTTGATGGCCAAATACAAAGTTGGCCTTAATAATTACAAACCTATAGAAACTAAAAATTTGGTTGCCGATTTGAATCGTTCTAAAGATGATATTTTGTATTCAAAATTGATGCAAAATGCGATTACTGTGGTAAAAAATAATAATGCCACACTTCCCATCAAGGATTTAGAGTTAAAGAATATAGCTTATGTTGGAATGGGAGACAGTTCTGGAGATACTTTTCTCAAAACATTAAAAAAGTACACCAAAATCACTCCCGTATCTGACAATAATTTAGATGAGCTTATTCGAAAATTAAAGCAATTTAATTTAGTGATTATTGGATTTCATAAATCAAACTCAACCCCTTGGAAGTCCTACAAGTTTACAAACAAAGAGCTTGTTTGGTTACAAGAAATAGCCAGAACCAACGAAGTTGTATTGAATGTATTTTCAAAACCATATACATTGGATGCTATAAAGTCATTTTCAAATTTTGAAAGTGTTGTTGTAGGCTATCAAAATAGTAGAGTAGCGCAAAAACTAACGGCTCAAATACTATTTGGAGCACTTCCTGCAAAAGGAAAACTACCTGTAAGTATTTCAAATTCAATGTACAAAGTTGGGCATGGTTTTGAAACTTCCAAAATCGATAGACTTTCTTATGGAAATCCTGAAAGTGTTGGAATGAGTCGCCTAAAACTTTCAAAGCTTGATTCTGTTGCCAATTTTGCAATTGAGGACGAAATGACACCTGGAATTCAATTGCTTGTTGCCAGAAAAGGAAAGGTGATTTACAACAAAAATTTTGGGTATCATACCTATTCCAAACAACGCAAAGTATCTTTTGAAGATTTATATGACCTGGCTTCTTTAACCAAAATTTTAGTTACACTTCCCTTACTTATGGAGTTGGTAGAGCATGGTTCTGTGAGTTTAGATGACAAATTGGGGGATCTATTACCCAAATACAAAACATCGAATAAATCAGATATTACACTCAAAGAAATGTTGTCGCATTTTGCACGTCTAAAACCTTGGATTCCTTTCTACAAGTCAACTTTGGATTCTGTTACTAATACCCCCATCTCAAAGTTTTTTAGTTCAAAAAAATCTAAAAAATATCCGATTCAAATTTCACAAAATTCATTTCTGAGAAAAGACATAACAGATACAATTCATCAACATTTAATGGAGTCGGAACTTTTAGAAGAAAAACAATACCGCTATAGCGATTTACCTTATTATTTTCTTAAAGATTATATAGAGTCGTATTATGATGTTCCCCTCGATGCACTTATTCAACAACGATTTTATAACGCTATTGGAGCAAATATGTCGACGTATAAACCCTTAGAAAAATTTGATACATCTCAATTGGTTCCTACAGAAAAAGATACGTATTTCAGATTTGACACGGTTCATGGTTATGTACACGATATGGGTGCTGCAATGCAAAATGGGGTAGGCGGTCATGCAGGGCTTTTCAGCAATGCTAATGATGTGGCCAAACTCATGCAAATGTATCTTCAATATGGTTATTATGGCGGCAATCAATTTTTAAAATCTGAAACAATTAATGCGTTTAATACTTGCTACTTTTGTGATGAAGATAATCGACGTGGTGTTGGATTTGATAAGCCTCAACTCGAAGATGAAGGACCTACTTGTGGTTGTATTTCTATGACAAGTTTTGGGCATTCTGGTTTTACAGGCACCTATGCTTGGGCCGATCCAGAAGAAGAAATTATTTATGTATTTTTGTCAAACAGAACTTACCCAGACTCTAAAAATAACCGCTTGTTAAAAGAAAATATTCGAACAGAAATACAGCGCCTGATTTACGAGGCCATAGTTGACTAAAAATGAAAATTGGAATTGTATGTTATCCTACCTTCGGCGGTAGTGGTGTAGTCGCCACTGAGCTTGGATTGGAATTGTCTAAAAAAGGTCATGAGGTCCATTTTATTACCTACAGTCAGCCTGTACGTCTAGAACTACTTGGTGCCAATGTTCATTTTCATGAAGTTCATGTACCAAATTATCCATTATTTCACTACCAACCCTACGAATTGGCCTTATCTAGTAAAATTGTAGATATGGTAAAAGTACATCAAATTGACGTATTGCATGTTCATTATGCCATTCCTCATGCCTACGCAGGGTATATGGCCAAAAAAATGTTGCATGAAGAAGGTATTGAGCTTCCAATTGTAACAACCCTTCATGGTACAGATATTACCCTTGTTGGTAGCCACCCCTTTTATAAAACTGCTGTGACTTTTAGTATCAATAAATCAGATGCTGTAACGTCTGTTTCCCAAAGTTTAAAAGAAGACACACAGCGACTATTTAATACTAAAAAAGACATAACAGTCATTCCCAATTTTATTGATTTAGATAAGCACAAGCCAACTACTAAAAACTGTCAACGTGATTTGTTGGCCATGCCAGATGAACGAGTTATCACGCATATAAGTAATTTTCGATCTGTAAAACGCATTCCTGATGTGATTCATATTTTTCATGCGATTCAAAAAGAAATTCCATCAAAATTAATGATGATTGGAGAAGGCCCCGAACGCGAAAAAGCAGAACAACTTTGTACGGAGCTTAATATTGAAAACAAGGTTGTTTTTTTGGGGAATAGCAATGAGGTCAACAAAATTTTATGTTTTAGCGATTTATTTCTTTTACCCTCAGAAACGGAAAGTTTTGGGCTATCTGCTTTGGAAGCTATGGCTTCTGGAGTGCCTGTTGTTTCCAGTAATTCTGGTGGATTACCTGAAGTAAATATCAATGGTGTTTCTGGATTTTTGAGCCCTGTTGGAGATATCAAAAATATGTCTCAAAATGCCATTCATATTCTTAAAAATAAGACTGACTTAGAGGTCTTCAAAAAAGGTGCAAAATCAACAGCCTTAAAGTTTGATATTCATCAAATCGTTCCTGCTTATGAAGAAATCTATAAAACTGCTTTAAAAAATTGTATCTCAATTTAGTGTCTACTAGAGTTTGTTTTATTAATTTTACCAACTCTGAAAATTATATGATATAAATGGCTGGAAATTCTTTTGGTAACGTATTTAAGTTAACAACTTTTGGAGAGTCACATGGAGTGGCTATTGGTGGTGTAATTGATGGATGTCCTGCAGGGATTTCAATTGATTTTGATGCTATTCAGCACGAAATGGATCGCAGAAAACCAGGGCAATCCAAAATTGTAACCCAACGAAAAGAATCTGATACGGTTGAGTTTTTATCAGGAATATTTGAGGGAGTTACAACAGGAACGCCTATTGGCTTTATCATCAAAAACGCTAATCAAAAATCTAAGGACTACAGTCACATCAAAGATGTATTTCGTCCAAGTCACGCCGATTTTACTTATAACGAAAAATATGGTCAACGCGACTACAGAGGTGGAGGACGAAGTTCGGCACGAGAAACCGCATGTCGAGTTGTTGCTGGTGCAATAGCAAAACAATTTTTAAGTGCTATCGAAATTAATGCCTATACATCTGCTGTTGGCGATATTTCTTTAGATAAAAATTATCAGGAACTAGATTTTTCCAAAACCGAATCCAACCCAGTACGCTGTCCAGATCCTATTTTGGCTGAACAAATGATTGAAAAAATCAAGGCTATTCGCAAAGAAGGCGATACCATAGGAGGAACGGTCTCTTGTGTTATAAAAAATGTTCCAGTGGGTCTAGGCGAGCCAGTATTTGACCGACTCCATGCACAATTAGGCAAAGCCATGCTTTCGATTAATGCCGTAAAGGGCTTTGAATATGGTTCAGGTTTTGAAGGCGTAAAAATGAAAGGTAGCGCACATAATGATGTGTTTAACAACGATGGCTCAACCAAAACTAATCGTTCTGGTGGTATACAAGGTGGAATTAGCAATGGAATGGATATCTATTTTAATGTGGCGTTTAAACCTGTAGCCACAGTCATGCAAGCTCAAGAAACCATAGACAAAGATGGAAATACTGTTGAAATGCATGGAAAAGGGCGTCATGACCCTTGCGTTGTGCCACGTGCTGTTCCCATTGTGGAAGCGATGGCGGCATTAGTTATTGCAGATTTTATGCTGCTCAATCGACTTTCTAAACTCTAAATTTTATGAAATCTCTAGCCCTACATTGGAAAATACTAATAGGCATGCTCCTAGGCGTTGTTTTTGGCTTCGTTATGCTTCAAATTCAAGGTGGTGAAGCATTTGTTACATCTTGGATAAAGCCTCTAGGAACTATTTTTGTTAAACTCCTAAAACTCATTGCAGTTCCACTCATTTTAGCCTCACTTATCAAAGGAATTTCGGACTTAAAAGATATCTCTAAATTTGCATCAATAGGTGTTAAAACCATTGTGATTTATGTCCTAACCACCGTCATTGCTATTAGTATCGGATTGACGTTGGTTAACATTTTTAACCCAGGGGATGGGGTTTCAGATGCAACCATTTCAAAACTGACCGAAACCTATGCCAATAACAGCAGTGTACAAGGTAAAATTGCAGAAGCCACACGCCAACAACAAAGTGGACCATTAGATTTTGTGGTGGATATGATTCCAGAAAATGCCTTTTCTGCACTCAGCAATAACAAACTTATGCTTCAAGTCATCTTTTTGGCCATATTTTTAGGAATTTCACTGTTATTAATTGGCGAAAAAAGTGCTAAACCTCTAAAAGATGTCTTTGATTCTCTCAATGATGTTGTCCTTAAAATGGTTGATTTGATCATGCTTACTGCACCCTATGCGGTCTTTGCGTTGTTGGCCAATGTGGTGGTATCTTCTGGAGATCCAGAGTTGTTGTATGCGCTTTTATTTTATGCTTCCGTTGTGGTTGGTGGATTGTTACTGATGGTCTGTTTCTATTTGATTGTTGTTGGTGTTGTGGTGAAAAAAAATCCGTTTTGGTTTTTAAAACAAATCAGTCCGGCGCAATTGTTGGCGTTTTCCACTAGCAGTAGTGCAGCAACACTGCCTGTAACTATGGAACGTGTTGAAGAGCATGTAGGCGTGGACAAAGAAGTGTCCAGTTTTGTATTGCCTGTAGGGGCAACGATTAATATGGACGGAACGAGTTTATATCAAGCCGTAGCGGCGGTATTTATTGCGCAAGCGTTAAACTTCGATTTGACGTTTACTGACCAACTGATGATTGTCCTTACGGCTTTGTTGGCCTCTATTGGGAGTGCCGCAGTTCCTGGTGCTGGAATGGTCATGTTGGTGATTGTTTTGGAATCTGTTGGGTTTCCTGCCGATAAACTCGCTATAGGATTGGCTCTTATTTTTGCTGTAGACCGTCCATTAGATATGTGCCGAACGGTGATTAACGTCACCGGCGATGCCACGGTGTCAACTCTTATTGCAAAACTAGAAGGCAAACTCCATACTCCAAAACCCAAAGACTGAGACGACCATTGGGAAGAGGTGAAGTGATTTGGGGTCTATTCCCTATTTGTTTTCAATTTTATCACTCTTCACAGGCGAGTAATCATTTTTTAATTTACCATTTACTATTATCTCGTCAAAATAACACTTAGCTCCAGTCGCTTTGTTTATATCTTCTACATTTTGAATATGAAAATGCAAATGTTCTTCTGATGAATTCCCAGAATTTCCACAAAGACCTATTAATTCTCCTTTTTTTACCTTTTGTCCTTGTTTCACAACAATTGAGTTTTGCTTAAAATGAGCAAAAAACAGAAATTCATTATTAATTGTTTTAAGAACCACCGTATTTCCTGGAACATAAACAGGATTTAATTCCCCTGGTGTGTTGTCTTTTATTCCGTCGACAGCTAAAACCACTTCCGCATCACAAGGTGCGATTAATTCTTTTCCAAAAGCATAATAATCTTCGTTAGTTTTTCCGTCTGTTTTAAAGGTTTTTCCATTATTGTCCGTAATGACAATATCGAATGCATTTTTTTGAGCTTCGCTTTCTATGTGATAATTCAATTCTATAGTGTCTCCGCCCCAAAATACAGTCCATTCGCATTAAATGGCAAAATCAGTTTTGTTTTATTTTTTTCAAGTTTGGGAAGATTATCTTCTTTAAAAGGTTTTACAAAAAGACCATTGATTTTTGCATTATTGTCAAGGGAAATATTTACTGCAAAAACTGCTCGTTCAAAGGTTGTTTTGTACGAAGCGTAAGTCTGTTCATATTTAATAAATTCTCTTTTTTGGATTTTACCAGCTTGATTTTTTAACCCTTTTAGAAAGTCGGTCGTTTGTTCAATTGGTAATGCGCTTTTCATTTCGGGTGAGAACAAGTCAAAAATCTTCTGATATTCATTGAAATTGTAGTATTTATCAAATTCAGCCGAAACTTTTTTAGCGGTTTCTTTTTCTGTCTGTCCTAAACTTAACATTGGAAGTAAAATAAATATAATTAGGTTTAATTTTTTCATTTGCATTTTGTTTGCTTTAATTATGGCTAACGGTTTCGTGTATGAGTAGTAGCGGATTTTTAAGCACTAACTTTTCGGTTTATTACTGACCTTTATTTTATTATTTATCTTTCGTTTAAGCACCAAAACCGCTATTTTTTATATACGTTGTTGGCACCAGTTTTTTTTTAATCCGTCCAGTTTTCTATTGTTCCATCTTCATTAAACCAAATTTCGATAAACACCATTTCCTCTATCGGTTTTCCTTTCCGTTTTAGCACGTCAAATTGCAATTCAGATAGTGCTTTTTCTACAGATTTTACACAAAAATTATACTCTCTTTTAGTGTCCCAATATTCTTCAATCTGTTCCTTGGTTTGATAATCAGTCATTATCACATCACTTATTTTTCCGTTTTTTCCAATTACGACTGTATATTCCTCCCCACAGTCAAAATTGTCCTTTTTAGTCCATTTGTAATTCTTGATATGGTTAAATAAAATGTTGTTGATAGAATCTCTTTTCATTCTATCTATTCCGTTTTCTAAATCGACATAGTTTTGTACGTTACTAATTTCAATTATTTTTCCATCTTCAATTTTTATAGCTGTTTCATAGAGAAAAACTCTTTCAAATACTCCATCCCAACGTAAGATTTTGTTTTCTTTAGATTTTTCTGGAAAACTAATATTTCCACTATACCAGTTTATAAAAACTTTGTCAGATTTGACTTTATCTTCGAATACTTTTTTGATGTAGTTATTTGGTGTTTGATTTTTATTTTCCGGAGATTGGCAGTCAATTATTGCACTTACAAATAAACTATCATTTTCTATTTTGTAAATGGCTTGATATCCTCTCCAACAGTTCATTGAAGTGCCTAACTGACCATCTATTGAGTTTCTAAAACTCAAATCAAATAATCTTCCATTATCATCTTTCCGAGTTTGTAGATATTGTTCGACCAATAAGTTATATGTCGGAATTGTGTCGTTTTTGTAAATTATATAATCAGGAACTTGAGGACTCGCAATTAAATCGGTCAAGATTAAAATTGTAAAAATTGCTGTTAAAGGCCATTTCATATTTCTGTGATCAAATTGGTGCCAACATTTGAATATACGCATTGCGTATATCCAACTTTTATAAGTTTCGTATATCATTTTTAGGGGTGTTTTGCTATGTTCTTGTAAATCAATACAATAGCTTGTTTTTATTATGTATATCGATTTTCCAAAAGCGAAACATATACACTTCCCTATCGTTTTAGACACATAAAAACCTATAAAGTCACATTTTTTGGAAACTTTTTTTGGTGTAGTGGTTGGGATAGGGGAAAGGGAAGCTCTTTTTATTCCAAAAACCTGTCCTGTATATCCTTTGTAGGCATCATACAATAGTCTTGTTTTCCAAACCATCGGTAGCGGTTTTTGGCAATCATACTATACAGTCCATCTCTTAAAAATTTGGGGAGGAGATAGCCTACTAACAGTAGTTTGTGCCCACCCTCTAAAACTTTGCACAGTTCCAATACGGCATCACTCTTTTTGTAAAGCGTTTTTTTATTGTAAAAAAGGAGGCTCTCTAAATTTTTAAGATGTTCAGCGTTGAGTGTTTTTTTAGCATATTGCCCTTGAAGTGAAGCGAACTTTAAGACCTTTTTTTTATCGTGTTTAAGGAGGTAGCGTACGCTATGTTGACACAAATTACAAACACCATCAAAAAATACAACCATGACTTTATTTCTTTGGTTTTACAAACTCCAAACGTTCCAAGCTCACCGTTGTTGTAAACAATCCATAATTGACCACCGCTTTACCTTTTTCGATTTTGTCTATAGTCCCAATGGCCCTACCATCGTCCATACGGACGTTTTCACCCACCTTAAAATCATGTTTTGGTTTTGGAGGCGTTTTTGCTGCTTTTTCTTTGGCGGCTTTCTTTTCCTTTCGGATTTTGGCTACTTTTTGATCGACCTCTTTTTGCAAACGGTTTTTTGCTTTGAGTTGCGCTTGTTTTTGTTTGTTGGTGAGTTTTTCTTTTTTGGAATTTTCGATTTGAACCAATTTAAACAACTCTGCCAAAAGCTCACGTTTGCGTTTGTTTTGCTGGAATTTATCCCCTAAATCTTGAATTTTTTTACCTAAATAAATCAAGCGTTGATTGCTGTCGTAGAGTTCTTGATAGTTTTGCAGTTTTTTTTGTGCCTTTTCGTTGATGCTTTCCAAACGTTCTGCTTCCAAACCCTTTTTGACCTCATTTTGTTTTAGTGCCCGTTCGGTTTTTTCCAATTTAGAACGTTCTTTTTGAAGCTTTGCAATGGTTTTATCAAAACGAATTTTACCGCGTTCTATTTTCTTTTTAGAGCGATTGATTAAACTGTAGGGAATACCATTTTTTTGTGCCACCTCAAACGTAAATGAACTGCCTGCTTGACCAATGACCAGTTTAAAAATAGGTAAAAGTGTTTTTTCATCAAACAGCATGTTCGCATTTTGAATATGAGGCAATTCGTTGGCCAAAAGTTTCAAATTACTGTAGTGCGTCGTGATGATGCCAAAGGCCTCACGTTCATAAAATACCTCCAAAAAGGTTTCGGCCAAAGCCCCGCCCAGTTCTGGATCACTTCCTGTTCCAAATTCATCAATTAGAAACAAGGTTTGTTTGGTGCATTTTTTTAGAAAATGATTCATTTGTTTGAGACGATAACTGTAGGTGCTCAAATGATTTTCAATGGATTGGTTATCGCCAATATCACTTAAAATGGTTTCAAAAAAACACATTCTTGAGCGTTCATGAACAGGGATTAATAATCCCGATTGCATCATCACTTGTAGCAACCCAACCGTTTTTAGAGTAATACTTTTTCCTCCGGCATTGGGGCCAGAAATCACAATAATTCTGCTATCGGTAGCCATTTGAATGGTTTGAGGAAAGGTTTTTTTCTTTTCTTCATTATTGGCCACCAAAAGCAAAGGATGATAGGCATCTCTTAAAAACAATTCTTGTGTTTCACTGATTTGAGGTCGAATGGCGTTAATTGATTTTCCATATTTAGCTTTGGAGTAGAGTACATCCATAAGCGTTAAATATTCCTGATATTGCTCCAAAAGGGGTTTGAATCCTCTAATAAAGTTCGTCAATTCAAGAAGTATGCGTTTAATTTCTTCGGTTTCTTCAAACTCCAAATTGTTTAAATCGCGTTGGTAACTTTGTGTAGTATCAGGTTCTATATACACAATACTTCCTGTTTTGCTAGCCCCTAAAATACTCCCTTTGACTTTTCGGCGATACATGGCTTTGACGGCCAAAACACGCCTGTTTTCCATTACCGTTTCACGGATTTCATCCAAATACTCTGCGTTGTTGTAATGGCTAAGCGCTGCATTAAAACTCGTATTTATCTTTGTTCGTACCGATTGTATGGATTTTCTTAAACTATAAAGTGTTTCTGAGGCATCATTTCGAATTTCACCATACTTATTGATGATGCTATTGATTTGATCAGAAATTAAAGATGTTTTTTCTAGTTGCTCCGAACGTTCAAAAAGGAGGGGGTAATATTCATGAAATTTTTTAAAAAACTTCAAAAGCACATTGGTGGTAATGGACAGCGATGCAATTTTTCGAAATTGTTCGACCTCCAAAAAATTATTTTCGATTCTTAAAAGCTTTAACTCCTCTGCTATATCTTCAAAACCATGATTTGGAATGCGGTTTTCATTTTCAAAAGATGATATAAATTCATGGGTCAAATCCAACATATAAACCGCATCTTTTTGATTTTCGTAAGGTTTAAGGTGTTGAATTTTTGCTTTTCCAAGGTGAGTTATAGAAAATGATGCAATTTGTGCAACCACCGCATCAAACTCTAAATCATCTAAGGTTTTTTGAGAAATTGTTATCATACTCCAAAAATCGAAAGCAAATTTAGGTATTAATGTTTAGAATATCCTTTAAATTTCTTTTCTTAGCATTTATTTAAGACCCCAAAAAGATGTAAGCTATGCGCAAATTACACGACAGTTGGAAACCCATTTTAACTCCAGAATTTAAAGCCCCATATTTTTTGGATTTAGTAGATTTTATAAAAAAAGAATACGAATTTCAGACATGTTATCCTCCAAAAGAACAAGTGTTTAATGCTTTTACTTTATGTCCTTTATCAGATTTAAAAGTTGTAATTATTGGCCAAGACCCCTATCATGGCGTAGGCCAAGCCAACGGATTATCGTTTTCAGTTAATGATGGTATAGCCCACCCACCATCATTAGTAAATATTTTTAAGGAATTACAAACGGATTTGGGAATTCCATATCCAAAAAGTGGTGATTTGAGTTCTTGGGCTTCTCAAGGGGTTTTGCTTTTAAATGCAACCTTAACGGTTAGAGCAGCGGAGGCGGGAAGTCATCAAAAAAAGGGTTGGGAACAGTTTACAGATTATGTAATTAAAGCAATTTCTAGCGAAAATTCTGATGTTGTTTTTATGCTTTGGGGAGGCTTTGCACGAAAAAAAGCAAAACTGATAGATTCAAAAAAGCATTTAATTTTAGAAAGTGGTCATCCTTCGCCACTGAGTGCAAATCGAGGGTATTGGTTTGGAAATCAGCATTTTAGTAAATGCAATACATTTTTAAAGTCAAAACATAAATCCCCCATAAATTGGCAATTAGATTGATTTTACTAATTCAGAATAGGGGAGTTTACGACCTATAATATCCAAAGCTATCAATTGTTGTTGTACTGCTTCAATTGTATTTTCATCAATATTTTTTTGCGACCATTCTGTACTATTTAACCACGCTTGTACATCTTTTTGTTTTTGTCCATAGCGTTTGGATATAATTTGATCTATTTCGGGAATGGATTTAAAATCTTTAGAAATGCCGTTAATGATTTCCAAAAACGAGTGCAATACATCAGAATTGTTTTTGATAAATTCATTTCTAGCGGCAATCACAAAACAAGGCCAAGGTGTAGGGCATTCCCCAATGCGTCTAAAAGTGTTGTTGTCGACAAGTGGTTTTGTGGTAAATTTTTCCCACATAAAATAATCCGCTTCGCCATCTGTTAATGCACGTATACCACCCTCAAGATTTTTAACAATTTTAAATTTCAAATCATGGTCCGTATCCCAGCTCAACTGTTGTGCATTAACATAAGCCATTAAATGCGATCCAGAGCCTTTTCGACTTATTGCAGCATTTTTGTTTTTAAGTTCTGAGAGGTCTAAGTATGGCGATGTTTCAGCCACATGAATGCCCCAAATTAACGGTGATTGTACAAAAGTTTGCACAATTTTACTTTGGTTGCCGTCTGTAATTGCTTTTACAATCCCTTCGGTAAGTACAACAGCCAAATCTATGGTGTTGTTTCCCAAAGCCTGAACCATTTCTCCTGTTCCTCCATGGCAGTCTTTCCATCGCAAATTAATACCTCTGCTTCTAAATGCTTTATTTTTCAACCCTAAATACCATGCATAGTTAAAATGCTCTGGCACCCCCCCAATTCGAACCTCCTTCATTAACAAGTTAATTTTTTTAAAGTGTATTTAATCAATAGATCCACAGTTTCTTCAGAATTTTTACTGAATGTCCCATTGACTCTATTGGCCAAAATGGCGTTCATAGAGCACGCTTGGTGTCCCAATAATTTTGATAACCCGTAAATTGCAGAAGTTTCCATTTCAAAATTGGTAATTCTTAAGTTTTCAAAACGAAATGATTGCAATTTATCTCTAAAAATACTGTCTTTTGGTTGCAAACGCAATATTCTATCTTGAGGGCCATAAAATCCTCCACAAGTGGCGGTTATTCCATATTGTATATTGTTGTCTAAAAGTTGAGTTTCAAGCGACTTTGAATTTTGAACAACAACAGGTTTTGCGCGTTCAGAATCCCAATTGGTATGTTTGCAAAACGCAGTTTCAATAGCTGTGTTTTGAATCCTTTTTATTTGATATGATTGCAACATACCATTGATATCTATTGCATAAGAACTTAACAAAAAGGAGTCTACAGGAATATCGGATTGAAGCGCTCCAGAAGTACCAATACGTACAATTTTTAGAGACGTCAAATCAGGTTTAATACGTCGAGTTTTAAAGTCAATATTCACTAATGCATCCAATTCGTTTAAAACAATATCAATATTATCAGAGCCAATTCCCGTAGAAATTACAGAAATCTGCTGGTTCTTATACACTCCAGTATGTGTTTTAAATTCTCGTTTTTGAATTTTAAATTCTATCGTATCAAAATAGCGCGACACATGGTCTACTCGGTCAGGATCGCCAACGGTAATTACGATTGGCGCAAGGTGCTCTGGTCTCAAATTGAGATGGTAAATACTCCCGTCTGGATTTAAAATTAATTCAGATTTTTTGATGCTCATACATTTCAGTTTATCCTCCAACACGTTTGACATGAAATCCTAAATCTTTGAGAAATTCCATGATTTTATCTCTGTAATCCCCTTGAATGATAATGCTTTCTTTTTTGAAACTTCCTCCTACACTAAATTCTTTTTTCAATTTAGAAGTTAAAGTTTTGAAATCAGCATCCGCACCAGTATACCCCTCAATAATAGTAATGGGTTTGCCTTTTCGCTTTTCATATTTACAAACCAATGGGGCCTGCTGCATCCACAACCCATGATTTTTTTCGGAGTTGCTTTGTGCTTCGGTTTCTTTATGGTCAGGAAAAAGATTTTGGAGTTGGTCTCTTAAGTCCATTATTTTTTGGTTAACCCTAATTCTTTTAGGCGTTGATTTAAAAACTCTCCAGCGGTGATATCTTCAAATTGTTTTGGGTTATTTTCATCAATGCAACTTTCTAAAACATCCAATTTCATGGCGCTAATAGGGTGCATAAAAAATGGTATAGAATAACGTGATGTGCCCCACAACTCACGCGGCGGGTTTACAACTCTGTGGATGGTTGATTTTAGTTTATTATTTGTATGGCGAGAAAGCATATCACCTACATTGATCATCAATTCATCATCCTCTGCAATGGCATCAACCCAATCTCCATTGTGGTTTTGCACTTGGAGTCCACGACCTTGAGCGCCCATCAAAAGTGTGATTAAATTGATATCTCCATGTGCAGCAGCACGCACTGCTTTTTCAGGTTCTTGTGTTATGGGAGGATAGTGTATAGGTCTTAAAATACTATTACCATTATGGATAAATTCATCAAAATATGTTTCTTCCAATTCTAAATACAATGCCAATGCTCGTAATACATATTTTGCTGTTTTTTCTAACTTTCTGTAGGTTTCTTTTCCTGTAGTATTAAATTCAGGAAGTTCTATAACTTCTACATTTGAATGATATTCATTCTCTAACTCAGGATTATTTTCTACGTATTGACCAAAGTGCCAAAACTCTTTCAAATCACCTTCTTTGCGTCCTTTTGCACTTTCTTTACCAAATGAAACATAACCTCTTTGTCCTCCAATTCCTGTAACTTCATACTGTTGTTTCTTTTCTAAAGGCATATCAAAAAACTTTTTCACTTCACTGTATAAAGAGTTTACTAACGAATTTTCAAGAAAATGGCCTTTGAGCGCTACAAATCCAATGGTCTCGTAGGCATGTCCAATTTCAGAAACAAATTTTTGTTTGAGTTGTAAATCTTCAGACAAAAATTCTTGGAGATTTACACTAGGAATTTTATTCATAATCAATACAATACTTTACACAAATATATGAAATCAATAAGTTATTTTGTAGTGATTTAAAATTTGATGTGTTAGTTCATATTTATTTTTTACATTTGATTAAAACGTATTCGAAATTCTTTGAAGTCTATTTTTTCATATTCATCATTTAAAGTTTCTAAAAAGATTAAGCAAGAGCTCTATTTCAATATGCTCAAGTCGAGAATGATTGAAGAAAAAATGTTGGTTCTTTTGCGTCAAGGAAAAATTTCCAAGTGGTTTTCAGGTATTGGTCAAGAAGCCATTTCAGTTGGGGTTACAATGGCATTACAAAATGATGAATATATTCTTCCAATGCATCGAAATTTAGGCGTTTTTACCACAAGAAAAATTCCATTAGAACGTCTTTTTTCTCAGTGGCAAGGGAAAGCGAGTGGTTTTACCAAAGGCCGAGATCGCTCGTTTCATTTTGGAACACAAGTGTATAAAATAGTGGGAATGATATCGCACTTAGGTCCACAGCTTGGTGTAGCCGATGGCATTGCATTATCCCATATTTTAAGAAATGAAGCTAAATTAACTGCCGTTTTTTCTGGAGAAGGAGGAACTAGTGAGGGGGATTTTCATGAAGCCCTCAATGTGGCCTCTGTATGGAGCTTGCCTATATTGTTTTGTATTGAAAACAACGGATATGGATTATCTACTCCAACAGATGAACAATACAAGTGCAAACATATTGCCGATCGAGGAATAGGTTATGGAATGGAGTCTCATATCATCGAAGGTAACAATGTTTTGGAGGTGTATTCAGAAGTCAATAAAATTGCCAAAAGCGTTCGAAAAAATCCACGTCCAGTGCTTATAGAATTTAAAACCTTTCGCCGCCGTGGTCACGAAGAGGCGAGTGGTACAAAATATGTTCCTGAAGATTTAATGAATTTTTGGGAAACCAAAGACCCGATTTCCAATTTTGAAGCGTTTTTAGTCAGACAAGATATTTTATCAACATCTAAAATTCAGATTTTAAAAACAGAAATTTCAAATGAAATTCAAAATGGTTTGGACTTAGCTTTTGCCGAAGACACTATCGTTGCAGATTTAGAAACAGAGCTTAAAGATGTGTATAAAAGTTTTGATGATCAAGAAATTAAGCCAAACCAATCTTTAAAAGAACTACGCTTTGTAGATGCTATTTCTGAAGGCTTAAAACAATCTATGGTACAACATGACGACCTTGTTATTATGGGGCAAGACATTGCCGAATATGGAGGTGTTTTTAAAATTACAGACGGTTTTGTTGAACAATTTGGTAAAGCCCGTGTACGTAATACCCCCATTTGTGAGTCGGCTATCGTTGAAGTCGCTATGGGTTTATCAATCGCTGGTATCAAATCTGTGGTTGAGTTACAATTTGCCGATTTTGTAAGCTCAGGTTTCAATCCCATTGTTAACTATTTGGCCAAATCACACTACCGTTGGGGGCAAGAGGCCAATATTGTTCTCCGAATGCCTTGTGGTGCAGGTGTAGGAGCAGGCCCATTTCATTCGCAGACCAATGAGGCTTGGTTTACAAAAACACCTGGACTAAAAGTGGTGTATCCCGCATTTCCTTTGGATGCCAAAGGACTTTTGGCTACTGCAATTGAAGATCCAAATCCTGTACTTTTTTTCGAACACAAAGCACTTTATCGTAGTGTTAAACAGGATGTTCCAACAGATTATTATACAATTCCTTTTGGAAAAGCAGCGCTACTCAATGAAGGAAATGATGTGACGATTGTTTCATATGGTGCAGCCGTACATTGGGCACTTGAAACCCTAGATAATCACCCAAATATTTCTGCTGATTTGATTGATTTGCGCTCACTTCAACCTCTGGATATGGATTGTATTTTAAATTCGGTTAAAAAAACCAACCGTGTGATTATTCTTCAAGAAGATTCTATTTTTGGCGGTATTGCAAGTGATATTTCTGCACAAATTATGGAACAAGCATTCGAATATCTAGATGCCCCTGTCCAACGTGTTGGAAGTTTAAATACCCCAATCCCATTTGCAAATTCCCTAGAACAGCAGTATCTTGCAAAGCGTAATTTTGAGACCGTTCTCAAAACGCTTTTAGAGTATTAAAATGGACTATTTAGAACTTTTTTTAAAGGCTTTACTAGGCACAGTTAAATGGACATGGCGTTCCATTACTTTTGATGTGCCATGGCATCAAAATTATTTTTGGGGACTGATTGTCATTTCTCTTATAGTTTTTGCTTTAGAAGTTGTATTTCCTTGGCGAAAAGAACAAAAAATCTTTAGAAAAGACTTTTGGTTGGATGGATTTTATATGTTTTTTAATTTCTTCATCTTTAGTATCTTTATTAGTGGGTTTTATAAATGCATTTCTAAATTTTCGAATGATATTCTAGGCATAAAAATGACAAGTCTTTCTGTTTTAGATTTATCTAGTTTTTCACCCATAGTTCAGTTGCTAATCTTTTTTGTTGTTCTTGATTTTGTACAGTGGTTTACACATACGTTATTGCATCGTTACGACTTTTTATGGAAATTTCATAAGGTCCATCACTCTGTAAAAGAGATGGGTTTTGCAGCACATTTGCGCTACCACTGGATGGAAAATATTTTGTACAAACCTTTAAAAGTTTTAGCGTTAATGCTCTTAGGTGGTTTTCAGCCCGAACAAGCTTTTGTAGTACATTTTTTGGCGATTGCTATCGGTCATTTAAATCATGCCAATATTAAATTGGACTATGGTCCGTTGAAGTACATTTTTAATAACCCCATTATGCACTTGTATCATCATGCACACACCCTTCCTGAGCCATTCAAAAATGGGGCAAATTTCGCCATAAGTTTAAGCGTTTGGGATTATATTTTTAGAACAAATTATGTTCCAAAACCAGATAAAAATTTACGTCTTGGCTACAGTGATGATGCCAAGATGCCTCAAAATTTTTGGGGACAGATGCGTTATGGTTTCCGAAAAGAAGATTGATTTATTCGCTTTTTGAAGTCACAAAATCCACAATTAAAGCTGTAATCATTTTACCCACATTAAAACCTTTTTTTTTGGGATATAATTTTGGTGCAGCCTCGCATATATGTAGATAGGTTGCATTAGAATGGTTCCCCAAACCAAATACAAATTGTCGCGCTTTTGTACTGTCAAATCCAGTAGGAGTCATGGCGCTACTTGGGCAATGGGTTATGGCATCACAATCGACCTCTACTCCAAAAGGTTGTTTGCTTACAAAATCTTGTCCTTTTTCTAGAGCTTTTTTAAATGAAATTTCTTTTCTCACTCCAATACTTTCAAAAGAAATATACGCTATATTTTTAGTGTTTTCAATACGGTTATAAATATACTCAGAGGTGTAATTTTCATGCACTCCAAAAACAAAATAGCGTTCCAAAAACCCTTCCTCAAGTACATAGCTAAATCCATTGCCACTGTGTCTACCTTCGAGTCCTCTAAGGTCGGTATGGGCATCAAAATTTATAGCGTTTAATTTACTTTTTAAGCCCAATGCACAACCTTTAATCATGCCATATGCATTGTTGTGACCACCTCCAATGGCGATGGGGATTTTCCCATTTTTTTTAATCAAATGCACCAAATGAGTGACTTCATTATCTATAATGGTTACCTTTTTTCGAAGCTTTTTTTCAATGTTATCATCACTCTTTTTGAAATCTATTTTATCGAAATCAAAATGCCCTAAAATAAGAAGTTGGTTGGCCTTTGTAAAACGATTAGATTGAATATTTAAAAGCGTTTTTAGCACCGAATTCCAAGCATTTTTTGTTCCAGGTTTACCAAAGTTTGCCCGTACACCGATGTCTTCTGAAATACCAAAAAGCACGAACTTAGCGGATGATTTTTCAAGTTGATTCTCAATAGATTTTTTGGAATTCCCAAAAGAAACATCTTCAAAAAATTTTGTTTCCCCCTCTCGTTTTTGAACAAGGTTTTTGGCTTTGTTAGAGGTTAAAATTTTAAAATGTTTCATTTTATAGGTCTTCAAAAAATTTACCTTCAAGCATCACTTTTTCCACAGGAAGATTTCCAAATTCATAAGGAATTTGGTGGTAAGATTCCATTTTTTTGGTCAAAATAAGGTTGGCTTTTTTTCCAATTGTAATACTGCCATAATGTTCAGAAATTCCCATCGCATAAGCACCATTGATGGTAGCGGAATTAATGGCTTCTTCGGGAGTCATTTTCATTTTGATACATGCCAAACTCACCACAAAATTCATATTTCCACTTGGTGCCGAACCAGGGTTGTAATCACTAGCCAATGCTAGCGGTAGTCCTGCGTTTATTAGTTGTTGTGCAGGGGTATAGGGAATGCCTAAAAAAAAGGAACAGCCTGGCAAAGCAACGGGCATGGTTTCGGAGTTTTTAAGCGCCTCAATATCACTCGTAGAAAGTTCTTCTAAATGATCTACCGACAGGGCATTATGTTGTACACCAAGAGCGACACCACCAAATGTATTGAATTGATTGACATGGATTTTCGGTTGTAGTTTGTATCGTTTTGCTGCAGATAAAATTCGATTGGTGTCATCGAGGTCAAAATATCCTTTTTCACAAAAAACATCGACAAAATCTGCCAAATTCTCTTGATGGACTTTAGGAAGCATCTCATTGATTATCAAGTCAATATAAGCGGTTTTATTGGATTTAAATTTTTCAGGAAGAGCATGAGCTCCCAAAAATGTAGCTTTAATTTTTAGATTTGTCTCTTGCTTTATGCGTTGAATAATTCGAAGCATCTTTAGTTCAGCATCAACAGTGAGTCCATAGCCCGATTTGATTTCCAAAGCTCCTGTTCCCAATTTGGTAAGATGTTGAACTCTATTTAAGGATTGCTCAAAAAGTTCATCTTCAGAAGTGTTTTGAAGGGTTTTAGCAGAGTTTAAAATGCCTCCTCCACGCCGTGCAATGTCTTCATAACTCAATCCATTAATACGATCCACAAACTCTTGACTGCGATTTCCAGCATACACCACATGGGAATGACTATCGCACCAAGAAGGTAAAACCAATCGATCGGTTGCATCAATGAGTTCATCACCGTTTTGAGCTTTAAAATCTGTCATTGAGCCAAAATCTGAAATACGGTCGTTTTCTACAATCAGAAAGGCATTATCGATTTTCGGTAGGGTTTTCATCGCATCACCAGCCACTTTTTTTTGGCGATTTGACCGCACTTGTAGCAGCTCTCGAATATTGATAAAAACCTTACGCATTATTTTAATTTAGACCACCAGTCATTTCTTCGGGTTTAACCCAAGCATCGTATTCTTCAGCAGTAACATATCCCAAATTGATGGCTTCCTCTCGAAGTGTAGTGCCATTTTTATGGGCAGTATTGGCAATCTCGGCAGCTTTATAATATCCAATTTTTGTATTCAATGCAGTAACAAGCATCAGTGAATTGTTGAGTAATGCCTTAATGACTTTATGATTAGGCTCAATACCAGAGGCACAATGTTTTTCAAAACTTACACAAGCATCTCCGATCAGTTGCGCTGATTGTAATAAATTGGCGGCCATCATGGGTTTAAAGACATTTAATTCATAATGACCTTGAGTACCACCAACAGTTATGGCCACATCGTTCCCCATGACTTGTGCACAAACCATGGTCAATGCTTCACATTGTGTGGGGTTCACTTTTCCAGGCATAATAGAGCTTCCTGGTTCGTTGGCAGGAATTATAATTTCTCCAATTCCAGAACGTGGTCCAGAGGCCATCATTCGGATATCATTGGCTATTTTATTGAGTGAAACCGCCAATTGTTTTAATGCGCCATGCGATTCCACAATAGCATCATGCGCAGCAAGCGCTTCAAATTTATTTTTAGCCGTAACAAATGGGAGGCCTGTAAATTCTGCGATATATTTTGCGACCAACACATCATATCCTTTTGGTGTATTTAGCCCTGTTCCTACGGCCGTACCGCCAAGGGCCAATTCACTAAGGTGTTCCAAAGTGTTTTTTAGTGCTTTTATACCATGGTCCAATTGAGAAACATAACCTGAAAATTCTTGCCCCAAGGTCAGAGGTGTTGCATCCATAAGGTGCGTCCGTCCAATTTTTACAACCTCTTTAAAATCTATTAATTTTTGGTGTAAAGTATTTCGAAGTTGTTCTACACCAGGAATTGTGACTTCTATAATTTTTTTATACCCAGCAATATGCATTCCTGTGGGGAATGTATCATTAGACGATTGTGATTTATTTACATCATCATTGGGTTGAATGGTTTTTTCGCCCTCGCCAATGGTCTTTCCAGCCAATTGGTGTGCCCTGTTGGCAATAACCTCATTGACATTCATATTGCTTTGTGTTCCAGAGCCTGTTTGCCAAATAACCAGTGGAAATTGTTCGTTGTGTTTTCCATCTAAAATCTCATCACAAACTTGAGCAATTAAATTTCTTTTTTCTTCAGATAAAACACCTAATTCGTGATTGGCAAAAGCCGCTGCCTTTTTTAGATAAGCAAATCCATAGACCACTTCTAGTGGCATAGATCCAGCAGCTCCAATTTTAAAATTATTTCGAGAGCGCTCGGTTTGTGCGCCCCAGAGTTTATCAGCAGGGACTTGAACCTCGCCCATGGTGTCTTTTTCTGTCCTGAATTTCATACAAATGGCTATTAATAATACAAATTTAGGTGTTTTTAAAGAATAAGAACTAAAAAAGCCATCAAAACATTGTTAGATGTCTTCAGTTTTTGGATAAAATTGTTACTTTTGGAGTCCCTAAATCTAATGAAATGAATTTTAATTTTTTTGCTCTTTTACTTACACTATCTATTTTTATTCTGTTCTGTCGTGACACCAAAACACCTTCTACTCAAACACATAATCCTAAACGTGTTTTTAAGGGTAATGTTGTGATTGGACATGAAGCCCAAAGTTTTAGTCCATATAACAGTCAAAACGCATATTGGATTGACGGAAATCCAAAATTTGAACATTTAGACTCATTATATCAAAAATTTCGATACCCAATGGCCTATTCGCCTGTTTATGTTGAAATGACTGCAACGTTGGATACGGTTTCGGAGCGCATTGGATTTGCTTTTGATTATGATGGTTATATTTTGGTAGATTCTATTCTTAAAGTTGAAATGTTGGAACCTTTCAACGATTGTCATAATCATTTAGCAAATACAACTGATCAAACCTTTGCAGCAGAACAAGTATCGTTTAATGTGTTTAATTTTGAATTTGGAAACTATACACATACAACGGTAACACCATTGGGGTTTAGAATTTCCAAAAATTATTTAAAACACACTGTTTTAGGGCAGTTAGAAAGTGCTCAAGTCGCTGATTTAGATAAAAATGGTTTTCAAGAATTATATGTGATTTATAATACACCAAATGAAGATTTATCGACAAAGCTTTGGATATTAAACAATGATGCCAATGACTTTGTCAAAACGGTATATATTCCAAAATTTAAAAACAAAAAAGGGTATCGAGGTCATGATAGATTTACGTTTTATCCCAACTATTTAAAACGAGAGTTTCCTCTTTTTAATGATAATGACAAAGATAATTGGCCAACTGCTGGAACATGAGTAACTCACTATGGATTGGAACACAAAAGTGATGGAATATCTCTTGTTGAGCTTCCAGGCGCCCATTGGCAGGGCGGGATAGATTGGAATCTAAATGATACGGGAATAGACTCAAAAACAGAACGCCAATGTTTTTAGTATTATGATAAAAACAAAGGAAAAGTCGTTTCTCAATTGAAACTTCGTATTAACAACAACCAATTTGAAGGTCGTTTTGGTTGGGACGATGGTGAAACGGATAATTTTTATGGCACTTTAAAAAACGGTTGGGTTGATGATCAACTATTTTTTGCGGAATACCACTATACAACTGAGGGTGAAACTATGGTACAAGAAGTGGTATTTAAACAAATTCAACAGGGGTATTTGCAAGGGGAAGCTGAACTTTATGAAGATCATGGGGTTTATAGAATTGACCGAAGCAAAGAAATTAATTTTGCAACAGGACTATTTTTTAGGAAGATTGATTGCGCGTAAAAATCTGTTAATAATTTTAAATATTTACGTTGTAATACAACAAATGTTGCCCTATATTTGCATAAAGTTTATTTGAAAAAAACACATTATGTTCGAATTTGATCAGTATTTAGGATTTTTAGCATTTATGACCATCCTTACCATAGGTTTTTGGTTAATGATTTTTTTACTCACTTTTGCCATTCCATACTGGTTATTTGGCTCAGCTTTTGAAGCGTTTAAAGAAAAACGTGATGCTAAAAAAGCCAAATTAAAAGAATAATTTAACGTCTTAAAATATTATAAAATCCAAACCTTTAGGTTTGGATTTTTTTTGCTATAAAATTTCAAAAATCTTTTCTGTTGGGCGGCCCACAATAGCCTTGTTGCCATAGACCACAATAGGACGTTCTATTAGCTTTGGATGGTCTATCATCGCTTGAATAAGTTCGTCGTTAGAAAGTGTTTTTCCTTTGTAATTGGATTTCCAAACGGCTTCATTTTGGCGTACCAATTCTAGCGGAGAAATACCAAGTTTTTCAATAATTGTTTTTAACTCATCAAAAACCAAAGGAGTGTCTAAATATTTTACAATTTCAAACTCTTTTCCGTGTTCTTCAAGCGCTTGAACACCCAAACGAGACTTGCTACAGCGAGGGTTGTGGTATATTGTTATCATAGGGTTTGTGGTTTATCGTCATTATGGCCCATCATCATCAGATAGGATTTTAAAAAGGGCATTAAATCGCCATTCATTACAGCATCAACATTTCCAGTTTCATGGGCAGTACGAACATCTTTAACCAGTTTGTAGGGATGCATCACATAGTTTCGAATTTGACTGCCCCATTCAATTTTCATTTTTCCCGCTTCAATGTCCTCGCGTTGTGCCATTTGTTTTTTGAGTTCAATTTCATACAATTGCGATTTTAGCATTTGCAAAGCACGGGCGCGGTTGTCATGCTGTGAACGGGTTTCTGAGCATGAAATTTGAATGCCCGTTGGTTTATGAGTGAGTTGAACTTTAGTTTCAACTTTATTGACATTTTGTCCGCCTGCACCACTGGAACGTGCGGTGGTAATTTCGATATCGGCTGGGTTGACCTCAATTTCAATAGTATCATCTACAAGGGGATACACATAAACTGATGCAAAACTCGTATGACGCTTTGCATTACTATCAAAAGGAGAAATACGGACCAGTCGATGCACACCATTTTCACCTTTTAACCAACCAAAAGCAAAGTCGCCTTCAATTTGTAGTGTGACTGTTTTTATTCCTGCCACGTCACCATCTTGAAGGTTGAGTTCTTTGATTTTAAACCCATTTTTTTCGGCATACATGATATACATTCGCATCAGCATACTCGCCCAATCACAACTTTCTGTACCGCCAGCACCTGCTGTAATTTGAAGGACTGCACTAAGGGCATCGCCTTCTTCAGAAAGCATATTTTTAAATTCTAAGTCTTCAATATGTTGTGCGGTTTTCTGAAAAAGAATATCAACTTCACTAGCCTCAGCTTCACCATCTTTATAAAAATCAAAAAGAACCTCTAAATCTTCAATTTGTTCTTGTGCTTTTTCGTAGTCTTTAATCCATTTTTTGTTAACACGAATGGATTTCATAATGGTCTCAGCGGCTTTTGGGTCGTTCCAAAAATCAGGAGCGTATGTTTTTTCTTCATCATTTTGAAGAGAAATGCGTTTGGCATCTAAGTCAAAGATACCTCCTTAACGCGCCAAGGCGTTCCAAAAGATCTTTTATTTGATCGTGGTTTATCATAAATTTATTTTGATGTACAAAAATAGAATTTATAGCAAAGAATTAAAATAATATGTAGATTTACGTTCAAAATTTTTTGCCATGCAGATTGATTTACGAAGTGATACAGTAACAAAACCAACGCCGGGAATGGTGGAAGCTATGCAAAATGCGAAGCTTGGTGACGATGTATATGCTGAAGACCCCACAGTCAATGCCTTACAAGCACGTTTAGCTAAAATGTTTGGCAAAGATAAAGCGCTGTTTTTCCCCACAGGGACCATGGCCAATCAAGCGGCTATAAAATTGCATACACAACCTGGTGAGCAAGTGATTTGTGATAAATATGCACATATTTATAATTATGAAGGTGGTGGCGTGTCTTTCAATAGCGGTGTTTCTTGTAAATTAGTTGATGGTCAAAGAGGGATGATGACCGCTCAACAAGTCATGGAAGCAATTAATCCTCCTGATTTTTATCATAGCCCTTTGACAACTTTAGTCGCTTTGGAGAACACCACAAACAAAGGAGGTGGTGCCTGTTGGGATTTTCAAGAGATAAAAAAAATTAAATCCATTTGTGAAACCCACAATTTAGGATTGCATCTTGATGGTGCTCGACTTTGGAATGCTTTGGAAACCACAAATGAATCCCCCACAGAATATGGTGCTGTTTTTGATACGATTTCAGTGTGTTTGAGTAAAGGTTTGGGGTGTCCAATTGGCTCTGTTTTGATTGGCAATGAGGCGATTATGGAAAAAGCATTGCGTTTTCGAAAAATGCTTGGAGGCGGTATGCGACAAGTGGGCGTACTGGCAGCTGCCGGTTTATATGCTTTAGACCATCACAGAACACGTTTGACCGATGATCATATCAAAGCAAAAGCGATTGGCAAAACACTTCAAAAATCAGATTATGTTGCTGAGGTTCAACCCATTGAAACTAATATTGTCATTTTTGAATTGGCTGCACATATTAATTCAGAAGCTTTTATAAAAAAACTTAAATCCAAAAACATATTAATTAGTAATATGGGTGGTGGAAAACTACGTATGGTCACTCACTTAGATTATACGGATGATATGCATGAAATACTTCTTGAAACTTTAGAGAGTGTTTCCTAATTTTTTTATTTTTACATTTCCTAAATTCATTTACCATGAGACTTATTTTTTATTCATTTTCTATTTTTTTTCTAATACTATCTTGTAAAAAAAACGCAAGTCAATCCACTATGGCACATTCTATTGAACCTCCAAAACCAAAGCAAATCCATAAAGAGTTATCCAAACACGATGATGTAAGAATTGATGAGTTTTATTGGTTAAATGACAGAGAAAATTCTGAAGTAATAGATTACTTAAATAAAGAAAATGAGTATTATGAGGCTAAAACGGCTCATACTAAAGATTTTCAGGAGGATTTATTTCAAGAAATGAAATTAAGAATCAAGGAAGATGACAGCTCTGTGCCTTACAAATATAATGACTATTGGTACATCACTAAGTATGAAAAGGGTAAAGATTATCCCATTTACACTCGAAAAAAAGGTTCGTTAAAGGCAAAAGAAGAATTGCTTTTTGATTGCAATGTTATAGCCGAAGGGCATTCGTATTTTAATTTGAGGAGTATAAATGTAAGCCCAGATAATTCATTGGTTGCTTTTGCTCTTGATACCATTGGTAGAAGACAATATACATTACATATAAAGGATTTAAAAACAAATACAATTTTAGGAGATAAAGTTGATAATTGTACAGGAAGTAGCACATGGGCCAATGACAATAAAACGTTATTTTACACCTTAAAAAATGAAATAACATTACGCTCTGAAGCCATTTACAAGCATAAACTTGGAACTAATTCGGATGACGATCAATTGGTTTTTGAAGAAAAAGATGACACCTTTGGAGTTGGAGTGTATAAGACCAAATCAAAAAAGTATTTAGTCATTTCGTGTTACAGTACCCTTACTACAGAATACCAAATTTTGAATGCCAATACACCAGATCAAAAGTTTAAAGTATTTCAGCCCAGAACAAGAGGCTTGGAATATTCAATCTCACACTTTGGCGATTCTTTTTATGTGCTTTCTAATGCTGATAATGCTCAAAATTTTAAATTGTCTAAAACTTCTGAAAAGAATACTGAAAAGCGTTACTGGAAAGATGTAATCCCGCACAGGGAGGATGTCTTATTGGAGGACATAGAAATTTTTAAAGACTTTTTAGTAGTATCTGAAAGAAAAAATGGATTGAATCAAATAAAAATAGAACGTTGGGATGGTACAGACAGTTATTATCTTCCTTTTGAGAGCGAAACCTATACGGCGTATACGACCACAAATATTGATTTTAATACTGATGTTTTACGTTATGGTTATCAGTCCATGACAACACCTTCTTCTGTGATTGATTTCAACATGGTTACAAAAGAGAAAACTATTAAAAAAGAGCAAGAAGTTTTGGGAGGAAAATTTAAAAAGGAAAATTATGTTTCTGAGCGTCTATGGGCTACAGCAACAGATGGGACAAAAATTCCTATCTCATTAGTACGTCATATAGACACCCCAAAAAGTTCTGAAACACCACTGCTTTTGTATGCCTATGGGTCTTATGGAGCAACAATTGATCCCTATTTCTCAACAGTACGTCTGAGTCTGTTAGATCGTGGGTTTATTTATGCTATTGCACACATAAGAGGTGGTCAATATCTTGGTCGTCAATGGTACGAAGATGGAAAATTATTAAAAAAGAAAAATACATTTACAGATTTTATTGATTGCTCAAAATATTTAATAGATGAAGGTTATACTTCTTCGAAGCATAATTATGCCATGGGAGGAAGTGCAGGAGGATTGCTAATGGGTGCAGTGGTTAATATGGTGCCAGAACTTTATAATGGTGTAGTTGCAGCAGTTCCTTTTGTTGATGTTATAACAACCATGTTGGACGATAGCATTCCGTTAACGACTGGCGAATATGATGAATGGGGAAATCCCAATGATAAAACATATTACGATTACATGAAGTCATATTCTCCATATGACAATGTAAGCAATCAGCAATATCCAAATATGCTTATAACTGCTGGATTACATGATTCTCAAGTGCAATATTGGGAGCCTGCAAAATGGATAGCTAGGTTACGACTTCAATCTAAAAATACATCAAATCTCTTTTTAAAAACTAATATGGATGCAGGACATGGGGGTGCATCTGGCCGTTTTGAAGCGATCAAGGAGGTTGCTTCTGAATACTCTTTTTTACTAGACCTCGAGTCAATCTCAAAATAAAAGTTGATTTTTTTTTTTATTTTTGTAGTCTAAACCAATTGTATGTCGTTAGATCAACAATCTAAAATTTATAATAATGTTTTGGAGCTTGTGGGAAATACACCACTTGTAAAGCTCAATCATATTACAAAAAGCTTTCCAGGCACTTACTTAGCAAAGCTAGAGGCTTTCAACCCTGGGCAATCTTCTAAAGATCGTATTGCATTGTACATCATTGAAGAAGCCGAAAGAAAAGGTATTTTGAAGCCTGGCGACACAATTATTGAAACAACTTCCGGAAATACGGGTTTTAGTATTGCAATGGTGAGTATTATAAAAGGCTATGATTGTATTTTGGCAGTAAGTTCAAAGTCTTCTCCAGATAAGATTGATATGCTTAAAAGTATGGGTGCAAAGGTGTATGTTTGCCCAGCCAATGTAAAGTCAGATGATCCGCGATCATATTATGAAGTTGCAAAGCGCTTACATAACGAAATAGAAGGATCAGTTTATATCAACCAATATTTTAATGCCTTAAATACAGAAGCCCATTTTAAAACAACTGGGCCGGAGATTTGGGAACAAACCAATGGAAAAATTACTCATTTAGTGGCGTGTAGTGGAACAGGAGGTACAATTTCTGGAACAGCACAATATTTAAAATCACAAAATCCTGATATCAAAATTATTGGAGTAGATGCTTATGGCTCTGTAATCAAAAAATACCACGAAACTCGTGAATTTGATGCCAATGAAATTTATCCATACCGCATTGAAGGATTAGGAAAAAATTTAATTCCAACAGCCACTGATTTTGATGTGATTGATGAATTTATAAAAGTTACAGACGAAGACAGTGCACATACTGCTCGAGAATTGGCTCACACCGAAGGCATTTTTGGTGGCTACACTTCTGGAGCTGTTGTACAAGCGGTTAAGCAATTGCAAGAACATTCTTTATTGGTTAAATCCGATGTTGTAGTGATGATTTTTCCAGATCATGGCTCACGCTATATGAGTAAAGTTTTTAATGATAAATGGATGGAAGATCAAGGGTTTATGGACGAAACACTCAAACCTTCTACCAAGCCCATTGAATACGTTAAATAACCGAACCATTTTTTTACCCCAACTTAATTTTCTACAGAACTTTATAAATTTACAAATCATTATGTTTTGAATATATTATTCCATAATTTTGACAACTAAACCAACAAAAAATTAGATGAGAGATTTATTTGAGAAGATATATAAAGACAAAGGGCCATTAGGGAAATGGGCAAGTCAAGCAGAAGGCTATTTTGTATTTCCAAAGCTAGAAGGGCAGATTTCTAATCGTATGAAATTTCAAGGTAAAGACGTCATCACCTGGAGTATAAATGATTATTTGGGTCTTGCCAATCATCCAGAAGTACGTGAGGTTGATGCCGCCGCTTCAAGTGAGTATGGTTCTGCCTATCCAATGGGAGCTCGAATGATGTCTGGACATACAGAACTACACGAGCAATTACAACAAGAACTAGCAGCATTCGTCAATAAGGAAGCAGCTTATGTTTTAAACTTTGGTTACCAAGGTATTATGTCAACAATTGATGCCCTTGTTGGTAAGGATGATATCATTGTTTATGATGTTGATGCTCATGCATGTATCATTGATGGTGTGCGTTTACATATGGGAAAACGATTCACCTATAAGCATAATGATATTGAAAGTTTAGAAAAAAACTTAGAACGTGCTACTAAAATGGCAGAGCAAACAGGTGGTGGTATTCTTGTTATTTCAGAAGGTGTTTTTGGGATGCGTGGAGAACAAGGCCGACTCAAAGAAATTGCAGCCTTAAAGAAAAAATTTAATTTCCGTTTTCTTGTTGATGATGCCCATGGTTTTGGAACATTAGGAGCAACTGGTGCAGGAGCGGGCGAGGAGCAAGGCGTTCAAGACGATATAGATGTATATTTTGCAACTTTTGCAAAATCTATGGCCAGTACTGGTGCATTTATTGCAGCTGATCAAGAAATTATTGATTATTTAAAATATAATTTACGCTCACAAATGTTTGCAAAATCATTGCAAATGCAATTAGTTAAAGGTGCTCTAAAGCGTTTAGACATGATTAGAACCATGCCTGAGCTTAAACAAAATCTTTGGAAAATTGTTGATGCGCTTCAATCTGGACTTAAAGAACGAGGGTTTGATATTGGAACAACTCAAAGTTGTGTGACCCCAGTTTACCTGAAAGGTAGTATTCCTGAAGCCATGGCATTGGTAAAAGATTTACGAGAAAATCACGGAATTTTCTGTTCCATTGTTGTGTACCCTGTTATTCCTAAAGGATTGATTCTGTTACGAATGATACCAACAGCAATGCATACACTTGAAGACGTGGAAGAAACACTTCAAGCATTTTCTAGCATTAGAGAACGATTAAATTCTGGACTTTACAAAAGACTTTCCGCTGCAGTATCTGCAGCCATGGGCGAGTAATTTTATAAATTTTTTTTGTACGTACAGCGTTTTTTAATCAGTTGTGGATTAAAATCACGCCATAGTTTATGAATTTCAAGATTGTCTGAAAGTTCGGGAGTCCTTCTGCATTCTGTGATTCCTTTAGCTTCAAAAGTTTTGTGGTATTCACTAAAAATGAGTGCATGAACCCCTTTGTTTTGATAATTTGGATGTACTCCAATTAACAAGAAATTTACAGATTTAGATTTTTTAGCTTTCAATATTTTTAAAAATCCAAACGGAAACAACTTTCCTTTTATCTGTTGTAGTGCTTTTGCAAAAGAAGGCATTACAACCGCAAAGGCAACAAGTTCATCATTTGAATCAACGACAAACTTGATATATTCTGGATTAATAAAATTCAAAAACTTCTTTTTCATATAGGCTTTTTGAAGCTCTGTGATTTTTACAAATGAAGATAGTTTTGAATAACTCAAGTTGAATAAATCAAACATTTGATCTGCATAAACCATGACTTCTTTTGTTGAAGTAAAATTTAAAGATTTAAGACCATATCGTTTTTCAATGACCTCGCTTAAGCGCTTGAATTTTTCAATTTTTATATCAGAAAAAGCGTGTTTATATTCTAAGTATTCCTTTTCAACAGTAAAGTTGTTCTTTTCTAAATGCGAAGCATAATAGGGATGATTGTACCAAGAAATCATCGTTCCAATTTCATCAAAACCATACGTAAGTACACCCACTTTATCCAAATTTGAAAACCCAACAGGACCTTCCATATATTCAAGTTGATGTAGTTTTCCAATTTCAGAAACTTTATTTAGCAATGCTTTACTAACTTCTTCGTCATCAATAAAATCAAACCATCCAAAACGCATTTTTTTTACGTTTTGCTCATTGATTTCAATCCAATTGACAATAGCTGCTACACGTCCTACAATGACATTGTTTTTGTATGCCAAAAAAAGACGAACTTCTGCATCTTTTAGAATTGGATTTTTAGTTTTATCAAATATTGAAATTTCTTCACTAATAACGGGAGGAATCCAATATGGAGAACTCTGATATAATTCAAATGGAAATTTTACAAATGCTTTTTTTCCTTCTTTAGAAGTAACTTCTTTTATTTCAATCATAAAATTTAACCTTCGTCAAAATCTTCAACTTTTTTCTTTTTTGATTTCCTTTTTTTGGAGCGTGATTTTCTTTTATTTTGATCTTTTGCTGAGCTCTTATTATTGATTTTTGGTTTATCTACATGACGATCTAATCTGTAAGAAACACCAAAATTAACACTAAAAACAGATGGTGTATCCTTAAAGTTAAACGTAACTGCTGTGTCAAATTGGAGGTCTTTGTTAAAGAGATATCCACCACCAAAACGCACAAGATTGTCAGCATAAAAATCACTTTTTATACCATGCTTTTCGGCAAAAACAGCCCATTTTGGATTGAAAGAATGCGTTAGTGTAAGAATGTAGTGCAAATCTTGTTGAACTGAACTGATGCGATCCATCATTAAATTAGTTACAAAAACCCATCCGCCGTAAAAATTATTTTGTGTAATAACTGCAGCTCGATAGCTTAATCCCTCTACACCACCTGCGGTGTAAGGATTATCTTTTGTATCATAATTTACACCAGCCGATACGGCAACTGCTGGAATGAGATGTCTCCATTTGAATCCCCGATTTGCATGATAACTGTAGACGTTTATTTTCTCCTCTCTGTTCTTGTTAGGGTCATAAACTAAGTATTTTGCGCCTAAATTTAGATTTTTAAAGTTTGCTCTTTTGCTTTCAATAGGAGTACCAAAAGTGTATGTTTTTGTATCCCTTTGATATGTGCCTTGAAGATTAACTTCTAGGGCTTCCTTAAAAAACCCATAATGAGCAGCAAAGTCAACACCAAAACCTTTGACTTCATAGGACGGGTAAGGTGTTCTTTTTTCATTCATTAAAAAAGGACCAACTTCAAATTGTAATACGTTTATCCCTACTGAAAATGCGGTTTGTGAAGCTCCTGGACGGTTAGAATTAATCACATCGGTGTATTGTGCATGAACAGAAGCTGTACAGCACAATAAAAAAATCAGGGTGTTTTTAAAGATTGAGGTCATTGTTGTTTTGCTTTTATCAAATCTACATATTTTTAAATAAATCAAATACAATTACAAACGTATTTTGGAGCTTTTTGGTATTCATTGCGTTATTAATCCCTAAAAATAAATTAAAGAATTGTATTTTTGAGCAAACTTGTTACTTATGATTCTAACGGCATCTATTGTTGGCTTAGCCAAAACTATTTTTATAATAGTTTTGTTTTATACCATTTTCAAATATGTAATGCGTCTTTTGGGCCCTTTTTTTTTGCGTGCTATTGCTCGAAAAATGGAACGCCAATTTCATCAGGATGCTCCAACAAATCCAACTCAAAAAGAAGGTGAAATATCTATAGATAAATCCCCCAAAAAACACTCATCTAATAAAGATGTGGGAGAGTATGTTGATTATGAAGAGATAGATTAATTAAATGATTATGAATCAATTACTCAAAAAATACGTCAAACATCTACTTGTTTTTATTGGTTTTATATTGCTTTCTTTGGCCTATTTTAGTCCAATTTTGCAAGGCAAAAAAATAATTCAAAGCGATATTGTAAAATATACCGGTATGGCCAAACAGCATACCGATTTTAGAGTATCAAATGATACTGAAACCTATTGGACTAATAGTGCTTTTGGGGGAATGCCAACCTATCAGTTAGGTGCAAAATATCCTAATAATTTTATCAAAAAAATAGATTTAGCCCTACGTTTTTTGCCTAGACCTGCAGATTATCTGTTACTTTATTTTATAGGATTTTACATCCTTCTTTTGGTCTTGGGTCAGGATTTTCGTGTGTCAGCACTTGGTGCACTTGCATTTGGGTTTTCCACCTATTTAATTATAATTTTAGGAGTAGGTCACAATGCCAAAGCCCATGCCATTGCTTATATGCCATTTGTTTTATCTGGTATAATTTTAGTCTTTCAAAAACGCTATTTTTTAGGCTTTATTTTAACAACATTGGCTTCTGGTTTAGAAATTGTTACGAATCATCCACAAATGACATATTACCTGTTATTTGTTATTTTATTTTTAGGTCTTTCTTATTTAATTAAAGCATTTAGAGAGAAAGAACTACCAAGATTTTTGAAATCTACATTTGTCCTAATTTGTGCTGCTATTTTAGCAGTAGGTATGAACGCTTCTAACTTACTTGCCACTAGTGAATATGTCAAAGAAAGTACTCGTAGTCAAAGTGAATTATCTATACTTCCCGATGGTACACCAAGACCTCAAACAACAGGATTAGAAAAAGAATATATTACCCAATTTAGTTATGGTATTATTGAAAGTTTCAATTTGTTAATTCCCCGATTTATGGGTGGTGGATCTACAGAAGAATTAGATACAAATTCTGAAACCTACAAAGCCTATAAAACTTTGGGGGCAACAGCATTGCAAGCGCGAAATGAAATAAAACAAGCACCAATGTACTGGGGCGAACAACCTATTGTTGAAGCACCAGCATATGTGGGTGCAGTTCCTGTTTTTTTGTTTTTGCTTGCTCTAATTCTATATAGAGAACAACATAAATGGTGGCTAGTTTCGGCAATAATTTTATCCTTATTATTATCCTTTGGAAAAAACTTTTCAGCACTTACAGACTTGTTTATCGATTATGTACCTCTTTATAATAAATTTAGAGCGGTAAGTTCTATTCAGGTTATTCTAGAGCTTTGTATTCCTGTTTTGGCCATGCTAGGTCTCAGTAAGTTTTTTACAGATGATACATCAGAATCACAAAAACTAAAGGCGCTTAAATATGCTGCATTTTCAATTCTAGGTTTAACTACAATATTCTTGTTGTTCAAAACGAGTTTGTTTGATTTTGTAGGACTTCGCGATGGGCAATATCAAAAATTCTATGGTGTAGATTTTGTAAAAGCATTACGCAAAGACCGCATACAGCTATTTACCAACGATTCGATAAGAACTATTGCTCTTATTGCAGTTGCCTCTGCAACCTTATGGTTTTACCTTCAACATAAAATAAATAAAAACAAAACTCTTATAATCCTTGGTGTTTTGATTGTATTTGATTTAGTTGCTGTTGATCGACGTTATGTCAACAACGATAACTTTGTATCTGCTTTAAAAGTTGATAAACCTTACACAGCCACTTCAATTGATAAGGAAATTTTGAAAGACAAAGATATTTTTAGGGTGTACGACACTTCTGATGCTTCTACAAAAGCGTCTTATTTTCACAATTCCATAAGTGGTTATCATGCAGCCAAAATGCGCCGTTTCAATGAGTTAATGTCGTTTCATATTGAAAAAGGAAATCCAGAGGTATTTAATATGCTAAACACCAAATACATCATTTACAGCGACGATGATAATCAGTTACAATATGTTGAAAATGATCAAATTAATGGCAATGCATGGTTTATAAATACGCTAACAGCCGTTGCTAATGCAGATGCTGAAATTCTCGCGCTTGACACGTTAAAAACTAAAATTTCAGCAGTCATAAACAAAAAATACCACAAATCAAAAAGCTATACTATAGATTCAGAGGCCTATATTGAATTGATAGATTATGCGCCAAACAAACTTGTTTATTCTTCTACTAATAGCAATGATGGTTTTGCTGTTTTTTCTGAAAACTATTACAAAAATGGGTGGCAGGTCACTATTGATGGACAAGAAGTACCGCATTACAATGTAAACTATATCTTAAGAGGTTTAGAAATTCCAAAAGGCAATCACACCATAAAGTTTGAGTTCAAACCACAAGTGGTGCATACTGGCGCAAAGATTTCTCTTATAAGTTCTATTGTGTTTTTGATTTTAATTTTAGGTGCTTTTGTTTTAATTTATAAAAATAAATGAAAAAGGTACTTATAATAACATATTATTGGCCTCCTGCTGGTGGACCTGGAGTACAGCGTTGGTTGAAGTTTGTTAAATATCTCCCTGAGTTTAACATTCAACCTATTGTATACTGTCCAGAAAATCCCTCATACCCAACCCTAGATTCTTCTCTTTTGCAAGAAGTTGATTCTAAAATAACAGTGCTTAAACACCCCATAAAAGAACCCCTACGTTTTTTGAGTCTATTATTTAAATCAAAAACCAGTATATTGTCAAAAGGAGGGATTCCAGATTCAAAAAAGCAAAGTCTTTTTGAACGTTTTCTTATTTATATTCGTGGTAATTTTTTTGTCCCAGATGCTCGTATTTTTTGGGTAAAACCCTCTGTAAAATATTTATCATCGTACATTTCAAAACATCAAATCGACACTATCATCACTACAGGTCCGCCTCATACTGTGCACCTTATTGGCATGCAACTCAAAGCGAAACATCAACTGCGTTGGTTGGCCGATTTTAGAGATCCTTGGACGGATATTAGTTATCACAAAAATTTGAATTTAACTCAAAAGACCCAACAGAAACATTTAAAACTGGAGCGTCAAGTGTTGAATACATCAGACCATATTATTGTGACTTCCTCACAAACAAAACAGTTGTTTTCTAAAATCACTCAACAACCTATTTCTGTAATTACCAATGGTTTTGATGACGAAAATGTATCTTCAATTATTTTAGATTCAAAATTTTCATTCACACATATAGGTTCTCTTTTAAACCAAAGAGACCCCATACTATTGTGGAACGTTCTTTCGGAACTTATTCAAGAATTGCCTGAGTTTAAGGCCAATTTTCAATTGGTTCTTGTAGGCAATGTAAGTGCAGATATTAAAGCCTCAATGGACTCCGCAGGGCTTACCTCTTTTTTAAAGATAGTAGGCTCAGTTACTCATAATGAGGCTATTATGTACCAAAGAAAAACTCAAGTCTTATTGCTTATTGAAGCCAATACTACAGAGGCGTCATATATTATTCCAGGAAAATTATTTGAATATATCAATGCCAATCGTCCAATTCTAGCCTTTGGGCCAAAGCCATCAGATATACCGTCTATTTTAAAGGATACCCAAACAGGAAGATACTTCGATTACGAGAATGAAACTGCATTAAAAACACATATTTTAGAGCTTTTTAAGGATTATAAAACCAATTCACTTTCTGTAGCTTCAAAAGATATAGAACGGTTTTCTCGCAAAAATTGCACAAAGCAGTTAGCAGAAGTATTGAATTCTAAATAAAAAACCACCCTGAAACAAGTTCAGGATGGCTCTTCGTACTAATCAAACAAAAATCAAAATCAGTGTAGGTTTTAGTTGTTTTTTCTTGAGCGACTCGGCGTTCGTTTTTGTTGCGAACGTGTATTGTTTTGTGCTATAGACCGTGTTGTTGTACGTACAGATGTACGAGGACGTTTGGTAGAGCGAACAGGAGTTTGGTTGCGCATATTAACATTATTATTTGTTCTATTTACAGAACGTCTTGTTGTAGACCTAGTAACAGAATTCTCATTGCGATTTCCATTGGTATATCCAAGCGAATGGTTACTTCTTGTTCTACTTCGTGGATTACCATGATACACTTCTGGTCTACGATTATTGCGGTAGGGGCCATTGTAATGACGACGAGTAGGGGTATAATACCTTCTGTATGGTCGATCGTATACTACGGCTGTGTGCACACTTGGTCTTCTATATTGTACATGCCATGGGTGTTGTCTGTAAAAGCGGTTTCTACTATTGATATATCCGTGGCAATAAAAACTCAAGTTTGGACGATAATTCACATATAATCTCCCAACTTGACGAACATATCCTCTGTGGTTGTAATGAATACGGATATTTCCAATTTGACGTACACGGCCATAAAAATCATAAAAAACAGGTACATTTTGAATTTGAACTATAGCACCAAAATCATCATACTGAATATAGGCGTCATAGCGGTAACCTGTGTTAAAACTGACATACACATCATCATAAAATCCAATATCCAAGACGCTTACATTTGACCCATAAACGCCATTGATTTGATTCAAAATATTAAAATCAAATTGTCCGTCTGGAAATACAGCAAATTCAATTCCCTGTTCATCAAAAATGAAAGCATTACTGTAATTGCGAGCGCTTAGTGGCGCATTCGCAAACGAAAAACTAGAATAAATAGCGGCACTTAAAATAATCAGTAACTTTTTCATAATATAAATGTTTAAAGGTTCTTGTTTAGTTTTAACCAAACAGTGTGCCATAATTTATATTATCACATAAATAATTGATTATTAGCTATTTAAAATATCTTTAAGATATTTTGCTGTGCTAGATTTTTTTGAATTTATAATTGTTTCAGGAGTGCCTTCGGCCAAAAGATGTCCGCCGTTTTTCCCACCTTCTGGGCCTAAATCAATAATATAATCAGCAGATTTGATGAGTTCCAAATTATGTTCAATAACAATAATGGAATGGCCATGACTAATCAGTGCATTGAATGATTTAAGAAGTTTTTTAATATCATGGAAATGTAAACCTGTTGTTGGTTCATCAAAAATAAAAAGTCCCGATTCACTATTAGTTCCCTTGCCTAAAAATGAAGCCAATTTAATACGTTGTGCTTCGCCACCTGAGAGGGTAGAAGAACTTTGTCCAAGTGTTACATAGCCCAATCCAACATCTTGTAGGGGCTGTAGTTTATTTTTTATTTTATTACAATTGTGAGTTTCAAAAAAAGTCAAAGATTCATCAATAGTCATATTCAAAATATCATCTATTGTTTTTTCTTTGAATTTGACTTCCAAAACTTCTTTTTTGAAACGTTTTCCATGGCAGCTTTCACATTTGAGTTGTACATCAGCCATAAACTGCATTTCAATAGTTACAACACCTTCGCCTTTACAACTAGGGCAGCGACCGCCATCAACATTAAAAGAGAAGTGTTTAGGTTGGTAATTCCTTAGCGTACTGAGTTTTTGTTTTGAAAACAACATTCGGATATCATCATACGCTTTGATATAAGTTACAGGGTTGGAGCGTGAAGACCGTCCAATAGGATTTTGATCTACAAATTCAATAAATTTTATAGAACTAAAGTTCCCAGAAATGTTTGAAAAATCACCAGGTTTATCACCATATCCAACAAGGGCTTTATTTAGTGCTGGATATAAAATATTTTTAACTAGCGTGCTTTTTCCACTTCCAGAAACACCTGTTACCACAGTAAGCATATTTAATGGAAATTCTACATCTATATTCTTTAGATTGTTGGCACGTGCCCCTTCGATTTTTACAGCATATTTTGATGTTCTGCGGTTTTTTGGAAGTTCAATGGCCATTGTTCCATTGAGGTATTTTGCCGTTAGTGTATCGTTTTTTAAAATAGAATCATAATCACCAGTGGCCATAATTTTTCCGCCAAAACTACCAGCTTCAGGACCAATATCAATAATATAATCTGCGGCTTTCATAATAACTTCATCGTGTTCAACCACTATAACCGTATTGCCCAAATCACGTAATGATTTTAATACAGAAACAAGCTGTTCGGTATCTTTGGAATGCAAACCTATGCTGGGTTCATCCAAAATATACATTGAGCCAACAAGACTACTGCCAAGTGATGTAGCAAGGTTTATTCGTTGGCTTTCGCCACCAGAAAGTGTATTTGATTTTCTGTTTAAAGTTAAATAATCGAGCCCAACATTAGATAGAAAGCGCAAGCGATTTCTGATTTCGACTAATAGTCTTTTTGCAATTTCGTTTTCATTTTCTGTGAGTGTCAATTCCTCAAAAAAAGCTTTGAGTTCTTTGATTGGTAGCTCTACTAAATCTATAATAGAATGCCCGCCAATTTTTACATAACTGGCTTCTTCACGTAGTCGTTTACCTTCACATTTGCTACATTTTGTTTTGCCACGATAACGAGAAAGTAATACCCTGTTTTGAACTTTATAGGCTTTGGCTTCTAACTCTTCAAAAAATGCATTGAGCCCTGTAAAATAGGAATTTCCAGTCCAAAGTAATTTTTTTTGATTTACATCTAACTCAAAATAGGGCTTGTGTATAGGGAAATCAAATTTATGACTACTATTGACCAGTTCATTTCTAAAATATGACATGCTTTCTCCACGCCAAGGAAAAATGGCATTTTCATAAACTGACAGAGTTGTATTGGGGATCACAAGACTTTCATCTATACCTACTACATCTCCGTAACCTTCACATTTTGGACAAGCACCATAGGGATTATTAAAACTAAAAAGATGGGTTGTAGGTTCAAGAAATGTTTGTCCGTCTCGTGTAAAATTATTACTAAAAACTTGGGTTGAATTTTGGTCTAAATTTTCAATTTCACAATTCCCTTTTCCTTCGTAAAATGCCATTTCAATAGCATCTGCAAGGCGATTAAAAAAATCCTCTTCGTGGCGTACAATAATACGATCGACGACAAGCTTTAGACTAGAAACTTCTGCGCCAATCCCAATGCAATACTCTATTCGTTCTACTTTGTCATTGATTTTAATTCTTGCATACCCTTGATTTTGAAGCGTTTTTAGTTTTTCATTCAATTGGCGGCCTTTTTCTAAATGGATTGGAGCAAGCAGAAGTAATTTTTGATTTTCATCAAAAGATTGAACGTAATTTACCACATCTGTGGTGTTGTCTTTTTTTACAATACCATTTGAAATAGGAGAGTATGTAGTGCCAATTCGGGCAAAAAGTAATTTTAGGTAATCATATATTTCGGTCGAAGTACCTACTGTAGAGCGTGGATTTGTTGAATTAACTTTTTGTTCAATTGCAATTGCGGGTGCAATGCCTTTTATATAGTCAACATTTGGTTTGTGTAATCGACCTAAAAACTGACGTGCATAACTCGATAAACTTTCCACATATCGGCGTTGTCCTTCGGCATAAAGTGTGTCAAACGCCAAGCTTGATTTTCCGGAACCAGAAAGTCCAGTGAGTACAACCAGTTTGTTGCGTGGAATTGCCACATCAACATTTTTTAGGTTGTGTAATTTTGCACCTTTGATTAGAATATAATCCTTTGGGTGAAGCTTAGAAAACGTGTTTGACATTGACCAAAAATAAGTTGTAAAGATACCATTATTGCCTAAAGAAATAAAAGCAATTAACGTCTTATTAAGAATAAAAAAAACCAGCAAAAATTTGGATTTCTAATTTTAAACCCTTTATATTTGGTTTCAATTCAAAAAGAAGCGCTTATAATATAACATTACTTTAAAAATAAATTTTAATCTCAACACCTTATTTGTGTTGCTAAAATTAGTAATGTTATGAATTTCAAATCTTTAAGCGATGCCCAGCTCGTAAACAATTACATTTCAGGACAAGAAAGTGCGCTTTCTATTCTCATTAATAGACACCAACAACGTTTGTATGGTTTTATATTTTCTAAAGTATATGACCGGGATGCAACGGAAGATATTTTTCAAGATACCTTTGTTAAGGTGATAAAAACACTTAAAAAAGGAAAGTACAACGAACAAGGTAAATTTTTGCCTTGGGTAATGCGTATTGCACATAATCTAGTGATTGATTATTTTAGAAAAAATAATCGCATGCCAAAATTTAAAAATAATGATGATTTTGATATTTTTTCTGTAATATCTGATGGTAGTGCAAATGCAGAACACAGACTTGTGGATCAACAAATTTTGGACCATGTGCGCTTACTGCTTGAAGAATTGCCAGAAGATCAAAAAGCAGTAATAAAGATGCGCTTGTATCAAGATATGAGTTTTAAAGAGATTTCAGAAAATACAGGGGTAAGTATCAATACTGCACTAGGACGTATGCGTTACGGCTTGATAAATCTTCGTAAGATGATCGAAAAACACAATATTAGTCTTATAAATTAGAGGAGATATAATAAAAGTAAAAGTTTTGCGTTATGATTAAAAATCACATAATAAAAATGATTGCGAATGGCAAAACTTTACACTCAAGAACCCTCAAATTCTGAACAACTTAAACCACGGGAAGAAACGGTTAACTTTCTTCTGAATTATTCAAAAGCGCTCAAAATTGTGCCAATTGGTACAAAGAAATTTGAAACTTTTATCAACTAAACTTTGAAGTTAAAAAAATCCTGAAACATGTTTCAGGATTTTTTTTGTAGAGTTTTTAGCACCGATTTTCTACCAATCGTTTTTGTAATCAAATCGTTATCAATGTTCCAACCACGAGCAGGAGAATACTCTCGGCCATACCAAATGATTTGTAAATGCAGGTCGTTCCAAAGTTCTTTTGGGAATAATCGTTTGGCGTCTTTTTCGGTTTGTGCTACACTTTTTCCATTAGATAAATTCCAGCGGTACATAAGACGATGAATATGCGTATCCACAGGAAATGCTGGAACACCAAAAGCCTGAGCCATTACAACACTTGCGGTTTTATGGCCTACTGCAGGTAGGGCTTCTAGAGCTTCAAAACTTTGTGGAACTTTTCCATTGTGTTTTTCAATCAATATTTTAGATAATCCATAAATTCCTTTACTTTTCATTGGAGACAAACCACAAGGGCGAATGATGCTTTTGATGTCTTCAATACTCATTTTAATCATGTCGTAAGGGTTATCAGCTTTGGCAAAAAGAATAGGGGTGATTTGATTGACACGTACATCGGTACATTGTGCAGAAAGCAGCACCGCAATAAGCAGCGTATAAGGGTCCTTATGATCCAAAGGCACAGGAATTTCTGGGTACAAATTATTTAAGGTTTTTATAACAAAATTTACCTTTTCTTTTTTTGTCATTCGATTATCTTTGTGGTATCAAAGATACTAAATATGACTACATTACAAATTGGCGACAAAGCCCCTGATTTCCAAAGCATTAACCAAGATGAAACATCCGTAAGTTTATCCGATTTTAGCGGTAAAAAGTTGGTGCTTTTCTTTTATCCAAAAGCGAGTACTCCGGGTTGTACTTTAGAAGCTTGCAATTTGAGTGAAAATTACAGTCGCTTTGTGGCTCAAGGGTATGATGTTTTGGGTGTTAGTGCCGATAGTCCAAAGCGCCAATCTAACTTTAAAAGTAAATATGAATTTCCTTATGATTTATTAGCTGATGAAGATAAATCTGTTATTAATGCATACGGCGTTTGGGGTCCAAAGAAGTTTATGGGACGCGAATATGATGGAATTCATCGCATCACTTTTGTTATTGATGAAAAAGGGGTGATTGAGGATATTATTACAAAAGTAAAAACAAAAGAGCACACGGCTCAAATCTTGAAATAATCAAAAATATTAAGGGGTTTCAACTTCTTTTTCTGAATATCCAAAAAGCTTTTGTTCCTTTATCATGTTGGACACAACAGATGGAAGTAGAGGTTCCCAGCTATCATCGCCAGCGGCAATCATTTTAAGCACTTTTCTTGAGAAAATGTCCAGAACTTCTGGTCTGTAGTTTTGAATATCAACAAGTTTTCCTGTGTATTTGAAAAATTTATAAAGTTCTTTCATTCTTGGATGTACTTTGAGATTATCACTAGTGATTAGTGTACCATCATCCGCAAGCATTGGGTACAAGTATACTTTAAGGTCTTTGTGGAAAAGTTTTCCAAAAGCTTCCAAGATTCCACCACTTAAATGGCGATAGTATTTTTCGTCAAAAATATCCACAAGATTATTTACCCCCATAGACAGCACCATACGTTCTTTAGAATATTGACTAAAATATTCTACTAGTTTGTAATATTCTTGAAAATTCGAAATCAAAACCGTCTGTCCTAATGAACAAAGTAGTCTTGCCCGATCCATAAAATCTTGTTCATCAATTTCGCCTCCAGAAGCTCTTAAGTTGGATAGTGTAATTTCAAAAACAACCTGTGTTTTTTCGGGGTCAACTTTATTTTCTTTGGTAAACATTTCGAAGGAGTTTTCATACATGTCTACATTCACTCGTGTAACAGGTCTGAAACTTCCTCTGAAGGCTAAAATATTTTTCTTATATAATACCCGCGCCGGTAAAACGTTGTTTCCGTCTGGCGCAAACATTACCGCATCTGTCATTCCATTTTTTACCAATTGTAAACTCATCAATCGGTTATCAACATCTTTGAATACAGGTCCTGAAAAATTGATCGTATCAATTTCTAGTTGGTCTTTGTCCAAATGATCATAGAGGTAACGAAGTAATTTTTTGGGTTGATTGTGTTTATAAAATGCACCATAAATTAGATTTGTTCCTAATTTTCCTAAAGTTTCTTGCTGTAATCGTGCATCGTTTTCCTTGAAACGGACATGCAAAATAATTTCGTTGTAGTCCTCTTTTGGATCAATTTGATATTTGATACCTACCCATCCATGGCCTTTGTAACGTTTAGCAAAATCAATTGTAGTTACCGTATTGGCATAGCTAAAAAACATTTTATTGGGATTGTCCCCTCTAGAAATACGATCTTCAATGAGTCGAACTTCATGCGCTAGCATTTTTCGTAATCTGTTTTCGGTAACATATCTGCGATCGTCTTCTGTACCATATATAGCATCACTAAAGGATTTGTCGTATGCAGACATAGCTTTTGCTATAGTCCCAGAAGCACCACCGGCACGAAAAAAATGTCGAACTGTTTCTTGACCAGCACCAATTTCGGCAAATGATCCATAAATATTTTCATTGAGGTTAATTCGTAAAGCTTTATCTTTTAGGGACGGTACGCTTTCAATTTTTGCATCACCTTTTAAAGTTATTTCCATCTTTACTGTGTGTAGTTGTGAGTAATACAAAGTTAGGGTTTTAGTCAAAGTGACAAAAAAAAATACTCTATTTTTGTAAAAAATTCATACAGTTTTGAAGGTTACTTTCTTAGGAACAGGCACATCACAAGGAATTCCCATAATTGGAAGTCAACATCCTGTATGTTTGAGTACAAATCCTAAGGATAAGCGTTTGCGAGTTTCTGTTCTTTTAGAATGGCAGAATTTTACTATTTTGATTGATTGTGGTCCAGATTTCAGACAACAACTACTTAGGACAAATTGTACCAAGATTGATGCTGTTTTATTTACCCACGAGCACAGCGATCATACAGCAGGATTGGATGATTTGCGTCCTTTTTATTTTCTTCAGGGCGATATGCCAGTTTATGCCCACAAGAGAGTCCTCGAGGCTTTAAAAAAACGGTTTGAATATATTTTTGAAACAAATAATAAATATCCTGGTGTGCTAACTCTTGATACGCATCCCATTGAAAACCAATCATTTTTTATTGAAGACAAAAAAATCACGCCTGTAGAAGTATACCATCATAAACTTCCTGTTTTTGGTTTTAGAGTAGAAAATTTTGCCTATATCACTGATGCAAAGACTATTGCGAAAGAAGAAATTGAAAAACTCCAAAATTTAGACGTGCTTGTCATTAATGCTTTAAGGTTAGAACCTCATTTATCACATCTCAATTTGGAGGAAGCTATAGCATTAATCAAACAAATTCGTCCCAAAAAAGCGTATTTAACCCATATAAGTCATCACATGGGCTTTCATGATGACGTCCAAAAAACACTACCAGAATCCATTTTTTTGGCCTACGATCAATTAGAAATTATAGTATAAATGAAATCAAAATTCCTGACATACGCACTGCTTTTTGCCCTTTTAGTCATTGTTTTTCAATATGCCAATTCGAAAAGAATTATTGATAAATATGAAAAAGACATTAAAACGTATCAATCTAAAATTGAACAACTAGAAACAAAAAATTTTGAGCTTGAAACTAAGCTAAAGGAAGTTTAATAGGTGTTTATATTCTTTTTTGTAACCAGTCCTTAAATTCAAAAAAGTTTTGTGGTGCTACACCATGTCCAACTGGAAATTCACTATAGGTATGTTTTATTCCTAATTCATCAAGAATTGTTGGTGTTTTTCGAGCCCATTCTACAGGAATTACTTGATCTGAACGGCCATGTGAACAATAAAAATCGAGATGATTATAGTCCTCCGGTTGCCTAGTGTTTTCTAAAAATTCAGGGCTGATATAGCCACTCAATCCAACGATATTTTTAAATTTATTTGGATTATTGATTGCTAAAGCCATACTTAAAATACACCCTTGACTAAACCCCAATAAACTTACATTTTTAGTGTTGAGCTCATATTTTTCACAAGCTAAGTCAATGCACTCTATGATGGTTTTCATAGAGGCTTTGGCCTGATCAACATCATTCCATTTGTTTTGTTGTGCATCAAAATTTATAGCATACCATGCATGGCCATAGGGCTGCAAAGGATGAGGCGCTCTTAGTGAAATGATAAACAGTTCTTCGGGCAGTTCGCTGGAAAACGAAAATAAATCATTTTCATCGCTTCCATAGCCGTGTAAAAGTACAAGAAGTGGTGCATTTTTTTGAAGCTTAGATGGTCTTTTTACATAAAAAAGAGGGAGTGTTTTTTCGCTCATTTAATGTAAGTTTTTGAAGATGTTTTGATAAAATTTATCAACCAATGGTACCGCTATTGTTTTACCAGTCAATGCTGAAGAAATTCCATAGAATATCAGCACCATAAAAAATGCCCAAAATGATAATGTAATCCACCAGCTGTCAAAATTTCCAACGGTTTTGCCTAAAATAAAAAAGGTAAGCCAGAGTCCTAACGATTGGCGAATATGAAAACTTACAAATGAATTTTTCGGATTATTTTTTAGATAGACAATAAGTAATCCCAATAGAGTAAGGTAGCTTACAAATGCCATTGTTTTTTAAGATTTCATAATGGATTTCAAATAGGTTTACAGATCAATAGTACATATGTTATTGGCAATTATGCCATATACATTACCTTTTAATTGGTGCCCTAAGAACATTGAATTTTTAGATTTCGAATGGATATGTTTCGACTCAAAAACATAAGTGCTTTTAGGATCAAAAAGCGTCATACTACATTCATTTCCAACAGCAATACTGTTTTCAGGAATATTGAAACGTTTTTTTCCTTTCGTTAAAAATTGTATCGCTTGTTTTGTTGTAAAAATTGAATTAAGCGCCCCAAAAGCACTCTCCAAACCTATAGTTCCGAAAGCGGCAAAATCAAATTCTACTTTTTTGTGTTCAATTGCAACTGGATCATGGTCAGAGGTAATCATGTCTATTGTCCCATCTTTTAGACCTTCAATTAGCGCATCAATATCATTTTGAGTTCTTAACGGAGGATTCACTTTACAATTTGTATTATAACTTTCTAAGCAAGTGTCCGTAAAAATTAAATTATGAATAGCCACGCTACAACTAATGTCCAATCCTTTGGATTTTGCATTACGAATAAGCGCAACAGATTTTGCAGTCGAAATGGTAGGAATATGAAGCGTTCCGCCAGTATATTCTAAAATTGAAATATCTCGTGCAACTTGAAGTTCTTCGGCAAGATTTGGATTTCCTTTCAAGCCTAGTCGAGTACTTGTAATATTTTCATTAATCACTCCAGCTCTTGCAATATCTTCATCAAGGGGAAAAGACTGTACCAATCCACCAAAATTTGCGGCATACTGAAGTGCAATTTTTAAAACATTTGGATTTGAAATTGGTTTTTTATAATCACCAAAAGCAACGCTCCCAGCAGTATGCATATCATACAGCTCTGCAAGATGTGTACCTTTTGCACCTTGTGTAAGCGCTCCAATGGCATGAAGTTGAGTTGCAGCATTTTCTGATTTGTTTTGAACAAATGCTACTTCTGAATGGCTATCAATGACTGGTGATGTATTTGGATTGAGCGCAACATTTGTAAATCCAGAATGTGCTGCTACCAAAAGACCATTGGCAATAGTTTCTCTATCTTCATATCCAGGTTCTCCAAAAGACACACTACTATCAAACCAACCTTGTGAAACATGAAGGTTTTTTAATGAAATTTCAGGATAATTTTTAGTGTTCTTTATAGAATTGGCAATTTCGGTAATGCGACCATTTTCAACTAAAATATCTTGTGTTTTATTGTGAAAATCACTTTTTACATCAAGAATTGTAGCTGATTTTATGAGTACGTTCATTTAAAAAATTTTAAGATGAGCATTTCTAAAGCCAAAAATACTAGGGCAAAAATAACAAACCATTTCCATATGGACTTAATTTTTACACTACTTTTTATGAAGTTCAAGCTACTTTCAATGGTATCAGTTCTAAAATCAGAGAACAATTCTTCTAGATTTAAGTAGCGCAAAACACTTTCATTTCGATTGAAATTATAGCTTAAATATTGTATAGTATCCGACTTATAATGAAGCGCGTAATGTCCTGCTTTTTCAGGTAAATCTTCTGTTGTGATTTTAAGTTTTGAATGCTGTTTGTTTTGCAGGGGAATGTAGCTTTTTTCGCTATTTGTCATCTGTAAAACTTCATCTGTATTGATATTATAATTTATTTCAATTTCATTTTTAAGGCCAATGGTATATTGTGTTTTTGGTAATTGATAACTTGACTTGGCGATGATATAAAAGGTTGGGACAATCAAGGGTGAATGGATAAAATTAGAATCTCCTGAACTTATATTTGATGAGAATACATAAGCATTGCCATAGTGTGCCAAAAAAGGAGTTTCATTTTGAAGGCTTAAAAGTACATTTGATGTTGACTTCAGAGGAATGTATTTTTTCACTTTAGGAAATTGAAAATTTTTAATACTGGTTTCAAAAACCGTTTTGTAAATAGGGTGATCAAAATGGATTGTTGTAATTTTTTGATCTGATAGGACTGTTTTGTTTTGTAAAATGTTTTGGCTGAGAATGCTGTTGTACTTATCAATATTTTCATCCGAACTTGGAATTATAATAACATTTCCACCTTTATTCAAAAAGTCTTTGACAGAGGTTATAAATGCTACCGAAATGTTGTCTAAGGCATCCAAAATAAGTAAATCTTGATTTTGAAGTTCACTATACACTACTGCATTTATATTTTGTTCTGAAAACAAAAATTCATCATCTGTAAATATTCGTGATAAATAGGTGTTTTTTTGGTCACTAACCACCATCACCTTAATTTTATTTTCCTTTGGAATATTAAAGTAATACGTGTCATCAAAAACAAGCCCATTGTTATCGTCCAAAACAAGTTTCCCTTTGGTTAAAAGACTACTTTTTGGTAATGAAAAAGTATTTTTAAAGTTCTGATTTTTTAATACAATAGATTTTCCCAAAAGGGTTTGATTATTGTATAAACTTAGGGTCAGACTGTCTTGAACATTAGAGTTGCTATTTGCTTGAATTTCAATATCATATCCATTTGTATGTGATGAAATTTCAACAGTTTCAATATAATTATTCTCTGTATTAATGGGTCTTTTATGGATTAAAAACAGACGGAAATCGTTATCTTTTTTAATATTTTCAAAGGCGTTATTTGTTTGTTGAAAATCAGAAATTATGATAAAATATTTAGGATTTGATATGTTTTCTGAAAACAACATTTTTCCTTTAGAAATAACAGTTTTTATGTCCAATTGATGTGCTACATATTCTATATCAAGAAGTTCATTTCGAAGGGTTTTAAGCGTTCTATTTCGATATGTTTTTGTATTTGTAAGAATGGTTACACTCAGTTTTTCATCCAGATGATTTAGCACTTCTTGTATGGATCGTTCTAGAAGTGCACCATGAGGCCCAAGCGCTTGCATACTGAATGAATTATCGATATAAATCACCACTTCAGGAGTGGTGTTTTTTATTTTTTGATTGGAAAAATACGGTTGAGCAAATGCTAAAATTAAACAACCAAGTACCAATAATCTCAGTAGTAGGATTAACCATTTTTTTAGGATTGCACTTTGACGTGTTTGGAGTTCAATATTTTTTAAAAATGTAATATTTGTAAATTCTTGCCTCTTGAATTTTCGAAGATGAAACAAGTGCACCACAATTGGAATAATCAGTGCAAAAAGTGCATATAAAACTTCTGGATATACAAACTGCATTCTAAAAAACATAGCTCAAATATAATTTATTAAAATGAACACTTAGCAAAAGAAAAAGTAATCTTTCATGGCCTTTTTTTGATGGGTTTCAAAATAAGTTTTAATCACCTCTTGAGCTTCATGATTTGCAACAGTAATTATGCTTTGATAATTTTCCATTTCCGAAAGAGATTCAAAAGGGAGTAGTATTTTTCCATAAATAGTTTTGCCTATTTTTTTTTGATTATCACAAATCCATTCGAAAGGAATAGTTGCTTTTGAAAGGAGTTTAGCCATTTTTTTGCCTTTTGTTCCAGGAAATAATTGAGTTTCAATTCCAAAAAAGAGTTTTCAGCATAATGTTCACTCGTTCTTGAAGTTCTAATGGCATAATCTCTCCAATAGTGAAATACTTCATTGCAAGGAATACATTTTAAACCATATTTAAAAAAGCGGAATGCAAGGTCATAATCTTCGGGATAGGTATTTGGTATAAACCCTTTGCAGCGCTCAAAATCAGAGGTAAAAACCATCCAACAGGGCGATGGAATTACACATTCTTTATAAATTTCAGTGAAATTTAATCCTTTTTTGGTCAAACTGTTGAGCCATTTTTCGTAGCATTTGTATCCGTCTTTTATACCCCCTTTTGAGAAATATTTGACAAGACCTAATGCGACATGTCCAGGCCCATATTTTTTGAGCATTGTACTCATTTTAAGTAATTTATCACTCGTCATGATATCATCACTATCCATTCGTGTAATCAATTTTCCATTGGCAACGGCATAAGCAGTTTTAAGCGCATCAATTATGCCTGTTCCTGAGTTTGTGAGTAAGCGTATCCGATGGTCTTTTTTAGCAAAATCTGAAATGATTTGTACACTATTATCCGTTGAGTCATCATCAACTACAAGTGCTTCCCAATTCGAATAGCTTTGTGAAAGAATAGATTCCAAACATTCTGGGAGAAATTCTGCTGTATTTTTTGCAGGAATAACAATGCTGACTTTTAATTCAGACATTAATATTTTGCTGCTTTTCCATCTGCAGATGATGCTTTGATGAATTCTCTTAAATCTTCATTAGATTGAATTAAATCCTCATTACGCAAATACATCATATGCCCACTTCTATAGCCTTTAAATGTAAAGCGATCTTTCATTTTTCCACTTGGATCGATTTGCGAAAGTGTATATTTTGCACTAAAATAGGTGGTTGCGCCATCATAATATCCAGATTGATTTAGTACTTTCAAATAAGGGTTTTGAGCCATAGCCAAACGCAAATTATCTCTTGTATTGTCATTATCATTGTTCCATGGTCGAACAGGGCCAAACATGTTGTATTTGAGGTCGGTTTCAAATTTCAATTCATTTTTTATATAATGATTTATTGCTGGCGTAAAGGAATGTAACCAAGAGGTAAGTTCAGCATTATAGTCTGGGCTTGAGCCTGATTCTTTTTTATCAATACCCAAATATCTTGAGTCAAGTCGTCCAATGGTTTGACCTGTTTTATCTCTCAATAATTCTTTCCAAAAAAAGTTATTTGGGACATCCAGATTGTGTTGAAGAACTGCTTTTTGACTTATCCCGGAGTAATAGGCCATTTTTTCGCTGACGCTCATTTTTTCTTCTTCCGAAATAAATCCACCTTTAGCCAATGCAGGGATTAGAGTATTTATCGTAAAGTTTTCAACTTCAGGTAAAACATCTAATAGGTCTTTGGACTGAAGTTTTTCTGGAAGCATTTTGTGATGCCAAGCTGTTGCGGCATAGTAGGGGAGATTGAGCGCCGAAGAAACAGGGCCGCCAACACGTAAGGTTTTATAATCTGCTGGAGAAACTAAAATCACACCATTGAGATACATCCATTGATTTTGTTGTAAAGCCAAAGAAAGTCCCATCACACGAGTTCCACCATAACTTTCCCCTATAATATACTTTGGAGATTCCCATCGATTTTTTCGTGTAACAAAAGTATTGATCCAACCAGATAAATATTCAATATCCTCATTGATTCCAAAAAACTGACCACGATCTGGCATTTCGCCCTCTTTGTTAGGTATCATTCGTGAATAAGCGGTATTTACAGGATTTACAAATACAATATCAGCAACATCCAAAATAGAATTTGGATTACTTTTAAATCCATAAGGTTGAACAGGGTAGCCTTCTTCATCAACCTTTAAAATTCGAGGTCCAGTATAGGCCATATGCATCCAAACTGATGCTGAACCAGGTCCACCATTGAATGAAATAATTAATGGACGCTCTGCACGACTTTTAACGTTATTTCGAGTGTAATAGGTGTAAAAAAGACTGGCAATAACGGTGCCTTTTTTGTCCCATACGGGTTGCATACCCGTTTCGGCAGTGTAGTTGATGGGGATTCCTTTGATGGTTGTTTTATGTTGTGTAATGACAGATGTGTCTACAGGAACTTCCAAGTTTTGAGAAACACCAAAATTTAAACAAAGACTTAATAAAATGATAATACTATTGCGCATGATAGATTGAATTTTGAACCTCTAAAATACAACAAATGATTTGAAATACAATCTGCTAATTGATAGCTAAGACTAAAGTTCCAAGTTTGCTAATGTTGTTGCTACAATTTGTTGTGCTTTTTCTTTTTCACTTTCATGAATAAAAACATCTTGATGACCATAAGTTGTTGGCCCAAATCCAGCCAAACGGCCAGATTCTGTTTCATCTTTTATGATTGCTGTAATACCTTGATCGTCAAGGTTTTTACGAATCAATTCTACAATAATAAAACTTCCGCCATAGATTTTGTGGTATGCCATTTCCAATTATTAATTTATTTATTACAACAAAATTAATACCAAACCTATGAGGATTTCTAAAATATATTTAAATAATTGAAACATAATTTAGTTTTTACAATCTAAGCATTCTAAGGTGTTAGATTTTACTTTTAAAAAATGTTCTTCTTCTCCATTTTTTAAAAGGTCTTGGTGTTTGTCGTAATTTCGATGGAATGAATAGGTGTTTTTGTTGGCATAGAGCACCGCATCTTTTGGAAGCGTTACAATAACTTCAACCCCTTGATCTCTAAATTTATGACTAATAGCAGTTGTAAAATAGGAGTTCAGTATTAGTGTATTTTCATCAAAAGTATATCCATATTGTACGTTTTCGGCGCGTTCTTTTGCGAGTTCATAGGTTTTTCCACGAGAAGATTTTTCAACAGAAATAGAACCCAGTGAATCATTTGTGGAACGTACAATCAGTCGAATGTTAGAGCCATAAATTAACTGGTTTTGATCATCGTCTCTATACACTTTAAACTCATCACTTTTAAAAATATCTCTATATGTTAATTTTGTGTAATTAGCATTTTTAGACATTTCCAAAAATAAGGTGTCATTTTGAGTCACTGGAAGTTCATTTATTTTTGTAACATACGCTTTTTCTTTAAAATCAACGAGTTGTAGCACACTAAACACAACGAGATGTAAAATTGCAATAATCCATATAACAAACAACGAAATACGAGCTTTTTTGTTGAGGAATGTACTTCCTGTTTTTAACAATCGCAGTCCAAGAAAAACAACAAATAATGGAGGGATAATAACTGAAATTAGCAAAACAATTGTCATCCACCAAAGCGGTATACTTGTTGTGTTCAATAGACTTTCAAATTCAATTCCTGGAATTGTTACTCCAAAAATTCCTAATGTAAAAAAGCTAATCGTTGTTGTAATAATTGCAAAAACTCCAGAAATAATTAATAAAATTCCAAGTACTTTTATAAATAACTTAAAAAGGATAGATAAAAATGAGCTAAGGGCTTCAAAAAAGGAACGAGATTTATTTTGTAATGCATTAAAATCTTGTTGTTTTACTTTTTCAGTCACTTTATCTAAGTGTTCTTTTACATTACCAAACCCTTCTTTAACTTGTTCTTCTATATTGGTAATGTTAATGGGCTTTCCCATCATTGACAGTTTTTCGGCTGTTGTATTTGCGGCTGGAATCAAACACCACAAAATTACATAGAGTAACACGCCTGTACCCAAACCAAAAACAAGCAATATCCAAATTAATCGTACCCACAGCGCGTCAACACCAAAATAGTGTCCTAGTCCCGCAGAAACACCGCCTACAAAGGCATTTTCTTTATCACGGAATAATCGCTTGGTGTTGTTATTAGTATGTTCACTATTAGTGGTGTTATGGTTTTCATCATCAATGTTATAGTCTTCAGGTTGTCCCATGATATTAATAATATCTTCAACAATTTTTGAAGTGATGACTTGTTGGCTAGAACTGATGCGTTCCGAAAATAATTCTGCAATTCGTGCTTCAATATCAGCAATAATTTCTGATGTACCTTGTTCGTTTTGCATGGAGCGTTTTACAGTAGCCAAATAGTTTTGGAGTTGATTATATGCATCTTCATCGATATGAAAAAAGAGCCCTGCTAAATTTATACTTATTGTTTTTTTCATTTTTTAGTTTGATTTTGGGTCACAACAGAAACTGCAGTTTGTAATGCGTTCCATGTTGTGTTTAATTCTTTTAAAAATAGTTTTCCAGATTCAGTTAATCCATAATATTTGCGTGGAGGCCCTGTGGGCGATTCTTCCCAACGGTATTCCAAAAGGCCAGAGTTTTTTAAACGTGTCAGTAGCGGGTAAATTGTACCTTCTACTACCAGCAGTTTAGCATCTTTTAGCGTTTCTAAAATTTCTGCAACATAGGCGTCTTTGGGTTCTAAAACGGAAAGAATACAGAATTCCAAAACCCCTTTTCGCATTTGCGCTTTGGTATTTTCTAACTTCATGTTTTATTCAAAATTTTTACAAATCAATACATTAAAAGGTATTATGCATTACATAGTATTATATTTTAACATTTATTTAACACATGAAATACATCATTAATAATGCCTATATTAGCAGTGTAACACTAGTTTTAGCAATTTTGACACCAAGTAAATTCAATTTTTTTCTAATATATAATCTACCTTCAGCTTATTTGTGTGGGGTAAGAGTAAAACATATTGATGCAGAGTGTTGTCGAGTCCATGTTCGGCACAAATGGATTAATAAAAACCCATTTAAGTCCATGTTTTGGGCCGTTCAAGGGATGGCAGCCGAGCTCTCCACAGGCGCACTTATCATAATGAAAATCAAGCAATTAAATAGAAATATGTCTATGCTTGTCATAAAAAATGAAGCTCAATTTACAAAGAAAGCTAAGGGGCAAATTATTTTCTCGTGTACTCAAGGACAAGAAATTGATATCGTATTGCAAAAAGCTATTGAAACTGGAATTGGACAGACGATAACGCTAACTGCAGAGGGGCGTGACGCCTCTGGTGATGTAGTTTCTAAATTTAATTTTCTTTGGAGTGTAAAACTTAAGTCCTAAATGTTAAATTTTTTGGCGGCTTTATTTTTTTTCTAATTTTATAAAAACCTTAAAACAAACTGCCTATATTTCAAAACTACTTTTAATTTCTAAATCAAAAACAAATGGCAAGAGCAATGTTTAAGTATACCAAAATGATACTTAAAAAAGTTAGTTTTGACACCAACCTATTTTGTACTGAAGTAAAAAAAGCGATGGAACGCTTATTACCTTATGAAATTGAAGAATTAAAAGTATTTATTGAATCTTTAATCAAAATTAACCCTGATTTGAGACGCTGTTCGGTCTATTTGGTGTAATTTTATTTCGCCACAGGGCTAATGATTTCCACGTTTTGAAAGGCAATAGCCCCTCGAATAATTCCAGAAATAGTTTTGTGTAGCGCATCAATAATTTGAATTTTCAATTCGTTGCGATTGTAAATTAAACTCACTTCACGTGCCGGAGAAGGCTCTTTAAAATGACGTAAATTTCGTTGTTCTTTATCACTTAAATCAATGGTATTTAGAAAGGGAAGTAGTGTCATTCCCATCCCTTCATTGGCAAGTTTGACCAACATTTCGATACTTCCACTTTCTAATTGAACGGCTTTATCCTCAGGTTTTTTTAGTGTTTTACATAAATTTAGAACACCATCTCTAAAACAATGTCCATCCTCTAAGAGCAACATATCATTAACATCTAAATCTTCGGGTTCAATGGTTTTTTTATGTGCCAACCGATGGTTGGATGGAATATACCCCACAAAAGGCTCATAATACAATACACGTTCTTTTATGGATTCTATTTTGAGTGGGGTAGCGGCAATGGCCGCATCTAGATGACCGTCGTGGATACGTTGAATTAATTCTTCTGTGTTGAGTTCCTCAATTTTGAGTTTAATTTTTGGGTATCTGTTGATAAAGTTTTTAAGAAACATCGGCAGAAGTGTTGGCATTACCGTGGGGATAATCCCTAGTTTGAATTCTCCACCAATAAAGCCCTTATCTTGATCTACTATGTCATTAATACGATCGGCTTCTGCAACAATATTTTTCGCTTGATTGACAATTTTTTGACCGACTTGTGTCAACTCAATAGGTTTTTTGTTACGATTAAAAATTTGAACGTTTAATTCTTCTTCCAACTTTTGAATTTGCATACTAAGTGTGGGTTGAGTAACAAAACAATGTTCTGCAGCTTTTGTAAAATTTTGATACTCTGCAACCGCCAAGACATAATGCAACTGAGTGATGGTCATATTCGTGTTTTATACAAATGTATAATTTTTATCTATTATTTTTTAGATTTTGATAGACAAATAAAAAAGCCCTCGTAAGAGAGCTTTTTTAAAAGTATGTTGCAATAATTTAATTGATAAACCCACGGTCACGCATTAGGGCTTCAATTTGAGCATCACGGCCTCTAAATAGGCGGTAGGCCTCTGCAGGGTCAATAGAATTACGTGGTGCAAATAAGTATTTTACAAGTTTATTGGCCATATCTTTATCATAAAATCCGCCTTCACTTTCTGTAAAGGCTTCAGCGGCATCTGCCGTAAGAACATCCGCCCACATATAGCCATAATAGGCCGTCGCGTAGCCCTCTCCAGAAAACACATGACCAAAGTGAGGTGTTCGGTGGCGCATCGGCAATTCTTTTGGCATTTTTAGAGCGTCTAAAGTTTCCTTTTCAAAAACACCAACATCCATGCCCTCTGGGTCGGCAAGGTGTAGTTTCATATCCATTAGTGCGGAAGCTAAATATTCTGTAGTTCCAAAGCCTTGATTAAAGGTGGCTGCTTTTTTAATTTTTGCCACTAAAGTTTCTGGGATAACTTCTCCAGTTTTGTAATGTACCAAATATTTTGAGATGATTTCATCTGTTGATAACCAACGTTCCAACAACTGTGATTGAAATTCGGTATAATCACGAACACCACCATTTAGGGTGGGGTATTTTACATTTGAAGAAAAGAAGTGCAACGCATGACCAAATTCATGGAAAAAAGTTTCGGCATCGTCCCAAGAAATGAGGACTGCTTCGCCTGGCGCTGCTTTTATGAAGTTTGAATTATTGGAGGCCAAAACAGTTTTTTTACCATCAAAAGTGGTGTGGCTTCGGTAGGTTGTGGCCCATGCCCCAGAGCGTTTTCCCTCTCTTGCAAAGGGATCTAAATACCAAAGGCCAATGTGCTCTCCTGAATCCAAGTCTGTAACCTCCCAAACGTTTACATCTTCATGAAAGACAGGGACACTACCCACAGGAACGGGTTCAAATTTGTAATTAAATAATCGTCCTGCAACATAAAACATCGCTTCGCGAAGTTTATCTAATTGTAAGTATTGTTTGACTTCATCACTGTTTAAATCATATTTTGCAACACGTACTTTTTCGGCGTAATAGCGGTAATCCCAGGGTTCAATAGTGATATTATCACCATTCGTATTGGCAATAGCTTGCATATCGGCGACTTCTTCGGCGACTCTAGCAATGGCAGCCGGCCAAACGGCTTCCATAAGTTGCATGGCATTTTCTGGAGTTTTGGCCATTCGATCTTGTAAACGCCATTCGGCATAATTTTGATGTCCTAAAAGTTCTACACGCTCTCGTCTAAGTTTTAGAATTTCTGCAATAAGTGCTTTATTATCATATTCATCATTATTATCACCTCTTGAATAATAATTGGTCCAAACTTGCTTGCGCAAAGCTCTTTCGGTAGAGTAAGTTAGAAAAGGATCCATTGAGGAACGGGTGTTGGTAATTGCATATTTTCCGTCTTGACCTTTGCTTTTGGCAATGGCTGCTGCCGATTTTATAAACCCTTCTGAAAGTCCTCCAAGCTGGGTGTCATCAAGATAGGTGACATAGTTTTCCTCGTCATGTAAAACATTATTGGAAAAGGTATTATACAATGTTGAAAGTTCTTTGTCAATCGCTGCATAACGTGATTTTTTGTCTTCATCAAGTGCAGCACCTCGTATGGCAAAGCCTTTATAAATAAGTTCTACAACACGTTGTTGATCATCTTCTAAAGGTGTTTTTTGAGCATTTTCATAAACTATTTTTATACGCTCAAATAGTTTTTGATTTTGACTGATTTTTGAAGAAAATTCAGATAATTTTGGCGCAAGAGTAGCCTGAACTTCTCTAAATTCTGGCGAAGACATATTGCTGCTCAAAATGCCATAATAGGTAAAAACATTGTCTAAAGTTGATCCCGAGCGTTCCATAGCTTCAATGGTATTTTCAAAAGTTGGAGCTTCAGTAGAATTGGCAATAGCATCAATTTCTTCTAAATTTTCTTTCATGCCTTGCTCTACAGCAGACTGAATATCAGCAACTTGCATTTTATCAAAAGCAGGAACACCATAGGGGCCAGTCCATTCTTGTAGTAGTACGTTAGTTGTACTCTTGTTATTTTTGCAATTCAAAACAATTGAGAAGGTACATAAGTAGATGAGTACAATCTTGATTGTGTATTTTTGTTTGTTCATAATAATTAGTTTTAACGTAAAATTAAAGTCTTACAATGTAAAAAAAAGTAATTGATTTTAGTCGATGATTTCAATTTTATTGATATAAACATTGCTTTGTGGCCAGTCGCCTTTGTCTGTTGGAACAGCAGCAATTTTATCGACTACTTCCATCCCTCGAATCACTTTTCCAAAAACAGCATAGTCGCCATCAAGATGATGTGCACCGCCTTGTTGTTGAACAATAAAAAACTCAAAAGGGGAGGCCATTTTATAGGGGTTTTCCACAGCACTACTTGGCATGCTTACCATCCCTCTATCGTGTTTGAACCCTTTTTTGTGGTCGTTGGGTAGCAAATAGCGTCCAATTTTTTTGTGCTTGTTTAGTGTTTTTTGATCATCACTATTGCCCCCTTGAATGATATAGTTATTGATGACTCTATAAAATTGAGTTTTATCGAAATATTTTTTCTTAGTTAAATAAATAAAGTTTGAACGATGAAATTTAGTGGCTTCAAAAAGTTTAACATCAATTTCGCCAAAATCTGTATAGATTCGAACTTTATCTTCTTTGTGAATTTTATCATATTCCAAGAAAAATTTCATTACATTTTTGTCTGTTAAAAGAAAAGGTTTCTCTGATGTTTTCACTGCTTTTTTTGTTGTAAGTGTTGGGGTCTCAGATACTGATTTTAGGGTTGTATTTTTCTTTTCGGATTTACTATCTTGACAACTTATAAAAAATAAAAAAAGCAATACAGTATAGCGCATAAAATAAAAGCAGTTTGATTTAGTTTTGAAATATATGAGATTTGATGCATTTGAAAAAATATTATCAGAAATAAAACATTTGGAACTCAAAGGTTTGGCTTCACAATTGAAAATGGCACCTCCATTTCGAAAAGAATTGTTGGAACGCAATAAATCTGTAATAAAAGATGCAAAAAAAGCAGCTGTTATGACATTATTTTATCCCAACAAATGCAATGATGTACACCTTGTTTTTATTGTTCGAAAATCTTATGATGGTGTACATTCGGGGCAAATTGGCTTCCCAGGCGGAAAACCTGAGCCTGAAGATGCAAATCTTGAGCAAACGGCATTGCGTGAGACATGGGAAGAAATAGGAGTAAAGTCCAACAAAGTAGAAATGGTATGTGCATTGACTAATTTATATATTCCACCAAGTAATTTTATGGTTTTTCCTTTTGTTGGTTTTTCTGTACATACTCCAAAATTTAAACTGCAAACCTCTGAGGTGGAGTCTATTGTGGAAATTCCACTACACAAGCTCTTGGAGGACACTTTTCAAATACATACAAAAGTATCAACTTCGTATGGTCCAACCGTTCAAGTACCTGCCTTTAATTTTGATGGACATATTATTTGGGGGGCAACCGCAATGATTCTGATAGAAATTGTGGATATGATAAAAGATATTATAAAAAATTAACTTAGGTTTGCATTTGATTTTTGAATTCTATGGGGTTATTCAAGACTAACATTTTTGGCCAGTATTTATTTATAAAAAAATGGATTATTCGCATTCTAGGAGTGATAAGCCATCAACGCTACCAAGGATTTAATGAATTAAAAATTGAAGGTTCTGATATTCTTAGAGAGCTTCCCGAAACAAATGTGTTGTTTATTTCAAATCATCAAACCTATTTTGCCGATGTTGTAGCGATGTTCCATGTGTTCAATGCTGCCCTAAGTGGTCGTGATGATTCTATAAAAAATTTGGGGTATTTATGGCATCCAAAATTAAATCTTTATTATGTTGCTGCCAAAGAGACCATGAAAGCTGGATTGCTTCCCAAAATATTAGCTTATGCTGGATCTATTAATATCGAAAGAACTTGGCGTGCCTCTGGAAAAGATGTCAATCGACAGGTAAAAATGAGTGATATTTCGAACATTAAAAAGGCACTTGATGATGGTTGGGTGATTACCTTTCCTCAGGGTACTACTACGCCTTTTAAACCTATTCGAAAGGGGACTGCGCATATCATTAAGCATTACAAACCTATTGTTGTCCCCATTGTTATTGATGGTTTTAGACGAGCTTTTGATAAAAAAGGAATTCGTATCAAAAAGAAAAATATTCTGCAATCCATGGAAATTAAAGCACCACTAGAGATTGATTATGATAATGAAACGATCCAGCAGATTGTTGAAAAAATCGAATATGCCATTGAGCAACATCCTTCTTTTCTTAAAGTGATTTCTCAAGAGTAACTTGCAGAAAATGAATCACTAAACCAAAAGCCCAATTGGTAGTTATTCTACTTCTATGGCTTCCAGTTCTTTGTAATTTTGTTTTAAGCGCTTCAATAAAATCCCATAGACTAAATAATAGAACCCTAATAGAATTGCCGATAATACTACAATTGAAATTAGTGTAATTCCTATAACAATGGCGTAGAAAATATACAGGTCATTTGTGTTTTCAAATTTTAAAATAGTGAGCTTTAAATCTGGGTTATTTGAAAATTCTATGGCTGCTCCAACTATTGAAGAAACAAATAAAAACACTAAATTAAAAATCACATAATGTTTGACTGTTTTTCGTGTGTTTAGAATCTTTTGCATGAGCGATTTTGTAGAATCGGAATTAGATATTTCTTTATAATTTTTATAAAATATCACAAAAAAGTAAATCAAAATAACATACCCAATTACCATCAAAGGAATCATGATGTGATCTACGTTATAGGTGTCAAAACGCTGTTGCGCTTCATTGTTTTTGGTGGCTAATGCAATAAGTAACCAAAACCCAAATTCTAGTAAACTTATGATAAAAATCCACTTTACAATTGAAGATGATTTTTTGTGTAAAAATTTATAAATCTCTTCTTTTGACAACTCTGGAAAATTTTGATGCTTATTCCAGTCTTTTTTTAATCGTTCTAATTCTTTCATAAATTAGGGATTTAGCTGTTTTTTTAATTTCTTCTTTACACGGTTCATTTTTACTCGTGCATTTACTTCACTAATACCGATAGTTTCGCTTATTTCTTTGTAATTTTTATTCTCTAAATACAAGAATATCAAAGCTTTTTCAATGTCATTAAGTTCTTTTATGGCCTCATAAATCAATTGAAGTTGTTGATCTTCGGTATCGTCGTAGGCTTCTGTTTGAGGAATTTTGTAAGAAAAATCATCAATATTCTGACTTTGTATTCTTCGTTTTGATTTTCGATACAATGTAATTGCAGTATTCAATCCCACTCTATACATCCATGTACTAAATTTTGAGTCGCCGCGAAATTTAGGGTATGCTTTCCAGAGTTGTATGGTAATTTCTTGAAACAAATCTTTATGTTCGGCATCACTTTTTGTGTACAAACTACAGATTTTGTGAATCAAATTCTGATGCTTTTGCACAAGCGTTACAAATTCATTTTCGTTAGTGGACTTCAAATTATTAAATTGTCTATCAATAAGACGTTATTTGACCAAAATGTTACCATTTTTTTCATTTATTTTTTGAAAGTCAGAAGTTCTCCTGCTTCAATGGCGATTGGAAGTATATTTTGTCTTGGTGGAAAAAGGCAGGTTGTATACTCGGAATAACGACAGGGGGGATTGTATAAATAATTAAAATCCAAGGTCACTTTTCCGTTAGTTTCTGGTAAATCAATATACATGTATCGACCGCCACCATAGGTACTATCACCCGAAGTAGCATCGCCTACCATCATCCAACCTTGCTCGCCCAATTCAAGAGAATAGAGCTTTCCATCATATTGAAATTGCACTTTACCTATAAAATTTGCAACATCATTAACCCCCAATTTTGAGGCTACAGATTCTGATTTAGAAGTCGAAAAATATTCAAAATCTGCTTCAAAAATAAAGGCTGAATTTGGCGCATAGTTTTCAAATCCTTTAAAGGCATCAATAGCAGGGTTGTTTTTGTCCCAAACACGCAAATAAAGGGCCCCAGAACGTGTAATAACGCGCCAACTTATAGCATTAAAGAATAATTTTTCAGAGTCGCCAATAGCGTTTAAAATCAAAGATTTAGTTTGTATTTCTGTACCATTGCTATCGGTGATTTTGATGTCATTGAAGGCCTCAAAGTTAAAAGCTTTTCCATCCCATTGAAATTTCCCAATATTTTGATTTATTTCATTAGGTGAAGTGCTGACTTTATTGCTTTTATCGATTCCAAAAATGGTTCCAGTGGTATCTAATTTGAAGAGACCACATAATTCTAAATACTTTACACGTCTTTCATCACGATCTTTTCTTTCTTTTTCTAGACTTTCGATATAGGCTTTATCAATTTGAAACGTTTTTACCTCATTTTTACATTGAGTACATAGTGTAAGAATGAAGCAATAAAAAAATAATTTTTTCATGATTTTTTGATTTGTTTTTGCGGCATTGGACCTCTTAGGTGAATAATTAAGCCATCCAAAAAATTACGTAAAAACTGATCGCCACAGGGCATAAATTTTGGATGATTCTCGTTTCTAAAAAGAGCATTAATTTCTCCTTTTGTAACTTTAAAATCTTTTAATGCACATATTTTGATGATATCTTCATCTCTCAATTTGTGTGCTACTCTTAATTTTTTAAAAATATCATTGTTGGTTAGTCCCATTATTTGGTGTTAAGATTTGTCTTCTATTCTGTTATCGTCAAATGCGGAAGGTAATAATTTTGGTATGAATTTTATAAAAAGTGGCAATAAAACAGCGCCACCAGGCAACATAAAAATAGCCAAACTTGGAATAGATTTTAGAACATCAAGCAACTGTTCTTGCATTTTATGGACTTCTTCATCGGTCAAATCTCGTACTGTAGATTGAGAGAGCAATACCATTAGTTCTTTACTTTCTTTTAATTCTTGATAAAGTTTTTTGCTATTACGGGTAATGAGTTTTTTGACCAATTTACTAGAATTAGCATAGAAACGTTCTGCTAAGTTTTTAGTACTGAGTAATTCAACATCATCTTTATATTTGATATAGAAGTTTTCTACGGACAAAATGGCATCATCAATTTGTTGGCTCGAAAAATCAAATTTTTCTTTTAATTTAATAAAATAAAGCTGTTCATCTTTATCAATTTTTTGATCACTCCATGTCGCCATACACGCCAAATCTAAAAAATATAAGCGTTCTAGTTCAGAGTACGTTGATGCTTTTAGTGTATCAAATGCTATATTTTTAGTATTGGATACACGCAATGATGCTTCCAGCAAACGAATCAAACTTTTATCGTATTTATTTTTTTTAGATTTAGAATTTAGAGCCTCTGTAACTACTGTTCTGATGCTATATTCAATTTCTTTTAAATAGCCTAAAGCATCTTTAGGCTTTTTTAGAAAAACATCAAATGCCAAAACATCCATAAACAGTAGGGCGTTGGTTAAGGAATTATTAAAGTTTTTGGTAATGACGTTGCTATCAATTTGAATGCGCTTATGAATGATCAACTCAACATCTTCACCCAAAAGCTCCTCAATAAAACTTTTTTTATAGAACCCAATATTTTCGTAAAATGATTTGATGGATTGCACAAAATCTTGAGCGGTATTGTTCTCTTTTTTATACACCTTAAATAAGGCAAGTATAAGGTTGATTTTGCAGCGTTCTTCTTGTGTAAAATCAGTATTTATAAAAACACTATTGGCAACACTTATGTTACTACCATAAATAAAACCAACACGCTTTAGTATAGGGTAAAAATCTATTAGACCATCATTATTATTGGGATGTTGGTCTAGGGTTTTAAGCAATTTTTTTAGCCAACCTTTTGCTGAAGGATTCATATTGGGGGTTTAAAAAAAATTATTTGATGATTCCAGCACAACTTACTCTACTGCCAGCCGCACCAGAAGGTTGAGAGACAAAATCGTCCTCTCCTTGGTGAATGATAACACCTTTGGCAATAATATCTTTAGTTTCATCTCCACATCCAATGCACCACTCGTTGGTGGAGAATTCGACAACGACTTCTTCATTCTCATTTTTCACCATAAAATTTCCGATATCGCCTTTGTGAAAACCGGTCTCTGCACCCCATTTGCCATGGGGTTGCGCCGTAGGATTCCAATGTCCGCCAGCTGATGTGCCATCGGGAGAGGAACAGTCACTTTTTTCGTGGATGTGAATGGCATGCATCCCTTTTGAAAGCCCAACAATTTTGGCCTTCATTTTTACAACATCTCCAGATTGAGCAAAACGAACTTTTCCGTTGACATTACTCTCATTTTTTGGATTGAGGAGTATATTTAGTTCCGTTTTATAATCTTCATTTGAAGTTTTGGTTTCAATGGTTGTTGGTTCTGTTTTTGTGTTTTTTTCAGATTTAGATTTGCAGCTTATAATGCAACTACTAAATAACACAATCATCAATAAAGTTCTCATAAAATTATTTTTTATAAAGTTAATTAAAATTAATAGTCCTACAATTCTATTTTTTCTTTAAGATTAAAAAACATGACTTTAGTCATATTTTATTTTTAGAACATTGTAAAAATGGCTCATAAATCAGTTACACAGCGTTTTGGTGATTTGCTTTTATTTATTGAATCAGAATTTGGAGTTAACAATGAGGGGTATTTAAACGTCAAGTTCTCAAGGGATGATTATGCGAATTTAATTGGAACAACCACAGAGTCAGCCATTAGAACCCTTTCTAAATTTCGAAAAAGTGGTGCAATAAGTATCTTAGGGAAACAGATTAAAATTCTAAAACCACAAATACTAAAACAATTAAGCTAGAGCAGATGTGGTTTTAGAATCACACCAAAAATCAGTCTTCAATGAGAATTGTTTCAATATTTTTAAAAGGGCTAAGGTCAATAGTTTCTATTTTAGATCGATAATCTTTCCAGTCATTCTCAAAAAATGAATTAACCTGCTCCAGAGCATTTGTTAAATCATTTTTTGCATTTTTAATGAGAGTTTCTTCTGTTGAGGTTAATCCATTTTGACGTGTACTAACATAATAGCTAGCTGTTCCAAGACGCTCCAAAACCGAGACATTTGGATCGGAGGTGATGCCTTGTCGCTCATCCACTTTTCCAAAGAACAATGCAAATTTATCTTTTATGGTTTCAATAATTGACTCTGTTTGTTCTATGCTATCGCTATAAGTGTCTTTGTCTTTTCCCTTTAAAATTTTTAAATAATCCTCTGCAATTTTCTTACTTTCAGCGAGTTGTTTTGTTGCTTTTGCAGCAGCACTTTGATAGGTCTCCAATTGTTTAGAGGCTTTATAAACTGCTTTTTGAGCTTCAATGTTTTTCTCTAGTCTTGGGTCATTTTTGACTTCAATTGTTGTTTCTGTACTCAAGTTTCCATAATTCAAAACTGCTTTGTATTTGCCTGGAAGAACTCCTACTCCCGATGGTTCTCTTTTCGAATTTTTGATAGATTTTGAAGGTCTTTGAACACCTTTTTCATCCATAGACCATTTCCAGTAATGAAGACCATTGTCTTTAGGTGTTTTTTGTTTTAGCGTTCTAATTAGACGTTCTCCATCAAAAATTTGAAGTTTTAATGTGTCCCACTGAGCTATACTATCTTTTTCGCTTTTTGGATTAAAATGATATGCAAATTGTGCACCAAAACCTCTATTGGTACCATGATACATTGCATCGCCACCAAAGCGGCTTCCTGTCGGTTGTTGGTACGCTGCCAAATATGCTGTTGGAGGTTCAAAAAGTTTTATATTTTCATTTGTAATTGCGTTATTTTTAGCGATTTCACGCAAAGGTCGAATATCATCCAAAACCCAAGCCGCTCTTCCAAAAGTACCTATAACTAAATCATGTTCTCTAGGGTGAATCACCAAGTCTTTTACCGAAACTGTAGGAAAACCATTAGTCCATTTGGTCCATTCAGTTCCTGCGTCAATAGAAATATAAAGGCCATCATCTGTACCCAAAAACATCAAATTGGGTTCCATTGTATCTTCTACAATACAAAGCGTATAACTTTCTGTATCATTTTCATCTACAATTCGTTTCCATGTTTTCCCATAGTTGGTAGTTCTGTAGGCATATGGAGAATAATTAAATCTTCTGTAGTCATTTGCTACAAGTAGTGCTTCCCCTTTATTGCTTTTAGAGGCCTTTATTTGTGTAATCCAACTGCCTTTTGGAAGTCCTTTTATATTTTTGGTGACCTCATTCCAGTTATTACCCCCATCAGTTGTAAAATGTACTCTTCCGTCATCGGTTCCTACCCAAAGCATATTTTGTTCCACTTCAGATGGTTCTATGACTAAAATTGTACAGTGATTTTCAGCTCCTGTGGCATCCATTGTAAGCCCTCCGCTTTCATGTTGTTTTAGTTTTTCAGGATCATTTGTTGTTAAATCTGGAGAAATGATGTTCCATGTTTCGCCCTTATCAGTTGATTTATGCACAAATTGACTACCAAAATACAAGGTACTATTGTCTATTGGGTCAATATTAATGGCGGCATTCCAATTGAAACGCAACGCTATATCAGGATTTGGATGTGTTGGTCGAACGGTGTAATTATTGCCTGTTTTCCAGTCATAACGACTCACATAGCCTTGTTGGCTCATGGACCATCCAAAACGTGAATCATCGCGATCTGGAACAACATCAAAGCCATCACCAAAACTAATTTCTTGCCAATATGAATTTCGAATTCCTTGGTCGCGCCAAACATAAGACGGCCCGCGCCAAGAGCCGTTGTCTTGCATACCTCCATAAACATTATAAGGAATTTCATTGTCTACGCTAATATGATAAAACTGTGCAACAGGTAAGTTTCCAATAAAACGCCAAGAAGTTCCTCCATCTTTTGTAATATTTAAACCACCATCGTTTCCATCAATCATAAAATTACCATTTTTGGGGTGTATCCACCACGCATGATGATCGGGGTGAATACCATTTGAAACTCCGTAGGCAGGCATCAGTTGTTTAAAGCTTTTTCCACCGTCTTCACTCACGTTGACGTATGTAAATATGGAATACAATCGGTTTTCATTTTGAGAATCAACATATAAATCTGCATAATAAAATGGCCGGTTACCAATTTCGTTCATATTTTCGTTGACTTTTTCCCATTTTAAACCTCCATCAACACTTTTGTATAATCCATTTTTTTTGGCTTCTACCAAAGCATAAACAATATTGGTTTTGTTAGGTGCTATTGCTAGACCAATACGCCCTAAATTTCCGTCTGGCAATCCATCTTCTGAAGAAATTTTTTTCCAGTTTTTTCCACCATCATAAGTGATGTGAATTCCTGAACCTTCGCCACCAGAATTGAAAAACCAAGGGTCTCTTTTGTGTTCCCAAAGTGCTGCAATGAGTTTATTAGGGTTCTTAGGATCCATCACTAAATCTGCTACTCCTGTTTTGGTATTGGCATACAAAACTTTGTTCCAAGTTTCTCCACCATCAGTAGTTTTAAACACTCCACGTTCTTTGTGTGTGCCCCACGGCGATCCAATTGCACCAACATAAACTGTATTTGGATGTGTAGGATCAATGATTACACGATGAATATGTCGTGTGTGTTCGAGTCCCATAGAACTCCAAGTTTTTCCTCCGTCTAAACTTTTGTAAACACCATAACCCCCATTAAGACTATTTCTAGGGTTTCCTTCGCCAGTTCCTACCCAAATTATATCGGGGTTGGATTGCTGTATAGCAATAGCGCCAATTGAGGCGGTTACTTCGTTATCAAAAATAGGTTCCCATGTTATTCCGCCTGATGCAGATTTCCATAACCCTCCAGAAGCTGTGCCTGCATAAATGATATCAGGGTTAGAAATAACGACATCAATGGCGGTTACGCGCCCAGACATTCCACCTGGACCAATGCTACGAGGTGTCATGTTTTTGACTAAATCCATGGAAAATTCTTGAGAATACCCAAAAAGTGAAAGTATAACGAAAAGTAATCTTAATGCAGTTTTCATAGTTTATTGATTCAAATTTTTTGTTAAAATGTAATAGTCCTCATCAATTGTAATTTTAGGGGATTTTACAGTTGTGGTTTGCCAAGTTTCAGTAGGGTAGAGCCATTGTATCTCATTATTTGATATAATTTCTATAGGCATATCAAATCCATCAACAACATTATTCCAACGATAGAACAGTACATTATTTTCTATTGAATACTCTAATACAGGGATACGAGTGTCACGTAAATATTGATTAAAAAACGGATTTAATTTAAGCCCAATTTCTTTTGATAAAAAAGTCTCTATTTGTTCTGTTGTAACAGTTTGATGATAAAAGTTAGAATTCATTTTTCTAAGGATATACCGCCATTTTTCATCGTCATTAGTGAGTTGTCGCAACATATGAATCATATTTGCGCCTTTATAATACATATCTGATGACCCTCTAGAATTTACATTATAATCACCAATAATGGGTCGGTCATTTTGGATTTTTTTTCGAGTGCCAATAACATATTCTTCGGAAGCTTTTTTTCCGTAATAATAATCCAAAAATATATTTTCCGAATAGGCTGTAAACCCTTCATGAATCCACATGTCCGCTATATCCACATTGGTAATATTGTTGGCAAACCATTCGTGGCCTGCTTCATGAATGATGATAAAGTCAAATTGCAATCCCCAACCAGTTCCAGAAAGATCTTGCCCTAAATACCCTTTTTTAAATTGATTCCCATAGGTTACCGAACTTTGATGCTCCATACCCAAATAAGGGACTTCAACCAATTTAAAACTATCTTCATAAAAAGGATAGGGACCAAACCAATGTTCAAATGCTTTCATCATTTTTGGAGCATCCAAAAATTGTATTTTTGCTTTTTCTAAATGATGCTTCAATACATAATAATCCATATCTAAATCACCTTTTTCACCTTGAAAAATCTCAGAAAATTGAACATAATCTCCAATATTGATATTAACGCCATAGTTATTTATAGGGTTTGAAACAACCCATGTATAAGTGGCAGTATTTTGTGATTTAGAAATATTTTTTAGTCGTCCATTAGCAACTGCGGTAAGATGCTTTGGAACAGTGGCCTTAATTTGCATACTATCAACTTCATCATACATGTGATCTTTGTTTGGCCACCACACACTAGCACCAAGCCCTTGACAAGAGGTTGCAATAAAATCAGTTCCATTTTCATCTTTTTCCCAAGAGAATCCTCCGTCCCATGGGGCTTTTATAGCAGCTCTAGGTTTGCCTTTAAAATGAACTGTGATGCTTTGATTGGAGTTAAGCTTTTGTGGCTCTTTGAGTTGAATAAAATGAGCATTACCATCATGTATAACTTCTAAAACCTCTCCATTTTGAGTCACTTTTGTTATTGACATTGGAGGCTGTAAATCAACTTGAAGACTGTTATTTTCTTCAGTAACGCTATAATGTATTGTATTTTTTCCAAAAATTGTTTTTGTTTTGGGATCAACAGTAACCTCTAAGTCATAGTAGGTGAGATCCCACCAGCTTCGCTCTGGGGTGATGCTCCCTCGAAGTGTATCTTGTTGAGTATATTTTTTTAATTCTTCAGAATTATTTTGTGCATGAAAATTGCAAAACAGACAAATAATGGCATAAAAAATAAGTGTATATCGTATCATTGTTGATCTGTGAGTTGTAAGAATTGTTCTTCCAAACTTTCCTTTCGTTTAACAAAGTGGGTCAAAATTATATTTTGCTTAAAAAGTAATTGGATAAATTCTTCTGCTTCAAGAGGTTCTGCAAGAAATGCTGTAATAAAATCGTCTTCCTTTTTGTAATTTGCTATTTTTGGATGCTTTTCAATGAGCTCTAGCAGTGCTTTTTCTTGATTAGTTTTCATTTCAAAAAAACCATGACTAGAAATCATTTCATCGACACGTCCAGCATATAATTTTATCCCTTTTCTGAGGACTACAACATGTGAACATACTTTTTCAACTTCATCGAGCAAGTGTGAGGCCAAAAGAATAGTAGTTCCTCTGTGAGCAATCTCTTTTATAATTTCTCGAATTTGATGTATACCTTGCGGATCCAAGCCATTTGTTGGTTCATCCAAAATCAAAACTTCGGGATCGTTCAGTAGTGCTGAAGCAATAGCAAGACGTTGTTTCATTCCTAATGAAAAAGTGCTAAAAGAACTGTCTTTTCGGTCTAATAATCCAACGGTTTCTAAAACTTTATCGATGGAGGAGAAAGAAACCTTTTTAATTTTACACACCAACTTTAGGTTTTGATAAGCAGACATATAGGGATAAAAGTTTGGGCGCTCTATGATTGCGCCGACTTTTTTTAAGGCATGATGAGTATCCATTGTCCCACCAAACCAGCTGTAACTTCCAGAAGTTTTATTGACAACGTTTAAAATCATTCCCAAAGTGGTTGATTTTCCACTACCATTTGGTCCCAAAATTCCATAAATATTACCTTTTTCTATGGAAAAAGTAAGGTTGTCTACGGCAGTAAGGTAGCCAAATTTTTTAGTGATATGTTCTAAGCTCAGTATGGATTTCAAATTATTGGGATATATTAAAATAGACGATTTAAATCATATAATGTTACAAAATTAGTTCCAATGTTCATCAAAATTAAATTCATCATAATCGTCAAATCTGTAATCTTCATCTTCATCTTCGAAAGACGATTGGTCGGCTTCAAATTGTTTCTCTGGTGCTTCTGAGGGGACTTGACCACAAACAAACATAAGATTTGGGTAGTCTGTTCCTTGGGCTTCTTCAACAATTTCACCCAATTCTACCAAAAAGGTCCACATGTTTAAAAAATCATAAACAAAAATAAGTTTGGTTTGATCTTCATCAATAACATCCTCAATAATAGTTTCGTTCATCAATCGAATATCTTCGTTTTCACCCATGTCAAACAACGCAATTTCTTGACCTTGTTGCCATTGGTCATCACTAACATAAAAGGAGGCCATTTCGCTTCCATCAAACCCAAAAGATTGCGTAAGTACATTAAATAAATCTTCAAAAGTATCTGTTTTTCGTATTTCAATATCTCGAAAAATATCTTCTTTACTGTCGTGATCTAATATAGCTCTAAATCTGTAAATCATAATTATTTATTATTAAGCAATGGTTTTGTTTATCATTCTTTTTTGGTGTAAAATTTCAAGTAAAATATACATTTGTATTCCAAATAAAATTGAGGCAATGACTAAATGTAGTGGTTGACTCAGAAATGGAAAATCAAAGTAGTACATCATAATTCCAGAGAAAACTTCTAGTAGAATACAGCTCAAAACAAGATTTATTTTTTTGTATCCTAAATTTAATTTTTTATTAATAAACCACAAATACCCATTAATTGCAAGTACTAATATAGAGGTAGAACGATGAATATAAAAATCAAGTTCTGGTTGTGCTAGCCAAAGCGATTTTTCGTAACCCATCGCTTTGGTTTGTTCGTCTACAAACTGACGTACTTGAGTTCCAAGTACAATTTGAATCAATGTTAAGACGATTCCTACAACAAGAAGAGTGTTAAAAAATGAGTGGTATTTTTGAAGTTTAAAACTTGTTTTGGTAGCAAATATCAAGTACAAAATAAATGCAACAATAAGTAATGCCATAACCATATGAACGGTAATTTTATATGGTGCCAAATTTGAGTCAACAACGGTTTTTCCCAACCATGCTTGAAAGCCCATACCAAAAAGCGTTAGCAATGCAATTACTGCAATCCACTTATTTTTCTTAAAAAACCACAACGACCAAACACCCAAAATTAGAATTGGAAGCCCTGAAAATGCACCAATAAGTCTGTTTATATACTCTGTCCAAGTATGAAGAGGGTTGTAAATTGCATAGTCGTGTGTACTATACAATTCCCAATTGTTGTCATCGTATGTTTTGGTGCTTATAAAATCTTTTTTGGCGACCATAAATTGCTTGCTATCCAAAAGAATCATCATGCCTTTTTTGTAGCTGTGATCGGGTTTAAATAACAATTGAGATTCATGTGTAGGAGGGATGTAGTACCCAAAACATTTTGGCCAATCGGGGCACCCCATACCAGAGCCTGTCATTCTTACAACAGATCCAGCTATGATGACTAAATAGATCAGAACAAGTGCTATTTTTGATATAGTTCTAAAGTTTTTCATGAGGCAGTAGTTAAACCAAGTTCAATTCCTTTTTTAAGCATCAAATCGTATGCGGCTTGATGTTCGTTGGGGATATGTCCTTCCAAAATGGCTTCTTTGATGTGTTCTTTTATGATTCCAATTTCGCGACAGGGTTTTAATTGAAAGGCATTCATAATTTCTTCGCCAGTGACTGGAGGTTGAAAGTTTCTAATGCGATCTCTTTCTTCAACTTCCACCATTTTTTCACGAACAATTTTGAAATTATTATGGTATTTTTTAAACTTTCGTGGGTTTTTGGTGGTGATGTCAGCTTCGCAAAGTGTCATCAAATCTTCAATGGAATCCCCTGCATCAAATACCAATCGTCTTACAGCTGCATCAGTGATATTCTCACTTGCCAATGCAATAGGTCGAGAGCTCATAAATACTAATTTTTGAACATATTTCATTTTATTGTTCAGCGGCATCTTTAAGCGTTTAAACAAATGATAGACCATCTTTGAACCTTTTAATTCATGCCCATGAAATGTCCATCCTACTTTTTTACTAAACTTTTTTGTTGGAGCTTTACCTATGTCATGCAATAGTGCGGTCCATCTTAGCCAAACATTGTTGGTGTGGTTGGAAATATTGTCTACAACTTCCAAGGTGTGATAAAAATTGTCTTTGTGCCGCTGTCCTTCAACCTCGTCTATGCCTTTTAATGCTGTAATTTCAGGTAAAATAATATCTAAAAGGCCTGTTTTTTCCAGCAATAAAAACCCAATAGATGGCTTTGGACTTTCTAATATTTTATGTAGTTCTACAACAATGCGTTCTTTGGTAATGATATCAATTCTTTGAAAATTTTCTTTAATAGCTTCTAAAGATTTTTGATCTATTTCAAATTCCAATTGTGTTGCAAACCGAATCGCACGAAGCATTCGCAATGGGTCATCACTAAATGTGATATTTGGCTCTAAAGGCGTAACAATACGTTTGTTTTCTAAATCTTTTAGTCCGTTGAATGGATCTAGTAACGTTCCATAGTTAGAAGTATTCAATCCAATAGCCAAAGCATTTATGGTAAAATCTCTTCGCTTTTGATCATCTTCTAGAGTGCCATTTTCTACTTCTGGATTTCGACTGTTTTCGGTATAGGATTCTTTTCGTGCCCCAACAAATTCTAGTTCTATGTCATCATAGCGAATCATGGCCGTGCCATAGGTTTTAAAAATGCTGACTTTTGGTTGATTTGGCAAGTTCTTTGCAACTTGCTTTGCCAATTCAATTCCACTACCAATAGCGACAATATCTATATCTTGACCAATATTGCGCTCTAATAAAAAATCTCGAACATATCCGCCCACTACATAGCATTCTATTCCAAGCTCATCTGCAGAAGAAGAGATGATTTTGAAAACTGGATTTTTCAAAGCGTGCTTAAGATTCATAGACTTTTTTTGTAATTGCAATTTTTTAACGAATTACCTTGACTTCTCCATTAGAACTCAATTTAATAATTGAAGAAGGTTTTGATGGTTTTTTATGACGTTCCAAAGTTACAACATAGTCAACACCTTTTAAAATCTCATTATCAATTTCTTGAAAGACTTTTGGTGTAGGTTTTCCAGAAATATTAGCTGAGGTTGAAACAATTGGTTTTTTAAAGTGCTTGATCAATTCATTACAAAATCCAGTTTGTACCACTCTAATTGCCAATGTATTGTCTTGTGCAATCAGGTTTTCAGACAATCTAAGTGGTCGATCATAAATAATGGTTGTTGGAGTATTCGCATATTTCAAAATAGAATATGCTGTTTCAGGGATTTCCTCAATGTATTGATTAAGCATTTGAATAGAGTTCACCAAACAAATCATAGTTTTTGTGTCCTCTCTTTTTTTAAGTTCAAATATTTTCTGAACTGCTTCATAATTGGTCGCATCACATCCTATACCCCAAACAGTATCTGTAGGGTAAAGCAAAAGCCCCCCTTTTTTTATAACAGATAAAGAATTTTTTAAGTCTTCATTCATAAAACAAAGCTGTAATATTTATTACAAAAGTAGTTTAATTACAATGATATCTGTATTTTTAAAATTATTTATAAATAATGAAAATTAAAAATATTCTTATTGCTAATCATCAATTAAAATTCGTGGGAGGTTCAGAGACGTTCACTTATACACTTATTGAAGCTTTAAAAAATAAGGGCTATTCTGTAGAATATTTTACTTTTTTCAAAGGTATTACTTCTGATAAAATTGAAAAGAATTTGAGCGTTAATTTTATGTCCAAGAAGCGGTATGATTTAATTTTAGCCAATCATTATACATGTGTTCGATATTTAAGCCGTAAAGGTCCCATTATTCAAACCTGTCATGGAATTTTTCCAAAGCTAGAAAAACCATCACCTTATGCAGATGGTTTTGTAAGTATTTCAGAAGAAATAAAATCACATATTTTTAAAAAAGGATTTAAATCTGTATTGATTTTAAATGGAATAAATTGCACACGATACAACATTAAAACTTCCATTAACAGGGAATTGAAAAATGTTTTAAGTTTAAGTCAGTCTACAGTTGCCAATGCAAAAATTGAATCAGTTTGTAAAGAGATTGGGGTAAATTTTAAAAAACTGAACAAACACATAAATCCCATTTGGAATGTTGAAGATTTAATAAATGAAGCCGATTTAGTTGTTGGTTTAGGCCGCTCAGCTTACGAAGCCATGGCTTGTGGTAGGCCAGTGGTAATTTATGACGAACGCGATTATAATTCTTCAAAAGCAGATGGCTATATGACTACAGATTTAATCTCAAAATGTGTGGCAAACAATTGTTCTGGTCGATATTTTAATTATAAATTTTCAAAAACAGATTTAATAGAATCATTTCAATCATATAATCCTGCCGATGGGGATTCAATGCGAAATTATGCTTTAACATATTTCAATATTGATAAGACAATTGAGCAGTATTTGGAATATGCAAAAACACTAAAAAAAAGGAATTCAAAGTGGAGACTTACAATTGTATATTTATACCAAAGTTACAGAATCTATCGTCAAAGAAAAAGAGAAAGCTAACGAGCAATTTCTCTTTCTAACTGACTATTTTTTAATGAACTGGAAAGATCCCCGCCTTTAATGGCTATGGGCAGCAAATCCCATTTTTTTGGTTTTACAAGGAATGTAATTACTAAATATAACTGTATAATTTTAAATTTTAAATAACTATAATTTTTTTTCAAAACATATAAATAGGAAATGAATCCTTCTTTTTTTAGGACTGTTGATATACCTGTACTAGCCCCTTGAAAGTGTACAATTTTAGCTTCTGATAACAATACACAACTATAATTTTTTTGTCGCAATCTGTAGCAAATATCCATTTCTTCAAAGTATAGAAAAATATTGGAGTCAAAACCTCCAACTTCTTCATATTGTTTTTTTCTAAAAAACATAAAAGCTCCATTTACAAAATTCACCTCCAAAGGGGCTTTGTATTCTTGCTTTCGTTTTGGATATTTTTTGGGATTTATAGTTTCTAAAAAACTTCTGCCAAAAATTAGTTTACGTAAACCTTTATCATGGTCAAAAGAGGGTACAAAATTGTTATGTTCATCAAAATTTTGTGCTGTACAAACACCAACACTAAGATTCGTTTCCATAAAATTATAGGCAGTAGACAGCACATCATTTTTCAAAACCACATCATTGTTTATAAACAATACATATTGACCTTTTGCATATTGAAAGCCAAGCATATTTCCACCTCCAAAACCAGTGTTTATAGGACTACTATGCAAAACAACATCAGGGTTTTTTTTGAGTCCTTCACATAAAATTTTATAATCTTCGTCCTCCGAATTATTGTCTACAACAATAATTTCAAAATCAATGGTCTTTGTGGTATTTTTATAAATAGAAGTAATACAATCTAAAGTAAACTTAGCAGTATTGTAATTGATTAAAATGATGGAAATATTTTTCAAATTAATTTGAATTTACAAATTATGTAATATAGTTTTGTACACTTCAATGTATTGTTTTGCAGCCTTGTTCCAATCAAAACTTTGAGCACGTTTAATGTATTGCTCTGAATACCAGTCTTTTTTGGAGAGGTAAGTTGCCATTCCTTTAAGTAGGGCATCAGCCATATATTTTGGTTCATAGTGATCCCAGTAAAAAGCATGTTTTCCTCCAATTTCTGGAAGTGACGTATTGTTCGATAAAAATACAGGTTTACCAAAGCGCATGGCTTCAATAGGAGGAATTCCAAAGCCTTCTCTCAAACTTGGAAACACAAATGCTGCACAATTTTTTAAATAATATTGCTTTTCAATAGCATTAATTTTTCCTGTTAAAATTACTCGTTTTTCCAAGTTTTCGAATTTTATACATGCTGCTAATTTTTCTTTTGCATAATCTGTATTTTGGTTTCCAGAAATTACAAGGTCATACTCTGGAAGCTCTTTAAGCATGTTTACAAGTGTATGAAAATTTTTTCGAGGAGTACACTCACCAATTGTAAATAAAAATGGACGTTTTGTAGTGTATTTTGGCACAAAACCACCCTCTATTTTAGTAGATTGTATCGGGTTTCCATTATAAATCACAAATTCTGGTACTTTTGGGACTTTAAAATATTGATGTGTTGAGCGCTTTGCATATTCTGAAATATAGGTAATGGCAGTGCTTCGATTTAATTTTTTTTGAAACCTAAGGTTTCTAGGGTGTTGAGCATCACTTGAAACTTCATCTATAAAATTAACATCATGAACGGTAAGTAAATATGGACTTACAGATTGCGGTTCTATCTTTATATTTTGATTTAAAGAATGCCAAACATCGTATTTTTTTCTGATACCAAAAAGAGGATATCTTCTATGACTGTAGTATTTTTTATACTCAAAATAATCACCAAATTCTTCTTTTAATTTAGTAATATCTTTAGCATGAATTACCATTTTAAAATCATCAATATTGGCAGTATAAAGCCCCTTTATAAGATGATAATTAAACTGCCCAAATCCAAAATAAGGGTTTTTTATATTGTGTGCTTCAAGGAATACTCTTTTTGTCATCTTTTCATCTTATTTTGTTGCCACAACTCCCGAAGTTTGATGTATTTCAAAAACGTTACATAATAGGTCTGAACACAAATCACCCAACCATTAAAACCATCCAAAAAACCACGTCTTAGGAAATAGGCTTTAAAAAAAGCCCAACTTGGTCGCCAGAGAATTTTAAAAATTGATGCTTTGATACCTAAATCAAAATAGGACTGTGCGGCAATAATCGAAAAACGTTCAATTTTTTGGTTGTGTTCTTCATAATCTCTATAAATCCAATGTAATAAATCGCCTTTTAGATGTCCACTTTTTTTACCTGAAATTAGTGTAAAACAATCATGTGGATTAATGCCTTTCCATGTTCCACTATCTTTTTTAAATAGCCTCAATTTTCGGTCTGGGTACCAGTCTGAATGTCGTATCCATTGTCCGCAATAATTATTTAAACGGTTACAATAATACCCATCTTTATCCCAATTGTTTTTGACTTTAAGGATCGACTTTTTTAGAGTATCAGAAAGCGCTTCATCGCCATCCAAAGATAGAATATAATCGTGTTTTGCTTGAGCCAAAGCAAAGTTCTTTTGTTCTTTGTAACCCAAGAATTTTTGTTCAATAAAGCGTACATTAAAATCCTTGCATATTTTTTTTGTATCATCTGTAGAGTAGGAGTCTACCACAATAATTTCATCGCCAATTCCTAGCAGCGATGAAAGACATTTTTCCAAATGTTCCTCCTCATTAAAAGTGATAATAACCGCCGATAGTTTAATCATATTTTCATTCTAAATTTCGGTAATTTAACCAGAGAAAAAGATAAGTTTTTAGTTGCATAAATGCTCTTAGATAAGCCAAAATAAAACCTTGTTTGCCATCCAATATACAAAGGTTAAAAACACATTCTTTTTTTAATGTCCAAAAGGGTTTCCAAATAAAATCGATCATATTTGGTTTTACTTTTTTTGAGTAGAGACTAAAAGCTTTTCTTTTTGCAATTTGTGTGGTTTGTTGCGAAAATGAATCAAAATCCAAGTACAATGTTGTAAACTTTGAGTTTAGTTGTGATGTGCTAATATTCTTTGATTTTTTTGGCCATAAAATGGGTTTCCATTTTGTTCTAAACCCAGAAAATCTCATGGATTTCCCCATAAAGTCAAAGTGAGTTTTAGCTTTGAAAATTTTGGGTGTTTTTTGGGTTTCAACTATGGATTGAATTTCATTTTTTAAGTCTGTTGGAACAATCATATTGGCCTTTAATCCTAGAATCCAATCATAAATACAATGTTGTTTGGCAATTTCAAAAAGTATTGAAATGTAATCTTTTTTATTTTCAATAAAATCAAAATCAAATTCTTTTTTTAGCTTTACTTTAACTTCTGACTCTAAAGTTCCAATTACAATAATTTGGTTTACAAATGATAAATGTTTTAAACACGCTTCTAAGTACGCATTATCATCAAAAGAAATTACAACAGCACTGATCATAAATTTAAAAACTGTACGATTAATTGTGTAGTACTAAACAAAAGTAATAATTTTACAACGATAAAAGGTTTTATTTTATGGCAAAGCTTCCAATTTTGATGTACCACAATGTCTCTGCTAACACTGCAGAGAGTAAGGGGCTTACAATCTCAGTTGAAAAATTGGAACAACAGCTTCAGTATTTGGTTTCAAAAGGTTATACAAGTATTTTTTTCTCGGACATGGAATCTAATAAAATTGTACCTCCAAAGAAACCAATCATTATTACTTTTGATGATGTTTATGAAAATCAACTGAATTACGCCTATCCTTTGCTTCAGAAATATAAACTAAAAGCTAGTTTTTTTGTTCCTTTTGCATATGTAGGTGGTTATGATGATTGGAATGATGGACAAGAAAAAATCATGTCTGTAGAACAGTTAAAATCTTTGGATTCGAATGTGATTGAGTTGGGGCTTCATTCTTTTAGGCATCGCCCTTATGATAGTATGAGTTCAGAAGCGGTAGATACTGATTTTCAAGAATGTCAAGATTTTATACAAAAACACAAATTAGACGTCAAAAATATTTTGGCCTATCCTTATGGAAAATTTCCAAGAGAAAAGTCTAAAAAATCAAGTTTCTTTAATCAATTATCTGCTCATAGAATTGCGTTCGGACTTCGTATTGGAAATCGAATAAATTTGCTCCCATTACATACAAAATATGAACTCAATCGTTTGGATATCAAAGGCGATATGAGTTTGTCCTCTTTTAAGCTTAAAGTGAAGTTCGGAAAGTTATTATTTTAAATTTTTTTGTAACAACATAAGCTTTGCATATCTAGAAAATACGCCATAAGCGTTAGCAGCGGCAACGGCCAATGCCGGCAAACCATCTTTAAAACCTCCTTTGATGATATAACTATGAAAAAAGCGGTAAAAAGGTTTGAAAGCCAAATGAAAGTAATTTGTTTTTTTGCCTTTTTTTAGCATCTGTTCGGCTTGAAACCAGGCATACGAATCTTTCTTTTTTAGATAATGCTCAAAGCCTTTATAAGTATAGTGTAGGACAGAAGTTTTGAGCTGACCAATTTTTCCATCAATGATTAATTTTTCATGTACACTACCTTCAAACCTGCATTTTTCACGTTGCACAAGACGAATAACAGAACTACCTTGATGAAACAAAAATCTGTTCATAAAAAAATGTGGAAATTTTAGTTTAAAACTTTTAATATCAAATTGATTTATAGCTGTTTTGATTTCAACTTGGAGTTGATACGGAATGCGCTCATCTGCATCTAAAAATAAAACCCATTCGCAGTTTGCAAATTCTAAGGCATAATTTTTTTGATTAGAAAAATTATCGAAAGCTCGAGACACAACTTTACATCCATGCTGTTCTGCAATTTCAACAGTTTTGTCTGTACTTAGGGAATCAACAATAATAATTTCATCGGCAAATTGAACGGAATGAAGCGCGCCTTTTAGATACTTGTCTTCATTGTAAGTCGGAATAATGACCGATAGTTTTGGCATCGCTGATTTTAGGGCAAATTTATAAAAAATATTTATCTTCGCACTCAGATGAATAAGATTGATACTTCCATAATTATAAGCACTTATAATTCTCCAAGATGGTTAGAAAAGGTACTGATTGGCTACAATAATCAATCTTACCAATTTTTCGAAATTGTAATTGCTGATGATGGTTCTGGGCAAGAAACTCTCGATCTTATTGAGTCTATTCAATCTAAATTATTTTATCCTATTGTTCATGTTTGGCACGAAGATAATGGCTTTCAAAAATCTCAAATTTTGAATAAAGCCATTCAAAAATGTAGTACGCCGTATATCATTATGTCTGATGGTGATTGTATTCCAAGACAAGATTTTGTAGCATGTCATGTTAAACATAGAGAAGAAGGTTTTTTCCTTTCAGGTGGCTATTTTATGCTTCCCATGTCAATTTCTAAATTGATTTCAAACGAAGATATAGATACAGGTCGCTGTTTTGATTTAAAATGGTTAAAATTGCATGGATTGAAACCTACATTTAAGAATTTCAAGTTGACTGCTAAAGGGTTTGTATCTTGGTTTTTAAATACAATTACTCCAACAAATGCAAGTTGGAATGGTCATAATGCATCCGGTTGGAAAAAAGATATTCTTTCTGTAAATGGATTTGATGAACGCATGCAATATGGTGGTCAAGATCGTGAACTTGGTGAGCGTCTTTTTAATTATGGTATAAAAAGTAAACAACTACGCTATAGTGCTGTTTGTGTGCATTTGGACCATCCAAGAGGTTACAAAACAAAGGAATCCATAGAAAAAAATCTTCAAAGACGAAGTAAAGTAAAATCTGAAAAATCAGTTTGGACAGCTTCTGGAATTATTAAATCTGAACAGACTTAGTTTAAGTTCTTTTTTCTATACACCCCTAATTTCCAGTATCTATTTTCTTTTGAAGATTCAATTTTTTTAAATTCTAATGGCTTTAAATCAACATGATTAAAAAACTCCCAACAGCCTTCACCTTCTTTAAAAATAGAAACAATTAAAATTCCATTAGTATTTAGCTTAGATAAAACACGTTCTAAGACGTCGGACTTTAACTTATGGTTTATGTAATAAAATGCTTCATTAAAAATAATGGCATCATAATTTTCTTCGGGGGTGTAGTAGTGTAAGTCTGCAACCAAAAATTTTGAATTATCAAAATTAAATTTTTTAGCTTTTTTTATGGAGACTTGAGAAAAATCTACGCCGCAATAATATTTCAATGAAGATTTTTGCTCTTTTAATTTATACCTTAAAACACCCTCTCCAGCTCCTAAATCCAATAATTTTGGATTTTCAGTGTATTTTTTGATAGCATTTATGATTCCATTATAGCGTGGTTCTTCTTCATTCTCAAACAAATAGTTCCATTTTCCGCTTTTATACTGTCTATCCCAACGGAGTTTCCTTTTCCAATTTTTTAGACTATCAAGAAAGGTTAGTTTTTTCATTAGGTAAATGGTATTTTAAAAATGGATTCATTTTATTAAGAATTAATTTTGGTGTAAGTTGATGATATAGATATTGAGGATTTTCTTCAATCTTTTTTAAGTTACTTCTGTTTGTTGAAAATAATTCTGGCTTTTCGTCAAGTAAGTGTATTGAATCGTGAAACATACCATCTTCAAAACTCGCCCAGCTAGATTTTAAAACATAAGGTGAGAAAATAGTAAATGTTGGTTTTTTAAGTGCTTTAGCAATATGCACTGCACCTCCTTCGTTAGAAACCAAAAGGAAGCACTCGTTCATTAGTGTTATAAACCCTCTGATGCTATCTTCATAAATGTCAAAAATAATTGCATTTTTGTGTTTGCAACCATCGTATATTTTTTGCGCTTCACTTTTTTGATGTGGCGAATAATTGAATAAAATGTTGATGTCATACTTTGATGTCATATGGTCTATGAGTTCAATCACATAAGTACTTGGCATCGATTTTTGAGGGGTGCTTCCCAATATCCCAAACATAATAATAGGCTTTTTAAAGACTTTAAGCTCAGATTGCATTTTTTCACTTTTATCTAAATAAATTTTAGGCTCGTAAATGGGGTTTTTTAATGGAAAAGCACTGCTAACCAAATGCACACGATCTTGTATGGATTTTCCGCAAATGTGTGATTTTTCTTTTAAAAAATTCACATTGTGTGTATAAAATGGAAGTATCGGATCTTTTTGTTTTTTCTTGAAACCTACTCGAATTTTTGCGCCAGAGAATAAACATATAAATCGGCTTTGAAACTTGGCATAGGGGTCAAAAATGATATCATATTTTTCTCTGCTTAACTGCCAGGTTGTTTTTATGAGATTTGGGATTTTCTTGAGTTGTTTTTCATTGATTTGTATAATTTTATCAATACAATCATGATTTTCAATAACCCCAGAAGTGTAGTCATAAACAAAATAGTGAATTTCTGATTCAGGAAAAACAGTTTTAATATTAGAAGCTATCAACGATGCGATAAGAACATCTCCAATACGTTTATTTTGAATCACAAGTATTTTTTTCATAAAAGTCTATAACCTATCTTAGCAAGATATTACTTTTTTCAAAGTTGTAAAAGCATCCATGAAGAATCTTATCATACATTCTAACTTTCAAGACAAAAAAGTTGCTATTGAACAAGCAATCTTAAATTTTGAAACAAAGAACGGAAATCTTCTAAAATCAGATCGAAATAGTATTAAATCTATTGAAATTGAGGGCTTAAATTTGAATTTTAAAAAATTTAAAACGCCTAATTTTTTTAATGCGTTTATTTATAAATTTATTCGCCCGTCAAAAGCAAAACGTTCGTACAAATATGCTAATATTTTACTTCAAAAATCAATTCTAACACCAACTCCGGTTGCTTATTTTGAAGCCACTAATTTTTTTGGTTTAAAAGAAAGTTATTACATCAGCCTTCAAGTCTATTATGATTTGGATTTTAGAGTTTTAATTCACGATTTAAATTATCCAAACCGCGATGAAATATTAAAACAATTTACAGCATTTACATTTCTATTACATGAATCAGATATCAATTTTTTGGATCATTCGCCAGGAAACACACTTATTGTAAAAACAAAAAATAATCACTATGATTTTTATCTAATTGATTTAAATAGAATGCGTTTTGAAACTCTGAATTTTGACCAAAGAATGCACAATATTAGACGTTTGTGGCCTTCAAAATATATGGTTAAAATTATGGCAAAAACCTATGCTAAATTGTCTGAAAAATCTTTTGAGGAAACGTACAATCTTATGCTCAAATACAGTCGTGCTTTTCAGAAAAAAGTAAACTCAAAGAAACTACGTAAGCGTGGGCAAAAATTACAGTTTAAAAAAGTTTAAACCGCTACATTATGTGTTCTTAGCGCCTCATTTAAGGAGGTTTTTTTGTTTGTACTCTCTTTTCGTTTTCCAATAATGAGTGCACATGGTACATTAAAATCTCCAGCAGGGAATTTTTTGGTATAACTTCCAGGAATTACCACCGAACGAGATGGTACAATGCCTTTCAATTCAATAGGTTCAGCACCCGTAACGTCTATAATTTTTGTTGAACCCGTAAGCACTACGTTAGCTCCTAAAACTGCTTCTTTTTCTACACGAACTCCTTCTACAACAATACATCGCGAACCAATAAAAGCATCATCTTCAATAATGACTGGCGCAGCCTGTAGGGGTTCCAAAACACCGCCAATACCTACGCCACCAGAAAGGTGTACATTTTTACCAATTTGAGCACAGCTCCCTACAGTGGCCCATGTGTCTACCATTGTACCTTCGTCTACGTATGCTCCAATGTTTACATAACTTGGCATCAAAATCGTGCCTTTGGAAATATAAGCCCCATGACGTGCAACAGCATGTGGTACCACACGAATTCCTTTAGCTTTATAGTTTTTTTTGAGTGGAATTTTATCGTGAAATTCAAAAGGCCCCACTTCAATAGTTTCCATAGTTTGAATAGGGAAATACATCACAACAGCTTTTTTTACCCATTCATTCACTTGCCACCCATTTTCAATTGGTTCGGCAACACGAAGACTTCCCTCATCTAATAATGAAATAATTTCACGTATGGCATCTTGAGTATTTTTTTCGTTGAGCAATTCTCGATTATCCCATGCAGTTTCTATTGTTTGTTGTAATGTGGTCATTTTGATTGAATTAAAGAGCAAATATATATCATATTGAAAAAAGAGAGTGTAAATTTCCCGCTAGTTTTTTAAAAAATAAGGCTTTTTTCGGCCTTGTTATATAAGTGAAGTTGTATTTTTGTTGAAATGGGAAGAATTCTTGCATTAGATTTTGGAAAAAAACGAACCGGTGTTGCTGTAACTGATCCGCTTCAAATTATTGCATCGGGACTTGCTACTGTTGAAACTAAACAACTCCTCATATTCTTAAAGGAGTATATTTCTAAAGAGGAAGTGGATATTTTTGTAGTAGGTTTACCTAAGCAAATGAATAATCAACCTTCTGAGAGTGAGCATTTTATTCAACCATTCATCAAAAAATTAAAGAACACTTTCCCAAATATCCCCATAGAAAGAGAAGATGAACGCTTTACATCCAAACTAGCCTTTCAAGCTATGATTAATAGTGGAATGAAGAAAAAACAGCGTCAAAACAAAGCGACGATCGATGAAATTAGTGCCACACTTATACTTCAATCCTTTTTGAATCGTAAATAATTCTTTTTCCTTTGTTTTTTACGATTTGAGAGTTGTATTTTTGACCCAAAATTGTTGAAGAATGATATTACCAATTGTTGCATACGGAGATCCAGTTTTAAAGAAGAAAGCTACTGAAATTACATCAGATTTTGCAGATTTAAAATCACTCATTGCCAATATGTATGAAACCATGTACGGCGCTTATGGTGTAGGCTTGGCTGCTCCACAAATTGGATTATCTATTCGACTGTTTCTAGTTGATACATCGCCTTTTGCAGAAGATGAATCCTATTCAGAATTAGAAAAAAAGGCGCTCAAATCCTTTAAAAAAGCATTTATTAATCCTGAAATTTTAGAAGAAACTGGCGAGGAGTGGGCTTTTAATGAAGGCTGTTTGAGTATTCCAAATGTTCGTGAAGATGTTTTAAGAAAACCACATATAAAAATTCGCTATCAGGATGAAAATTTTGATACGCATATAGAAGAGTTTGATGGTTTAATTGCAAGAGTGATTCAACATGAATATGATCATATTGAAGGTGTTTTATTTACTGATAAAGTTTCAACGCTGAAAAAGCGTTTAATAAAAAGTAAATTAACCTCTATTTCGAAAGGAAAAATAAATGTGGATTATCGTATGCGTTTTCCGAAAATTTCTAAAAAAAGATTTTAAACAAACATAATAATGACTTTAGATAAAATACTCGCTATAGCCAATAAACCTGGCCTTTTTAAACTTGTCAATCCAAGCCGAAGTGGTTACATCGTAGAATCTTTATTAGATAACAAACGAACATTTATCAAAATAGATAAAACACAAAGTTTACTTAGCGATATTTCAATGTATACTTTAGAAGGAGAAGTTCCTTTATCCGACGTTTTTGATAAAATTTTCGATAAAGAAAATGGAAATGAGACCTCCATTTCTCCCAATGCTTCTAAAGATGATTTGGAAGAATATTTATTCTCAATTTTACCTAACTACGATGAAGATCGTGTATATACAAGTGATATCAAAAAATTATTACGTTGGTACAATTTGTTGTTGTCTGTAGGTGCTTTTGATGCACAAAAGGCTTCAAAGGACGAAGAAGAATAATCTTCTTTGTTTCAAATATTTAGCTATGTTTTCTGCATACACCAAAGAATTTAGATATAATTGGCACCTAGCTGCACCTGTTATTATGGGCATGCTAGGTCATACTTTTGTGGGTTTGGTAGACAATTTAATGGTTGGACAGCTTGGTGCAGCAGAGCTGGCCGCAGTATCTTTAGGGAATAGTTTCTTTTTTGTAGCTATGTCTTTAGGTATTGGTTTTTCTACAGCTATTACGCCTTTGGTTGCCGAAGCAGATTCTGAAGGAAATTTTGCACGTGGAAAATCTGCCTTAAAACATGGAATGGTACTTTGTACAGCAATTGCTGTTGTTCTGTTTGTAATAATTTTACTAGCCAAACCATTGATGTATATGATGAATCAGCCAGAAGAAGTAGTGGTTCTTGCATTACCTTATTTGGATATGATTTCAGTTTCTTTAATTCCCTTAATTATTTTTCAAGCATTAAAGCAATTTAGCGATGGTATGTCGCTAACAAGATATCCAATGTACACCACAATTTTAGCTAATGTAATTAATGTTTTCTTTAATTACGTATTGATTTTTGGATTGTGGGGGTTTCCAAAAATGGGTGTTGTTGGTGCAGGTATAGGTACACTTATTTCTCGATTTGTGATGGTAGTGCTAATGTGGTATTTCTTAGTTCAATTAAAAAAAACTAAATCATATTTAAAAGATTTAAAATTTTTCGTTCTAGAACATTCAATGATAAAAAAAATTATCAGTTTGGGATTGCCTAGTGCGTTGCAAATGTTTTTTGAAATTGGCGTATTTACAGCTGCCATTTGGCTTAGTGGAACTTTGGGTAAAAATGCACAAGCAGCCAATCAAATTGCACTAAATTTATCGTCTATGACATACATGATAGCTGTAGGTTTGAGCGTGACTGCTACCATTAGAGTTGGCAATCAAAAAGGACTAAAGCGACCAAATGAACTTAGGAGAATTGCCAAATCTATTTTCCTTATGGGCTTTATTTTTGCAACCATTTTTGCGATTATTTTCCTTACTTTTCATCAAGTTTTACCAACATTCTATTTAGATTTAAATGATATAAAACATTTTTCAGACAATCAAAATGTGGTCCAAATTGCTTCAACACTGCTTATTATTGCTGCTTTATTTCAAATTAGCGATAGTACTCAAGTTGTGTTTTTGGGAGCATTACGAGGTTTACAAGACGTAAAAATTCCAACACTTATCACATTTATTGCCTATTGGGTTATTGGTTTTCCTATAAGTTATTATTTGGGAAATGCATCAGAGTATGGAAGTACAGGGATTTGGATAGGGCTTTTGGCAGGGTTAACCGCATCATCAGTTTTTTTATACATTCGTTTTGATTATCTTTCGAAGAAACTTATACTTAAACAAGAACAATCATGACATTACCAAAATTTATTCTTGGAGACAACTCTGAATTTCCAGAGGCCATATTTATAATACACACAGAATTCCCACGATTTGTCATAAATTTGGAAAATGATGAATTAGAATGGCTTGAAGATTTTGATCAGCAAGATGAAAAAGAGTTACAAACTGAAGCGGAAAATGCCATACAACAAGCCACTTCTTTTTATGATTCAGAAGTTGCCAAATATGAAAATGAGTAATGCAAATTATTGATCAAATTTTAGAATTAGACCGTGATTTACTTGTCTATCTCAATAATTTGGGAAGTCCAACCTGGGACTCTTTTTGGTTAGTCGTCACAAACAAACTCAACTTTATTCCTCTTTATATCTTTTTGCTTTATTTGATGTGTAAAAACTTGAGTAAAAAAGCGATTTTAATTTTAGTTTTATCACTCATAGCGATGATTACATTTACAGATCAAATTACCAATCTTTTTAAATTTAGTTTTGAAAGATTAAGACCTTGTGCTCAAGAGGGGGTCATGGAGCAAATCCGTCAGAGTGCATGTTGGGGATATGGTTTCTTCTCTGGACATTCTTCCAATACAATGGCAGTTGCTATTTTTACAATTTTAATGTTAAAATTGCCAAATAGAAAAATGATTTATCTCATGTTACCATGGAGTATTGTTGTTGGTTACAGTCGTATTTATTTAGGCCTACACTATCCACTTGATATTTTGTGTGGTTTGACTTTTGGGGTGTTTTCAGGGCTCTTGTTTTACACTTTATTCAAATATTTAGAGCGAAGACTTGTGGTAGTTTAAAACCTCCAGCGCAGCAACAAAGGGAGAAATCTTATTTTCTTTTACAAGTTGAATTTGTCCTTCAAGAAATTTCTTGGTGTTTTTATGTTGAAAAAAATCAATTTGAAGTTGATTTTCAATAGATTGCATCATCCAAAAAATATTTTGTTCTTCTCTTTTTTTAAAGAAAAAGGCATTAGATGTTGTTAGTTTTATATACGATTCAATCATATCCCATGCCTCTACAATGCCTTGGTTTTTCAAAGCACTACATAGCATCACTTTTGGGTTCCATTCCGAAGGATTTGTTGCATAGAGATGCAATGCGCTCTTAAAAGCATTTCTGGCTAATTTTGCTGCATCTACGTTTGTACCATCTGCTTTATTGATAAGCACTGCATCGGCCATTTCAATAATTCCTCGTTTTATACCTTGAAGTTCATCACCAGCGCCTGCCAATTTCAATAAAAGGAAAAAATCAACCATTTCATAAACAGCAGTTTCCCCTTGACCAACACCTACAGTTTCAACCAAAATTTTGTCGTATCCAGCGGCCTCACACAAAATTATAGCTTCTCTTGTATATTGTCCCACACCACCTAAAGTTGCTCCAGAAGCTGTAGGTCGAATAAACACATTATCTTCTCGTACCAATGCTGTCATTCGTGTTTTGTCTCCTAAAATACTCCCTTTGCTTTTGCTACTGCTGGGGTCTATGGCGAGCACCGCTATTTTATGATGTTTAGATACCAAATGTTTACCAAGTGCTTCAATAAATGTACTTTTTCCAACACCAGGAACGCCAGTAATTCCAACTCGAATAGTAGGCGAAGGGTTTGGATGATTTAGGCATTTGTCTATTAATATATTTGCTAAAGTTCTATCGGTTTGTTTTGTGCTTTCAATTAGTGTGATACCTTGGCTTAATGCAGTTCTATCACCTTGTATAATCCCCAAAAACAATTCTTCAAAAGTGCGTTTGTTTTGCCGTTTTTGTTTAAGTCTTTTTACAGCATTATCATTGGTCATTTCTATATTAGAAATGCCTTTTTGTTCTTTTACACCAAAAAAATTATTTTCCTTTTTTTTCAACGGATAAGTTTAATTGTGCTACATCAAATTTAAGCAATATTTTTATGTTCAAGCTTTTTTAAATTTCCAAAGCACATACACTATATTTACCAGATGAAATTAAAACAAAAATTGATAGAGCTATCAAACTTCCCTACTAAAGTTGTGGCTTCACATATAGATTTTGATAAATATATCTCTATTGATTTATCACATCAAAATGCTGAGCTTAAAAAAATAAAACTCAATTCATCCGAATCTCTTTCGGATTACATTAATAATTATTTAAAAATCCATTCCAAAAAAATTGCTTTTGGAGGGTTTTTGGAGAAAAGAGAGATTTACAATAGAAGTTCACATTTTAATACTCAAAATACTGAAAATCAACGTGATATTCATTTAGGAATTGACCTTTGGTGCGAGACAAACACCGCTGTTTTTGCGGCTCTTAATGGGGTTATTCATAGTTTTAAAAACAATACTGCATATGGTGATTACGGGCCAACAATCATTTTAGAACATTGCATCGATGGCATCACATTTTATACTTTATATGGCCATCTTTCGTTGGATTCTATTACTAATTTAAGAGTTGGTACAAAGGTAAAAGCTGCCGAAGTTATAGGATACTTAGGCACAGCTGAGGTCAACGGAGATTATCCTCCACATTTGCATTTTCAAATTATAAATGATCTTCAAGGAAATTTTGGTGATTACCCTGGTGTATGTAGTGCAAATGAACTTGATTTTTATAAAGAGAATTGCCCAGATCCAAACTTGATTTTAAAACTCAAATAAGTACTTTTATTCTCTTACCAATATCCAATCTCCTTTTTTAATCAATGGTTCAGCTTGTTTGTATTTGAGCGATTTGCTTTCACCACTCATTACATTTTTGATGGTCACGCGATCGTTTCTTCCAATTTTTGGTTGCTCTCTAACAATTGTTTCAACCGGCTGGTTTCTTTGTTGTGTATTGCCTGCGGCTCTGCTTTGAGCAGCGCGCTCGTCCATATTTGGGATAACATCTTTTGAAGTTTGTGTTTTTTCGCGACGTCTGGCCTTGGCTTCTTGAATTGTATTGGCGGTTTCATGAGGGATTTCACCTTTAAATAAAAATGAAATAACATCTTTGTTTACCTGGTCAATCATGGCTTTGAACAATTCAAAAGATTCAAATTTATAAATCAAAAGAGGGTCTTTTTGCTCGTGAACGGCAAGCTGAACAGATTGTTTTAATTCATCCATTTTTCGAAGATGGGTTTTCCATGATTCGTCAATAATGGCCAAAGAAATATTTTTTTCGAAATCAGTCACTAATTGTTTCCCATTAGTTTCATAGGACTTTTCTAAGTCCGTAATAACTTGAAGCGTTTTTGTACCATCTGTAAAGGGCACCACAATTCTCTTGAATTTGTCGCGCTGTGTTTCGTATACATTTTTAATTACAGGAAAGGCTAAATCTGCATTACGTTCCATTTTGGCCTCGTAGTGTTCAAAAGCAACTTTATAAACTTCTTTTGTGATTTCTTGAATGCTTTTGTTTTCAAATTCAGACTTATCCATTGGTGCACTCATCGAAAAGTATCGAATCAATTCAAATTCAAAGTTTTTGAAGTCATTAGCTTCTTTGTTACTTTCTGTAATGATTTCAGCGGTGTCGTAGACCATATTAGCCAAATCTACTCTTAGACGTTCTCCATTCAATGCATTATAACGTCTTTTGTATACCACTTCGCGCTGAGCATTCATGACATCATCATATTCTAAAAGTCGTTTTCGAATTCCAAACTGATTTTCTTCTACTTTTTTCTGTGCTCTTTCAATAGACTTAGAAATCATGGAATGTTGAATCACTTCGCCTTCTTCGAGTCCCATACGATCCATCATTTTTGCAATACGTTCACTTCCAAAAAGACGCATTAAATTGTCTTCAAGTGAAACATAAAACTGAGAACTTCCTGGATCTCCTTGTCGTCCCGCACGTCCTCTCAATTGTCGGTCTACACGGCGAGAATCGTGGCGCTCAGTTCCAACAATAGCAAGTCCTCCTGCATTTTTTACTTCTTCAGTTAATTTGATGTCTGTACCACGTCCTGCCATATTGGTAGCAATGGTAACTTGTCCAGGCTTTCCTGCTTCTGCAACAATATCAGCTTCTTTTTTGTGGAGTTTTGCATTTAATACATTGTGTGGAATTTTTCTAATGCTTAGCATTTTTCCTAACAATTCACTAATTTCCACACTTGTTGTTCCAATTAAAACCGGTCTTCCTACTTTTGAAAGATTAGTAACTTCTTCAATTACAGCATTGTATTTTTCACGCTTTGTTTTGTAGACTAAATCGTTTCGATCATCTCTTGCAATTGGACGATTTGTTGGAATTTCAACAACATCGAGTTTGTAAATTTCCCAAAATTCTCCAGCTTCTGTTACAGCCGTACCTGTCATTCCTGAAAGTTTACGGTACATTCGAAAGTAATTTTGCAGGGTAATTGTCGCAAATGTTTGTGTTGCTGCTTCAATTTTTACATTCTCTTTGGCTTCAATGGCTTGATGTAATCCATCACTGTAGCGGCGACCGTCCATGATACGACCCGTTTGCTCATCAACAATCATAACTTTGTTATCCATAACCACATATTGAATGTCTTTTTCAAATAGGGCATAGGCTTTTAGTAATTGACTCATGGTGTGAATCCGTTCAGATTTTACACCAAACTCTCTAAATAATTCTTCTTTGAGTTCTGCTTCTTTTTCGGGCTCTAAATTTTGACTTTCAATTTTTGAAATCTCCATTCCCATTTCTGGCATAACAAAAAAGTTGGGATCATCTGCTCCAGAAAGATAATCGACACCTTTGTCGGACAATTCGATTTGATTATTTTTTTCATCTATAACATAATAGAGTTCTGCGTCCACTTTTGGCATTTCTCTATTGTTGTCTTGCATGTAGAAGTTTTCTGTTTTTTGTAAAAGTTGTTTGATTCCTTCTTCACTCAAAAATTTAATAAGTGCTTTGTTTTTTGGCATTCCTCTGTATACGCGCAACAATTGGAACCCTCCTTCTTTTGTATCACCGCTAGCGATGATTTTTTTGGCCTCAGCGAGTACAGTAGTGAGATACTTTCTTTGAACGTTTACGATGTCCTGAATTTTTGGTTTGAGTTCCATAAACTCATGTCGATCGCCTTGAGGCACTGGTCCAGATATAATCAATGGTGTTCGAGCATCATCAATTAAAACAGAGTCAATTTCATCGACTATGGCATAGTGATGTGGTTTTTGTACCAAATCTTCTGTGGTGTGTGCCATATTATCTCTAAGATAGTCAAATCCAAATTCATTATTTGTTCCATATGTGATATCTGCGTTATATGCTTTTTTTCGCTCAGCAGAATTTGGTTTATGCAAATCAATACAATCGACACTTAAACCGTGAAATTGAAAGATAGGTGCCATCCATGCACTATCTCTTTTTGCTAAATAATCATTTACGGTAACCAAATGTACACCTTTTCCAGTAAGAGCATTCAGATAAACGGGTAGGGTAGCTACAAGTGTTTTTCCTTCACCAGTTTGCATTTCTGCAATTTTGCCTTGATGCATCGCTACACCACCAATGAGCTGAACATCATAGTGAATCATGTCCCATGTGATAGGTTTTCCAGCGGCATCCCAAGAATTTGCCCACAATGCATAATCTCCATCGAGTGTTACATAGTCTTTACCTCCAGCAATTTCTCTATCAAAAGCATTGGCTTTGACTTTTATAGATGTATTGTTTACAAAACGTTTTGCTGTTTCTTTTACAACAGCAAAAGCTTCAGGTAAAATTGAGTTTAAAACGTCTTGAGTTGTAGTGTAAATTTCATTATTTATCTGGTCTATTTCTTCGTAGATTTCTTCTTTTTCATCAATATCAGAAATAACTGTTATAGTTTCTCTTAACTGCTCAATTTTTGTATGATGTTGAGCACAGGCAGATTGTATTTTAGATTTGAATTCTTCAGTTTTTGCTCTGAGCTCGTCGTGGCTTAGGTTAGATACTTTGGGTTCAAAGCGTTTAATTTCTTTGACGATTGGCATGATAGACTTTACGTCTTGTTTAGATTTGTCGCCAACAAATACTTTTAATACAGAATTGAGTAGACTCATTTTGTGCTGTTCTAATTTTTTGTCTTTATATTTTAGTATGTAGGACTGTCAAATATACGTTTTGTTCTCTTTTTTAGAGAATAATTATTCCAAAAAAAAAGTCTCTTTTGCGAGACTTTTAATTAATATTCATCTTCATTCCAAAGATAATCTTCGTCTGAAGGATAGTCAGGCCATATTTCTTGAATTGAGTCGTAGGTTTCTCCTTCGTCTTCAATAGCTTGTAAGTTTTCAACAACTTCAAGCGGAGAACCAGTTCTAATAGAGTAATCAATCAACTCATCTTTTGTTGCAGGCCATGGCGCATCACTTAAATACGATGCTAGTTCGAGTGTCCAGTACATAATTAAAAGGTTTAATTTTTTTGCAAAAATAAATTTTTACCTGAAAAAGTCAAGAAAAATCGCATTTATTTAGTACCCAAAGTTATTAACCGTTTTTAAAGCAGTTATTTGTTAAGTATTTTTTGACGGAATCCACTTGATTTCTTCAATTTTCAAATCATTGGACAATTTTCGTGCCAACACAAAAAGAAAGTCGGATAAGCGGTTCAAATAGATGATAATTTTAGAGTTAATATTCTGATTTTCATAAACTTGACACACTCTTCGCTCTGCTCTTCTGCATACCGTTCTAGCTATATGACAAAACGACACCAATGTGTGTCCGCCTGGTAAAATAAAATGTGTCATTGGAGCTAATGTGTTGTTCATAAGGTCAATTTTATGTTCTAAAAATTCAATTGAATTTTGTTTTAATTCAGGAATTTTAGATTGATTTTTCATATCATTTTCTAAATCTGATGCCAAATGTGCACCAATTTCGAAAAGCACATTTTGAATGGAAATGAGATTTGCTTTAGTGTCAGTATCCTCCACATTGTCACGTAAAAGCCCAATGTATGTGTTTAGTTCATCAACAGTGCCGTAGGCCTCTACTAATGGATGATGTTTTTGAACTATTTTTCCACCAACTAGAGAAGTTGAACCCTTGTCACCAGTTTTAGTATATATTTTCATCATTTTTAAAATAGGACTTAAAGTTAAGTATAAATTTTATATTCTAAAGTCGAATTACAAAATGCTCTTTGTGTTGCTCTTTCCTAAAACATAAAATTCCCCAATTAAAAGTATCAATACTCACACGAATAGCGGTGTTGGATTTGAGTTTTTTCCACTGCTCATAAACCAGTAAATTCTGTCTTATGTTTTCTATTAAAACAACAGAATTATTACTAGAATTTTTTAAAATATTTTCAATTTCTTGAATGTTTTTTAGTGATTGATGATTAAAATAAATGAGCTGTTTTTTTTCAAAATTTTTAATTTTTGGAATTTTTGAAGAATAAGTTATGATGTCATTTGATTGATGTTCTAGCGCTATGGCTAATTTATAATTAGAATTGATATTTTCAGGAATACAAATAGATTCAAATTCAAAATAATGTACAAAACGATAAAGGAATTTAGCTTTATTTAAGTTCTTATAATCTGCGTTGAACTTTTTGTAAATTTTTAGATTTTTTTTGTTGTAAAAACATTTGGTGACCAATGCAAAAACAAAAGGAGAATGTACCCCATGTTGGTTGGTGGAACTCCAAAGAAATTTCATATAAAGCCACCACTTTTCCATTCAAATTTTAAAGTTTTATTTTTCTTGAGTTAAATTTTTCCCAAACCAATAACTCAAAAATGTATAGCGAAGTAGTATTGCAATGCATACAGGAATCAGACCTATATTGAACGATTGTACACCTGTACTCCAATGAAGTGCCATTAGGAACATCATTAAAATTAGAAATTTAAGATATCCAACAAATCGTTTTTTCACTCTTTTTTTCAAAAGGGTAGGGATGAATAAAAGATTAAAAGCAAATGCCCACAAAAGATTATAATTATAAGCTGTTGCAGTATGATCTGTAGCAAACCACAATAACAGTAGAAGAACACCAATTAATCCTGTAACAGAGAAAATTGAGATGTCTAGCCATTTTGTTCTTGTGTTACTTTTGTAATTTTTATACGTTACTAAAAGAATTAAAAAACTTAAAATACTAAATATAAAAAGTGGGCTACTCCAAAAAGAATGTGTTACATTCAACTGCTGGCCACTTAAAATTTCTTGCTTTTTGATTAATGGTTCATTTGTGTTTTTAAATTTTGCAACTTCAAAAAAATGATGAATGTATCTTGGCAAAAACATATGATCATCAACTGGTGCAACTTGATCAATGATTGACCCTAACGCAAGATCAATTCCAAATCCTCCCCAAGAATTTTGCTCTACTTGAGACCGAATTAACGCTCTAAATGTGTGTTGTTCAAAGTCTTTCGGTTGTTCAAATTCTATGGGTTTTTCGCTCACAGAAACTATGTTGTCTTTTATTTTTGTAGCACAATTGTTGTAAAAAAAGTCGTAGAGGTATCTTTTGTTTTGTGGTAAAATATTTTGTTGAAGTTTCTGAAAAAGGGCTTGTTTTTCAGTAAGACTTAGATTGAGAGTTTGTGATTTTACTTCTCGCCTTTTACTTTTATAATACGAAATAAAAGGTTTGTAATTGGCAGCCCCAATTTCATAATTCAATTTTCCTTTGGCAAAATTTAAATAAAAACCTTCAGTTTCAAAATCATATCGACCATAATCATAAACAATATCCAAGCGATACATTGGATCTTTTATATGAATTGCACTGTGTCCAAATGCATCGTTTAGTGAGGCACCAGGACCAATTGTTAAAATACTAACTTCGGAGTATTCAGACAGTTGAATTTGTCCATAAGCCATTGAAAATAGTGTGGCAAAAAAGAATAAAAAGTAATGTAATTTTTTCATGTTTATCTTATAAATACTCCTAAATCAATTTTAAGCGAAAACACATTAGAATACAAGGCTACGCTTTGGTCGCCTATATCTGTTATAGCATAATCAATTGCAATGCCTTTATATTTGAATCCTACGCCCAAATTTGGTTGAAAACTCAGTTTTATAGTTGTATCAAATTGCAATTCGTTTTGAAAATTGCCGACTCCACCACGAAGGTAAACCAAGTCGATATATCCAAATTCAAATCCTAGTGCAGGGTTGATGCTTACAAATGAAGTAGAAATTAAATCGTTGTTTTGTTCGAAACGCATAATAAGGTCAAACTCAGTTTTTAGGCTATAATCGTAATCAAAAATAAAATTTTTTGCCACACCAAATTGAAGTTTTGGAAGTGTAAGTTCACTCGCTTCTGGCTCCTCTTGATTTTGTCCTGGAATTGCATTTTGAATGTCTTGAAGTCGGTCATCATCAAATGCCCAAGAATTAAAAGTTGTTGTGATGTCTCGTGCCATAAGGCCAAATTTCCATCGTTTTGTTTCAAATTGTATTCCAACATCAAGTCCAAAGCCCCAAGATGATGCAAAATCACCAATAATTCTTCTAATGATTTTTGCATTTACACCATAATTTAATCCTGGAATTGGAAGTTTTCGTGCATAAGAAAATGTAACCCCATAATCTACAGCAGAAAACAAATTGATTCGATCATAATTAATATTTCCTTGTTGGTCAATTAGTTTTGTTGTATCCAAAATATCATCGACACCAAATCGAATCATAGAAATCCCAATGGCACTGCGATCGTTCAAAGGCATTGCAAACGCTAAGTAATTATAATTGGCAATATTTGCAAAATAGCTTGAGTGCATCAGTGCCAAGGCATTATCCTCCAAATGGACCAATCCTGCAGGATTCCAATATCCAGAATTCACATCGTTGCTTGTTGCGGTTACTGCACCACTCATAGCAAGAGCAGCAGCATCAACACCAATATTCATAAATTCGTTCGAATATTTCCGTGTAGTTTGACTTTTACCAACTGTAGCAGCTAAAATAAATAAAATGATAAATAAATGCTTACTGTTCAATGTTATGGATTATGAGTAACTATAAAACTGTATTTTTGAGTGTATATTGTCTTTTGCTTGTGTAAAAACAAAAATAGTTTATTATTTTTACTAAATAAATATTATTCGATTTGAAAACTTTTGTTCCAAATTTTATTACACTTTTAAACCTATTGTCGGGAGCAATTGCAACCATCTTTGCTATTGAAGGCCATATGACAAACGCTGCTCTTTTTGTGTTTTTGGGTATTTTCTTTGATTTTTTAGATGGATTTTTTGCTCGTAAACTAAATGTTACCTCAGAACTTGGTCTTCAGTTAGATTCTCTTGCCGATATGGTAACTAGTGGCTTGGTACCTGCATTAGTATTATTTCATTTGTTGGAACTGACCATTGCTCCATCTTGGGATACATATCACATTTTACCTTATTTTGGGCTGCTTGTTGCTTTGGCCTCTGCCTACAGATTAGCAAAATTTAATATTTCTACAGAACAGTCGAGCTATTTTATAGGTTTGCCAACTCCTGCCAATGCATTGCTTATCATGAGTTTACCTCTTATTTTGGCGTATCAAAACAATGATAGCTACAATACTATTATTTTGAATCCAATATTTTTGATTACAGTTACTATCATAAGTTGTTTTTTATTAAATGCACCTATAAAATTAATTGCTTTAAAATTCAAAACTTGGAAATTTTCAGAAAATGCCTCGAGATATATTCTTATTATTTTTTCAATCGTAGCTTTAATTGTTTTTAAATTTGCAGGTATTCCGTTGCTTATTATATTTTATATTATTTTATCCATAATAAATCCACCATATAATGCTTGATCACATCATCACTTTAATTATGCTTGTTATGTTGCAAGCTGTTTTGGGATTCGACAACTTATTATATATATCCTTAGAAAGTAAAAAAGCACCCAAAGAACGACAATCTTTTGTTCGAAAAACTGGAATTGGCCTTGCTATTGTATTTCGTATTATTTTGCTTTTTGTTCTAGTAAAATTGATCAGTTATTTTCAAGACCCAGTATTACATATTCCTTTTACAGATGTTATTGAGGGGCATTTTAATATCCATAGTATTATTGTTTTGATTGGTGGTATTTTTATTCTTTTTACAGCCATGAAAGAAATCTGGCATATGGTTAGTTTCAAGAATTTTACGGTATCAGACTCAAAATCAAATGGTTCTGTATCTATTGTAATTACTATGATTGTTGTAATGAATGTTATTTTTTCATTTGATTCCATTCTTAGTGCTATGGCTCTTACCAATGTATTGTGGATCATGACAACTGCAATTATCATTGGTGGTCTTCTTATGATTTGGCTTTCAGAAAAAGTCACAGATTTTTTGACCAAAAACAGAATGTATGAAGTTTTAGGCCTATTTATTTTGTTTATCGTTGGGATTATGTTGCTAACAGAAGGTGGTCATTTGGCACACCTCAAACTTTTTGGCGAAGAAATTGTACCAATGAGTAAAACCACCTTTTACTTTGTTATTGCGATATTAGTCCTAATTGATATCGTTCAAGGGCGTTATCAGAAAAAAATTATGAAAGCACAGGAATTAGATAAGGACGAATTTTAAAATTCAAGTTTCTTTTTTCTCAACTCAAAGTTTTGACCTAAATATACTTTTCTAACCATTTCGTCATTCGCTAAAGTTTCTGGGTCTCCAGCCTTTAATATACTGCCTTCAAACATCAAATATGTTCGGTCTGTAATGGCAAGCGTTTCTTGTACATTGTGGTCAGTTATAAGAATACCAATATTCTTTTTTGTGAGTTGTGCTACAATTCGCTGAATATCTTCTACTGCAACGGGGTCGACACCAGCAAAAGGTTCGTCCAAAAGAATAAAACTAGGGTCGGTTGCCAAAGCACGAGCAATTTCTGTTCGTCTACGTTCTCCACCCGACAGCAAATCTCCTCTGTTTTTTCGGATATGAGAAAGACCAAATTCTTCAATAAGAGATTCCATTTTGTTGAGTTGTTCTTTTTTAGACAGTTTAGTCATTTGTAAAACACTCAAAATATTGTCCTCAATACTTAATTTTCGGAACACCGATGCTTCTTGTGCAAGATACCCAATACCACTTTGTGCTCTTTTGTACATGGGGTAATTTGTGATTTCTTTATGGTCCAAAAATATAGCGCCTCCATTGGGTTTAATCAGCCCAACAGTCATGTAAAACGATGTTGTTTTCCCAGCGCCATTAGGCCCCAAAAGCCCAACAATTTCGCCTTGTTTGACTTCAAAAGAAACGTCTTTTACAACCTTTCGGCCGCTGTAGGATTTCATCAGATTTTGAACGCTTAACTTCATTGTAAATTTATATGGATGTAAATATAATTAAATCTATACTTCTAGGCTTCCAAAGCTTCGAGAAATTCATAAGCTCGCCTTAAATGAGGGATCATAATTGTCCCACCAATAAGTGTAGCAATACTTAATGCCTCCACAATTTGTTCTCTTGATAGTCCTTCTTTATGACACTTTTCTAGATGGTATTTTATACAGTCGTCACAACGCAATACGGCAGAGGCTACTAAACCCAAAAGCTCCTTTGTGGTAGCATCTAGTGCACTCTCTTTAAATGCATTAGTATCTAGATTAAAAATACGTTTAATCACAGTATTGTTATCCGATAGAATTTGAGCATTCATTTTCTCGCGATAAGCATTAAATTCTTTTACAGGGTTACTCATGTTTTTCGATTTTGTTTTTTTATGACAATTTTTGAAATAAGAATACTAACTTGATATAATATAATAACAGGAATAGCAACAATAATTTGACTGGCCACATCTGGTGGCGTGATGATGGCTGCAACAATCAAAACAATAACTAGCGCATATTTTCTGTTTCGTATTAAAAATTCTGGCGTAACAAGCCCAACTTTGGTAAGAAAGTAGATGATTATGGGAAGTTCAAAAATAAAACCAGAGGCCAATACAGAGGCACGCACTAATCCTATATATGAATTCAAATCAAAATCATTATGTACTTGATCAGCTACACTATAAGTTCCTAAAAAGTTGATGGATAATGGACAGATGACATAATACCCAAATAAAACTCCAATAAAAAAAAGAATGGAAGATATTATTAGAAATCCTCTAGAGTATTTTCTTTCGTTTGAATATAGTCCGGGGCTTATAAATTTCCAAAATTCATAGAGGACATAAGGAAAAGCGATAATAAACCCAAAAGTAATAGAAGTCCAAATATGTGCAGAAAATTGTCCTGCCATAGTTCTGCTTTGTACTTCAAAATCAAAAGAGGTGTTACAAAAACTATCGTAGCCAATAAGTGTTGATGCTTTACACAACAAATCGTAGGTAAAAAAATCGGTTTTAGTTGGGCCAAAAATAAGCTTATCAAACAAAAAGCTTTTTCCTAAAAACGCAAAAGTTGCAGCCGCAATGATTGCTATTGTACATCGAATGATATGCCATCTTAATTCTTCAAGATGATCGAGAAAGGACATTTCTTTTTCTTGTGCCATAACTACAATATTCCCTCTTTGACTAAGTCATGCAAATGGATGACACCAGCATAGGTGTCGTTTTGAGTAACTAACAATTGTGAGATTTCGTGTTTTTCCATAAGATGCATAGCATCAACTGCCATTGCATCAATGTCTATTGATTTTGGGTTTTTGGACATGATATCTGCTGCACAAAGGTTTGAAAAATCATCAGTTTTGGCCAGCATACGTCTGAGGTCACCATCGGTGATAATTCCCTGAATTTTATTTTGTTTTACAACAGCACTTACCCCTAGGCGTTTTTCAGAGATTTCAACAATTACCTCCTTTATGTTTGAATTGAGCTCAACACTAGGTTTTTCATTTTGCTCTACAAGGTCTTTCACAGTCAAAAACAATTTTTTACCTAAAGTTCCTCCAGGATGATATTTTGCAAAATCATTACTAGAAAAATTTCGCATATGCAAAAGAGATACTGCAAGAGCATCACCCAAAACGAGCTGTGCAGTTGTACTTGTTGTTGGCGCTAAATTATTTGGACAAACTTCTTTTTCTACATAAGAATTAAAAACAAAATCGGCTTCTTCTGCTAAAAAAGAATTTTTATTTCCTGTGATAGCAATCAAAGGATTACTTGCTCTTTTTAGAAGAGGAATCAGGACTTTAATTTCTGGTGTATTCCCACTTTTAGAAATACAAATCACAACATCTTTTTCTTGAACCAAACCAAGATCACCATGAATGGCATCTGCAGCGTGCATAAAAATGGCTGGTGTACCTGTAGAATTTAGCGTAGCAACAATTTTATTAGCTATTATGGCACTTTTTCCTATTCCAGTAATAATGACACGTCCATTGGAGTTAAAAATAAGTTCAACAGCTTCAGCGAACGATTCATCAATAAAAGAACCGATATTTTTTACCGCAAGGCTTTGTTCTTCTACAGAACGTTTTGCGGTTTCAACAATAGCGCTTTTTGATATTAAAGTTTTCATAAATTTATTGTCTACTATAGTAAATATAGTTATCTTAGAATTGGAATACAAAAAAACGAAAAATTACCGTAAAAAACGCTATTTTAATTTATGTTAACTTTTTATTGTAAATAATAGTTTTTAGTTTGATTTAAATCTTTTAATGAATACATCTTCAGATCAACTACACGCAGCACTAAAAAAATATTTTGGCTTTAATAAATTTAAGGGCCTGCAAGAGCAAGTCATCACCAGTATAATGTCAAAGCAACACACCTTTGCTATTATGCCAACAGGTGGAGGTAAGTCTTTATGTTACCAATTGCCTGCGCTAATGCAAGATGGTACTGCTATTGTTGTCTCTCCACTCATTGCACTAATGAAAAATCAGGTTGATGCCATTCGTGGAATTTCTGATAAAGAAGGCGTTGCTCATGTTCTTAATTCTTCATTAAATAAAACAGAAGTAAAACAAGTTAAATCTGATATAGAATCAGGCATTACAAAATTACTTTATGTTGCTCCAGAATCTTTATCTAAAGGAGAAAACACAGAGTTTTTACAAAATCAAACCATTTCTTTTATGGCTATTGATGAGGCGCACTGCATCAGTGAATGGGGACATGATTTTAGACCTGAATATCGAAATCTAAGACGTATCATTCAAAAAATAAGAGACAATATTCCGATTATTGGACTTACCGCAACAGCTACACCAAAAGTTCAAGAAGATATTCTTAAAAATCTAGCAATTACAAACGCCAATACATTTAAAGCCTCCTTTAATCGTCCAAATCTTTATTATGAAATTGTTCCAAAAACCCAACAAGTCGATAATGATATTATTCGTTTTATAAAGCAAAACCAAGGCAAATCAGGTATTGTCTATTGTTTGAGTAGAAAACGTGTGGAAGAATTGGCTCAAATCCTTCAAGTTAATGAAATCAAAGCCCTACCATATCATGCTGGTTTAGATGCCAAATCACGGAATAGCCATCAAGATATGTTTTTGATGGAAGATGTAGATGTTATTGTAGCAACCATAGCTTTTGGTATGGGAATTGATAAACCCGATGTACGTTTTGTAATCCATCATGATATCCCAAAAAGCATTGAAAGTTATTATCAAGAAACAGGTCGGGCTGGACGCGATGGTGGCGAGGGACATTGTTTAGCTTATTATTCTTACAAAGACATAGAAAAGCTTGAAAAATTTATGCATGGTAAACCTGTTGCAGAGCAAGAAATTGGATTTGCACTTTTACAAGAAGTGGTGGCACTAGCTGAAACATCCATTTCGAGACGAAAATTTATTCTACATTATTTTGGAGAAGAATTTGATAATACAACTGGTGAAGGTGGTGATATGGATGACAATATTCGTTTTCCAAAAAAACAAGTCGAAGCTCAAGACCAAGTTGAAATGGTTCTTGATACAGTTATAAACTCCAAAGAAAAATACAAAATAAAGGATCTTGTAAAGGTTTTAACAGGAGAAGAAAATGCTTTAATTATTTCTCATAAAACTCACGAACAACCGTTTTTTGGATGTGGAAAATCAAAGGAAAATCATTATTGGAAGGCACTTATTCGACAGATACTGGTTGCAGGGATGCTTAGAAAAGATATAGAGTCTTATGGGGTAATAAAAATGACAGACAAAGGATATGAATTTTTGAAAACCCCAGTGTCATTTATGATGGCTGAAGACCATTATTATGATAATGATTCTGATTCAATTAGTAAAAACTCAAAAATTGAAACAGACAAAACCTTGTTTCGTATGCTTAAAGATTTAAGAAAATCTAATGCAAAAAAATTAGGTGTACCCCCATTTGCAATTTTTCAGGATCCTTCATTGGAAGATATGGCACTAAAATATCCAATTACCATTGAAGAGCTCCATAACATTCATGGTGTTGGCGAAGGAAAAGCAAAACGATATGGAAAAGATTTTGTGGCTCTTATTGCGCGTTATGTTGAAGAAAATGATATTGTTCGTGTAGAAGATTTAGTCATTAAATCCACAGGATCAAATTCATCACTAAAACTCTACATTATTCAAAATATTGATAGAAAATTACCTTTAACTGACATTTCGTCTGCAAAAGGAATGGAAATGAATGAATTTATAACTGAACTCGAATCCATTGTGTTTTCTGGAACAAAATTGAATATCAATTATTGGATTGATGAAATTTTTGATGAAGATCAACAAGAAGAAATTCATGAGTATTTTATGGAATCTAACACCGACAATATTGATGAAGCAATTGAAGAATTTGATGGCGATTATGACGAAGAGGAACTTCGTTTGTATCGCATAAAGTTTTTTAGTGAAGTCGCTAATTAATTTCTATAGATTTTTTCATTTTTAATTGAAAAGTTTTTCAAATCCTGCTTACCTTTGTGCCTTTAAAAATTAGAACCAAAAACAAAACAAATGCAAGACGGTTTATATGCCAAGTTTACAACTTCAAAAGGAGAGATTTTAGTTAATTTAGAATTCCAAAAAACACCAGGAACAGTTGGTAACTTTGTGGCACTCGCTCAAGGAAATTTAGAGAATGACATCAAAAAACAAGGACAACCATATTACGACGGATTAAAATTCCATCGTGTTATTCCAGATTTTATGATTCAAGGCGGTTGCCCACTAGGAACAGGAACAGGAAATCCAGGCTACCAATTTGATGATGAATTTCACCCAGAATTAAAGCACGATCAACCAGGAATTTTATCAATGGCTAATGCAGGACCTGGCACAAATGGTAGTCAGTTTTTTATAACTCATACGCCAACACCTTGGCTGGACGGAAAACACACTGTTTTTGGTAAAACCATTGAAGGTCAATCAGTTGTAGATGCAATAGCTCAAGGTGATACGATAGAATCCTTAGAGATTTTGGCTGTTGGAGCAGATGCAGAAGCATTTAATGCGATTGAGTCATTTAGAGTTTTTGAAGGTTCACGCGCAAAACGTCTTGAAGCTGAAAAAGCAGCCATTGAAGCAGAGCTCGAAAAATTAGCTAGTGGATTTGAAAAAACAGAAAGTGGACTTCGCTATCAAATTCTGCAAAAAGGAGAGGGTAAACAAGCTCAAAAAAATGATGTTGTTTCTGTACATTACAAAGGACAATTGGCCGATGGAACTGTATTTGATTCCTCATACAAACGCAACGATCCAATTGAATTTACACTGGGTGTAGGCCAAGTTATTCCAGGTTGGGACGAAGGTATTGCATTACTTCATGTAGGCGAAAAAGCACGTTTTGTAATACCAAGTATTTTGGCCTATGGAAGCCTTGGTGCTGGAGGGGTTATTCCTCCAAACGCAAATCTTATTTTTGATGTAGAACTTATGGGAATAAAATAAATTTTTAATTCCTTTTGAAAGTTTTCATAGCGCAAACAAATAAAAAAAAACGCATTTGTTTACAAACAACTTGATTTTATTCCTAAAATTTAAATAGTTATTTGTAAATTTGTTTGCGTTTAAAAGCGCACAATGACACAAACCACAACGAAATACATCTTTGTTACAGGAGGTGTGAGTTCTTCATTAGGAAAAGGCATTATTGCAGCCTCACTTGCAAAGCTTCTTCAATCCCAAGGTTATCGTGTTACAATTCAAAAACTTGATCCATACATCAATATTGATCCTGGAACACTCAATCCATATGAGCACGGCGAATGTTATGTGACAGACGATGGTGCAGAAACAGACTTGGATTTGGGGCATTATGAGCGCTTTTTAAATGTACCTACCTCGCAAGCTAATAATGTAACTACAGGAAGAATATATCAAAGTGTTATTGATAAAGAACGCCTAGGCGTGTTTTTGGGTAAAACAGTCCAAGTAATCCCTCATATTACTGATGAAATCAAACATCGTATTCAATTGTTAGGGTCATCAGGAGATTTTGATATTGTTATAACTGAAATTGGTGGAACAGTTGGTGATATAGAATCCTTGCCCTATGTAGAAGCTGTACGCCAGTTGAAATGGGAAATGGGCAACAACAATGCTATAGCCATTCATCTTACTCTAATTCCTTACCTTTCTGCCGCAGGTGAATTAAAAACAAAACCCACTCAGCATAGTGTAAAAACGCTTATGGAAAGTGGGGTTCAAGCCGATATTTTGGTGTGTAGAACAGAACACGAATTAAGTCAATCGATACGCACAAAACTTGCTCGTTTTTGCAATGTAAAAGAAGAATGTGTTATTCAATCCATTGATGCATCAACAATATATGATGTACCAAATTTAATGCTTGAAGAAGGGTTAGATAAAGTCGTATTAAAACAATTAAATTTAGAACGTCATCAACCTGATTTAACGTCATGGAATACATTTTTACAAAGGCATAAAAACCCTACTGATGAAGTAAAGATTGGTTTAATTGGAAAATATGTGGAGTTACAAGATTCTTACAAATCTATTTTGGAAGCATTTACCCATGCAGGAGCAGCAAACGAGGTAAAAGTTGAGGTAGAATCTATTCATTCCGAGCATATTACAGCAAAAAATGTTTCTGAACTACTTTCAAACCTCGATGGTATATTAGTGGCTCCAGGCTTTGGCGAACGAGGCATTGAAGGAAAAATTGAAGCCATACGTTATGTACGTAAAAATAATATTCCATTTTTTGGTATTTGTCTTGGAATGCAAATGGCCGTTATAGAATTTGCTCGAACAGTCCTAGGACTTTCAGACGCTAATTCTTCCGAAATGAATGAAACCACCAAAAACCCTGTTATTGATTTGATGGAAGATCAAAAACAAATTGAAAATATGGGCGGAACAATGCGTCTTGGGGCTTGGGAATGTACGCTTTCATCGCCGTCTATTTCTTATGATGCTTATAAAAAAGACACCATTAATGAACGTCATAGACATCGATACGAATATAATAATTCATATAAAAAGCAATTAGAGGAAAAAGGAATGATAGCCACAGGAATTAATCCTGATACTGGTCTTGTTGAAATTGTAGAAATCCCAACTCATCCATGGTTCGTAGGTGTGCAATATCATCCAGAATATAAAAGTACTGTAGCCAATCCACACCCTTTATTTAAAGCATTTATTGAAGCGGCTCTAAGACATAAAACATCAAATTAAAAATTATATTTAATTTGGATCATACAATTGACCAATTAAGTTTCTAAATATGGAAGAGAAAAAATTAGACACAAATTCACTCATTGGGTTTTTGCTCATTGGGGCAATTTTATTGTATATGTTGTGGCAAAACCAACCCACACCAGAACAACTTGCAGCAGAACAACAAGCAAAGCAAGAACAAATTGATACTAGTTCCTCCAATCAAAAATCTGAGAATAGCACCCTTGAAAATACTCAACCCCCCTCAAATACTCAGCAAAAATCTAGACTAGGTGATTTTGCATATTCTTTGGAAATTCCTTCAGCTAAAGACAGTTTTACCCTACTAGAAAATGATGTTTTAGTTTTAAAAATAAACAATAAGGGCGGCGGGATTTCAGAAGCTAAGCTCAAAACCTTTGTAAATTATGACTCTGTTCCTGTATATCTTATTAAAGACCAAACAGCACGTTTCAATTTGAATTTTTCAACTTCGGATAATCGTACTTTAAACACTTCAGATCTTTATTTTGAACCCACATTGAAAAATGAAGGTGCTAAAAAGGTCTTATCAATGAAATTGAAAGTATCAGAAGATCAATATTTGGAATATCTGTATACAATTACACCAGACGACTATATGTTAGGCTTTAACATACGTTCTAAAGGGCTTTCAGGGGTATTGGATTCAAATAAAAATGCAAATTTTGAATGGGATTTAAAAGCTCTTAGACAAGATCAAAGTATTACTTTTGAAAATCGCTACACTCGACTTTCATATGAATATGAAGGTGATAAAACAGGAAAACTTTCTCAAGCTGGCGAGGATGACGAAACTTTAGACAAAGTATCTTGGATTTCTTATAGACAGCATTTTTTTAGCTCTATTTTGGTGCCAGATTCTCCTCTAAGTAAGGTAGAATTAAAGTCTTATGATTTAGTTGAGGATGAAACTGTTGATACTGTCTTTACAAAACGCTATAACACAAAATTTCCATTGACATATTCTTCGGGTGAATTGGTACAAAACATGAGTTTATATTTTGGACCAACATATAACAAAGTGCTAAAAAAATATGATAAAAATCTTGAGAGTAGTATTCCTTTCGGTTGGGGTATTTTTGGCTGGATCAATAAATCTGTATTTAGTCCATTGTATGCATGGCTCAGTAGTTTTTTATCCTATGGAATTGCGATTATAGTTATGACCATAATGGTAAAAATATTGCTTTCATTTGTTCAGTATAAGCAATTTTTATCTCAGGCAAAAATGAAAATATTGAAGCCTGAATTAGACGCCATTCGAGAAAAATATAAAAAAGATAAAATGAAAGCTCAGCAAGAAACTCTTGCATTGCAAAACAAAGCAGGCGCAAGTCCTCTAAGTGGATGTTTACCTGGATTGCTGCAAATTCCAGTGTTTTATTCCTTATTTATGTTTTTCCCAATTGCATTTGAACTACGCCAAAAACCATTCCTATGGGTAGAAGATTTGAGTTCTTATGATACTATTGCAGAATTACCATTCAATATTCCATTTTATGGCGATCATATCAGTTTATTTCCAATTTTGGCCTCTATTGCAATATTCTTTTATATGCGAATGACAACAGGTCAAAACATGGCAAGCCAACCCCAACAAGAAGGTATGCCAGACATGGCCAAAATGATGAAATATATGATCTATTTTTCACCACTTTTGATGTTGTTTTTCTTCAATAATTATGCCTCTGGTTTGAGTTTATATTATTTTGTTTCAAACCTTATTAGTATTGGAATTATGCTTGTCATCAAGAACTATATCATTGATGAGGAAAAGGTATTAGCAAAAATTAATGTGAGTAAGGCAAAGCCCAAAAAACAAAGTCGTTTTCAAAAGAAAATGGCCGAAATTATGGAGCAAGCCGAAAAGCAAAAAGCAGCCCAAGAACGCCGTAAGAGATAAGATAATAATCGTCTTGACTTATATTTCATAACTTTGTAAAATGAAAACAGTTGTTGTTGGACTTTCTGGTGGAGTAGATTCTAGTGTAGCTGCATATTTACTCAAAAAACAAGGCTATAATGTGATTGGATTGTTCATGAAAAATTGGCATGACGATTCCGTTACAATTTCTGATGAATGCCCATGGCTAGATGACAGCAATGATGCTATGCTCGTAGCTGAAAAATTGGAAATTCCATTTCAAACGGTTGATTTAAGCGAAGAATATAAGGAACGTATTGTGGATTATATGTTTCGAGAATACGAACAAGGTCGCACACCAAACCCTGATGTTTTATGCAATAGAGAAATTAAATTCGATGTTTTTCTTAAAATAGCACTTTCTTTAGGCGCAGATTTTGTTGCCACAGGCCATTATTGTAGAAAAGCTGAGGTTAATTCCAATTCAAACACACCAATTTATCGCTTATTATCTGGTAGAGATAAAACCAAAGATCAGTCCTATTTTTTATGTCAACTTTCTCAAGAACAATTGGCTAAAACACTTTTTCCAATTAGCGAATTAACAAAACCTGAGGTTAGGAATATTGCTCAAGAACTGAATTTAGTCACAGCCGATAAAAAGGATTCTCAAGGTCTTTGCTTTATTGGAAAAGTACGCTTACCAGATTTTTTACAACAACAACTTAGACCGAAATCGGGAGATATTGTTGCTATTCCAAGTACATTTGAATCCTATAATCAAACGCTACCTGTTTTTAATACTAAGGAAGAAAGACTTGAATTTGAGTCCAAAAAAATCATGTATAAAAAGGAGGACGGGTTGGTTATAGGGACACATCAGGGTGCTCATTTTTTTACAAAAGGTCAGCGAAAGGGATTGGCAGTTGGAGGTACAAAAGAGCCATTATTCATAATAGATACTGATGTTGTTGAAAATATAATTTATGTAGGGGAAGGTAAAAACCATCCAGGACTTCTACGCAATACATTATTTGTTCCAAACGATGATCTACATTGGGTTCGTCCAGATTTATCATTAAACCCTAATGAAGAGCTAGATGTTATGGCTCGAATTCGCTATCGACAACCTCTAGAGGAAGCAACGCTTTTTAAATCTAACAAAGGTTTATATGTTTCATTTAAAAATCCACAAACTGCTATCACAGAAGGACAATTTGTGGCGTGGTATTCAAATTATGAATTAGTTGGTTCGGGAGTAATTTCTTAAATTGTATTATTGTTTTTAAAACAATAAACGCATTATGAAAAATTTTATTACTATTCTTTTTGGTATACAATATCCAATTATTCAAGCCGGTATGGTATGGAATAGTGGTTGGAAATTAGCGTCAGCGTCTTCAAATTCAGGGATTTTAGGACTTATAGGTGCAGGGTCTATGTACCCCGATGTTCTTCGAAAACATATTCAAAAATGCACACTGGCTACTGATAAACCTTTTGGTGTTAATGTTCCATTGCTCTATCCAAATATTGAAGAAATAATGCAGATTATTGTTGAAGAAGATGTGAAAATTGTATTCACATCTGCAGGTAATCCTTCAACGTGGACACATTGGTTGAAAAATCATGGAATTACAGTTGTTCACGTTGTGAGTAGTGTAAAATTTGCTTTGAAAGCAGAAACCGCTGGTGTAGATGCCATTGTAGCAGAAGGTTTTGAAGCAGGAGGTCACAACGGGCGAGAAGAGACTACAACCTTTACGCTTATTCCTATGGTGTGCAAAGCCGTTTCTATTCCAGTTATTGCCGCTGGAGGAATTGCAACAGGAAGAGGAATGTTGTCTGCAATGACATTAGGTGCACAAGGTGTACAAATAGGAAGTCGTTTTGTAGCTAGTAAAGAGTCTTCTGCACATCAAGATTTCAAAACCGAAGTGCTCAAGGCAAAAGATGGAGCTACGCAGCTTACACTAAAAGAATTAACACCTGTAAGATTATTAAAAAATAAATTTTATCAAGATGTTGTTCGATTATATCAAAGCCATCCAACACTGGAAGATTTAAAAAAATTGCTTGGGAGAGCCAGGGCAAAAAAAGGCATGTTTGAGGGAGATTTGGAAGAAGGAGAATTGGAAATTGGACAAATAGCAGGATTGATAGATGATATTTTACCAGTAAAAGAAATTGTAGAACAAATTATAACTGAATTTAATGCTACCAATAAAGAAATGAGCAATCTAAAACTTTAATCAATGACAAAACGTACACAACAATTAGAAGCTTTTGATCGCTTACTCACTATTATGGACGAATTGCGCTCACAATGTCCATGGGACAAAAAACAAACCATGGAAACACTTCGACCTCTTACTATAGAGGAAACATATGAGCTTGCTGATGCCATCTTGGAACAAAATTTAGATGAAATTAAAGGCGAGTTAGGTGATTTGATACTCCATATTGTGTTTTATGCTAAAATTGGAAGTGAGACCAATGCCTTTGATATTGCAGATGTTTTGAATGGTATTTGTGAAAAACTAATTCAACGTCATCCCCATATTTATGGAGATGTAAAAGTTGATAATGAAGAAGAGGTTAAACAAAATTGGGAAAAAATAAAGTTAAAAGAAGGAAAGACAAGTGTTTTGCAAGGTGTCCCAATAAGTTTACCAGCTTTGGTTAAAGCAACACGTATTCAAGAAAAAGTAGCCGGTGTTGGTTTCGATTGGGAAGAACCCCAACAAGTTTTTGAAAAAGTAGAGGAGGAGTTACAAGAATTTAATGCAGAGGTAGAAGCAAAAAACCAAGACGCGATTGAATCTGAATTTGGTGATGTTCTATTCTCGTTAATCAATTATGCACGCTTTTTGAACATCAATCCTGAAAATGCTTTGGAACGCACCAATAAAAAATTCATCAAAAGATTTCAATATTTAGAGCAACAATCCAAACTCAAAAAGCGTTCCCTTTCAGACATGTCACTTTCTGAAATGGATGTTATTTGGGAGGAAGCAAAAAGGCAAAAGTAGCGCTTAGTCTATTGCTTTTTTGATGTTTGACAATTTCTTAGTCCACTGCTGTAATTGATCTTTATGTTTTTCAATTTTCTTTTGTACATCAATTACCATAGGATTGTCATCTGCTACATTGGAGAAAAACTGTAGATTATTTTCCAATTGATTCATTTCAGATTTAATTTCATCAATCTTTTTTCGCACAAAAGAAATTTCGTTGTTAAGTGCTTTAGGATCTTTGCTCAATTCCTGAATTTTATTTGTGTATTTCAAAGAAATTAATTCTTCTTCATTCACTCCAGTTTTTGCAAATAATTTGCTTATTATTTTAAAGAAATCACGATCGATATGGCGCTTGTTTTTTGGTACTCGACCAAGTGCATTCCATTGTTTAGAAAAATCTATTATTGCTTTTAAATTATCTTCTTTATTGTCTCCAATTTCAAAAGATTTTACCTCTTTTAAAAGCTGTTCCTTTTGTGCTAAATTTTCAATTTCTTCAGGAGTTCCGGCATTTTTCTGCTCATGATAACGATCAAAAAAATGGTTGCATGCTCCTCTAAATTCTTTCCACAGTTTGTTGCTGTCTTTTTTTGAAATATGACCAATTTTTTTCCATTGATTTTGAATCGTTCTCATCAATGCAGCAGTGGTTTCAAAGTCCTCACTATCTTTATTTTGAACAGCGATTTCCACTAATTCTATTTTCTTTTTTAAGTTATCTGAATGAGATTTTTTTAGGTCTTTGTAGAAGTTGTTTTTAGTTTTATTAAATGTTCTTAAAGCACTTTTAAAATCTGTCCAAGATTGATTTCTTAGCTTTTTTGGAACGCTACCAATTTTAAAGAAATTCTCTCTTAACTCTTCTACTTCCTTCATTATATTTTGCCATTTTCCGTGTGAGCTATTTTCGGTTTCAGTTAAAGATTTAATTTTTTCAATAATAACTTTTTTACTATCAAAATTCGCCATTAATTCTTGTTCAATGTGCGCATTATACTCCTGTCGCTTGTCATTGATAACTTTTGTTGCAGCACTAAATTGTTCCCACAATACTTCGCGATATTCTTTAGAAACAGGTCCTAATTCCTCTTTCCATATTTTATGAATTGCTTGAAGTTCTCTAAAGGCACGTCCAAGATTTTCCTCGTTAGCTAAAGCTTCTACACTTTTGATGAGCTTTTGTTTTTTCTCTAAATTGTACTTGTAGTCTCGTTCCCTTAGATCTCTATTCAAATGTAGGAAATCATAAAATTTTTCTACATGATGACGATAGTTGTTCCATACATCATTCGCATTTTTTACAGGTACTTTTCCTATACTTCTCCATTGTTCCTGCAAATTCTTGAATTTATTATAGGTTGCATTACTACTTTGACTTATGTCAATTAAGCCCTTAATTTCCTCAATTATTTGCAGTCTAGATTCTAGATTTTGTTGTAAATTTTCTGTTTTTTTCTTTTCAAATTTTTCGTTTTTTTCTCGAAAGATTTTGGATAGCCCATTGAATTGCTTTTTTAGTGAACTATCGAAACTAAAATCAATACTGTTTCCACCTTCAGCCAAAAAGGCCTCATTTTTTTCATTAAGAATTATGGAGAATTTCTGATTAAAAACTTTTTTTAAAGTATTAATTTTTGGGCGAATACTATAAATATCATCGTTTTTGAGTAGTTGTTCAAATTCAGATATCAAAGACTCTAAAGATAAATCTTCGTAGTTGAAGTCTTTTTCTTCATCTTGAACTTCAGTTGTTTCTTGTGTAGATTCAGGAGTTTTTTCATCATTTTCCACTTCTTCTTGAGAAGGTTTATCTTCTGAAATGTTATTTTTTTGTTCTTCTAATGTTCCGTCTGCATCTTGCAGGTTGTCTAGCGTTATCATAATATAAGGGTTTTGGGTTATTTTATTCCTTAACGTTATAAATATACACTTATCCCTCAAATTTACAAATTCAAAAATTTATTTCTAGAAATTAAGAATGCCAAATTTGCCAAGACTTTTCTGCTTGTAACTCCAACATTTTCAGTCCATTCAGTGTCTTTGCATTTGCTTTTTTTCCATAGCTCAAAAATTTAGTTTCACAAGGATTGTAGATTAGATCGTATAGCAAATGGTTTTCTTCAATTCCGTTGTAGGGAATTGGCGGACATTCTTCTATGTTTGGATGTGTTCCAAGCGGCGTACAGTTGACAATTAGTGTATGTTCTTGAATATCAGAGGTTTTTAAATCGTCATAGTTTAGAGTCCCCTTATTTTTTTTTGATCTTGATACAAATTTAGTTTCAAATCCAAGTGATTCTAATGCATAAACTACTGCTTTTGAAGCGCCTCCTGTTCCTAAAATGAGTGCTTTTTTATGTGTAGAGTTTAAATGTGGAATAAGACTAGTTTTAAATCCATAATGGTCTGTATTACAGCCAATGAACTTGTTATTTTTTATATGAATGGTGTTTACAGCACCAATGGCTTCTGCCTCGTGGTCTAGAGCGTCTAAATATGGGATAACAGCTTCTTTGTAGGGAATAGTAACATTGAGTCCACAGATATTTTTACGATCAAAAATATGGGGGAATTCTTCAATGGAATTCAAGTCAAAGTTCTGATATACACACTCTAGATGGTGTTGTTTAAATTTTTCAGAAAAATATGTTCTTGAAAAAGAGTAATCTATATTTTTTCCAATTAACCCAAATAGTTTCATATTCGTTTTTTTTGACGATTTCCGTACCATTCTAAACCCAAAACAATACCTATTCCTAGAAAAGCAAAGATAATGGCATAAATGGTTTCAGTATTAAATTCTGGGATATATCTTTCGTAATTTTCTATAATTTGTTTACCTCTCGAGTCTAATAAAAAATCACCCGTAAAATTTTTCTTATATATTGTGTTTTTCCATGGCCAGATAACTCCAAGTGAACCTGTAATGAAGCCCATTATTAGTGCAAGTGTTGTGCTTTTGTAATGTTTTAAAACATAGTTTAGTACATGAGATAAACTCACTAGACCAACAACCGAACCTATTGTAAACACAAGTAATATTTTAAGCATTTTTTTGGTGTAAGGGTCAGATAATACTGAAAAATCTCCAGTACTTAATCCTAAAAACACATCAAAAAGAGCATTAACGGCATCGACCAATAGGAGTACATAATTTCCCAATAGCATGAGTATAAATGAACCAGAAAAACCTGGAAGTGTCATCCCTGTGATACTGATGATGCCACAAAAAAACACAAATAGAAGATGATCATTTTCGGTTGCTGGATTTAGAAAGCTTATGCTCAGTCCCAAAATAACACCTAAGATTGTACTAAAAATGGTAGTTCTGTTCCAAGATTTAAAATCGTTAAATATATAAATAACAGAGCCGATAATCATTCCAAAAAACACACTCCAAACATACAATTCATATTTAATAATCAGGAAATCTAGTAATTTTGAAATACTAAAATAACTGACAATCATTCCCAAAAACAATAAACTCAAGAAGCGTCCATTAACATAATTGTAAAATGAAATAAATTTCCCTGAAAAAAGAAGTTTAAACCCTTTTCGGTTAAACTTTTGAAGCGAATAAATAAATTCTTCATAAAAACCAGCAACAAATGCTACGACTCCACCAGAAACGCCTGGGACTTTGTTGGCCGTACCCATTGCTAATCCTTTAAGAACAAGGAATATTTTGTCTTTTATAGTGTTATACTTATCCAATTGTTTTGTTTTTGGAGCCAATTTTTTCGAGGACCAATATCATTAAAAATCCAAAAACCATTAGTGCAATAGCAGATAAAATTTGTGGATTTCCATCAAAAGACAATGGCGAAACACATTCTTCATTTAGTGGAACATTGATTCCTTTTGAATTCAGTCTGTAGGTGAGTGTCTTTTTCCATGGCCATATTTTTGATAATGCACCAACCATAAACCCTGTGAGTACCGCCAAAGTTATACTTTTATAGGTCTTGAATAACCACTTTAATAATTTTGAAAATGATAATATTCCAAAAACTGCCCCAGCCATAAAAACCGCTAATTTTCCAATAGATTTATCATTTATGGCCTGCAAAACAGTATTATAGCTTCCCAATAGCACTAAAATAAATGCTCCAGAAATTCCTGGTAAAATCATTGCACAAATTGCAATAGCTCCTGAAATAAATAAATATATTATACTTTCAGAATTGCCTAAAGCTCCAAGTTTTGTGAGCTGATAGGCAAAAAACGCACCGATGATTAAACCTAAGAATTCACCTAATTTCCATTGATTTATTTTTTTGATCACAAACAAAATGCTCGCTAAAACTAGCCCAAAAAAGAAGGCCCAAACTAGTATATGTTTTTCATGAAGTAACCATGTAATCAGTTTTGAAAGTGATAATATACTTATTGCAATTCCTAGTAGAATCGCAACTAAGAAATTTCCATTTATTTTTTCCCAAGTGGATTTTAATCCTTCTGTTTTTATGATTTTTATCAGGCTTAAATTGATAGCATTTAAACTTGAAATTAATTCTTCATAAATTCCAGAAATAAAAGCAATTGTTCCTCCTGACACACCTGGAACTAGGTCGGCTGCTCCCATGGCTATTCCTTTCAAAATGAGCACAAAATAATCTAATAAATTACGTTTCATGTCAATGCGGTATTGAGCACTAAAGATAACTAATTTTACTTGGACGTTTTGTTGTAGCTTTTAATGAAATGTAGCACCTTTTTTTGAGCATAAACATCAGGAAATAATTCTTCAAGAATGAAAGCGTGCTCAGCGTTATAGTGTAAAGCGGTGAGTAAATGCGTGTAAGCTGTTTCTGTTTCATTGAGTTTAAAGCAAATTCCTGAAATCCTAAATTCTAACTCCTCACTTTTTGGGTGATGCTCTAATGCTTGTATAAAATTGTATTTTGCTGCTTCCAATTCCCCCAATTTTATCAAAATATCACCTCTGGACAACCATGTTTCTAGAGAACAGTTGCCAAGTTCAAGAGTTTTTTTATAACCTCGCTCTGCTTCTTCTAAATAATTTAAACGCTCTTTAATTTTTGAATAAAACAACCAATAGTCTGTATTTTCATCGTCAATAGCAATAGCTTTATTGACGTAAAATAAGGATTTAAAAAAGTCTTTTTTTGAAAAGTAAAATATCGAAATTCCCATCCAACCTTTGTCAAAAGCAGGATCTTCCTCCACAGATTTCATATAAAACTTGAGGGCTTGGTCATCTTTTTTTATTTGCTCATAACAATACCCAATTTTCAATAGCGTATAAGCTGTAGCACCCTCAATAGCCATCGAAATACTGTATTGTTCAATAGCTTCTTCGTGGCGATTCAAGCGTTCCAAAACTTTTGCTTTTTCTAGATAGGCACCAATAAATGTATCATCAGAAATGATTGCAAAATCAAAAGCGGTTAGTGCTTTTTGAAGCTCTTTTTCTACGAGATATTGTTTACCTAACTGATGCCAAGCTACTTCACAAAATGGATTTTGATCTAAATACCAATTTAAATATTTTATGGCTTCCTTTGTTTGATCCAAAAATTCGAAGCAATAAATGATATTGTATAGAGATGAATAATCTTCTATATCCAAATCTACACATTTAATGAAATGTGTTTTTGCGTCTTCATATTGATCCATAAACAGGTATTCCATACCTATTAATGAGTGAATTTCAGAACAATCTTCTGCTATTTTTAGGGCTTCCTTAAAAGTGTCAATAGCTTTTTGATGTTCATCTTTTTTGGAGTAAATATTTGCTCTTTGAATGTAAAGCTCTTCATTGTTTGGCTCTAATTCAAATAATGAATTTAGCAAGCGCTCGGCAGCATTAAAATCGTTTTCAAAAATTAATATTTCAACTTTGAATAAGCGTAAATTTACAGAAGAAGGATGTTGGTCTAATCCTAAATTGATGGCTTTTTTAGCCAATGCAATTTTTCCGATTTCTAAATAATGGTGGATAATGTTTTCAAACTCATCTGAATCAAAGAAAAAAACATTATTGGTCTTTAACATTGACTCGAATTTATTTAACGAGATATTTTGACTTTCGTTTGAAGGGCTTAACTCCATAGAGTGTTTTTTGTTATAATAAATTTATAATTATATCACTCTTAGTTGATACATCAATGCGAATGTTTTCAACAAAATAATTAACAGTTTTTATGAATAGAGTCTAAAATACTTAGAATGATATTGCATCCTTCCTCTAACTCTTTGAATGAAATTGTGAGTGGAGGCGTAATTCTAATGGCTTTTGGTTCATATAATAACCAAAACAGAATCAATCCTTTATCCATGGCTTTAAGAACAACTTTGTTTGTGATTTCGGCACTTGATGTCATTGCAGATAACATAAGGCCTTTTCCACGAATTTCTGTAATTAGCGGGTGCTTTAATTTCTCACGAATATATTTTTCTTTTTCTAAAGCCTCTTTCATTAAACTACTTTGAGTAATTTCTTTGAGTGTAGCCAATGCTGCAGCTGCAATGACGGGGTGTCCACCAAACGTAGTGATATGCCCTAATTTTGGAAAATTGGACAAACTGTCCATCATTTTGGCAGAAGCCGAAAATGCACCAATTGGCATTCCACCACCGAGTCCTTTTCCGACGACCACAATATCGGGGGAGCAGTTATAGTTATCAAATCCAAAAACCTTTCCTGTTCGGCCAAAACCTGGTTGAATTTCATCCAAAATTAGTAAAGCACCCATGGCTTTACATCTTTTTTCTACTTTATGTAAATAATCGTTTTTAGGCTCAATAAAGCCTGCACCGCCCTGAATGGTTTCTAAAATAACTGCCGCTGTTTTTGTGGTAATTTTTTGTAATTCTTTTTCTTCGTTAAAATGAATAAAACGCACATCGGGGAGAAGTGGGCGGAAGGGCTGCTTTCGTTCTTCGTAGCCCATAACACTCAATGCACCCATAGTATTTCCATGATAGGCCTTGTGCGCTGCAATTATTTCTGAACGACCTGTATACCGTCTAGCTAGCTTTAGAGCACCATCTATTGCTTCTGTACCAGAGTTAGTTAAGTATGTTTTTTCAATATCATTGGGTAAATGTTTTGCTAATAATCGCGTGAGTTCCAAAGCAGGTTTTTGAATATATTCGCCATAGACCATAACGTGCATATAGCTGTCTAGCTGCTTTTTTATTGCATTCACAACTTTTGGATGACGATGTCCTAAGCTACAGGCCGAAACTCCTGCAACGAAATCTAAATAGGGCTTTTGATTTTGATCATAAATATAACTGCCCTCCGCATGTGATATTTCCATTGCCAAAGGGTGTGGTGTTGTTTGTGCTTGAAATCTTAAAAAATCGTCTTTACTCAAATTTGCTTTTTCAATGTTTTAGGGTTCAATGCTTTTTCGCGTTTTGGAGCAGATTTCTGCATTTTATTGATTTTCTCAAGAGGTAAGTTTCTTGCCGCTTTATTGTTTTTTTCTAAAGGTTTATTTTTTTGTTTTTTCTTCGAATCTTCTTTTGAATTTCCAGCATCTTCAACACGTTGGATAAGGTCTTCATCAAAAAATTCTGATTGGGGAATGTAGGGTTCTAAACCTTTAATTTTTACTAATTCTAGTGGTGGGTCATCTGAAAATAAATCATCAACGGTTCTTGGACGTTCTTCGTTGCGCCAAATAAACCCTTTTAGTTTTCTTTCTTTCTCTGGAAATTCTACTTCAGGATATGTTTTACCGCCTATTTGATTAATTTTTCTTAACTCATCTATCTGATTCTCTGAAATGAATATTTTAATCGAGCCAGATTTTGATTTATCAATACCAACAAGTTCATTTTCACTATTTCTTAGGTAGTAAATAGTTTCAGCATTTTTTATAACATCAATTGTGTTCAATTCATTATTCTCAAATAAACCATATAATACTTTTCCTGAAATTTGATTAAATCCATCGCCCAAACTGTCCTTACTAATAACAAATGCGCTATTGAATACCTTTAATGAGTCTAGAGTTTCATTCTTTGTGTTTGAAATTATATGAATAGAATCACCTGTAATTTGACTTTCAAAATGCCATAAAACTGGGTAATCTTTTTTTGAAAAAGCATCGGCATCAACATCATAAAAATTAATCAATTGTGTGAGTCCTGTTTTTTGATTCATGTGAATAGAATCTGCTTTTCCACTCAAATTGGATTTAAACATCTTAGCATTATAATAACCCCGAATAATCCGTTCGTCAGGTGGTCCTGTTACCATAAGTGTATCGCTATGCATAAAAATGGAGTCATTTTCTTTTTCTGTGATTGCTAGTGCTCTTTTGGTAATAAAAACAGAGTCTTTTTCTCTGAAAACTTCGGCATAATGACCCTTTATAATACTTTTGTTTAAGGTATCAGTTACCGTAATATTATTGGTTGCGGAAGCAAAATTTTTGTTGCGATCAAAGTATACGCTATCGCCTTCAACAATACGGTCGTCGTAGTTTATTTTTGATTTTTTCACAAAATATCCGGTGTCATTATTTGTGTTATAAAATCCTCTTTCACAATAAATTACACTTGCTTCACTCGTAATTGTTGTTGGTCCAAACATAAATGCATAGCCGGATTCGGTGTAAAAATCCAAACGCTCTGTATCAATTTCATATTCTGGATTAACCAATTTTACATTATCCACAAATTGATACTTTTTGGAATTCACATAGTAACGCCCAACAGTACTTGTAATGGTCCCTGATGTATCACGAACTACTTTGCCTTTTTGATTATAATAGGCTTGTTGTTTTACACGATCAAAATGTAATATATCGGTATAAAGTTTTGAGTCAGGGTCTATCAGCACCACATCGCCACTTGCATAGGCGAGTTGTGTTTTTCCACTATATTCAACGTATTTTGAAGTCATATTGATGCTATCTCCTTGTTTGACTCTCACGCTTCCATAAGCTTCTATGAAATCTTCTTTGCCATAATAAATAGCTTCGTCACACCACATTTCAATGCCTTTATGTTTGATGTGAACTTGATCAGAACCATCACGAGTAAGGATTGTAGCATCGGGTTTATCCTCTTCAAAAGTCATAAATGGTGCATATTCAATTTCAATTTGTTTCCGTTCTTGAGCAAATGTTAGAAAGGATATAGAGAGAATGAATAAAATTAGGAGCTGTTTATTTTTCACGACTTTGAATTCGAATTTTAACAAAAATAGGGATTATCAAAATTTAAAGCTTAATAACGCCTAAAATTAAATGGACTTAGTTATTTTAAACAAAAATCAATTACCTAAAAATAGTTTGCTTTCTGTCTGGGCCAACTGATACTATTTTAATTGGAATTTGCAATTCATTTTCCAAAAACTCAATATATTCAATTAATGTTTGTGGGAGTGTGTCGACACTATCCATAGACGTTAAATCTTCATTCCAGCCATTAAAATCAGTATAAATTGGAGTGACATTTTCAGATTCAATATTGTATGGTAAATGTTTAATTTCTTGTCCTTTATAGTTGTATGCTGTACAAACTTTTAATGTTTTAAACCCAGATAAAACATCGGCTTTCATCATCATTAGCTGCGTAACACCATTGACTTTACATGCGTAACGTAGTGCAACCAAATCTAGCCACCCACAACGTCTTGGTCTTCCTGTTGTTGCTCCAAATTCATGTCCAACACGACTCATCGTTTCTCCATTTTCATCAAAAAGTTCTGTTGGGAATGGACCAGAGCCAACACGTGTTGTATAGGCCTTAAAAATTCCAAAAACGTCGCTGATGGAGTTTGGTGCAACTCCAAGGCCAGTACAAGCGCCAGCTGCAGTGGTATTTGAAGAAGTTACAAATGGATATGTTCCAAAATCAATATCGAGAAGAGAACCTTGTGCTCCTTCAGCAAGTATCGATTTTTTATCATGTTGTGCTTGATGTAAATATTCCTCAGAATCAATAAATTCTAATGACTTTAACATTTCTACAGCCTCAAAAAATTCATTTTCAAGTTCTTTTAAATTATATTCAAGCTCTACGTTGTAGAAATCAATCATGGCTTGATGTTTATTGGCCAAGTTACGGTATTTGTCTTTCCAATCACTAAGTTCCAAATCGCCAACACGAATTCCATTTCTTCCTGTTTTGTCCATATATGTAGGGCCAATACCTTTTAGTGTAGAGCCAATTTTTGCTTTACCTTTCGAAGTTTCAGAAGCAGCATCTAAAAGGCGGTGTGTAGGCAAAATCAGGTGGGCTTTTCTAGAAATTAATAACGTTTTTCTAAAGTCTACATCTTGTTCTGAAAGTTTATCCAACTCTTTTTTGAAAATTACAGGGTCAATCACAACCCCATTTCCTACAAGGTTTTTTACGTCATCATGAAAAATTCCCGATGGAATTGTATGTAGTACATGTTTCATTCCATTGAAAACAAGGGTGTGGCCCGCATTTGGTCCTCCTTGGAATCGAGCAATAACATCGTAGTTTTTGGTAAGTACATCAACAATTTTTCCTTTTCCTTCATCACCCCATTGGAGTCCTAGTAGCAAATCTACAGCCATATTGTTTCGTTAGGTTTTAGTGTTTTTTTTAGTTCCATAGAAGTATAATGAATGATTTTGAATATCAATATCAAACACTTCTTCAATGGTTTTTTTTATGGATTGAATTCTTGGATCACAAAACTCTATGACTTCTCCAGTGTCTGTAAGAATAACATGATCGTGTTGTTTGTCAAAATATGATTTTTCGTATTGTGCTTGGTTTAGTCCAAATTGATGTTTTCTTACAAGGCCACATTCTAATAAAAGTTCAATTGTATTATAAAGAGTTGCACGAGAAACACGGTATTTTTTATTTTTCATTTTAATATACAGTGATTCAATATCAAAATGTTCTTCACTATCATAAATTTCTTGTAGAATAGCAAAGCGCTCAGGCGTTTTTCGCTGGCTATTTTCTTCAAGGTATTTTGTAAAAACATTTTTTACAATTTCCTGATCGTTATGTTTGGTTTTAGCGCTCATGATCAAAATCCCAAATTTAACTAATTTTTAGACTCTAGTAACCTTTTCAATGCCATTTATTTTTTTTAGGCGTTCCATCAATTTGGAAACAAAACTTGTATTGTTAACTTCTACTGCTATTTCACCGTTGAATGTACCGCTGTGAGAGTCAAATTTGATACTTTTTATATTCACATTCATGTTGGCTGAAATAAGCTTTGTAATGTCATTTACGAGTCCTTTTTCATCAATTCCTGTAAGTTTAATTACTGCTCTAAATACTTGTTGGCTAGAATCAATCCATTTTGCCAATACAATTCGGTAGGCGTAATTGGATTGTAAACTTACAGCATTTGGACAGTTTTTCTTGTGAACTTTTATCCCCTCTTTAATGCTTAAAAACCCAAAAACTTTGTCACCAGGAATTGGATTACAACAAGACGCCACTTTGTAGTTGAGTTTTTCCTCTTCCTTGCCAAAAACGAGCATATCATATTTTGAGGTAATCTCGTCATCATCAATAGTTTCTGTAGTTGTGGTTTTTTTTCGTTGAATTTTATTTTTGATAAAACTCACTAAAACATTACTCCTTGATGCGGCAAATTTTTTCAACATGGAGTTGTCAATGCTGCCAATTCCAACTCTATAAAATAAATCTAGACTCGTTTGTAGTTTAAAAAAATTGACCAATTCATTAATGGAACGTTCATTGAGATTAATTTTAAGCTGTTTGAGTTTTCGTCTTAAAATTTCTTTTCCATCTTCTGCAATAAGTTTTTTCTCCTCTTTTAGTGAAGATTTTATTTTGCTTCGTGCACGTGCAGTGGTGGCATAATCTAGCCAGTTTGAATTTGGTTTTGCATTTTCAGAAGTAATAATACTAACTTGATCTCCGCTATTCAATGTATGACTCAATGGAACAAGCTTTCCGTTAACTTTTGCTCCTCTAGTTTTTAGACCAACTTCAGTATGAATGCTAAAGGCAAAATCCAGTGGCGTTGCTTCTTTCGGTAAAGATTTTAAGTCACCATCTGGTGTGAATACAAAAATTTCTTTTGAATAAAGATTTAATTTGAATTCTTCAACAAAATCAACAGCATTGGCACTCGGGTTGTCCATGACTTCTTGAAGTTTGCCAATCCAACTTTCTAGGTTTTCATCATTACTACTATCGCCTTCTTTGTATTTATAATGCGCTGCATACCCTTTTTCAGCAATTTCATTCATTCTTTCGCTACGAATTTGAACTTCTACCCAACGTCCTTTTGGCCCCATTACGGTAATGTGTAAGGCTTCGTATCCTGTGGATTTTGGAGATGATATCCAATCGCGTAGTCGAGTAGGGTTGGGCCTAAAAAAATCAGTTACAATAGAGTATATTTTCCAGGCCAGAAATTTTTCATTTTTAAGACCAGAATTGTAAATGATACGTACCGCAAATTTGTCATAAACTTCTTCAAAAGAAACTCCTTGTTTTTGCATTTTACGACGAATGGAAAATATAGATTTTGGCCGTCCTTTAATATCATATTTGATACGTTCTTTTTTTAATGCACCTTCTAGTATTGAGCTAATTTCTTTGATATACAAATCCTGTTCTTCTTTGCTTTCTTTTATTTTAAGAAAAATAGACTCATAAACATCTGGTTCTGTGTACTTTAGAGCTAAATCTTCAAGCTCTGATTTAACATTATATAGGCCAATTTTATGTGCTAAAGGTGCATAAATATACAGTGTTTCAGAAGCGATTTTTATTTGTTTGTCCTCGCGAAGTGAGTGGATGGTTTGCATGTTGTGCAAACGATCGGCGATTTTAATAATAATCACACGAACATCATCATTTAGAGTGAGCAGCATTTTCCGAAAATTCTCGGCTTGTAGCGATATGTCTTTATCTTTTTTTAAGCTCGAAATTTTTGTCAATCCATTAACAATGCGTGCAATGGTTTCTCCAAAAAGTTGTTCAATATCACTAATGCTATAGTCCTCACAATCTTCTACAACATCATGAAGAAGTGCTGCAGCAATAGAGGTGGCGTCCAATCCAATTTTTGAAGCGACTATTTTTGCAACCGAAATTGGATGAAAAATATAGGCCTCTCCTGATTTTCGGCGTTGATTTTTATGTGCATCAACGGCAACATTAAAGGCTTTTCGAATGACTTTTTTTTCTGCTGCAGAAAGGTTTCTATAGCTGATTCTAAGGAGTTCTTTATACTCCTTTGCTATTGCGGCATTTTCTTTTTTGATGTCTTCTGTAGTCATACCCTAAAACTAAAACAAACATTTGTAACAACCAACCGTGTGTAGTACTTTTTAAAAACAATTATTGATACCTACGTTGCCGCTTGGCTTCATACAACATAATACCGGCAGCAACAGAAACGTTCATAGAATCTACAGTACCTAGCATTGGGATATGTATACATTGGGTGGCCAAAGTTCGCCACTTATCTGTTAGCCCATTAGATTCTGTGCCTACAACTATTGCACTAGAATTTTGAAAATTGATGTCTGTATAAGGCTTTGAATCTTGTAAAATGGCGCTATAAATCGAAATGTTTTTTTGTTTTACAAATGCAATGACTTCATCTGTTGGAGCAGTTGCAATTTGAGTTGAAAAAATACCACCAACACTCGAGCGAATAATATTTGGATTGTACATATCTGTTAGAGGATCTGCAATAATGACCGCATCAATTTTTGCTGCATCAGCAGTTCTAAGCAATGCCCCAATATTTCCAGGTTTTTCAGGCGATTCAGCGATTAGTATCAAAGGATTTGGGGATTCAATTTGTAATTGATTTAATGATAAATCTTTACATTTTGCAACTGCAAAAATGCCTTCTGTGCTTCCACGGTAGGCCACTTTTTCATAAATCTTTGCATCAATTCTAATGCATTCAAAATTATATTTTTCAAATTGAAAAAGATCATTTTCTAAAAATAATTGAGGGTCAAAATAAATGGTTTCTATTGTATACCCACTTTTGATAGCTAGAAACACCTCACGTTTCCCCTCGATAATAAAAAGTCCTTGCTCTCTTCGTTGCTTTGATTTTTCTTTAAGCAACAACACATTTTTAATTCTAGGGTTTTTTAAACTGGTGATTTCTTGTATCATATCACAAAAATAGGTTTATTTTTTATGCAAAAAAAAGCCCAAACCATTGGCTTGGACTTTGAGTTGATTTTTTTTGTTTTATTGATTTTTATACTTGTTGGAGTATCTTTTCCATAGTTTTGTTTGATGACTTTCCAAACTTATTTTTCTTCCGTCAATATACGCATTTTTCAGATGGTTTGTACGCATATCCAAAGCATCGCCTTTACTGATAAATAGCGTGGCACTTTTTCCAACTTCCAAGCTCCCATAGTGTGCGTCAATTCCAAGAATTTTTGCAGCATTCAACGTTATGAGTTGAAGTGCTTGCTCCTTGCTTAGGCCATAAGCTACCGTTGTTCCTGCATAAAATGGTAAATTCCTAGAATTCATACGTTCCATATCACCGCTTGCTTCAAGTGCTACAGTGACTCCAGCATCTACAAGTATTTTTGCTAGTTTGAAAGGCAAATCATAATCTTCATCAGATTTTTCTGGTCTAGTGTGGATGCGTCTAAGTAATACAGAAATACCATTTTCTTTTAGCAAAGCAGTTTGTTTGTAAGCTTCATAAGCCCCAACTAAAACAACTTTTTGTATGTTTTGTGTTTTGGAAAATGCAACAGCATCAATAATTCCTTTTTCATCATCAACATGAATATACAAAGTTTTATTGCCGTCAAATACTCCTTTCATTGCTTCAAAAGGTAGATTCAAACCGGGGTTTTCGTTGGCATTATGAACTCTTGCATTGTTAAAATAGGAGGTAAGTTCTTGAATTTCGCCATTGTAATTTTTGTTGATTTTTAGTCCTGGGTCTTCTCCGGCCCACCAACGACCTCTTGAGAAAGAGTTAGGCCAATTCATATGAATACCATCATCAACTTTTATAACAGCATCTTCCCAATTCCAAGCATCCAATTGGACAACAGATGAAGTTCCAGAAATTCGACCTCCTCTTGGTGTAATTTGTGCCAAAAGCACTCCATTTGGACGCATTGTTTCTACAACTTTCGACTCTGTATTGTATGCAATTAAACTTCTAATATGTGGATTCCAAGTCCCAATTTCTGAATCATCATCAGAAGCACGAACAGCATCGATTTCTATAAGTCCCAACGTAGAATTTGGAATGATAAATCCTGGGTAAACATGTTGTCCACTGGCATTGATAACTTCGTTATCAGAATTTATTTTCCCTTCATCATGTGCGCCTACATATTGAAGTACCCCATCTTTAAAAATGACAAGGCTATTTTCTAGAACACTTCCATTTCCAATATGAGCTGTTGCTCCAACAATTGCAACTGTATTTTGTTGCTGGGGTGTAGGGGTTTGTTGTGCGCTTCCCAAAAATGAAATGGTTAAAAGCGCAATGATATATGTATTAATTCTTTTCATAACTTTTAGTATTAATTGTGATTGTGATTTTGTTCGTGATCGAGTGTATCACAATGCATATCTTGTTTCTTATTCACCTTAACAGCTTGTGTTTTCATGCCTTTATTTTTGGCTTTGAGCATCATTTGAATTAAGGTGTTACGTTCTGTAGTAATATTTTTTCGGTGCTCTTGGTTTCGAGCAATATCAAAATATGTAGTCCCTTCAATAAGGGTTTGCTCTGCTTTTGCATAAATCGACAACGGATGATTGCTCCACAGTACCAAATCGGCATCTTTACCAACTTTTATACTTCCAACTTTATCGTCAATATGTAAAAGTTTTGCTGGATTTAGAGTTACCATTTTCCATGCATCTTCTTCTGAAGCACCACCATATTTTACAGCTTTTGCAGCCTCTTGGTTCAAACGGCGAGACATTTCGGCATCATCACTATTGATGGCTGTAATTACCCCCACATTATTCAAAATTGCTGCGTTGTAAGGAATGGCATCATTCACTTCGTATTTGTAGGCCCACCAATCGCTAAATGTTGAAGCACCAACGCCGTGTGCTTTCATTTTATCCGCTACTTTATAGCCCTCCAAAATATGTGTAAACGTATTGATGTTGAAATTAAAGCGTTCTGCAACTTTCATTAACATATTGATTTCACTTTGTACATATGAATGACAGCTAATAAAACGCTCTTTATTTAAAATTTCAGCCAAAACCTCTAGTTCTAAATCAACTCTATAGGCTTGTCCGCTTTTTTTCTTTAAATCATAGGCTTTAGCTCTAGAAAAGTAATCCATGTAGGTTTGCTCAACCCCCATTCGTGTTTGTGGGAAACGTTCATAACTTCCCCAGTTCGATTGTTTTACATTTTCACCCAAAGCAAATTTGATGAACTTTGGGGAGTTCTTGTAAATCAGGTTTTTAGCGGATTCTCCCCACTTCAGTTTAATAATCGCTGAACGCCCACCAATTGGATTGGCAGATCCATGTAAGATTTGAATGGTTGTTACACCACCTGATAGATTTCTGTAAATATTGACATCATCAGCATCTATAACATCTTCTATACTAACTTCAGCTGAAGAATTTTGTCCTGCTTCATTGATGCTTGCTGCCGCAATATGTGAGTGTTCATCAATAATTCCAGAGGTCAAATGCTTGCCCGTAGCATCTATAATTTTTGCGTTTTTACTTTTAAGATTTTGACCGATGGCTGCAATTTTTCCATCTTTGATTAATACATCTGTATGGGTTAGGATTCCATCATTTTCATTGGTCCAAACTGTTGCATTTTGAAAAAGTAAAGTTTCAGCTTCAGGAAGTTTGTCAAAGCCATAGGGGCCATTTGGATAACTAACAGATAAAATTGTTTTCGCTTCACTTTCCTTTTTCTCTTTTTCAGATGTTTTATCGTCTTTTTTCTCGGCCTTAATCAATGTTAGATTTTGCGATGAGCCGTCAGAAAAATTAAGTATTCCACTTAAATTAGAACTTGTTTCATTGACTTTTGCGCTAAAACGCATAAAATTTTGTTGTAAAGTATCTTTGGAAGTAAACAAAAGATATACCCAGTCTTTATCTTGTTTTACGGAACAACTCAATTTTAGACTATCTGCTTTAAGTGTTGCTTTTGGCGCTTCTTTTTTACCAGAAATATCAAGTTTATACTCACTATTATCAAAGTTAAAGGTATATGATCCTCTAACATCTTTACTATTCAAATCTCCAAAAACAGTTCTAGATCCTCTAATCCAATGCTCATAGATAGAAGTTGTAGTTTCAAAAATATCTCCAGAAGTGATGGTGAAATTAGCATAACTTCCATTTTGAAGATTTCCGATTTTGTTATTTCTCAATAATTGCGAGGGGACTGTTGTAAGCGCTTCTAATGCCTTTGTTGGACTTAAACCATGATTGATAGCATTTTTGACATGGGTTTTAAATTCGCTTACAGATTTTAAACCATTTGTTGTGAGTGCAAATTTAATATTATGCTCTTCAAAAACTTTTGGATTTGAAGGTCTTTGGTTCCATTCTTTCATGCTTTCCAATTCCAATTTATTGGCAAGAAAGCTATTCTCAACATCATAAGGTTTTGGAAAATTTACAGGGAGAATAAAAGCAGCATTGGTGTTTTTGATGGTATTAATACGCTCATATTCGTCACCACCACCAAGAATGATATATTGAATTCCAAATTGATCACCTACGGCATCGGCTCTAAGCGCATTGGCTCTGCTTCCTGCTCCCATAATTTGTACCAAATCAGAATTACTATTAAAAGCCTCAATAGAGCGGTCTGTTGTTTTAGCATTTCCTTTTTTATACCAGTCAGCATCGTGATACAATTGTCTTAAAAGTGCCATACCTCCCATGATAGAAGTCGGGTACGATTGTCGTGATTGTACACTTTTCGAAAATGAAAGATATTGTCCAGAACGTCCAGAAATGATTCTATTAGCATCAGTACCATCTAAATCGAGTGCGATTAGGGCACCACTTCCTCGAACAATTCCGTCTTCCATATGAGTATTTACGACTCCAAACCCTTGCTCGAGCATCGATTTGGCAGTTTTTTCATCAAATTTAAATACATCAATGGCATTTTGTTCTGGGCGGATATGATCATTCCAATAAAACCCTTCTCTAGAGGGGCCATACTGTGGCGATCTTCCACTTCCATTAACACGTTTTGGTTTGGCCACACCAAAAGTAGAATACATATCTACAAAGGACGGATAAACACTATTGCCATTGGCATCAATAATTTCAGAATTTTCAGGAATTTGAATATTTTTTCCGCTACGTACTACCATACCATCTTTTATCAAAAGCGTACCATTTTCGATCACTTTTGTTGGGGTGATATAGAGTTTTGCGTTGATAATGGCAGTGTAGTTTGTAATTTCAGACTTTACACCATCATTTTTGGGGAAATAATCTTGTGCATAAGCTGTAGAAATACATAAAATCCCCATGAGTAGGAGTTGAATTTTTTTCATAGTAATAATTTTTCGTTGTTAAATATAAGCATAAACTTTCTAAAGAAAATCATAAAACTTTGGAGTATACTTTTTCTAATGTTGTGCTTCAAAATGCCCAACAATCAACCCAACAACATAGCTATAGCTCTCAATACCCTTATCTTGGGCATTGGCTTTCAAAAAATGGCTGTAAATGGATTTGAATAAGGGTTCCAAAGGATTGTTGTATTGTGCCCATTTGGCACTTCTTTTTTCAAAATCAATCAAAATACCAGTATTGACGCGCTCTTTTAATGATTTGTATGCTTCTCTATCTCTTTTGTATACTTCACTCAAGCAATAGCGTAAAGCAAAGGAGTACCCGCTATATTTGAAATAATCGTCAAAATGATTAGCACATATCAAAAACCCTATAAAATTGGCCTCATTTTCTGCTGCATAGCCAATTTGATGAGCTTGCTCATGAGCCAATGTCATTGGCATTGAATTTTTTGGTTGATGACAATTAACTTGTGCTTCATTGGTAAATGGGTTTAAGTATCCACTAAACCCCATATAGGCGAGTGGTGTGCTTAGTAAAGAATATTTTTGACTAGAATTATCATACTTAAAACTACTATTTTCATACCCCTCTAAAGATAATACAACGAGTTTTTCAAATGTATATGAAGAACTAACAACTGCGCTACTATCCTTTGTTAGTTTTAGGTGAAGTGTATTGGATTTTTTAATGATATGTTCCGTAGTTTTAAAAAGTTGTTCGGTTGTGTATATGGGGTTAATATTTTGTTTTTTGTGAAGTGGTAAGCGGTAATAATTTAACCCCCAAAATAAATGAAACACAAAATACAAAGCAGAAACCACGCACAATAAATTGAGAATTGATTGTATAGGTGTTTTTAAAAATTGTTTTAGGTTTTTGAATCCCCACCAAAGTCCAAAGCCGATTGCAGTGCTATAAAGCAAATCACCTACCGAAAATGGAATCCATCCATAGAAAAAACGAAGTGTACTCGAAATTTTTGGATAAAGCCATTCACTGTAATTTTGCTCTACCCATGTTCTATTTTTTGATAAAAGATTGATCATGAGCATTTGGGGCAAAATACTGAACGCAATACAAAGTCTTAAAGTTTTTGACATGATCCAAAAATAAAAAATAATATTTAGGTTTAGACTGTTATGCCTACCTTTGTAACTGAAAACTACAGCTATGAGTGATGCAATAAGACAATTAGAACCCATAGAAATCTGGTCAAATTTTGCCGATTTAAACGCCGTTCCTCGTCCCTCCAAAAAAGAGGAACGTGTCATTGCTTTTATAAAAGATTTTGGCGCTTCTTTAGATTTGGAAACGCTTGAAGATGAGGTTGGTAATGTCATCATCAAAAAACCTGCAACCCCAGGAATGGAAGATCGAAAAACGGTGGTATTGCAATCGCACTTGGATATGGTGCACCAAAAAAATGCAGACACCGACTTTGATTTTCTTACTCAAGGGATTCAAATGTACGTCGATCGCGATTGGGTAAAGGCCAAAGGCACTACCCTTGGAGCCGATAATGGTTTGGGTGTGGCCTCAATAATGGCAGTCTTACAAAGTACAGATATATCACATCCAGCAATTGAAGCCCTTTTTACCATTGATGAAGAAACAGGAATGACTGGGGCTATGGGACTAAAGGGTGGACTACTTAAGGGTGACATTTTACTCAATTTAGATACCGAAGAAGACGATGAAATAGGGGTGGGCTGTGCCGGTGGAGTAGATGTTACTGCCACAAGATCATATATTGAAGAGTCAACCTCACAAACATCGATTCCATATGTTATATCAGTAAAAGGGCTCCAGGGTGGTCATTCTGGTATGGATATTCATAAAGGTTTTGGCAATGCCAATAAAATTTTAAGCCGATTGTTGTACAATGGTTTTGAACGCTTTGGTCTACGCGTGTCAAAAATAGATGGAGGAAGTTTACGCAATGCCATTCCTAGAGAAAGCACTGCTATTGTTGTGGTTGACGCAGTACATAAAACAACTTTTGAGGACGCTACAACTACGTTAATCTCTGCTATTGAAAAAGAATTCCAAACGCTAGAACCCGATTTAAATATTTCTGTAAACCCCACAAATTTACCCGAAACAGTAATGGAATTGGGTGTACAACAACCCTTACTTAAAGCCTTGAATGTCGCACACAATGGAGTGTTTCGTATGAGTCCAGATATTGAAGGTTTGGTAGAAACCTCCAACAACGTAGCTCGGGTTTTGGTAGAAAAAGGCCAACTTAAAGTAGGTTGTCTTACACGATCTTCAGTAGAAAGCTCAAAGTGGAACCTGGCACAGGTCTTAGGTGCTACTTTTGAATTGGCGGGGTGTATGGTAGAATTTTCAGGGGATTATCCAGGTTGGACTCCCAATATGAAGGCCTCAATTTTAAAAGTTTTAAAAGATTTATATGTCAAACTGAATGATGCTGAACCTCATGTCGCCGCTTGTCATGCTGGGTTGGAATGTGGGATTTTAGGTACCCATTACCCCGAAATGGAAATGATTAGTTTTGGTCCAAACATCAAAGGTGCACACTCTCCAGATGAACGTGCACAAATCTCTTCGGTACAGAAATTTTGGATATTTCTAAAAGCGATTTTAGCTGATATTCCAAAAAGAGAATAAAAAAAACCACGCAGATAGCGTGGTTTTTTTATCTATTATAAGTGAAGTTTTAGTTTTCTTGTTCTTCATCAACCATTTCAATAATAAATATCAAATCGGAGTTTGGCGCAATAGGACCTCGGCCAGCTTCGCCATAGGCCAGATGAGAAGGAAGGTATAAAAAGGTTTTATCGCCTTTTTTCATATTGAATACCCCTTCTTTAAAACCAGGAATCATTTGTGCGTCGGCACTAATTTGCATGGGCATCAAATTATAAAAACCACGTTGTTCTTTCTTTTCATCATAAGTGCCACATTTTATGTCAATGTCTTTAACGTTGGTACCAAACAATTTTCCATCGGTAAAGTAGCCTTGATAATAGAGTTTAACGGACTGTCCTTGTTTTGGTTTTTCACCTGTACCTTCCTTAATCGTATAGCTTAATAATCCTGAATCGCTAGTAGTTGCTTTGCTTTTATAGTCTTCCAAAACAGGGAGGATTTCTGCAGCCGCAGTTTCCATTTTTTCTTCCGCAATTTTCTTTTGACGCTCTGCTTCCTGCTTCGCTTCTTCAATTTTCTTTAATCGTTTCTCTTCTAGTAAAGGAAATTCTCTATTCCATGTTTTGGCAGCATTAAAACGCTTTGCACCAAATCCTTGTCTTATAATATTTAACGATAAAATTCGTATATCTTCTAAAGGTTTATTGCTACCAGGCATCACTTGAACGTTAGAAATGGAATCAACGACTTCTTGACCTTTTACAACTTGTCCAAAAATGCTATGCTTATTGTCTAACCATGGTGTTGGAACTTCTGTAATAAAAAACTGACTGCCATTGGTTGCAGGGCCAGAGTTGGCCATAGACAAGACTCCAGGTTTATCATGCTTTAAAGTTTCGTCAAATTCATCACCAAATGTAAAGCCAGGCTTCCCCATTCCAGTCCCCGAAGGGTCTCCACCTTGAATCATAAATTCATTGATGACTCTATGAAAAATAGTGCCGTTATAAAATGGTATTCCTTGTAAAGAATCAGCAAGTTTTGGGTGAGTTCCTTCTGCAAGTCCAACAAAATTGGCTACTGTAAGTGGTGTTTTTTCATAAAATAACTCCACAATTATAGTGTCTTTTGTCGTTGCAAATTCGGCAAACAATCCATTGCCAAGTTCTGGGTATTTGTTTTGACAAGATAAGGTACTTAGCAAGAATATGAGCCCAAGTACAGAAGTTAAAGATTTTGTAAGTTTCATGTTGTTTTTTTTTGTTTTAGTTTATTGATTTTGAAGTATTTTTTGAACAGTTACCTCATAAATAAGGGGAGTGTTCGATCCTATTTTATTGTTATCTCCATAATAGCCATAGGCCAGTTGCGATGGAAAAATAAATGTTATGGTTTCATTTTCTTTCATCAGTTTTAATCCTTCTCTAAGTCCAGCAAAAAGTTCTTCTTGTTCTACAAAATATGTTTTTTCTGTGGTTTCATTTGAAGAATAAATCCAATGGCCATCCAAATTTTTTACAGTATAAGTGTAAAACACTTGATCACCAAATTTTGGTGTGTATTCGTTTTGATTATTTTTTTGAACATATTGATACCAAAATCCATAATCGGAAACTATAAAGGGATTTTCAGCTTCATCAACAAGATTTTTGATGACGTTATATTCTTTTTCATTTAAAGCTTTGTTGCGTTCGATAGAGGTATCAAAAAAGCGTCCAGAATTTTGCAGAACGGGTTTCCGTGCCTCAGAAGGTTTACATCCAAAGAAAACAAGCAGAATTAGAAGTAGGCGATAAACATTCACTAGGCTAAATTTGATTTTAGGGTTTCTACTAAATTTTCGAATTTTTCAACAGTTTTTTCAAGAGACAACATACTTTTGCCACCAGCGGCATTTTGGTGTCCACCACCATGAAAATGTTCTCGTGCCAATTGATTGACATCAAAATCTCCTTTGGAACGCAAAGATATTTTAATGATATCGTCTTCTTTATTTTCAATAAAAATAGCTGCAAATTTGATGCCTTTAATGGATAATCCATAATTAACCAACCCTTCTGTATCTCCTTTTTGGTGTCCAAAAGAATCCAATTCCTGTTGCGAAAGTGTGATGTAAGCTGTATTTAAATGCTCAATGACTTTTAAATTATTTAAGGCAACTCCCACAAGTTTGATACGTTCAAAACGGTTTGCATCATATACCTTGTTGTGAATCTCAGAATGGTTCACTCCAACTTCAATAAAATGCGCAACAACGCGGTGCGTAGTACTTGTTGTTTTTGGAAATCGAAACGATGCAGTGTCTGTCATGATTCCTGTATAGAGTGCAGTTCCAATATCAGAATTCATCAGCTCCAAATCGCCCATTTGTTCCATAAAATGATAAATCATCTCAGAAGTAGAGCACATGTTAACATCAGAGTAGCTGTATGCAGCATAATCTTCTGGTTGTTGATGATGGTCAATCATGATTTTTGGCGTATTATTTTCTTCAAGAGCAACTTGCATGGGGCCACTGCGGTGAAGTGCATTAAAATCTAAGGTGAATAATAGTTTTGAATCCTCCAATTTTTGTTGTGCAAGTTCTGTTTGAGAATCAAAATAAATAATTGCTGAAGTTCCTGGCATCCATTTCAAGAAATCGGGATAATCGTTGGGTACAACAACAGAAACATGATGTCCTTTTTGAATCAAATAATGGTATAGGCCAAGTGAGGAACCTACCGCATCACCATCGGGGTTGACATGAGGTACAATCACCACATTTTTGGGTGTTTGTAACAATGATTTTACAGCTTCAAAAGTTAAACTTTTCATAAGAAACAAAGATACAACTTTTTATAAATAGGCGATTAAGGGATTTTCTATACAAAATGATTACTTTTGCACGAATTAAATTTTTACAATGGCAAACAATATAACTTTTACAATGCTCAAGCCCGACTCTGTTGAGAAAGGCAATATTGGAGCAATTTTAGAAAAAATTACTTCCTCTGGATTTCGTATTGTGGCAATGAAATTGACACAATTGACAACAGCTGATGCTGAAGCATTTTATGCAATTCATAAAGACCGTCCATTTTTTGGCGATTTGGTCACCTATATGACACGGGGTCCAATTGTTGCTGCAATATTAGAAAAAGACAATGCAGTAGAGGACTTTAGAGCCCTCATTGGCGCCACCAATCCTGCAGAAGCAGCTGAAGGCACCATCCGAAATATGTTTGCAGATTCCATTAGCGAAAATGCCGTACATGGTAGTGATAGTGACGATAATGCTGCTATTGAAAGTGCATTTCACTTTTCTGGCCGCGAAATGTTTTAGGTAAAACACAACCATAAAAACTTAGAAAACCACCTTTTATAAGGTGGTTTTTTTATACCCCATTTTCCCACTTATGACATAAAAACGCCCGTTTATTACGCCAAATGGCCGTTTGTTACAAGCCAAACGTCAAGAGCGTTAATGGTATATTACCTCAAAACCAGTTTAGTCACCACTTCTTTTCCGAGTTCTTTGTTAATCATAGCAATGATTTTATCTTTACCATAGTTCAGTTCTTCTCGAAGTACAGAAGAGCTTAAACTTACATACAAAGTACTGTTGTGGAGTTTAATACTATTGGTATAGTTTTGTACGCCATTGCCCATCAGTTCGCGCCAAGCATTGGCCACATTAACACTGTCTAGTCCTTTTTCGAGTTTGTTGTTTTCTACAAAAGAAGCCAGCACTTCGTCTATTTTTTGATGGTCGTTGTGGCGTTTGCTCATTCGTCCAAGTTTAAAGGTTCGTAAGGTTTATAGTGGTATTCAAACCCCTCTGTATTGGCAATCACAAGCGCTGTTGCACTCGCCAATACAATTTCTTCGCTATATGAAGTTCCATTATCAATGTACTCCAACAAAAGGGTATTGTTGTCAAGTTTTAAATTAAAATTTAATTGGTCATCCGAAGTTTCAAATGTGCCTTGAAAATTTGGCTTTAGTTTTTTTCGAAATCCCGTTTTATTAGCATTGATTTTAAAGTAATCAATCTCTGTATTGATTTTAAATTCCTTGATAACACGGTCGTTTTTGGTGACCTGTTCAATTTCCCAATAGCCCTCAATAAAATTGACATACTGCCTTGCATTGGGTTTGCAACTCAATAGCATCAATAGAAAAAAGGAAACACTATTTTTCATAATTGAAAAATTTCAAAAGAGTTGTGGGTATTTTTTACCGCTTTTTCGGTTCGATCGGCATGGGTGTCTGAGATGAATAGTTGTCCAAAACTTTCATCATTTACCATACCAATAATGCGTTCTACCCGTTGTTCGTCCAATTTATCAAAAATATCATCCAAAAGCAAAATAGGAGTGGTGCCACTCTGAGATTTTATAATATCGAATTGTGCTAATTTTAGGGCAATTAGAAACGATTTTTGCTGTCCTTGACTCCCAAATTTTTTAATAGGATATTCCCCAATATTAAACTCTATATCATCTTTATGAATACCAACACTCGTATACTGTAACACACGATCTTTGTTAATTTGTGTTTTAAGTAATGTGTCTAAAGGCTGTTCGTTGAGTTGACTTTTGTAGTGTAAACTCACCGCTTCATTTTGGTTGCTGATGGCTTTATATTGTTTTAGAAAAACAGGGGTAAAGGCCTCTATAAATGCCTGTCTTTTTTTGTGAATTTCTGTACCGAATTCAGAAAGTTGAGTATTGTAGACCTCAATGGCATCATTATCAAAAGTTGTGTTGTTCGAAAAATACTTTAACAAGGCATTGCGTTGCCACAATATTTTATTGTATTGAATCAAGTTTTCAAGATAAATTTTATCGCTTTGCGATATTACACCATCAATAAATTTACGCCGCATATCGCTGCCTTCTGTAATTAAATCACGGTCGGCGGGAGATATGATGACGAGGGGTAAAAAACCAATATGATCACTAAATCGGTCATAGGCTTTAGCGTTGCGTTTAATAATTTTTTTATGCCCTTTTTTGAGAGAAACAACTATTTTTTCATCTCTATTGTCTTTCGTATAACGTCCATCGACTACAAAAAAATCTTCTCCATGTTTTATATTTTGTGTTGCAATAGGATTGAAGTAGCTTTTCCCAAATGAAAGATGATAAATGGCGTCCAAAATATTTGTTTTACCAATACCATTGGGGCCTACAAAACAATTTACCTTTTGGTTAAATTCAAATGATTGACTGTCAAAATTTTTATAATTCACTAAACTGATGGACTTGAGAAGCATTAGTGTATAAATTGGTTTTAAATTTAAACTTGATTAAGTATTCCGACTAAATAAGCTGCAAAATATTGAAAAATAACAAATAAATTATCATTATTTTAAGAATAAAATTATATTTTTGCCCCTCATATTTTAGAACATTATGGCAACATACAAGAAACGTGGCGGTAAGCCAAAAACAAAAGTAGAAAAGCAACAATCTATTGAAGAGGGATCCACAACAGCAGAGGTTTTTAATACATTAGATGAAAATGTTTCAAAAACGGAACAATGGGTTGCAGCTAATCAAAAATACATTTTTATAATTGTAGGGTTGGCCGCTGTTTTGGTTTTAGGGTTTTTAGGTTTTGATAAATACGTTCAACAACCAAAAGAAAGTCAAGCGATGAATGATATGTATTCTGCCCAAAAATATTTTGATGAAGCTGTTGCTACTGCACAAGATTCTTTGTTTACATTATCTCTAAACGGTGCCGATGGAAAATATGGAATGCTTGATATTGCGGACACTTACAGTGGAACTAATGCAGGAAATCTTGCCAATTACTATGCAGGTATGGCCTATTTGAATATGAAAGATTATGTGAATGCTATTGAATACCTAAACGCATTTGAATCTACTGATGATGTATTGGGGCCAATTGCCAAAGGTGGTATTGGAGATGCTTTTGTTCAATTGGAGCAATTAGAAGATGCTTACGATTATTATGTTCAGGCTGCCACCGCAAAAACAAATAATTATACGACTCCAATGTATCTATACAAAGCGGGTGTTTTAGGTTTAAAACTCGATAAAAACACCAAAGCTTTAGAATACTTTAAAACTATTAAAGCTGATTTTCCAGAGAGTGCAGAAGCCAAAGATATTGACGTTTTTATTGGAAAAGCACAAGCAGCGAGTAACTAAAAACCCCAATGGCAACGGCAAACATAAACCTCTCTAATTACGATAAATCGGCACTTCCAAACGCCACAGATTTTAAGATTGGTATTATTGTTTCTGAATGGAATTCAGATGTAACCAATGGGCTATTAGAAGGAGCACTTCAAACATTAACAGATTGTGGAGTTTCTCAACAAAATATTTCTGTACATAAAGTCCCTGGTAGTTTTGAGTTGATTTTTGGCGCAAAAAAAGTGCAATCTTCTGGTGTTGATGCTGTCATCACAATCGGTTGTGTCATTCAAGGCGAAACAAAACATTTTGACTATGTCTGTGCAGGCGTTACTCAAGGAATAAAAGATTTAAATATTCAACATACCACACCAGTCATATTCTGTGTTCTAACCGATAATAACAAGCAACAGTCTTTGGATCGTTCTGGTGGGAAACATGGCAATAAAGGTGTTGAAGCTGCTGTTACAGCACTCAAAATGATTGATTTTAATCGATCAATTTAATTGTATTTAAATTTTACTCTCTTCTTTTTTATCCTGTAATTTTTAAGTATTTTTGAGGGAGTAGAGCTTTTAAATTCTAATGTCAAAATTCAAGCTAAATAAACGCCGTAAACAACCAATTTCATTAATTTGGCTTGTTGTTGCCTTGGCTTTATTATTGATAGGAATGTTTATTTTGGAGGCTAAATATTTATAAATCATGGGGTTATTTAAACTCAGAAAAAATAAAAAATTTAATTACGATCCTCGTTATTACAAAGGCGATTCTAGTCCTTTTGAAATCAAACATAAATTTGATGATCAACGTGTAACTGTTCAAAAGACAAATCTAAATGGAACTCTAAAAAATGCTTTGAGCGACATGAAAAGTACAGATCGCCAAACATCTTATAGAATTAGAATTATAGTGCTTATTCTCGTTTTTATATTTTTATGGTTTATAGATTTTGACCTCTCATTATTTTTTAGCTAATGGCCGATATTATACACCTTTTACCAGATCATGTTGCCAATCAAATTGCAGCTGGAGAAGTCGTGCAAAGACCCTCCTCAGTTGTAAAAGAATTGCTTGAAAATTCTATAGATGCTGAATCAACAGAAATAAAATTACTAATCAAAAACGCTGGTAAAACCCTTATTCAAGTTATAGATAACGGCAAGGGGATGAGTGTTACAGATGCACGCCTTAGTTTTGAGCGTCATGCCACCTCAAAAATTAAAGCTGCAGAAGATTTATTTGCTTTGCATACAAAAGGGTTTAGAGGCGAAGCACTGTCAAGTATTGCTGCAATTGCACATGTTGAACTCAAAACCAAACAAGAATATACAGAACTTGGTACAGCCATTACAATTGAGGGCAGTACAATAACAGACCAAAATTCTGTTGCTGTACCAAAAGGAACGTCTATTGCAGTTAAAAATTTATTTTTTAACATTCCCGCTCGCCGAAATTTTTTAAAATCTGATGCTGTAGAATTACGCCATATTATTGATGAATTTCACCGTGTGGTATTAGCGCATCCAAAAATCAATTTTTCAATGTATCACAATGGAAATAATCTTTTTGACTTGCGTTCAGAAAATTTTAGACAACGTATTGTACATACTTTTGGAAAAAAAACAAATGAAAAACTAGTCCCTGTAGACGAGGATACAGAACTTCTAAAAATTTCAGGTTTTGTTGGCAAACCAGAATATGCTAAAAAATCTAGAGGAGAGCAGTTTTTCTTTGTCAATCAGCGGTTTATAAAAAGTCCTTATCTCAATCATGCCATTCAAGCGGCTTTTGAAGGTTTGCTTCAAACTGATAAATTCCCGAGTTATTTTCTCAATTTATCAGTAGATCCAAAATCAATAGATATCAATATTCACCCTACAAAGACAGAAGTCAAATTTGATGACGAACCCACAATTTATGCACTTCTAAGAGCAGCTGTAAAACACAGTTTAGGACAATTCAGTATAGCGCCTATTCTCGATTTTCAGCGTGATGCTTCAATGGATACGCCTTATCATCAACACAATGAGCAAGTCTCCAGTCCAAAAGTAGAAGTAGATCCCAATTTCAATCCTTTTTCAAAATCAAATACTAAAGTATCTTCTTCTACTGCACCTGCTTGGGAAGCGCTTTATACAGGTTTAAATTTGGATACAACAGAAAATCAAAATGATTTTAGTGAAGTACAGTTCGAATCAGATGAATTGCAATCGTCCATTTTTGATGAAGATGAAGGAAAGAAAGTTCAAAATACATTTCAACTTCAAAACAAATATATCATTAGTACGATTAAATCTGGTATGGTGGTTATCGACCAAAATAGAGCGCATGAACGTATTTTGTACGAAAACTTTTTAAAGCAAATCACCGTAAAAGATACTGTATGTCAGCAATTGATGTTTCCTCTAGAGCTAGAATTTTCAACTCAAGAATTGGGAGTGCTTCAAACAATTAAAGAACAATTGGAACAAGCAGGTTTTGTTTTTGATGCTTTGGGTAATAAAAAAGCAGTTATTTCTGCAATACCTGTGGCCTTAAAAGAAAATGATGTTTTAAAAGTATTTGTGCAGCTTATTGATGATGTTCAAAATGAAGTTCCTGATTTTAACTTTAGTTCAAGCGACTTAGTTGCCAAAACTTTTGCCAAAAGTTTAGCCATTAAAAATGGAAAAAAACTAAATATTACAGAACAAGAATTTATTGTGAACTCACTTTTTGCATGTAAAGAACCTGCTATTTCATTGAATAATAAGGCAATTTTTACAACAATTGAAACCTCTGAAATAGAATCTAAATTTAATTAATATGCTAAGAATATCACCCACAGTAAAGCATCTTCTCATTTTAAATGTTATCGTCTTTGCGGGAACCTATTTGATGGGTAATGAAGAGGTGTTTTACAAATTATTAGCGCTATTTTATCCAATGAGCGATTATTTTGGCTTTTGGCAAATTATCACTCATATGTTTATGCATGGTAGTTTTCAGCATTTATTATTTAATATGTTTGCGCTATGGATGTTTGGAACTGCAGTAGAGCAAATTTTTGGTCAACGAAAATTTATCACGTTTTATATCAGTTGTGGATTGGGTGCAGTTGCTCTCACATTTTTGGTGTATTTTATTCAAATTTACCCTGTTTTAAGCGATTTGGAAGCTCGTGGATTTTCCTATGAAATCATTAAAGAGATTTCAAGTTTAAATATTCTAGAAAACAACATGTTTAAAGGCGAAATTTTGGCTCAAAAAATGCAACCTCTTTTAGAAAGTTATGGTAAAAGTTTAGCTCAAATTGATACATCTACATTTCGAATGTTTTTTGATTTGAACGTAAAAAGCAATGGTTCTATGGTTGGTGCTTCGGGTGCTATTTTTGGTGTTTTAGTGGCCTTTGGGATGCTCAATCCAAATGCGGAATTGATGCTAATTTTCTTACCAATTCCTATCAAAGCTAAGTATTTTATCCCTGGAATAATAGCCATTGATTTATTTTCGGCAATCTCTGGTGTCTCAGTTTTTAGTCCTAGCAATACGGCTTATGTTGCGCATATTGGAGGAGCACTTACAGGATTTTTATTGATGTATTTTTGGAAGAAAAATCAATTTGACAAATACCGCTGGAATTAGATGACTACACTTACACAAGATATCAAAGAGAAATTATCACGACTCCATATTTTGGAAAAAATAATTGTAGCGAATATAATGGTTTTTGTAGCAGGTATTTTTTTAAATCTGATTGGATTTAACCTCTTGGAGTGGTTTTCTTTACCTTATGTATTATCAGATTTTTTTGGTCGTCCATGGAGCATTGTAAGTTATGGTTTTTTACATAAAAGCATAAGTCATCTGTTTTTTAATATGCTTGTTTTATATTTTATAGCACAAACATTTTCTAATTTATTTTCGGCTCGTCTTTCCCTAAAAATTTATCTACTTGGTGTAATTTATGGAGGACTGGCTTTTATTATTGTTGCTTTTTTGTTGCCAAATGCATTACAAATCAATGGTCCTTTGGTTGGTGCTTCAGCTGGTGTTCGGGCGTGTATTATATTTTTGTGTGTGTATTTACCAAACAAATCCATTGGCTTTTTTACACTTCGTTTTCCATTAAAATATTTGGGGATCGTAATGGTTGTTTTGGACTTACCAGGACTTTTGTCGGTTAATTCTGGGGGAACAGTAGCTCATATTGGGGGCTATTTGTCAGGATATTTTTATGCAAAACAATTTCATAATGGAAAAGATTTTGGAGGCTTTTTAGATGGTATTCTCAATTATTTTAAATCTAATAGAGGTCTAAAGACAGTCTACAAGAAGAAAAAAACTTCAACAATGGCAGGCCAAAAGAGAAAAGAGTTTGACAGTTTTACACATCAAAAACAAATTGATTTGATTTTAGATAAAATCAGTAAAAGTGGTTATGAAAGTTTAACACAAGCTGAAAAAGATTTTTTGTTTCGTGCTGGAAAAAATAAATAGTTTTGAAACTACTGCATTTTTTTGATAAGCTTATTTTTCTGATCAACGCTTTAGTTGCAACACTTCTTTTGTTGTCTTATGCGTTGCCTTTTGTTCCGCCAAAAACATTTTCCTTTTTAGCTGTTTTAAGTCTTGCCGTTCCTTTTTTAATTATCATAAACCTGATATTTTGTTTGTATTGGGTATTAAAGCTAAAAAAGCAGTTCTTGCTTTCTGGACTTGTTTTAGTTCTTGGTTTTGGGCATTTAACCGCTTTGTATAATTTTTCTGGAGAAAACGAACAACCTTCTAGCGATACACTCTCTTTGATGAGTTATAATGTACGATTGTTGAATCTTTACGATTGGATTGATGATGATGCAATTCCAGAAAAAATTCATGACTTTATAGAACAAGCCACTATAGATATTTTATCCGTTCAAGAATACAACAGTGCAATTGCAAAAAAAACAGCTTATCCATATGTATTTAATTCAAATTCAAAAACAAAATCTGAATTGGCAATTTTTTCAAAATTTCCATTTTTGAATACTGGAATTATAAAATTTCCAAACTCAGCCAATAGCGCTATTTTTGCCGATATATTAGTGAAGAATGACACCCTTAGGGTTTATAACATTCATTTGCAATCTTCTGGCATCAACCCCAACGTGAAGCAGTTAGACTCTGAAACCTCAGATCGCCTTTTTAAGCGCATTAGCAAAACCTTTGAAGCACAACAATATCAAGCAGAATTAGTCCTAAAACACATGAGCAAATCTCCTTATAAAACCATTTTGAACGGAGATTTTAACAACACAACGCATTCATATGTTTATCGTCTTTTAAGATCCAATTTTGATGATGCTTTTGATATCGCAGGTAAAGGTTTTGGGCGTACATATTCTTTTGATTTTTTCCCTCTTCGTATCGATTTTATTCTTGTAGATAAGACCTTAAAAATAGTAGATTTTCAAACGCATAACGTTCGATATTCCGATCATTTTCCAATTTCTACAACGCTTGAACTTCGTTAAAAGAATAGAGTTTTATACGTTTATTGGCGGATGATTTATAAGGTAAGAAAGTGCCTCTGGACCAAGATTAAATAAAACATCCAATATACTCAAGTTATTTATATATCCATGTTTGTTTTCAAAAACTTGTATGTAAGGATTGGTTTGAATGTTTTCATGATTTTTTACATCAATTAATGGTCTAAAATCATCCTTAACTTCTTTTTCAAAAGTAGTAGAGGTTTTGTAACTAAAATCAACGTCCAAACACTGTTGAATTAGATCTAAACACTCAAAATTATAATCCATTAGCCATTCACTTTTATTTTTAAAAAGCGATTGAAAATCATTTTCATAAAACTCAAAAAATGGTGAAGTTCTATAGGCACTTTCAATTGATTTCCAATGGATTGATTTCCAATTCGAGCTATTATCTATTCGAATATCTTTTGTTTTTTGACGCTTTTTTTGAGTGTAATGTACAGGAATATGAAGACCTAGTTTTCCATTAGCGCCATAAATATAACATCGATTTCTAAAGGTTTGTTTTTGGTAGTTGTCTTCAATTTCAAAACATATTGTTTTGGATTGTATAATGGTAATACAACTAGCAATATTTGGAAAATAAGACGGATAGATTAGACTCATAGTCTATATTTAAGCCGCTTCTTTTTTACGTTTCCTCCATTTTCTGTAGCCGTAATTTAGAAGCAGTAAAACTACGAAATGAATTAAATATGAGCGTCTTGGACCATCGGCATGAACCGTAGTAAATACACGATCCCAACGAATTTTGTTTAATCCTTTTCCATTTGTATTCCAACTCATCCAAATAAAAACAGGCTTTCCAACCACGTGATTTTCTGGTACAAACCCCCATCGGCGTGCATCAATTGAACTATTGCGGTTATCACCCATCATCCAATAATAATCTTGTTTAAAGGTGTAGGTTGTTGCCACTTTACCATCAATATAAATCTGATTGCCTTTAGCATAAATTGTATGGCCTTCGTACTCGGAAATTAGACGTTTATACAATGGTAAATTGCTTGTGTCAATAGAAATTGTAACCCCTTTTTTTGGAATATAAATTGGACCAAATTGGTCTATATTCCAATTGTATGCAGGGTCTTGAGGGAAAAGACTTCTATCGGCCTGACCTTTTGGAACAATTTTTCTTTCTATACTGGCAACGCTTGGATGCTTTTTAAATAATTCTATGGCTTCTTCGGTAGCTGCTGGAATTTCAAAGTATGAAGCGTTACTTCTTATACCGTCCGTAATATCGTAATATGTTTTTAAACGAGTATTGATGTTTCTACTAAAACCTTTTCCAGGCTTTATGTTCCCCATATAAGAAAACTGTAATCGAGCTCTACCGGGAAGTTTGTTTTTCTTTCCGTTGATGTAAACATAACCATCAATGATTTCTAGCGTATCACCAGCAATTCCAACACAACGTTTAACCAAGTTTGTTTTTTTGTCAATTGGTTTATAATAATTTCGATTTGGTGTAAAATCGTTCATGTCTAACAGCGTATCAGCAGGTTGATTGAACACTACAATTTCATTAAGCTTTATTTTTTCCCATCCTGAAATTCGTAGGTAGGGGAGTTGCAATTTGTTTTTCCAAGATGTGTTTTTTTCTTCAATTTTATCATTAAACAAATATGATTTCATACCACTAAATGGAATAGAATCGTGTAGCATTGGTAAACTTACTGTAGTCATAGGCACTCGTGCTCCATAATGCATTTTACTAACAATCAATGCATCTCCAACAAGTAATGATTTCTCTAATGATGATGAAGGAATGATAAAAGGCTGCAAAAAGTAAATATGTACAGCACTTGCGACTACAATTGCAAAAAGTATAGAGTTCAAAAGTTGTCCAGCATTTGATTTTGGTTCTCCATCACGGTTTTTAACATGTTCTAAGTCGAGAAAATAATTTAAATAGTAATTGTAAAAGCCAAGTGAAACAACGGCAAATATGGTGTCTGTGGTGGAGTTTTTTCCAAAACTTCTTGCAGTTTCAACCCAAATTACAGGAAACATCACACAATTGATGACTGGTAAAAAGATAAAGAAAATCCAATACCATGGTCTATTCATAATTTTAAAAAGAACAAGCGCATTATAAACAGGTATAAAAGCTTCCCACGCTTTACGCCCAGCTTTTTGATACAATTTCCACGTTCCAAGCCCGTGGATGATCTGAATAACCAAAATAAAATTAAACCACTGTATAAATGTCATACTATTTTGCTTTTAATGTTTGTTGTGGGGACTTTAAATTTGTTACAGATTTATTTAATATTTAAGACATCTTTCATCGTAAAAATACCTTTTTTGCCAATGATCCATTCTGCAGCCACAACAGCTCCTAGTCCAAAACCATGTCTGTTATGTGCTGTATGTGTGATTTCTATGGAGTCAATTTCTGAATTGTAATTGATTTTGTGTGTACCTGGTATGTTCTCTATACGTTTGGCTTCGATTTCAATTTTATTGGGTGATTTTTCTGGACTTAATGTCCAACCGTCATAACTAGATTCTTCTGCGATTCCTTCGGCTAGTGTTATGGCAGTTCCCGATGGCGCGTCTTGTTTTTGGGTGTGATGTGTTTCTTCAATTTGAACGGAATAGTCTTCAAAAGGAGTGATGAGTTTTGCTAAAACCCTATTGAGTTCAAAAAACAAATTTACTCCCAAACTAAAGTTTGAAGCATAGATAAAAGCACCATTTGTTTTTTTACAAAGTGTTTTAATTTTGTCAAAATTATCAAGCCAACCTGTTGTTCCAGAAATCACAGGAACATTTTGATTTAGGGCCATACTAATATTTCCAACGGCAGCCGTAGGAACGCTAAAATCTATAGCCACATCGGCAATACTAAGGTTAAAATCTGTATCGCCTTTATCAATTCTTAAAACCACTTCGTGCCCTCTGTCAATTGCAATTTTCTCGATGACTTTTCCCATCTTTCCATAACCTAGCAAAGCAATTTTCATATCTTAAAATTTAATATTTAAGGTTAGCCCCATTTGGGCTGTATAATTTGGATTATTAAAATCTATGTAAGGCTTTAGGGCTAAGTTTTCGTCTAAGTTGTATTGCATTAAGTGTGCATTTACATTGGCTTCAATAATATTTAAAACATAAAGGCCTACAGTAACTAGCAACGACAATTCTTTATTTCTTTTAAGACTTCGCTGTGCTCTAATAAGCGCATCATCAGATAGAAAAGGAATATCTCCAGTACCATAAAATTCATCGTCTGTAAATCCAGCCAAGCGTCTTTTGTAGGCATTGCGATAGCGTTTGTAAACATTATTATTATCAATGTAAAAATAAAGACCAGTTCCAATGGCTGCATAAACAATTGGAATTTTCCAATATTTTTTGTTGTAGGCTTGACCTAGTCCTGGTAAGATTGCAGAATAAAATGCTGCTTTTGCTGGACGTAAAGGATCCAGTTGTCTTGAAGTGTTTTCTGTGCTAATAACAACGCCTTCTTCAAGTTCTTCCTTGTCGTCTTGTGCTTGAATTGTCATACACAAAAGCAAGCAAAATAATGTCATCAAACTTTTATTGATCACCCTTCAAAAGTTTTAAAATATGCTTATAGTCTTCTTTGGAATGAAATGGGATACTAATGGAACCATTGTCTTTTTTTCCCATTTTTATACCGATTTTTTTACCGAAGAAATCAGAAATAATCTCTACGCCATCCTTGACAAATTTTGGAGTTTCAGTTGTTGTTTTTGTAGGAACTGTTTTTGGATTGTTAAGACTTTTTACTAATTCTTCAGTGGCTCTCACCGATAATTTTTTTGATAAAATTTGCTCATAAATAGAAAGCTGATCGGTTGAATTTGTAACATTAATAATCGCACGCCCATGTCCCATACTAATAAATCCATCACGCATTCCAGTTTGGATAATGGGGTCTAATTTTAATAAACGAAGGTAATTAGCAATGGTCGAACGTTTTTTTCCTACGCGTTGACTCATTTGATCTTGAGTTAATTTTACTTCATCCATTAATCGCTGATAGCTCATGGCTATTTCAATAGGATCTAAATCTTGGCGTTGAATATTTTCAACCAAAGCCATTTCCAATGCTTCTTGGTCGTTGGCAAGACGCAAAAATGCTGGAATTGTTTTATTGCCTAACATTTTAGAAGCTCTAAAACGGCGTTCTCCAGAAACAAGTTGAAATTTATTCTGACCAATTTTGCGAACCGTTATGGGTTGAATTACACCTAATTCTTTTATTGACCCAGCTAGTTCTTTAAGTTGCTCTTCGTTAAATTGTGATCGTGGCTGAAAAGGATTAACTTCAATAGAAGTTAAATCAATTTCTATAATAGAACCCATGGCACGCTTTGCAGTTTGTTGATCAACACCTGAAAGGTTATTTTTTGATTCATTCAAAAGTGCAGATAACCCACGTCCTAGAGCTTGTTTCTTAATTGCCTTTGCCATTAGCTGTTGTTTTACTTATAATTTCTTTAGCCAAACTTAAGTAATTTGAAGCACCTTTACTATTAACATCGTAATTAATTATACTTTCGCCATAGCTTGGGGCTTCGCTGAGTCGTACATTTCGTTGAATAATGGTTTTAAAAACCATGTCATGAAAGTGATTTTGAACTTCTTCTACCACTTGATTTGAAAGACGTAATCTAGAATCGTACATTGTAAGGAGTAGCCCCTCAATATCCAGATTTGCGTTGTGTATTCTTTGTACACTTTTGATGGTATTGAGTAGTTTTCCAAGACCTTCAAGCGCAAAATATTCGCATTGAATAGGGATGATAATAGAATCTGCTGCAGTGAGAGCATTTAGGGTTAGTAATCCAAGAGAAGGCGCGCAATCAATGAGTATATAATCATAATTGTTTCTGATAGGTTCAAGAGCAGTTTGAAGCATGTATTCTCGTTTTTCAACATGGACAAGTTCAATTTCTGAGGCTACCAAGTCAATGTGGGCAGGAATGACATCAACATAAGGCGCAGTAGTTTTTTGTATAGCTTCTTTTGCGGTACAATTATGTTCGAGCAATTGATAAGTTCCTTTTTCAACGCTTTCGACGTCTATGCCTAATCCAGAGCTTGCATTGGCTTGTGGATCGGCATCAATAAGCAAGACTTTTTTTTCCAGAACACCAAGGGAAGCTGCTAAATTTACTGTGGTGGTTGTTTTTCCAACACCACCTTTTTGATTTGCAATAGCTATGATTTTCCCCATAGAGACATGACCTTTTTATAAGTTCAAAAATACAATTATTTGTGTGGAATAAAAACCTATGATTATAAGGTTTTCAACAATTTTTAAAGTAAAAATTTAACTTCGTTTAAATCGCCTTAGTTCAAAAGTTTTTACACGATTATCAACAAAATATAAATAAAGATAATTTTTTCTAAATACAGTTGCTCTTCCTGGTACACGGTACATCCAAATATCAGAGTAAATGTCGTTGTATACAAGTCCAAGGCTATTTATAATTTCCTTTTTGTGCATACCTTTAAGCTTGTTGTAGTTTTTCTTTTTGATATCAAAAGGTTCAAAATGATGTAAATGTTTTTTGTGCTTAGATTTTTCTAACGCTATTGTTTCATTGTTTTCCAAAACTTGTTGGATTGTTTTTCCAAGTATTATGTCGGTTTTTCCCATTGTATTGTGGTTTGTTATGATTTCACGAGATAGATTGAGGTAGTTGTTTGACCCTTCACTTTCAATTTTATATTCAAAAATATTGGTGCCAAAACTGGGGGCTTCACTCAGGCTTATATTTCTTTTGATTATGGTTTTAAAAACCATGTCCTCAAAATAATTTTTAAGTTGTTTTATGATGTCATTGTTATGTTTAAGTCTTTGATCATACATTGTAATCAAAAGGCCTTCTATTTCTAGATTATTATTAAAATTTGCTTTTATATCTTTTATCGTTTGGAGTAATTTATTTAGACCTTCCATTGCTAAATATTCACATTGTACAGGAATCAAAATACTATCTGAAGCAACAAATGAATTAATTGAAATATATCCCAAGGAGGGAGAGCAGTCTATTATGATGTAGTCGTAATTAGATTTTATGTCATCTATTGCATTTTTTAGTTTATATACATTTTTGCTACTGTTGTTAATTTCTAACTCTGCTAACTTTATAGTGCCGGGAATGATGTCTAGATTAGGACTATGTGTTTGAACGATTTGATGATGAATATCACATTCTTCATTGAAAATGTTTAATAAGTTTTTTGTTTTGTTATTTTCAAACCCTAAACCAGAGCTAGCATTGGCTTGTGGATCGGCATCAATCAAAAGAACTTTTTTTTCTAAAATTCCTAGGGCAGAGGCCAAGTTTATGGCTGTGGTTGTTTTTCCAACACCACCTTTTTGGTTTGCAATTGCAATGACTTTTGATTTAAGCATTTTCGATTTGGGATCAAAATTTACTTTAAAATCTTATTTGAAGAAATAGGTTGGTTTGGTATGTGTAAATATAATTAATTAATCAATATATCCAAAACGGTTATGGCGGCCTCACTAATTTTTGTTCCTGGTCCAAAAATGGCTACTGCTCCAGCTTCAAAAAGTGTATCATAATCTTGCTTTGGAATCACGCCACCTACAATAACCATAATGTCTTCACGCTGCATCAATTTTAATTGTTCTATAACCTTGGGAACCAGTGTTTTATGTCCACCTGCAAGCGTAGAAATACCAAGAATATGTACATCATTTTCTACCGCTTGTTTTGCTACTTCTTGCGCCGTTTGAAACAGAGGCCCAATATCCACATCAAACCCAAGATCGGCATAACCAGTAGCCACTACTTTTGCACCACGGTCGTGGCCATCTTGCCCCATTTTTGCAATCATAATGCGCGGACGTCGCCCTTCACTCTCTGCAAATTTATTGGCCATGAGCTTGGCTTTTTCAAAAGAGGGATCGTTTTTTATTTCTTTTTTATACACACCAGATATCGATTTTATTTTTGCTTGATAGCGTCCAAAGACCACTTCTAGCGCTGAACTAATTTCACCTAGAGTTGCTCTTGCTTTTGCTGCTTCTATGGCTAAAGCTAATAAATTTCCCTTACCATTTTGTGCTGCGGCTGTAATATTTTTAAGACATCGGTCTACAACTTCTTTATTTCGTTTTTCTTTAATCCTTTTTAGACGCTCTATTTGTTGCTTGCGTACAAGGTCGTTGTCAACTTCCAAAATATGAAGTGGATCTTCATTTTGTAAAACATATTTATTTACTCCAACAATAATATCTTCTCCAGAATCAATTTTTGCTTGTTTCATTGCTGCCGATTCTTCTATTTTTAGTTTTGGAATACCTGCTTCTATCGCTTTGGTCATACCGCCTTGATTTTCAATATCTTGAATAATCTTCCAAGCGTTGGAAGCGATTTGGTGCGTTAATGTTTCAACGAAGTAACTTCCGGCCCAAGGGTCCACAGTTTTTGTTATTTGCGTTTCTTTTTGTAAATACAATTGTGTATTTCTAGCAATTCGAGCTGAAAAATCTGTTGGTAATGCAATTGCTTCGTCAAGCGCATTGGTGTGAAGACTTTGAGTGCCACCAAAAACCGCAGAAGTAGCTTCGATACATGTCCGAGCAACATTGTTGAACGGATCTTGCTCTGTTAGACTCCAACCACTAGTTTGACAATGCGTTCGTAACGCCATTGATTTTGGATTTTTTGGATTGAATTGTTTTACAATCTTTGCCCATAAAAGTCTTGCAGCACGCATTTTGGCAATTTCCATAAAGTGATCCATTCCAATACCCCAGAAAAATGAAAGTCGAGGTGCAAATGTATCTATGTCGAGTCCAATTTCAAGCCCTTTTTTTAGATATTCAAGTCCATTTGCAAGGGTGTAGGCCAATTCTGTCTCGGGACTTGCACCCGCTTCTTGCATATGATAACCAGAAATACTAATGCTGTTGAATTTTGGCATATTTTTACTGGTATATTCAAAGATTTCACCAATAATTTTCATCGATGGTGTGGGAGGATAGATGTAGGTGTTTCTTACCATAAATTCTTTTAGAATATCATTCTGAATTGTACCACTAAGTTGTTCCAAACGAACACCTTGCTCTTGTGCAGCAACAATATAGAATGCCATAATTGGCAAAACAGCGCCATTCATGGTCATGGAAACACTCATTCTATCCAATGGAATCTCATGAAATAGAATTTTCATGTCCTCAACAGAATCAATGGCTACACCAGCTTTTCCAACATCTCCAACAACACGTTCATGATCGCTGTCATATCCTCTGTGTGTTGGTAAATCAAAAGCAACAGAAAGTCCTTTTTGTCCTGCTGCTAAATTTTTTTTGTAAAAAGTATTGGAATCTTCCGCTGTAGAAAACCCAGCATATTGGCGAATAGTCCATGGTCTACGAACATACATTGTAGCGTAGGGGCCTCTTAAAAATGGTGGAGCTCCTGCTCCAAAATTTAAGTGTTCAACATCTGATAAACTCTCTTTTTTGTAGAAATTCTTTTCAACTTTTGTATTGGATTTATCGTTATTAATTGATGACAAAAGCTCGATATGTTGCATATTTTTTCTACTCATTGTCCAACCGCTTTTTTTCTAGGGACTCCGCTATTCTTTTTGCAAGAATGGGCTCCAATAAGGTTTTTCTTGGATTGTGTTTTAAGAAAGGATAAAGCTCTAGCTGAGGCTTCATTTTATCATCCTTGTTTTGTTGCACATGAATACCAACTAGTTCCTGTTCTTTTGCATCAAAAATTTGTTGTTCTTTTTGTGATTGTTCTTTAATTTTTCTTTGAATCACACCAGATTTTAAGAGTTCTAAAAACCCACCTTGCTTTTCAATATCTTTGAATAATTTTAATGCTTTTTCAGCCAATTCTTTTGTAAGGTATTCTATATAATATGCACCCTCGGTTGGGTTATTGACTTCACTAAATTTACTTTCATGTTTCAAAATCAGCAATTGATTTCTTGAAAGCCGTCTTCCAAATTCATTGTCTTTGTGATAAAGTGCATCATAGGGTAAATTTATAATCGTATCACTACCACCCAGTGCCGCACTCATAACTTCTGTGGTACTACGCAACATATTAATGTTATAGTCATAAATTGTTTTATTACGTCTACTCGGTTTAGAAATGATATGACACTTGATATTTTTTCCATAATCTTCCATCAAGGTTTGCCATAACCATCGTAACGCTTGAAGTTTGGCAATTTCAAAAAAATAATTTCCACCAATTGCAGCTTTAAAGACAAAATTTAATGAATTAATTTTTTCATTATCAACAATATACTCATGCGCATGGGCTAGGGCATAGGCCAATTGTTGTAACATGCTCGCTCCTGCGTTTTGGTAATGTGCCATATCTATTGAAATTACCGACTTTGCACCAGTCATTGCATTGCAATACTCGATGGTATTTTTTTTGTCTGAGACTAAATTTTTGTACCAATTTCCGCTTTTTGCAAGATGACCGATACAATCACTAAGAATAAATAATTTTGAATTTTGATTTAAATTTAGCGCTTCAATTTGTGTGATAAAGTTGGGGTCTAAAAACAGTAAATCAAGATAAATTCTAATTGTTGAAATATCAATTCCATCAAGTAGTTTTTGAATGTCTATTGATGGTTTAGGCAAAATAAAGTAAATACTTTCTGCACCTTTCTTCAAGCACTCTTTGGCTAAGACATTTGCTGATGTTGTATTTTGAACATATATTTCTTCCCCAATTTTCCAAGCATCGCATTGATGTTTAATTGGATTTGTAGCGATATCAGAATCGTAATGATAAAAGGGTTTGACGTCGATTCCTTCCAAAGATTTCCATACAAGATTTGAATTAAAATCTTCTCCATTTAATTCAAATTGAATGCGTTGTTTCCATGCCTTTGAAGATAGCCCATCAAATTCATCAAATTTCATTCTTTTGGCTTTAGTGTATCCGTTTCTATAATATAAATATCTTCGTTTTCTTTTTTCATATTATACTTTTCACGAGCATATTTTTCTACACCTTCTGGGGTTTGAAGTATTTTAATTTCCTTTTTATCAGAATTGATTTCACTTTCGTAAAATTCTTTTTTTACGTTTAAAGCATCAATTTCTTTATTCAATTCTCGATGTATCAACCATGAATTTGCATCAAAAAATAGCATCCATACGATAAAAATAATGGTCACCAACAAAAAAATATTTTTGAATGGTTTAAATATATTTTTTAATCTGTTCATATAAGCATTGATTTTATTTTTTCGATGAGTTCTGAAAGATTTAGTGTTGTATTTTTATGATTTTCTAAAACATAATCAGCATGCACTTTCATGGGTTCAATAAACTGTTTGTGCATAGGCTTAAGCGTTTTTAAATAGCGTTCCAATACTTCATCTGGAGTTCTTCCACGTTCTGTAATATCTCTACTCACACGGCGTTCCATTCGCATATCGCTATGCGCATCAATAAACACTTTGAGGTCAAATAAACTGCGAAGTTTTGGGTAATTCATGATTAGAATTCCTTCGATAATCAATATTTTTTTTGGAGAAATTGAAATTGTTTTGTCTGTTCTGTTGTGTGTTTTAAAGGAATAGACAGGTTGCTCTATAGTTTCACCATTTTTTAGCGCAAATATATGTTGACAAAGCAATTTGAAATCAATGGCATCTGGATGATCAAAATTAAGTGCACAACGTTCTTCAAAACTTATATTCGAATTGTCTTTATAATAAGAATCCTGAGAAATGACCTGGATTTCAGACGATGGAAACTCCGAAACTATTTGCTTAACGATTGTAGTTTTTCCACTGCCGGTTCCTCCGTAGATGCCTATTGTTAGCATTTGTTTGTGTTTTCTTTTCCACAAAGTTAAGATTTATTTATTGTTTAACCATAATTTATAAGTTTGCACATTCTGTTGATAACTTAACACTCAATTTATTATTAAAACATCTATTTTTGTAAACTAAATTTTGAAAATATGTCACAAACGATTGAATCTGTAAAATGTTTGATTATTGGCTCTGGCCCTGCAGGATACACTGCTGCAATTTATGCTGCTCGTGCCAATATGAATCCAGTACTATATCAAGGAACTCAGCCAGGAGGTCAACTTACTACAACCAATGAAGTTGAAAATTTTCCAGGTTATCCTGATGGAGTAACTGGACCAGAAATGATGCTAGAACTCAAAGCTCAAGCAGAGAGATTTGGGTCAGATATACGTGATGGTTGGATTACAAAAGTCGATTTTTCAGGTGATATTCATAAAGTTTGGGTCAATGACACTAAAGAAATTCATTGCCAAACCGTCATTATTTCTACGGGTGCATCCGCAAAGTATTTGGGACTAGAATCTGAACAAAAATATTTAAAATTGGGCGGTGGAGTATCGGCATGTGCTGTATGTGATGGTTTCTTTTACAGAAATCAAGAAGTCGTTATTGTTGGTGCCGGAGATTCTGCTTGTGAAGAAGCACATTATCTTTCAAAATTGTGTTCAAAAGTAACAATGCTTGTACGTAGAGATGTATTTCGTGCTTCAAAAATTATGGCCAACAGAGTTAAAAATACAGAAAATATTGACATTTTGTTTAATACTGAAACTGTTGAAGTTCTTGGTGACGATCAAATTGTTACAGGGGTTAAAGTTAAAAACAGTAAAACTGAAGTTGAGACAGAAATTCCGGCAACAGGTTTTTTTGTGGCTATTGGTCACAAACCTAATACTGATATTTTTAAAGACTTTTTAAATTTAGATGAAACAGGTTATATCATTAATGAACCTGGAACTTCTCGAACCAATATTGAAGGTGTTTTTGTCAGTGGTGATGCAGCAGATCATGTGTACAGGCAAGCGATTACTGCTGCAGGTACAGGATGTATGGCTGCTTTGGATGCCGAGCGCTATCTTGCTACTAAAGAAGGCTAATTTAAAGATATATTAAAGAAATTTTTTAGCGAAGTTCAGCGCCAATTTCATTTTCAAACTTCTGTTGAAGCTTGCTCATTATTTTATCTATTTGTTTATCAGTTAGCGTTTTAGTGTCATCTTTTAATGTAAAACTTACAGCATAACTTTTTTTGCCCTTTGGTAAATTTTCACCCTTATAGACATCAAATAAATTAATTTCTGTTAGCACTTTGCTGTCTGTTTGTTTTGCGAGCTCATATATTGCTTCAAACTTAACGTCTTCGTCTAACAGCAATGCAAAATCACGTCTAACTTCAGGAAATTTAGAAATTGGTTTGAATTTTACTTTAGTTGTTTTGATGCAGTCGAAAATCAAATCCCAATTAAAATCCGCATAATATACGTCTTGATCAATGCTAAAATTTTTGCATATTTTTTGGTTTATAATTCCAAACTCCACAGCATTAGTTTTACCTATAGCAAGAGCCAAACCTTCGTCAAATACATCACTTTTTATTGGTTTTGTTTTGAGGTTATTAATACCAATTTTCTCGAAAAGAGAAGACACTATACCTTTTAGATAAAAGAAGTCAACATTTGATGATGAAGCGCTCCAGCTTTCGGATGTTTTTGGACCTGTCAAGAATAGTCCTAAGTGTTTGAATTCTTCGCGTTGTTCCCCAAATTGATGGTATGTTTTTCCAAACTCAAATAGTTTCAACTGTGTTTGTTGTCTGTTCAAATTAAATGCCAAAGCTTCAAGCCCAGAAAACAACACTGTTCTTCTCATTAATGATAAATCACTACTCAAAGGGTTTAAAATCTTTACATATTCATTTTCATTAAGTTGATGACTTAAAGAAATGTATTTTTCAGATGTTAAAGAATTGGTCATGATTTCATAAAATCCAAGACTTACCAAGTGGTTTGCTATATGATTTTCTATTTTATGTTGTTCTTTTTTTGAAGTTGTGGAAACCGAAGCGTTTAATTTATTTGTAATATGAACGTTATTATAACCATGTACACGTAGAATTTCTTCGATAACATCAATCTCTCTTTGAACATCATTTCTGTAAGCAGGAATGGTAAGTCCAAGTCCAGTTTCTGTAACACTATTGACTTTTATTTCTAGCGAAGTAAGGATTTGTTTAATAGTTTCACGAGGTATTTCTTGCCCAATAATACTTTTGATATTTTCAAAATTGAGCAATACCTGTACATCTTCAATTTTTGTAGGATATTCATCCCAAACATCACTCGAAATTTCGCCACCGGCAATTTCTGTAATTAGTATTGCAGCATGCTTTAGTGCATATTCGGTGATATTTGGATCAACACCACGCTCAAATCTAAATGAAGCATCAGTACTTAATCCATGTCTTTTTGCAGTCTTTCGAATACTTATAGGATCAAAGTATGCAGACTCCAAGAAAATATTGGTGGTTTGTTCACTAATACCGGAGTCCAATCCACCAAAAACACCAGCAATGCACATTGGTTTTTTAGCATCACAAATCATGAGATCTTCTTCGTTGAGAGTGCGTTCTACACTGTCAAGCGTTATAAATTTTTCATTTTTTTGCGCTGTCCGAACGATAAGTTTTTTACCAGTAATCTTATCGGCATCAAAAGCATGAAGTGGTTGTCCTAGTCCGTGCAAAACAAAATTTGTGATGTCTACTATATTGTTTATGGGGGTCAATCCAATTGCTTTTAATTTATTTTGTAGCCAAGTAGGGGAGTCTTGAACTTTGACACCAGAAATAGTAACACCACAATAGCGTGGAGTTTTTAATTTATCTTTGACTTCAATATCTATTTTGAGCGTTCTAATGTTGACATGAAATCCAGAAATAGAGGGACTCATTAACTCAGAACTGAAACCATTTTGAATTAATCCTGCACGTAAATCTCTTGCAGTACCAAAATGACTCATGGCATCTGCACGATTAGGGGTTAGTCCAATTTCAAAAATAATATCATTTTCAACTTCATAATAATTGGCTAGTGGGGTGCCAATTTCAGCATTGTCATCTAAAACGAGTATACCATCATGACTAGCACCAAGTCCAAGTTCGTCTTCAGCACAAAGCATTCCATGACTTTCCTCTCCACGAATTTTACCTTTTTTTATTTTCCATGCCTCACCTTCATTGGTATATAATGTTGTTCCAATTGTAGCTACGGCAACTTTTTGGTTCTTTTCCACATTTGGAGCACCACAAACAATTTTAAGTGGTTCTCCAGCTCCAATGTCAACTGTAGTTAGTTTTAATCGGTCTGCATTGGGATGCTGTGTACACTCCAAAACATGCCCTACAACAATCCCTTCTAATCCTCCTTTAACAGATTGAAATACCTCTGTACCTTCAACCTCAAGACCCAAATCGGTAAGTAGTTCAGATGTTTTTTCGGAGTCCCAGTTGGTATTGACATATTGTTTGAGCCAGTTGTATGAAATTTTCATGCTATCAATTTAATGCATTGCAAAGATAATCCAAAGGAATAAGCTTTCAAATAAAAAGCCCTACCAAAAGGCCGGGCTTTTTTTATCCAAATTTGTTGTTGTTATTGTCCAGACAATTGTTTCATTTCTTTTTCGATCATATCATAAAACTGATCAATTTTTGGCATAACCACCACACGAGTACGTCTGTTTTTTGCTCGATTTTCTGCAGTTTCATTATCAACTAGCGGCACATAACTGCTTCGTCCTGCGGCAATAAGTTGAGATGGATTAACCCCCAATTTTTGTAATTCACGAATTATAGAGGTCGATCTTTTTACACTCAAATCCCAGTTATCTAAAAGCACACCATTACTAAAACTTCTACTGTCTGTATGACCTTCAATCATGGCTTCAAAATCTGGCTTATCGGAGATGACTTTAGCTACTTTTTCAAGAACTGTTTTTGCTTTTTCAGTTACAACATAGCTTCCGCTCTTAAATAAAAGTTTGTCCGAAATGGAGATAAAAACTACACCTTTTTCAACATTAATTTCGATGTCTGGATCATCAATACCAACAGATTTTTTAAGACTAGAAACGATGGCAATAGTTACACTATCTTTTTTGGTTAATGCATCCTGAAGACGGTTGATTTTTAAATCACGTTCTTGCAAGCTTTCTAGCGTTTTTTCAAGATTTTCAGCACCTTTTGTGGTCAATACTGTCATTTCTTTTGTACTGCTGAAAAGAGCATCATTGGTCTTTCTTAAATCTATTAACTGCTCTTTCATGGCTGCTAAACTTGCATCAGCTGCGGCTTTGTCCGATAGACAAACATTAAGTTTCATTGCAGTAGAATTTAATAAATCATTTGTTTCTTTCAATTCTTCTTGTGCTGCAACCAACTCTTTGTTTGGTCCACATGAAGTTAAAATTAAGGCGAAAATAATTCCTAGTGTAAATAGCTTATTCATGTTAAAAAAAATTAATTTATTAGAAGATTCGTCAAATTTAAAAAAAAATCTATTCCTTGTACCAATAAACGAGGTTATTTAATGATTATTTAATTTAGAGAATTTTGAAATTTTCAAAACAAAATAATTCCAAACAATAGAATTGACACTTGAATAGGTCTTTTTTTGAGTGTTAATTCTCCTAAAATAAATTAATTCTGGCAGTTTAGTATAAAAGCTTCCGTGCGCTTTAATAATAGCCCAAGTATGCTTTGGTTTTCCTTGTATCAAAAAGTGTATGCCTGCAATTCCATCTAAAATCAATCGTAAAACAATGAGAAATAAGATTGCGCCTTTTGCATTTTTTGTAAGGGTGTATAGGCTGTTTCTAAAATTGAAATATGTTTTTATTGGATTTGAAGCATTTAGAGTTGCACCACCAACATGCAAAACGGTTGAATTTCCAACATATTTGATATTGAATCCTCTATTATACGCCCGCCAACATAGGTCTATTTCTTCCATATGAACCAAAAAATCAGCATCAAAACCTCCTAACAAATTGAAGACTTTTGAACGGACAAAAAAGCAAGCTCCAGAAGCCCAAAATATGTCTTTTGTATCGTCATATTGTCCATTATCGTCTTCAATCGAATTAAATATTCTCCCTCTACAATACGGGTAACCCAGTCTGTCAATAAATCCCCCGCCAGCGCCTGCATATTCAAATTTATTGGCGTCTTTTTGATCTAAAATTTTTGGTTGAATAATGACGGTATTTGTTTGTTTTTCAAAACACTCAATTATAGGGTTTAGCCAGTTTTTAGTAACAGCAACATCGGAATTAAGAAAACAAAAAATATCAGTTTCAATTTCTTTTACAGCTCTATTATAGGCTCCCGTGTAACCATAATTTTCAGTAAATTCAATGGTTTTTACTTTTGGATGGTTATTTTTAATGTAATCAATGGAGTTATCGCTAGAAGCATTATCTACAACATAAATATCATGTCCAGCGCTGTATTTAATTACGGATGGTAGAAATGCTTCAAGAAGTGACTTTCCATTCCAATTCAATATAACAATGGTAATATTCATTTTTTGTTGTTTTTTGGCATATAATCAGGTAAAGATTCCAAAAACTGGTATGATTTTTTTGATTTATCCATGGTGCAATAATAGTGATGTATTCCATTTGTAATCATCATGTAAGTGGTTTCTAAAGTTAAGTTATATTGCGCAATTTGATCAAAAACCTCTTGATTAATTGCGATGTTTGGAGCTTTACATTCAACAATACAAAAGACGCTACCGTTGTTGTTATATAACACAATATCATAACGCTTCTTTTGATGATGGACATAAAGTTCTTTTTCTACATTAATCAATGAAATTGGATATTTTTTTTCTTTAATTAAATAGTGCAAACAATGCTGACGCACCCATTCTTCGGGTTGAAGCACCACAAATTTTTTACGAATTTCATCAAAGATTTGCGTTTTATTTTCGCTATTTTTGATTCGGAATTTGTATGATGGAAAGTTTAACTTTTGCACATTACAAATTTGCTAAATTTTTTCTGAATGCAGACAGTGCAATCTATTTTAAATGAAATTAAATCTGGAAAAACTTACCCGATCTATTTTTTAATGGGAGAGGAGTCATTTTTTATTGATCAGATTTCATCATATATAGAAACTTCTGTACTTGAAGACGCTGAGCGAGGTTTCGATCAAACTGTAATTTACGGAAAAGATACATCAATAGATGCTATTGTTTCTAGCGCAAAACGTTTTCCAATGATAGCAAGTCAACAGCTTATAATTGTTAAGGAAGCACAAAATTTAAGCAGAACGATTGACCAATTATTACCATATGCTCAGAATCCACAACTCACAACCATATTGGTTTTTTGTTATAAATACAAAACCATTGACAAAAGAAAAGCATTGTACAAAGCATTATCCAAAGCACATGTTGTTTTTGAAAGTAAAAAAGTTTATGACAGTCAAATACCTGCTTTTATTAGTAGTGAGCTTCAGAAAAATAAGCTTCAAATTACTCCAAAAGCAAACTATTTGTTGAGCGATTATTTAGGAAATGATTTGTCCAAAATTTCAAATGAGCTCACTAAATTACAACTTGTTTTGGGTAATGAAAACACGATTACTCCAGAGCTCATTCAAGAAAATATTGGAATTTCAAAAGATTATAATAATTTTGAATTACAAAATGCTATTGCACAGCTCAATCACAAAAAAGCCTATCAAATTGTGCATTATTTTTCTGAAAATCCAAATCAACATCCCATGGTGGTTACGGTAGCAACCTTATATAATTTTTTCACAAAATTGATGACCTTGCATACCGTTTCTGATAGAAATCCTAAGACCCTTTCAAGGGCGATTGGTGTAAATCCTTATTTCTTAGAGGACTATGTTGTTGGCGCCAAAAATTTCCCCATGCGACGGATCAGCGGAGTTTTTCAAATATTGAGAACTATAGACACAAAAAGCAAGGGTGTGGATGCCAATTTGAAACCAAAGGATTTGTACAACGAACTTGTTTTTAGGATTTTAAATTAATTCTCATTTGCAATTTCTTTTTGCAAAAAGTGTAGCACCAATAATTCCAGCATTATTTTTGAGTTCAGCTGCTTTAAATGGGGTTTCAATATCAATATATTGAGCAAATTGATTTATTTTTTTACTGACCCCACCACCAAGAATGATTAAATCTGGATTGAAACTTTTTTCAATATGATTTAGGAAAAAATTTAAACGTTTACCCCATTTTTTAAATTCCCAATCATTATGTTTTCGAGCAGCATCAGAAGCAAATGACTCCATGATATCCCCTTTTTTTCCATACAAACGACCCAATTCAAAATTCGAAAGTAGTTCTCCATTAAAAAACACACCAGAACCTATTCCAGTTCCAATAGTTATAGTCATGACAAGTCCTTTTTCATTTTTTCCTACTCCAAATTCCATTACTCCCATAGCGGCTGCATCGGCATCATTCACTACAAAAAAATCTCCATCAACTTTGGATCTAAACAGTTGGTCAACTTGTGTACCTTTCCAAGACTTATCTAAATTGCCATAATGCATCGCTTTTCCATTTTTTATAATTGTTGGAAATGAAACACCTACAGTACTATTCCATTGGTGCCGATCACAGAGCATTTTTATGACTTCAGAAACAGCTTCTGGTGTCGCTGGTTTTGTTGTAGGAATACGCAATCTTTCACTAATAATTTCACCTTTATTGGTATCTACAATAGCACTTTTTACTCCTGATCCTCCAATGTCTATTCCAAGTATTTCCATAATTAATGTTTTAAATCTTCAATATGAAGGTTATACTCATATTGCAAATCTTCATGAAGTTTTTTCGTTTTTTTTTGTGCAGATTCAATCTGTTTATTATAAATATTTGTTAGTGTTTTGTTTTTAAATATCGATGGTGTAATATCCTGCATTTTTAAACAAAAGTACAATAGTAATTCCACTTCTGTTTCAGGTTGATTGGAATAGCGAGCAAATTTCCGAATACGGCGCAAAATTTTACGTAAACTTTTTTTTACATAAAAATAGCTATTGGTATTGATGTCTAAAAAAAGTGTATCTAATTGAATTTTAATACTTTGAATATAACTTGATTCATCTTCTGATTCGAAAAGCAGATAGGTAAGCAGTTCTTTGTTTTCAAGTTTGAAACGTGCTAAACGTAAGCAAAGGGCTTGAGTTTTTCCTCATCTAAATATTCTAACTCTTTGCGGAGTTCAACGACGCTTGCTGCTTTCATGTGGTTGTAATATTACAATTTTTCAAAAATTATTACAATAGTTCCTCTACTTTATTTCATTTTTCGGATGAAATAAAATTTAGTTAAATCTATATCTATAAACAAACAGATATGTATTTTTGCTCGAGCATATGGATTCATTAACACAAATTGTTTTGGGTGCTGCTTGTGGAGAGGCAGTTTTAGGAAAAAAAATTGGAAATAAAGCATTGCTCTTTGGTGCAATTGGCGGCACCTTACCTGATTTAGACGTTTTTGTTGGAAAATGGATATTCAACAATGAAATTCAAGCCATGGCATTTCATAGAGGATTTATGCATTCAATTCTGTTTGCAATTTTGGCAGGAGTAGGGCTTGGATATACAGTTTATTGGATGTACAATAGAAGAAAACGAGTAGGAAAAACCTCGCGGAATGATTGGATAAAATTGTTTTTAATTTCAATTGTTACGCATCCAATTTTGGATTGCTTTACAGGATATGGAACTCAATTATTTACACCATTCTCAAACTACAGAGTTGCTTTTGATAATATTGCCGTTGCCGATCCTTTTTATACATTACCTTTTTTAGTAGCACTTATTATTTTGATGTTTTTTCGGCGAACCTCCAAAATGAGAGCTATTTTCTTGACTGTTGGTTTAGGGATTAGCTCGTTATATATGGTCTTTACTTTGATAAATAAGCTATATGTTAGTTCAGTTTTTATGTCTGATTTACAACAAAAGAATATTAACTACAACCGCTTTAAAAGTCAACCTACAATATTAAATAATATTTTGTGGTATGGTGTTGCTGAATCTGATACAGCATATCATGTAGCGTTTTATTCAATTTTAGATAAAAATAAAGCGCCAAGAAAATGGCAAAGTATTCCAAAAAATCATCAGCTTGTATCGTCAAATGATAGCGATATCAAAACCTTAATTTGGTTTAGTGATGGATTTTATTCAATTTCTGAAACACCTGAAAAGGATACTTTTGTGTTTAAGGATTTGCGTTATCCTTTGATGAATGAAGAGGACCCAAATTCTTCAGTGTTTAATTTCAAAATTAAGAAGAAAAATCAGCGTTGGATGGCACAGCCATTTTATCCAAAAGAGGTAAAAGAAAAAGACATTTCAGCATTTTGGGAACGACTAAAAGGGATTTAGAGCACACCAACAGATTTCATACATTTTTTCATAGATTGGAAGGTTCGTTCAATGTCATTATCTAACCCAACTGAAAAACGAATTAATCCTTCGCTTAATCCCATTTCCTTTTGTTCATCTTCTGGAATTTCAGATGAAGTTGAACTTCCAGGTGCGCTAAATAAGGTTTTATAAAAACCTAAACTTACCGCCAAGTAACCAAGGTTTTGTTTTTGCATTAATTCCATCAATTCGTTGGCCTTAATAAGCGTTCCAACATCAATTGTAAGCATGCCACCAAAGCCATATTCTTTGTTCATTTGTTGTTTAAATACATTGTGTGAGGGATGAGATTTGAGTCCAGGATAAACGGTTTTTATACCTTCATATTCAAATTTTTCTGCCAAATACATGGCATTGTGACTATGTTGTTTCATCCTAATGTGAAGTGTTCTTAAATTTTTTAGAATTGATGCAGCTCTAAGACTATCCATGCTTGCACCAAGAAGCATCGCTGCGCCATCGTTTACATTTCTAAGACAATCAATCAATTCTTGACTGCCACAAACCACACCTCCAATGGTATCGCTTGAACCATTAATAAATTTGGTGAGACTATGAATAACAATATCGGCGCCTAGTATTTTTGGTGATATCGAAAGTGGTGAGAATGTATTGTCTATAACCAATTGAATATTGTATTTTTTTGCAATTTTTGCTAGCGCTCTAATGTCTGCAACTTCGAGTAATGGATTACTAACGGATTCACAATATAGGGCAGTGGTTTTTTGTGTAATAGATTTTTCAACAGCCTCCAAATCAGTGATATCTACAAATGAAGTGTTTATTCCAAACTTAGGTGCAAAATTTTTAAGAAAAGCATAAGTACCACCGTAAATCGTTCGACTAGAAACCACATGATTTCCAGCATGGCATAATTGCATCAAAACAGCAGTAATTGCTCCCATTCCAGAGGCTGAAACATTGGATGTTTCTGTACCTTCCATCGCAGCCAACGCCTCTCCTAAATACAGGTTTGAGGGTGAACTATGTCTAGAATAAAGGTAGCACCCGTCAGCATTACCTTCAAAAGTGTCAAACATGGTTTTTGCGGAAAGGAAAGTGTATGTTGATGAATCTGAAATGGAAGGGTTTACACCTCCAAATTCACCAAAATATTGTAAATCTTGAATAGCGTCTGCTGGCTTCATAAATATTGATTATTTTAATCAAATATCTATTTTTAAAGATTTAAAAACAATAAATATGTGTAATTATAGAAAAATATTCATAAATATTAATTAATTTTGGATAAAAATTTTATATTTTTGTTGAAATTAATCTAATTAAAGATATTTTTTCAATATGAAACTAGACGCACTTGATATAAAAATTCTTCGCTTGCTTCAAAAAGATGCAAAACTTACAAACAAAGCATTGTCTGCAAAGTTATCACTTTCTGTGACAGCAATTTACGAACGTATTAAAAAACTTGAAAAAACAGGATTTATTGAGGGCTATGTTGCTCTAGTCTCAAAAGAAAAAGTAGGAAAGTCCTTTGTTGCATTTTGTCATGTAAAACTCGTTCAGCATACTCAAAATAACGTCAAGCAATTTGAACGAGAGGTTATTGCTATTGAAGAAGTTTTGGAATGTTATCATCTTAGTGGTGATTATGATTATTTACTAAAAGTTCATGTGAAAGACATGGAATCTTACCGAAAATTTATGATTGAAAAGCTAACAAATTTAAATCATATTGGCAGTACCCACAGTATGTTTATGATCAATCAAGTGAAGTATACAACGGCTCTAAATATTTAAATTTTTATTCTAATCTATTGAACGGAAGTTTGTATTTTTGTTCCTATTAAAATTTTAAAAATATGAAATCATATGATGTTGCTGTAATTGGCTCTGGCCCTGGCGGATATGTAGCAGCTATTCGTTGTGCTCAACTTGGAAAAAGTGTTGCGATTATTGAAAAATATAGCACTATGGGGGGAACATGTTTAAATGTAGGTTGTATTCCAAGTAAAGCCTTATTGGATTCTTCTCATCATTTTGAAGATGCTGTAAAACATTTTGATACGCATGGTATTGAACTTCCTGGAGAAGTAAAAGTCAATCTTGAAAAAATGATGGCAAGAAAACAATCTGTTGTTAATCAAACAACAGTAGGAATAGAGTTTTTAATGAAGAAAAACAATATTGAGGTCTATCAAGGCGTTGGCGCTTTCAAAGACGCAACACATATTACCATAAATGGAGATACTTCTCAAGAAATTGAGGCCAAATACACCATCATTGCCACAGGAAGCAAGCCCTCTGAACTACCTTTTGCTTCAATCGATAAAGAACGTATCATTACATCAACTGAAGCCTTAAAACTCAAAGAAATACCAAATCACCTTATCATTATCGGAGGGGGAGTAATTGGTCTAGAGCTCGGTCAAGTTTATAAGCGTCTTGGCTCAGAAGTCACTGTTATTGAATATATGGATCGTATCATTCCAACAATGGATAAAGGTCTATCAAAAGAACTCAATAAAGTCCTGAAAAAGCAAAAATTTAATATTAACACTTCCCATAAAGTAACTTCAGTAATACGCAAAGGTGATAACGTAACAGTAACTGCCGAAAACAAAAAAGGAGAAACCGTTACTTTTGCAGGTGATTATTGTTTGGTATCTGTAGGTCGAAGTGCTTATACAGCGGGGCTTAATGCCGAAGCTGCTGGAGTAGAATTAAATGAACGTGGTCAAGTAAATGTGAATGAACATTTGCAAACATCTGCTTCAAATATATACGCCATTGGCGACGTTGTTCGAGGAGCAATGTTGGCACATAAAGCAGAAGAAGAAGGTGTTTTTGTTGCCGAAACCATTGCAGGTCAAAAACCACATATAAATTATAACCTTATTCCTGGTGTTGTCTATACATGGCCAGAAGTGGCTGCTGTTGGAAAAACAGAAGAACAACTAACTGAAGAAGGAGTGGCCTATAAAATTGGGCAGTTTCCAATGCGTGCTTTAGGAAGGAGCCGTGCAAGTATGGATTTGGACGGATTTGTAAAGATTTTAGCCGATCATACAACCGATGAAATTTTGGGGGTTCATATGATTGGAGCACGTTGTGCCGATCTAATTGCAGAAGCTGTAGTTGCTATGGAATTTCGTGCATCTGCAGAGGATATTTCAAGAATGTCTCATGCACATCCAACATTTACTGAAGCCATAAAAGAAGCTGCACTTGCCGCAACCGAAAATAGAGCATTGCATATCTAATTGATAAACAAGATTTTATATTTAAAGCGGTCATAAAATGACCGCTTTTTTTATAAATTTTATTTATTTTTTTTTGTTAAAAAAAACTGTATATTTTGAAGAATGATTCACAATGTATTGTCTAATATTTAAACAATTTGATTAAACAAAATTAATATTTCCAACATAGCACCCATAAATGTAAAGTGCAAAAGCCACCCAAATCGCTTTGAATCCACACGACCTAAAATACCAATACACCGACGAGGCACTAGTTCTTGCCATCATTCATAAGGAAGAAACACATCTTTTTGAAACCTTACATCAGCGTTATTATTCAGTTGTATATGGTCGATGCCTTAACTTTTTTAAAAACAAACAAGATGCAGAAGATGTCTCTCAAGAAATATTTTTTAAAGTATTTTTAAAGTTAGACACCTTCTTGTTTAAGTCAAAATTTTCAACTTGGTTGTATAGTTTTACACACAACTATTGTATCAATTACAAACGAAATATTGAATACAGAAAATTTGAAAATAAACTAATTGACCCAGAAAGATTAAGTGAAGAGTTTTTTAGTTATAATTACAACTCTTGTATTATTGATGAGCATCAATTAGTACGATTAAAACTTGCAATTAGCTTATTACCAAAACATGAACAAAAGCTAGTTTTGCTAAAATATTGTGGTCATATGACCATAAGAGAAATAACCGAAGTGTATAATCTAGGCTAAAGTGCTCTCAAAATGAAGTTGAAACGCATCAAAAATAAAATTATTAAAAATTATAGGGTAGCAGATTTCGAAGAGTTGAAATTTGCTTAATTATTTCCGTTTTTTGCGATTAAAATTTTTGTCCCCTCTTGTTTTTGGTTTTTTATATTTTTTTCCAATAGTTCTTTTGTAGGATCCACCAAGATTTACCTTTTTATTTTTTTCCTTTTTTTCATGAAATGCAGGTCCAGGAACATCATCATTTTTCTTTTGGTTTGGATTATACCGCTCCTTTACAATTTTCCGTTCCTCAGGCATCAATTCATTTGATAGTTCCACTTCAGCAGGCCACTCACAAACTTTTATTTCGAAATTCATATAACGCTCAATTTGAATCCTAAATTCTTGTTCTTTTTTTGTTGATAGCAATATGCTTTCCCCTTGTTTTTGAGCTCGTCCAGTACGACCAATGCGATGCATGTAATTTTCTGAAAACTCTGGTGTATTGAAGCTAATAACATGAGAAACTTCATTTATGTCTATACCCCGTGCCATCAGATCTGTGGTGACTAAAATTTTGTAGGTTCCACTTTTAAATTCTTCAATAGCATTGCGCCTGTAATTTTGCGATTTATTGGAGTGAAGCACACCACATTCATTTCTAAAATTAAGCTCTAGTGCTTCAAATAATCGGTCGGCTATACGTTTTTGGTCGACGAAAATCAGTACTTTTTTGAACGCTTCTTTTTTAGCCAACAGAAACAATGAAAGATTGAGCTTTGAATTATAATTCGGTGCATTAAAACGCGTTTGTTTAATATTTTTAAGCGGAGTTCCCGAAAGTGCAGTGGATACTTTATTGGGGTTTCTAAAAAAGTTTGAAATAATATTTTCGACCTCTGAATTCATTGTTGCTGAAAACATAATGTTTTGACGTTGCTCTGGGAGTAAATCAAAAATATTTATAAGCTGGTGTCTAAATCCCAAATCGAGCATCACATCGACTTCATCAATAACTAGTTTTTGTATATTTTTCAGTCGCAATGCTCTGCTAACGGCCAAATCATAAAGTCGGCCAGGGGTTGCGACCACAATATCTGCACCATTTTCAATTTGTTTTTTTTGTGTATTGATGTTTGTCCCACCAAAAATTCCAACAATTTGAAACGGTAATTCTTTGCTTAGTTTATCAATTGATTCAACCACTTGTAACACCAATTCTCTTGTAGGCACAAGAATTAAAATACGTGGAGAACTTTGAGAGGGTTGTGTAATGTTTCTTAGTAATGGTAAGGTGTAGGCCATTGTTTTTCCAGTTCCTGTTTGTGCAATACCAATCAGGTCTCTACCAGAGCAAATTTTTGAAAAAGAAGCACTTTGAATTGCAGTTGGGTGTTTGAATCCTAGTTGCATAACTGCATCATACAGAATAGGGGGAAGTTTAAAATTGCTGAAAGTGTCCAAATTGAAAAATTTATTCAAAGGTAATGTATTCTTATAAAGTAGGTGTATATTTCAATATATCTGATTAAATTTACATATAATTAGTTTTATACCATTTTTGAGAACACACTTTCATTTTAAACCAAAACACTTAGAAACTTTCAAAAGGCAACTCTTGCAATGGGCCAATAATTTTGATGAGGTTGTTTGGTTGGATTCAAATCAATATAACCAAACCCATAGTAGTTTTGAGGCTATTTTGGCAGTAGATGCTTTTTCGAGCTTACAACTTTCTGAAAATCAAAGTTTTAAACAATTGGAAAATTATAGAAACACAACTTCAGATTGGATTTTTGGTTATCTTTCTTATGATTTAAAAAATGATATTGAAACGCTAAATTCTTCAAATTTTGATGGTCTTCAATTTCCAGATTTATTTTTTTTTCAACCCAAAAAAGTATTTATTTTCCAAGGCGATCAGGTAAGTATTCATTACTTAGAGGAGTTTTCATTTTGCATTCAAGATGATTTAAAAACAATTCGAAATGAATCGTTATTTTGTAAGAATTTAGATTCTTCAAAATTGAAAATTAACGCAAGAACATCAAAATCATCATATTTAGAAAAAGTTAAATCTCTTCAAAATCATATCCATAGAGGAGATATATATGAAGCCAATTTTTGTCAAGAATTTTTTTCACATGGTGTAATCGATCCTCTAGCAACTTTTTACAAACTTCAAAACAGTTCTCAACCCCCATTTTCTGCATATTTAAAAAATGGTGAACATTTTGCATTGTCTGCTTCTCCGGAGCGGTATTTGAAGAAAAATGGAAATAGTGTCATTTCTCAACCTATAAAAGGGACCTCCAAGCGATCTGTTCATGATATAGAGGATGAAAAATTGAAAGCCAATTTAGAAGCCAACCCCAAAGAACGCAGTGAAAACGTAATGATTGTAGACTTGGTGCGCAATGATTTGTCAAGAATTGCAAAAAAAGGTTCTGTAAACGTTGATGAACTTTGTGGCCCTTATACATTTGCTCAAGTTCATCATTTAATTTCAACGGTAAGTGCTACAATGAAAGAGGAATATTCATCTGTAGATGTCATCAGATCTACTTTTCCCATGGGTAGCATGACAGGTGCACCAAAGATATCAGCCATGAAAATAATTGAACAATTGGAAGATGCCAAGCGAGGGCTATATTCTGGCGCAATAGGATATTTTACTCCATCTGGTGATTTTGATTTTAATGTGGTCATTAGAAGTATTTTATACAATAAATCATCTTCTTATATTTCTTTTTCTGTAGGAAGCGCTATCACTTACAAAAGTCAACCAGAGCACGAATATGAAGAATGTCTTGTAAAAGCACAAGCAATGCGAGAAGCTCTGGAAAATTAATTTGTATTTTTGTGCAATGCAATTGGCTTTTGAACAACATATAAAATCACAGTTTCCGTTCCTTTTTAAACAAAAGATTCTGGTTGCAGTTTCTAGCGGATTAGACAGTATGGTTTTAACGGATTTATGTTTAAAATCAGGATTAAATTTTGCTTTAGCACATTGTAATTTTAAATTACGAGAATTGGAAAGTGATAAAGAAGAAGCTTTTGTTTTGGATTATGCAAAAACACATAAATTAACTTTTTTTTCCAAACAATTCAATACCACTCATTATGCAGAGACCTCCAAAATTTCGATTCAAATGGCCGCTCGCGAGTTGCGCTATAATTTTTTTGATGAACTCTGTAGAACTCACCAATTTGATAAAATACTCACTGCCCATCATGCCAATGATAATTTAGAAACATTTTTTATCAATCTTAGCAGAGGTTCTGGTATTGATGGATTGACAGGAATTCCAAAGGTCAATGATCAAACCGTAAGACCACTTTTGCCATTTTCTAGAAATCAGATTTTTGATTATGCAAAAATGCATAATATTCAATGGTGTGAGGATAGTAGTAATGCAAGTCTGAAATACCAACGTAACGAATTACGCCATGAGCTTATTCCTGTACTAAAATCTATTTATCCAACAATTCTTGAAGCTCTAAATACAACTCAAAATAATCTGTTAGCATCGCAAGATTTATTAAAAAATCATATTAAAGATATTGAAAATAGAGTTATAACATTTTCAAACCCTGACGAAACCCACTATGACATTAAGCAACTTAAATTGCTCAATCCATTACGCTCTTATATTTATCCTTTGTTTGGAAAATATGGATTTACAGATTTTGATGAACTTTATCATTTAATTGGCGCACAATCTGGGAAGCAAATCCATTCAAATACACATGTGATACTAAAAGATAGAAACGTTATGATTTTGACGCCAAAATCAGCTTTAAAATCTGACTTTTTTTTAAGTATTACTGATTTTGAGAAGGAAATAAAACTAAGTGAATTTGGTGTTCATCTCAATTTTGAAAGAGAATCAAATTTGGGTAATTCTTCTAAAAATACTTTGTTTTTAGATCATGATAAACTTCAATTTCCATTAGTCCTGCGCTCGTGGGCAGAAGGTGATTTTTTCTATCCCTCTGGAATGAATGGTAAAAAGAAGTTGAGCAAGTATTTTAAAGATGAAAAATTATCACTTATACAAAAATCAAAAGTACTTTTGTTGTGTTCAAATGAAGATGTTGTTTGGGTTGTAGGAATGCGACCAGATGCTCGATTTTTAGCCACTTCAAACACAAAACATATTTTAAATGTCAATGTAGTTCATGCCACAGATTGATCCTTTTTTTACTCCTTTAAAATTATTCAAAAATGCATTTGTATCAACAGTCTACTCGGGCTTGTTTCGTCGTATAAAGATTCACCAAAATAGAGAGCGCATTAACCTGAGTGATGGTGATTTTTTAGATTTAGATTGGAGTTATGCCAAATCACCATCCGATGAACTTATTATATTATTACATGGTATGGAGGGCGATGGTCAGCGGCCCTATGTAACGGGTGTTGCAAGACATTTTAATAACAACGGCGTTGATGCTGTTTGTGTAAATTTTAGAAGTTGTAGTGGAGAATTAAATAAAAAATTTTCAAGCTTTCATTCTGGTCAAACAAATGATTTAAAAGAAGTAATTGCCCATATTATTACAAATTATAAGTACAAATCACTTTTCCTTAAAGGGGTGAGTTTGGGAGGAAATATTGTTTTAAAATATCTGGGTGAAAATCAAAATATATCTACACAATTAAAAGCTGCAATGGCAGTATCTGTTCCAGTAGATTTGGCGGCCTCATCAAAAGCATTACATCAATTAAAAAATATATTATTTCATATTTATTTTATGATTGGTTTAAAGTACAAATTGATGCAAAAGCAACGCCAATTTCCAGATAAAATTTCTAGAAAAGCACTGTATTCTGTTTGGACTTTAAGAAAGCTAGATGAGGTGTATACCGCAAAAGCTAATGGTTTTAAAAGTGCAGCAGATTATTATAAAAAATCAAGCAGTTTACATTTTTTATCTTCAATAGAAACCCCTGTTTTGTTGCTTAATGCCAAAAATGACTCGTTTCTAACAACTTCTTGTTTTCCATATGAAATAGCTCAAATGAGTAAATATTTATTTTTGGAAACTCCAGAAAAAGGAGGTCATGTTGGGTTTATTTCAAAAGGTGGCGTGTATTACAACGAAAAAAGAGCTTTAGAGTTCTTCAGAGAATTTCAATAATTGAGAGTAGATTTTATGAATAGGGAACCCCATGACATTAAAGTATGACCCTTCAATTTTTGTAACACCAATTTGTCCAATCCAATCTTGAATGCCATACGCTCCAGCTTTGTCCATTGGATTATAGTTATCAACATAAAACTGAATTTCTTCTTTCGATAATTCTTTGAATGTCACTTTCGTTATGGAATTAAAAATATCTTCTTTTTGTAGGCTTTTTAGGCAAACAGAGGTGATCACTTCGTGTGTTTTTCCACTTAGTTTTTGAAGCATTTGAAAGGCATCATCTTTAGATACTGGTTTTCCTAATGCCATATTATGATACCAGACAATAGTGTCACTTGTAATGAGGAGATCTTTAAGGGATAATTCTTCTACAAATGCATTTGATTTAAGCTGAGCAAGATAGTCTGAAATTTCACTTCTCTTAAGATGTTTAGGATAGTTTTCATCTATTTTTTTAAGTCGAATTTCAAAAGGGACACCTAATGACTTTAGCAGCTCTTGTCTTCTTAAAGAACCTGAAGCTAAAATCAAATTTTTGGATTTCAGTCTATTTTTAAGCATTTAAAAATTAATCATTTTGAGCATCAAAATCACTCATCCAAAGTCCTTTTACTTTCATGACTTGCTCTATAATATCTCTAACGGCACCGCAACCTCCATTGATATGAGATATATAGTCTGAAATGGCTTTAATTTCGGGCGCAGCATCTTGAGGACAGCAGGGGAGACCAACTAATTTCATGACAGGAAAATCAGGAATATCGTCACCCATATACAACACCTGTTCAGAGGACAAATTATATTTGTCTAACAAGTGATGATAATGCTTCACTTTGTCATGTGCACCCAAAACAACGTCTTTTATTCCCAAACCTTCTAATCGCTGGCGAACACCCTCATTTTTTCCTCCAGAAATGATGCATATATTTAAGCCTGCATCAACGGCTGCACGAAGTGCATAGCCATCTCTTGTGTGCATTTTACGAAGTAAATCTCCATTGGTATTAACCAACAACGAGCTGTCTGTTAGAACACCGTCTACATCAAAAATAAGCGTTGTAATAGTTTTCAAAAGTGGTTTGTAATTTTTCTTAGCCATGTGTTTTTTGAATTGATTTTGTAAGTTGCTCGTATAATTCTTTATAATCTGGATATGATTCCAAATTTTTTAAATGTGTTTTTATCGTTTTTGTATCCCGTCTTTTTGCAGGCCCAGTTTGTGCCACATAGGGTGATAAATATTGTACTTTTTTTGCGGTTTCAAGAATGAGTGGTTTCAGAATTTCAAAATCCAAGCTTTTTTCATCAGTAAGCTCGTGGGCGATTCGATACAATTGGTTGGTGAAATTATTTACAAAAACAGCAGTCAAATGCAATGCTTGCCGTTGCTCTGAATTGATAAAATATGTAGGGCTATTGAGAGCTTCTGCAATTTGTTTTAAAGTGTTTCTATCGTTTTTGTCTGTTGATTCAATACAAATGGGAACGTTTTTAAAATCCATAGCAGCAGTTTTTGAAAATGTTTGAAGTGGATAAAAAACACCTCTTCTGTTTTTGGCATTTAAAAATCGCATTGAAATACTTCCAGAGGTATGTACTACGAGTTGGTTTTTGAACGGAAAATCGTTCGAAAGTTGTTCGATTGCATTATCACTAACCGCAATAATATAAACATCTGCAGAAGCAAGATTATCAAGATTATAACATTTTTCTGTAGCCGTATTTTCTGTGGAATTATTGCTTTTTGACCTGTTGTACCATTGAACGAGATTCAAATTTTCAGCATTATTAATTGCCTTACACAAATGTGTACCAACATTCCCAGCTCCTAATACTACAATAGAAATCATAATGCTAATTTACACAAGTATCGGGTTTTTTGAAAGTTAATAATCTGCTTTATAAAATAATTATTAAAATAACTGTTAAAAGCGTTGTTTTAAAATTACTTTTTTGTAAAAAGTAAGTACATTTGTGGTCCATAAAATTTTCTTTGTTTGATGTTCAAAAAAATTGCTAATTTTCTTTTTTCTACACGCCTAACAGCAGTTTTATTTATTGTCTATGCCACTGCGATGGCTGTTGGTACATTTTTGGACGTTGGGCAAAGTACTTCGCCAACACCATACTCTCGAAATTTAATATACAATGCTTGGTGGTTTGAGGCCATTATGGTTGTTTTTATGATAAATTTTGTGGGAAATATTTTTAGATATCGCCTTCTGCGAAAAGAAAAATGGGCCACTCTAGTACTTCATTTATCATTCATTTTTATTCTTTTAGGCGCTTTTATAACACGGTACCATGGCTTTGAAGGCATGATGGCCATAAGAGAAGGTGCGACTGAAAATACATTCTTATCTCAAAAAACATATCTAACCACATATATTGATGGTGATTACAAAATAGATGGAGAGTTTCAGCGATTGGTTCGCAATGATGAAGTTGACTTTTCAGCTCGATTAGATAATAACTACAGTTATAGCACAACATACGGAAATACACCAGTAGCTGTGGAGCTCCTCGATTTTATTTCGGGAGCAGAAGAAGATATTGTTCCTGATGAAACGGGAGAATATTACTTAAAATTGGTCGAAGCGGGTAGTGGCGCACCACACAATCATTTTTTGAAAGTTGGAGAAGTTAGTAGTATACACAATGTGTTGTATGCACTAAATAAAACTACACCTGGTGCTATCAATTTAACTTTTTCTGATGAAGGGTTGACCATTCAATCTCCTTTTGAGGGAGAGTATATGACAATGGCAACAGGCACTCAAGGACAACTTGTTAAAGACAGTGTTCAGCCTTTGGCATTGCGATCAAGATATATCATTGGAAATCAAGCTATTGTATTTCCTAAACCAGTTATAAAAGGCGTCTTTGATGTGGTTAAAAAGTCTAAACTTCTTAAAGGTGATGAAGATGGTATTGCTCTTAAAGTGACCACAAATGGAGAAACAAAAACTGTTAAACTTCTAGGAGGTCAGGGGATAAGCAACCCCTTTAAACAAATTACTGTTGGAGGACTAGATTTTGCATTTAAATATGGTTCAAAAACACTTGAATTGCCATTTGATATCAAACTCAACGATTTTATTGCTGAACGTTATCCTGGAACAGAAAAAAGCTACTCATCTTATGAAAGTAAAGTCACTGTTTTTGATGATAAAGACGGTGATTTTGATTTTCATATTTACATGAATAATATTTTAAATCATAGAGGTTATCGCTTTTTTCAATCTTCTTTTGATCCCGATGAAAAAGGAACTATTCTTTCAGTGAATCACGATTATTGGGGGACTTGGTTTACGTATTTGGGGTACTATTTATTGTATTTTGGTTTATTGGCTATTTTGTTTAGCAAAGGCGCTAGAATGGAAGCTTTACGCCAGCAATTGGATAAAATTAAGCGCAAAAAGGCAAAGCTTTCAATTATTGTATTTTCCTTTTTCTCATTTGGAGTTAATGCTCAATTATCACATACTTCTGATCATCAAATGTTGCGACCTACGCAACAACAATTAGATTCTATACTTTCGGCGAATATTACGCCTATAGAGGAGTCCAATCGATTTGGTGAGTTGGTCATTCAAGACTCCGATGGCCGAATGAAACCTGTAAATACTTATGCTTCAGAGTTATTAAGGAAACTCTCAAAAAAAGACACCTATAATAATTATGAAGCCAATCAGGTGTTTTTATCCATGCAAGAGAGTCCACAATTGTGGTATAATGTGCCTATAATTTATTTAAAACCAAAAAAAGCTGACACTATTCGCAGTATTATAGGTCTTCCAAAAGAGCAAAAATATGCCGCACTGATTGATTTTTTAGACAAAAATTTAAATTATAAATTAGGCCCATTTCTTGAGGAAGCCTATAGTGCACAAGTGCCTACTGCGATTCAAAAAGAATTTAAGGAAACCGATCAGCGCGTGAGTCTTTTATTTAATTCATTAGAAGGTGATGCACTGCGTCTTTTCCCCATACCAGGTGATGAAAATAATAAATGGGTGTCTCCAAAAGAATTTGTTCAACAGGGTAGAGTAATCAAGGATTCATTGTATAGCAATTTTATCAAAACAGGATTCTTGGCCTATCTTGCCACTCTTCAAAATGATAAATTACAAAACACTGATTTTACGCAAAGTCAAAAACTTGTTGAAGCCATTAAAAAGACGCAACAACGCTATGGAGGCAAAACAATGCTCTCTGAAAAGAAAATAAAAACCGAAATCACATACAATAAATATGATATTTTCAAAAAACTATTCAGTTGGTATATGTATGCCAGTAGTTTGATGTTTGTATTGTTGATCGTTCAGATTTTAAGAGATAAAAGTAAAGTATTGAAACTATCGGTAAATATCTTTAAAATTTTACTTTACGTTTGCTTCGGGTTACACACAGCTGGTTTGATTGTACGTTGGTATATTTCTGGTCATGCCCCATGGAGTGATGCTTATGAATCTATGATTTATGTGGCTTGGGCAACTATGGCTTTTGGCGTAATGTTAGGTCAAAAAAGCAACCTTACCTTTGCATCTACTGCATTTATAACAGCAATGATTTTGATGATTGCACACTGGAATTGGATGGATCCGTCAATAGGAAATCTACAACCGGTTTTGAATAGTTATTGGTTAATGATTCATGTAGCCGTTATTGTTGGAAGCTATGGTCCTATGGCTTTGGGGATGATTTTAGGAGTCATTAGTTTGTTGCTCATAATTCTTACAACATCAAAGAACAAGGATAAGATGGCGTTAAATGTCAAAGAACTCACCGTTATTAATGAAATGGCACTTACAGTTGGACTTGTTATGCTTACCATAGGAAATTTTTTGGGCGGCATGTGGGCCAACGAAAGCTGGGGACGTTATTGGGGATGGGACCCAAAAGAAACGTGGGCGCTTATCAGTATAATGATTTATGCCTTTGTTATCCATATGCGGCTTGTTCCTGGATTAAGAAGTCGTCTAGCGTTTAATATTGCTTCAATTCTCGCTTTTGGCAGTATTTTAATGACTTATTTTGGTGTGAACTTTTACCTTGCTGGATTGCATTCGTACGCCAAGGATGATCAAGAAATAAGCGTTAATTATATTTTAGGAAGTCTTTTAATTCTTACAACAATCAGTGTTTTTGCTTATATAAAACACCTTAAGTTTTACTCAAAAAAAGTTAGCTAATTTTATTTTTGATTTTATTGAAATGGATTTCTTTAAAATCATAAATAATCATATCAGCTAAAGCATAATCTTGATTTTTTGAATGCTCACTTTTGTAGGCCACACAATAAATCCCTGCACGCTTTGCAGCTTTGATACCATTGGTTGAATCTTCTATCACAAAAAATTCATTTGGCAAAGCATTAGCCGCTTTTGCTGCATTAATAAAAATTTCTGGATGTGGTTTTGAGGCTTTAAGATCTGCGCCACTAAGTTTATTTAAAAAAAAACGGTCTAAGTTAAAGCGTTTCATCACATTATTTATCGTAAACATGGAAGCAGAGGAGGCCACAACTAATGTCAAACCATGATCAAAATAGTTGTTGATTAATTCTTCAACCCCATCCAATAATTTCAAATCGCCATCATCAAAAAAGAGTTTGGTAAAATAATTACGTTTAATTTGCACCAATTCTTGGTGGTCTTGCTCAAGATTAAAATGGGTACAAAGTTGCTTACATATTCCATAAGTGGATTGACCAGTGAAACCCTCATACATATCTTAAGAAACGTCTATTCCAACTTTTTTAAACATTTTTTGATACGCTTTGTGGTGTAGCGGTTCAGTGTCTACAACAACACCATCCATATCAAACAAAACAGCTTTGAGCATTATTTATTTTTTTTGCGAAAATAATTGTTCGGTTTATATTTTTTTTCAATTTATTCAACAATTAAAATTATTTTTTTCTATTTTTAAACTTTAAAACTAATGCTTCAATGAAATTTGTAAAACTATTAGGAATCACCAACACGCTTTTACTTTTGTTGTGCGTTCTAATTATAATTGTTTCTGAATATTTGTTTTTTTCAGGACATGAATTACACGGAATTTTTGTAGGGATCTGGGCGCCTATGCTTGTGGGTCTAATGATATTTTTTAAACTCTTTCGCCTTGAACGCTAACGACATCGTATTATATTTTTCCATTTTTGTTTCCGTTTGCGTCGCAATATGGGCTTTTGTTCTTATCAAACAATTTAACGACTTAGATAATAAATAGCGTTTTATAAACTATTTTAATGTCAAAACAAAAAATAGGTCAAAATACCATTTGTACCCATTCAGGTGCTATAGTCGACCCTCTTTTCCAAGGGGCGGTATCTCCTATATATCTTTCCACCTCTTATGGTTTTTTGGATCAAGAAACAAAGCGCTATCCACGCTATTTTAATACACCAAATCAGGAGCATTTGAGTAAAAAAATTGCTGCACTTGAAGATACAGAAGCAGGAATGCTATTTTCATCAGGTTTAGCGGCAGTATCTGCTGTAATGCTTAGCTTTTTAAAATCTGGCGATCATGCTGTTGTCCAAAATGATATTTACGGAGGAACACGCAATTTTATCGAATCTCATTTTAAGGCATACGGTATTCAATACACTTTTACTAAAGATTTGTCAATCAATTCTTTTGAAGAATGTATTCAAAAAAATACCAAACTTATTTATATTGAAACGCCATCAAATCCACTCCTTAAATTAGTTGATTTGTTTGCCATAGCAAAATTGGCTAAGTCTCATAATATTGTTTCAGCTATTGATAATACTTTTGCAACACCAATTGTTCAAAAACCACATACGCTTGGTATTGATGTGATCATTCATTCTGCTACAAAATATTTTGGAGGACATAGTGATATTAGCGCTGGTGCAATTGCTTCTACTCAAAATAATGTTGATAAAATCTGGAATTTAGCAAAAGATTTTGGAGGCAACCTTAGTGATTTTTCGGTTTGGATGCTAGAAAGAAGTATGAAAACTTTAGCCATACGAGTTAAAGCTCAACAAAAGAATGCCAAAAAACTGGCTCGGTTTTTAGAAAAACATTCGGGTATTGATAATGTGTATTATCCTGGCTTAAAATCACATGAGCATCATCAATTGGCAAAAACTCAAATGAAAGGTTTTGGTGCAATGCTATCGTTTGAATTGTCAAATGCGTATGATACAGTCTTATTCCTTAAATCACTTAAATTAATAAAACCTTCAATGAGTTTGGCTGGTGTGGAAAGCACAATGATTTTACCTGCTCTAACATCTCATGCCTTACTTTCAGAATCAGACCGATTTGCACAGGGGATTACAGATCAACTGATTCGTTTTTCTGTTGGAATTGAATCTAAAAAGGATTTAATTTACGATATTGAGCAAGCTTTGAGTTTAAGTAAAAAACACTAGCATTATGAAAGTAGATATTCTTGCATTTGGCGCACACCCAGACGATGTCGAATTGTCCTGCGGGGGTACACTCCATAAAGCCATTATTGAGGGAAAAACGGTTGGTATAATTGATCTTACTCGTGGAGAACTTGGTACAAGAGGTACCGCAGAAACACGAAAAGCAGAGGCAAGCGCTGCTGCCAAAATTTTAGGGGTATCCTTTAGAGAGAATTTAGGGTTCCCAGATGGTTTTGTATTTAACACCAAGGAAAACCAATTAGAAATTATCAAAAAAATTAGGGCTTATCAGCCGGATATTGTTTTTTGTAATGCTATTGACGACCGTCATACCGATCATGGCAAATCAAGTGCTTTGGTGCGCGAAGCCTGTTTTTTAAGCGGTTTGACAAAAATAAATACAAAGAGCGAAAAAGGAGAGGAGCAAATTTCGTGGCGCCCCAATGCTGTGTATAGTTATATCCAATGGAAAAATAGTACACCAGATTTTGTGGTTGATATAAGTTCTACTATAGATGTCAAAATGGCCGCAGTGGCCGCCTACAAGTCTCAATTCTTTGATCCTAAAAGTACAGAGCCGGAAACGCCTATTTCAAGTCAAAATTTTATTGAAAGTATTCGCTATAGAGCTGCAGATCTTGGCCGCTTGGTCTTTACCGATTACGCAGAGGGGTTTACTACTGATAGACTTTTGGCAGTGAACTCCATATTTGATTTAAAATAAATTAAAAAAAAATCTTTGTATAAAATCATAAATGAACTACATTTGCACACGCATTTTTGTATGCTAAACGGTGGTTGTAGCTCAGTTGGTTAGAGCGCCTGATTGTGGTTCAGGAGGTCGTCGGTTCGAGACCGATCTTCCACCCATTAAAAGTCCTTTCTTTTGAGAGGGCTTTTTTTATGCTCTAACCGTGTTTTGAAAAGCACCTTAAAGCACTTCACGACTTTCGTTTTAAACATCTCAAAGAACACATCAAATTTACTAAAAACTGACAGACATTTGACAGACATTGGCTTTTAGTTGTTTTCTCAACACGCTTTGTTTCATAGCTAATGCGCTAAGATGTACTCTTTATGTATCTAAAATTGAAATAAAATTCAATATATTTGAGGAAACCAATTTAATTGAAATGAAAAATTTGCTCTGGGACTTCAATACCAGCCTGATGCCCTTTATGGTGCTTTTGTAAATGTTAGGTTTAAATCAGAGTTCACCCTCACTTATGGTTATGATATGGCGCTTTCGGACCTTAGTCAATATGCCAATGGCAATCATTATTTTGGATTGTCCTACAAATTTGGCCAAGAAGAAAAATGTGATTGTGAAGATGATATTAATAATGAGGATAGAGTGTATTTAACTAGGTAAATTAATTAATATTAAAACTAATTTGCCTTTCTGTTTTGTTTATCTTGGGATTTCGCTCCTCTCAAACCCTTAAAAACTCAAAATAGTTAAATCCAATCTGTAACATTGACTTGTATTTTGTAGAATAATCACCCGCTTGTTTGGATTCTATTTCTTATTTAATATATCCAAGCTTATAAAGTTTTCATGATACAACATTATTTATATTCTATAAATTTAAAAAATCACTATTTAGGGTTGAGTCTCTTATACAACAATAAAAAAAAGCTTCTCAAAATTTGAGAAGCTTTTTTGGTTTCCTATTGTTTCCTGAAACTTATTGAAAAGCTTTATCAACTTTTACACGTTCTTTTCTGTTGGCCAATTCCCAAGCCGTAAAAAATACAAGACGCGTTCTGTTTTCTAATAAATCGTATTCTATTTTATCTGGTGTGTCAGTAGCTTTATGATAATCAGCATGAGTTCCATTAAAATAAAAGATGATTGGAATATTGTTTTTTGCAAAATTGTAATGATCTGAGCGGTAATAAAAGCGATTGGGGTCGTTTTCGTCGTTATATGTATAATCCAATTCTATATTGGTGTATCTATTGTTTACTTCTTCAGACAATTCGTGGAGTTCTGTACTCAATTTATCACTACCAATGAGGTAAATATAGTTGCGTTTTCCAACTTTTCGTTTAGGATCGGTTCTCCCAATCATATCTATATTAAGGTTAGCTACTGTGTTTTCCAGTGAAACAACAGGAGCAAAGTCTGTATAGTATTGAGACCCTAGAAGTCCTTTTTCTTCTGCGGTAACATGCAAAAATACTACAGATCTTTTTGGGCCATCTCCGTTTTTTACAGCTTTTTGGAACGCCTCTGCAATTTCTAATAGTGCTATGGTCCCCGAACCATCATCATCTGCACCATTAAAAATCTCTCCGTCGTGCATGCCAACATGATCAAGATGTGCAGATAGGATTATATATTCCTCGGGTTTTTCTTGACCAGGAATCATAGCAACAACATTTTCAGAGCTTATAGGCTCAGAAACATTTTCAAACTTAATAATTATATTTTGAGGATAAACACCGTTATTATTCTGAACGAGCTTACTTCCCATTTCTGAACTTACCAAAAAACCATAAAATGAGTTGGCATCAACATCAAGTGCTAAATTACTTTCTCCACCTTTTTTTTCTATAGATTTATAATAAGACGAATAGCGTTTGAACATTGCATTGTCTATGAGTATAAATGCTTTTGCACCTAATTCTTTTGCAAGGTTACGTTTGGAGCTTAAAGATTGTCTACCGTTGGACCATTTTGAAATTTCATTGGTTCCAGAAACAATATAGTTTCCATTTTCGTCTTTTGGCTCGCCATCAATAGCAACTACTATTTTTCCAGCAACATCCAAATCTTTGTAGTCGTTATATAAGGTACTTTTAATGCCATATCCGACAAAAACAAACTCTTCCGCTTCTATTATTGCAGTCTCTCCAGAAGCAATAGCAACAAAATCATCATAATAACTAAACGATTGATTTCCTATAGATATGGTCACTTTTGGAGTTTTAACAAGTTTCATTGGAACATTTTGAAAATAATCGCCGTTAGCCTTTGCAGCTCCAATTCCTAGATTTTGGTATTTTTGTTTAAGGTATTCAACAGCTATTTTTTGTCCTTCTGTGCCTGTTTCTCTTCCTTGAAATTCATCAGAAGCATAGGTGTACAGCTTTTCTTTTAGTTCATTAGCGTTAATTTCATTGGCATAAACACTGGGATTTTGTGAAAAAAGTGAAAATGAAACTATGAATAAGCAAAATAGGAGGTAATTTTTCATGTGATTTTTATGTATAAAGTTGTTTGTTTGTTGCAAATTTCTACTAAATAAATAAATTTTTCATAAAAATGTGTTAAAATATATTTAAAGGTTTGTGCTCGGTTATCTTCTTAAAAAATCCATAAACTGCACGATTTTATCGTTGAAATCAAAAAAAAATTGAATTTTATGTCAATCTATAAAATATTTTGTATAATTTTGTATCATTAATCATAAACAAAATAATTAATTATGAAAAAATTACTTTTAATTGCAGCATTATCAATATTTGCTTTTGGTTCTGCTCAAATTTCAACAGATGCTGGTACTTTTACTAAGCCTGGAGCTGGAGCTACAATGTTTGAAGCTCAATTTACACCTAATTTAAACGGTGGTACTCAATTTGGTATGCCAGAAATTACAGGTGGTGCAACTTTCATGATGAGAAAATTTGACTCAGACACAAAAGCTAAGCGTTATTTTGCTAATTTTAATTTCGCTGATAGTGGTGTTGATGGAGAAGATTCTACTTTCGGGATTGCAGCTGGTATGGGTATCGAAAATCACCTTACTGGTGCTGAGCGTTTATCAACTTACTGGGGTTATCATGGTTTAGTTGGTTTTGCTGACAGTGGTTCTGCAACAACTCTTACACTTTTTGCTGGTGTTTTCTTAGGTGCAGATTATTACATTGTACCTAACGTTTACGTTGGAATGGAATTTGGTTATGGTCTTGGTATTTCTTCTGTTGATCCAGAAGGAGGAGACGCTACAACTGGATTTGGTCTTGGTGACAGTGTAACTGGTAATTTTAGACTAGGATTTAGATTATAATAAGATAATCATATTTAAAAGCGGTGCAAATGCACCGCTTTTTTTTTGTTCTCTCAGATTTAATCAAAAATTAAATTATTTTGTTTAAATTTGTAATAACAACCATAAACAAATATTATGAAAAATTTATTTACACTAATAGCTTTATCCATTTTAACCTTATCTTTTGGTCAAGAAGAAGAATCAAAATTTAATTTTAGTGGTTCAGTAGACGCTTACTGGAGATCTAACATTAATTCTCCAAATGACGAGGTAAATCAAGGAACACTTCCTTATGCTCCTCCAAGTTCATTTGTTAATATGCCAGGCTTTTCTTTAGGAATGGCAAATTTAGTCGCATCCTACCAAGATGAGAACGTAGGTTTTGTTGCAGACTTAGCATATGGGCCAAGAGCAGACCAGGCTATTAACCCAAATGGAGCAACTAACAATGCTGCAATTAACCAAATGTATATGTTTTGGAAGATTACAGAGAACACAACTGCAACTATGGGTCGTTTCAATACATTTATTGGTCTTGAAAGAATTTCACCAGTTGAAAACTTTAACTACAGTATGTCTCATGCGTTTACCTTTGGACCTAGAAATCATAATGGTTTAATGCTTGATTTCAAACTCAATAACAATTGGGATATGAAATTAGCGGTAATGAATCCAATGGAGGTTACAGATTTCAACAATACTGGACATTATTCTGTTGGTGGTCAAATTACGAATGGAAGATTTAAACTTGGTTATGTTCGTAGCCAACGCTCTAGTTTTATTGATATTATCGGTGGTTTTGATCTTTCAAGTACTATCCAAATGGACTTTAATGTACAATTTGCAAATTACAAAGACGGTGTACTTAGTGGAAGAATTGGAGACGAATATACGGCGCTTTCAATATACCCTCAATATACAGCTTCTGAAAAAATGTCTTGGGGTCTTCGCTTAGAATATATTGCTTTTGGCCCAATTGCTGATAGCGATGTTCTTAATGTATTAACACCAACATTAACCGCTAACTACAAAGTGGGTGATTTAACTATTAAGCCAGAATTTAGAATTGATGATTCTTCTCAAGATATTTTCATCAATAATGATGGAAACGGTAGTGGAAGCCTATCTTCTTTTGTTCTTGGAGCTGTATACAGTTTCTAAAACTAATATAGACAAACATAAAAGCGATGCAATAGCATCGCTTTTTTTTTACATAAATTGAAATATATTTCAACAGATTAAAAATTTCATTTTTTTTAAATTTTAAATAAATAATTTAACTTCGTGGCATTATTAAACCTTAAATCTAAATACTATGAAAAAATTATTTTTATTAACATTCTTTACATTATTCTCCTTATGTTTAACTGCTCAAACTGAAAAAGGGAATTGGTTTTTTGGAGCAGATACTTCTCTTGGATTTACTTCGTCTAATGCTCAAGCAGAAAGTGACGGAAAGGAAGTGGGTGAGAAAACAACCGTCTCTAAATTTTCATTTAAGCCTAATGTTAACTATTTTATTATGGATAATTTATCTGTAGGCTTAGGCGTTCAATTTGATTCTACAACTGAAAAAGATGGAAGTGATTCATATACCGTATCCACAACAGCAATATTGCCTGGCGTAAAATATTTTTTCAACTCTGGAAATAGTTTTGTGCCTTATGTTGGAGTTGGAGCTGGACTAATTTCTGTTAGTGCTGGCGATTACGACGAAGAAAAGTATAGCGGTTTTGCATATTTTGTTAACGAATCAGTATCTTTAAATGTAGGTCTAACATACTTAAATTCAAATATGAAAAATAAAAAAGAAAGTAGTTATGTTGTTAAAAGTGGTGCTTTTGGAGTTACTGCTGGCTTTGGAATATTCTTGTAATAACAACAATCTATCTATTTATTACAGAAAAAAGCGATGCATTGCATCGCTTTTTTTGTTTTTATAACTTTTGTATTTTTACCAAATGAAAAACATTATCATCATTAATGGCCCCAATTTAAATTTGTTAGGAAAGCGAGAACCCGAAATTTATGGTTCTAAAACATTTGACGCCTTTTTTAATGAATTACAATCTGAATTTCCTCAATTTAAATTGGACTATTTTCAGTCAAATATAGAAGGTGAGCTTATTGATAAGCTTCATGACGTTGGGTTTTCATACGATGGTATAGTTTTAAATGCCGCCGCTTATACCCATACTTCTGTTGGAATTGGTGATGCGATCAAAGGAATTTCTACACCTGTAATTGAGGTGCATATTTCAAATACTTATAGTCGAGAGGAATTTCGTCATCACTCTTTTGTTTCTCCTAATGCCAAAGGTGTTATTTTAGGATTTGGTTTAAAGAGCTACAGTCTTGCCCTACAAAGTTTCTTATAATTAACATCAAAAAAAAGACGGTCAAAAAAGACCGCCTTTATTAGAACTTTTTTTTATTTCTAAATATGAATGACTTCGTCATAGGCATCCGCAACCGCTTCCATGACTGCTTCACTCATCGTTGGATGTGGGTGTACTGTTTTTAGCACTTCATGGCCAGTTGTTTCTAATTTACGTCCCAAAACGGCTTCTGCAATCATATCGGTGACTCCAGCACCAATCATATGACAGCCGAGCCATTCGCCATATTTAGCATCAAAAATAACTTTTACAAACCCTTCTGTGTTTCCGCCTGCACTTGCTTTTCCAGAGGCAGAGAATGGGAATTTACCAACTTTGATGTCTAAGCCTTGTTCTTTAGCTTGAGCTTCTGTAAGCCCTACACTAGCCACTTCTGGGCTACAATAGGTACAACCTGGAATGTTGCCATAATCTAAGGCTTCGATTTGGTGACCTGCAATTTTTTCGACACACAAAATACCTTCTGCTGAAGCGACATGCGCTAGGGCAGGGCCAGGGGTGACATCGCCAATCGCATAATAACCTGGCATATTGGTTTGGTAAAAATCATTCACCAAAATTTTATCGCGATCGGTCACAATACCGACATCTTCTAGGCCAATATTTTCAATATTTGTTTTTATACCTACAGCAGAAAGCACCACATCGGCTTCAAGAGTTTCTTCTCCTTTTTTAGTCTTCACTGTTGCTTTTACGCCTTTTCCTGATGTGTCTACTGCGATAACCTCTGTAGACGTCATGATTTTTATTCCACTTTTCTTAAAAGAGCGTTCAAGTTGTTTTGAAACGTCTTCATCTTCAACAGGAACAATTCGTGGCATATATTCTACAATTGTAACTTCTGTACCCATAGCGTTGTAGAAATAGGCAAATTCTACGCCAATAGCGCCTGAACCTACAATGATAAGTTTTTTAGGTTGTTTTTTTAAGGTCATCGCTTGGCGATAACCAATTACTTTTTTGCCATCTTGGGGAAGACTTGGAAGTTCGCGAGAGCGAGCACCAGTTGCAATAATGATATGATCAGCACTATATTCTTTTCCATCGACATCCACTTTTTTTCCTGGTTTGATTTTCCCATAACCAGAAATGACATCAATTTTATTTTTTTTCATTAAAAATTGTACACCTTTACTCATCCCATCGGCCACATTACGGCTACGGTTAACTACGGCGTCAAAATCTTTATCATAGTCTTTGACTTGCAAACCATAATCCCCTGCGTGTTTGAGGTATTCAAAAACTTGTGCCGATTTTAGAAGTGCTTTTGTTGGAATACATCCCCAATTGAGACAAACGCCTCCCAAACTTTCTTTTTCAATTACAGCCGTTTTGAGTCCTAATTGAGAAGCACGTATGGCTGTTACATATCCGCCTGGTCCACTTCCCAAAACAATCACATCATATTTACTCATTCCTAGTATCTTTAGTCGTTGTTAGAAGTTGCAAATTTACAAAACCTAAATCTATAAATAAAACAGAAATGAACTAAAAGTAAGCGAAGTTTTTTGAGTTTATGATTTTTTAAAATCTATGCTAATAGAGTTTACACAATAGCGGGTTCCTGTTGTTGTTGGGCCGTCATTGAAGACATGACCTAAATGCCCGTCACATGATGAACAAACAATTTCTGTTCGAATCATGCCATGACTCTTGTCAAGAATATATTCTACATTCCCTTTGATAGACGCATCAAAACTTGGCCAACCGCATTCTGCATCAAATTTTGATTGACTTTCAAATAATGGTGTGCTACACCCCGCACAATGGTATACGCCCTCTTCAAAATGATGGTTATAAACACCAGAATGTGGCATTTCTGTCCCCTTTTTTCTTAGGATACGGTATTGAGCTTCACTCAGCTCATTTTTCCATTCTGCTTCAGATTTATTGATTTTTGATTTACTCATTTTTTGGAATAAATTTAAGTGCAGCACCATTGATACAATGACGCATTCCCGTTGTATTTCGAGGACCATCATTAAAGACATGCCCCAAATGACCGCCACAAGTTGCACAGTGTTCTTCGCTGCGTGCTACACCAATTTTATAATCTACTGAATAAGCCACATTGCCTTTTATTTCGCGATCAAAACTTGGCCAACCAGTACCAGAATTAAACTTATGTTCGCTTTTGAAAAGAGGGGTATCACAACCTGCACAAACATAAGTTCCTGCACTGTAATTTTTGTCCAAAGGACTAGAAAAAGCACGTTCTGTACCTTCTTTTCTTAGAACATAAAATTGTATATCTGTCAACTTTGATTTCCATTCTGCTTCAGATTTATTGATTTTAAAGGTTTCTTTTTTTTGAGCTTCAGATTTACAGGAGCATAAGCCTAAAATTAGAAGTATTGAGATTAAATTTTTTGGATGCATGGGTATATTTTTTATGTTTTAAAATTAGTTATTTTTAGACGTAAATTATTTATTTTCACAAAACTTTGTGACTATTTTAAGTTTTTTGTGTCTTATACTATGGAATGCTTTTTGTTATTAATTTTAAAAAACGTTTACATGAAAACAAAGATTTTATTTATTCTATTGCTCTTTTTAGCAATTTCTTGTGCTACAAACCCTTTCACAGGAAAAAAAACATGGGCCTTGGTGCCTAATTCACAAATTTTACCAATGGCTTTTGCACAGTATGATCAATTTCTATCCGAAAATAAAGTGATTACAGGTACTACAGAGTCAGAAATGGTAAAACGCGTAGGACAGCGAATTTCAGCTGCTGCAAAACGCTGGTTGGATGCCAATAACTATCAAGGGTATTTGAAAGATTACAAATGGGAATACAACTTAGTACAGGACGAAACCGTTAATGCTTGGTGTATGCCAGGGGGAAAAATTGTGTTTTACACAGGAATTATGCCTATTGCTGCCAATGAAACAGGTATAGCCGCAATAATGGGTCACGAAGTGGCACATGCATTGGCCAACCATGGTCAGCAACGGATGAGTGCGGGAATGTTTCAGCAAATAGGGGCTGTTGCTGGAAACGTTGCCATTAAGGATGAAAAATACAGAAATATTTTCAATCAATCGTATGGGATTGGAACTACTGTTTTGGGGGTATTGCCTTTTAGTCGAGGGCATGAAACCGAAGCTGATAAAATAGGAATATATATTATGGCGATCGCAGGCTATAACCCCGATGAAGCCTCAAGACTTTGGGAGCGTATGAAAGCCAATAATAATGGTAAAAAAGGCCCACCAGAATTTTTAAGTACACACCCTTCCAATGATTCTCGAATTGCAAATTTACGTGCTTTAGCCCCTGCTGCTCGTGCAGAAGCTCAAAAGTATGGTATAACGAGTTTTAGATAAATTAATTGTTGTCAAAATAATTGCCTAAATTAGAAGCTGCTTATAAAAAGCAGCTTTTTTTATGAAAACACTCAAAAAAGGAAGTAAAAAACTCATTAATGCATGGGCATTTTATGATTGGGCAAATTCGGTTTATCCTCTAGTTATTAGTACTGCAGTTTTTCCAATTTATTATACTAGTATGGCGAATTCTTTTGCCAATACAGAAGGCGATATATCCTTTTTGGGTACGCATTGGAACCCCACAACACTATATGATTATACCTTAGCATTTTCATTTCTTATTGTTGCTTTTTGCTCTCCAATACTATCTGGAATTGCAGATTATACAGGGAATAAACTTAAATTCTTAAAAGGATTCTGTTTAATGGGTTCACTTTCAGTAATGGGGCTCTACTTTTTTGATGGTGCCTCTACACTTTGGGTAGCGCTTTTGTGCACAATTTTTGCGAGCATAGGGTTTTGGGGCAGCATTGTGTTTTATAACGCTTATTTGCCCGAAGTGGCTTTCCCCGAACAGCAAGACAAAGTGAGTGCAAAAGGTTTTATGTATGGCTATTTTGGTTCGGTAGTATTGCTTGTTTTTAGCTTAGTTTTAGTCCAAAAACCAGATTGGTTTGGGATTACAGATCCAACTTTAGCACCTCGAATCACATTTGTTTTGGTTGGACTTTGGTGGTTTGGGTTTGCTCAAATTACATACCGCCGTTTACCCAATAATGTTTTTAATCACAAGCCTGATAAAGACTACATTTGGAAAGGATTTTTAGAACTTAAATCTGTTTTTAAATCATTAGGACAGCATTCACAATTGAAGTATTTTTTAATTGCTTTTTTCTTTTTAAGTGTTGGTGTTCAAACCATCATACTTATGGCAGGAATATTTGGTAGTGAAGAATTGGGTTTACCAACTTTAAACCTCATATTAACCATATTACTCGTTCAAATTGTGGCCATAATTGGCGCTTATTTGTTTTCAAGATTATCTGATAAAATAGGAAATTTAGCGACTTTGAAAATTACGCTATTTATTTGGGGAATAGTATGTTTTATTGCTTTTGTATTGGATAAAAACCAGCCCAATATAGATTACTATTTTTATGCCATGGGCATTGTTTTGGGCTTTGTTCTTGGTGCAACGCAGTCACTCACACGTTCGACCTATTCTAAATTGTTGCCAGAGACACACGATCATGCTACTTATTTTAGTTTTTATGATGTTACTGAAAAAATAGCTATTGTTTTGGGGATGATAGTATTTGGTATTTTAATCGCGCTTACAGGGTTTATGCAGTATTCTGTATTGGCGCTTGCAGTTTTCTTTTTACTAGCTTTTCTTGTTCTTTACAAAATAAAACGAACAACTCACGTTTGTTAAATCTCCAACTGTGGAAATTATCTTGGCACAACAATTGTCATTTAGATGATGTAAATCATTGTAAATTAATCAAATAAGAAGATAAATTTATAATGATAATGAAATTTGATACTTAACAATTTCTGTTCAGCATGACAGAATGACTTATAATTGATATGAATAACCCAAAATATAAAATACTTGACACATTGTCACTCCAAGATTTTGATGAAAATTCAGAATTGATTCCACTGATGACTACCGAAGACGAAGAAGAGATAAAAAACGAAACACTTCCTGATTCTTTAACTATTCTTTCTTTAAGAAATACAGTATTATTTCCAGGCGTAGTGATTCCAATTACTGCAGGACGCGACAAGTCTATTAAGCTCATTAATGATGCCAATAAAGGTTCAAAAGTTATAGGTGTTGTAGCACAAAAAGATGAAAGTGTAGAAGACCCAAAATTTGAGGATATTCACAAAATTGGTACCGTTGCCCGAATATTGAAAGTTTTAAAAATGCCTGATGGTAATACAACGGTCATTATTCAAGGAAAAAAACGTTTTGAGATAACAGAACTTGTTTCGGAAGATCCATATTTAACTGCGAAAATCAAAAATGTTGATGAAGTAGTTCCTACAAAAGAGGATGATGAATTTGCTGCAGCCATTGAATCTATTAAAGATTTATCTCTAGAAATTATCAAACAAAGTCCAAATATTCCAAGTGAAGCTTCCTTTGCTATAAAAAATATAGAAAGCAACTCTTTTCTTATCAATTTTGTATCGTCCAATATGGGTATTTCTGTGGTTGAAAAACAAGCATTACTCGAAGTCAATGATTTGCATCAACGCGCCTTGAAAACTCTCAAACACATGAATGTTGAGTTTCAGCGATTGGAATTAAAAAATGATATTCAATCCAAAGTGCAGCATGATATGAGTCAGCAACAACGCGAATATTTTCTTCAACAAGAGATAAAAACCATTCAAGAAGAATTGGGTGGAGTAAGTTATGAGGAAGAAATTGAAGACATGAAAAAGCGTGCTTCGAAAAAGAAGTGGGAAGCAAAAACAAAACAACATTTTGAAAAAGAAATAGGTAAACTTCAGCGTATGAATCCTCAAGTTGCGGAATATTCTATTCAAAGAAATTATTTGGATTTGTTTTTAGATTTGCCATGGAATCATTTTAGTCAAGATAATTTTGACTTAAAACGAGCTCAAAAAATATTAGATCGTGATCATTTTGGACTAGAGGAAGTAAAACGTCGAATTATAGAGTATTTAGCGGTTTTAAAACTTCGAAACGATATGAAATCTCCAATTTTGTGTCTGTATGGTCCTCCAGGAGTAGGGAAGACCTCGCTAGGGAAATCCATTGCCGAGGCCCTTGGTCGAGAGTATGTTCGAATTTCTCTAGGTGGATTACGGGATGAGGCAGAAATTAGAGGGCATCGAAAAACTTATATTGGAGCAATGCCAGGACGTATTTTACAAAGTCTTAAAAAAGCGGGAACTTCTAATCCTGTTTTTGTTTTAGATGAAATTGATAAATTATCCAATTCACATCAAGGCGATCCTTCTTCTGCAATGCTCGAAGTTTTGGATCCAGAGCAAAATTCAGAGTTCTATGACAACTTCTTAGAAATGGGTTATGATCTTTCAAAAGTGATGTTTGTAGCCACTTCCAACAGTTTGAATACCATTCAACCGGCCTTGCTAGACCGCATGGAAATTATTAATGTTAACGGCTATACTATTGAGGAAAAAGTTCAAATTGGAAAAAAATATCTTTTACCAAAACAACTCAAAGAACACGGGCTTTCTTCAAAAGATTTAAAAATAGTACAACCACAATTAGAAAAAATAATCGAGGGTTACACTAGAGAATCGGGAGTACGTGGCTTAGAAAAGCAAATTGCAAAAGTAGTGCGCTATGCAGCAAAAAATATTGCTATGGAAGATGCCTATGATGTTAAAGTTTCTAATGATGCTTTGATAGAAATTTTAGGGGCTCCAAAACTAGAGCGTGATCGCTATGAAAACAATAATGTTGCTGGAGTAGTTACAGGGCTTGCATGGACTCGTGTAGGTGGCGATATTTTATTTATAGAATCTATACTTTCTAAAGGAAAAGGAACTTTAAATATTACTGGGAATTTAGGTAAAGTGATGAAAGAATCGGCAACTATTGCTATGGAATACATCAAAGCCAATGCAGATGATTTTGGAATTGAAAATCGTATTTTCAATGAATATAATGTACACATTCACGTCCCTGAAGGTGCCACTCCAAAAGATGGGCCTAGTGCAGGAATTACAATGCTAACTTCTTTAGTGTCATTGTTTACACAAAGAAAAGTCAAAAAAAATATTGCAATGACTGGAGAAATTACACTACGTGGAAAAGTATTACCAGTAGGAGGGATTAAAGAAAAAATATTAGCCGCAAAGCGTGCTAAAATTAAAGAAATTATCCTGTCCAAAGCCAATAAGCGTGATATTGATGACATCAACGCAGATTATCTAAAAGGCTTAAAGTTTCATTATGTGTCTGAGATGCACGAAGTTATAGATGTAGCTATTACAAAGACCAAAGTCACACATGCTAAGGCATTGTAATTTATTACTTGATTAATTTATTGTCGTACTAAAATAAAGCGAACAAAAATTCGTTTTAAGATAGAATTGGTTATTTTTGACTGATAATGAGGATATTAGCCATGCTTTTTTTGATGATGAGTACAACTGCATCAGTGTTTGCTCAATTGGGTGGTAATGCAACATATCAATTCCTCAATTTGATGTCCTCTCCACGACAAGCCGCACTTGGAGGAAAAGTGATTACAAATGTAGACTACGATGTCACTCAAGCACTATATAATCCAGCCACAATAAATGTTGAAATGGATAACCAATTGGCCTTAAATTATGCCAATCATCTCGGTGATATTCGATATGGTACTGCTGCTTATGCTTACACTGTTGACAGACGAACACAAACGTTTCACGCTGGGGTAACCTATATTAATTATGGAAATTTTGAGGGTTATGATGAAAATGGGAATAGTACGGGTGATTTTACAGGAAATGAAGCTGCACTATCTATAGGTTATGCATTACAAATTGGTTTTTCAGATTTTTATGCTGGTGCGAATGTTAAGCTTATTTCATCTAAACTTGAGCAATATAACTCTTTTGGTGCCGCCCTAGATTTTGGGGTAATTTATATTAATGAGTACTTAGATTTTAATGCAGCACTTGTTGTTCGAAACATCGGAACACAATTGACCACCTATGCTGGTCTAAATGAGCCTTTACCTTTTGAAATTGATTTTGGAATGAGTCAAACCCTAGAAAATGTCCCTATTCGTTGGCATTTGACTTTAGAAAATTTACAGCAATGGCCCATAGCAACTGCAAACCCTGCTCGTGCCACTACAGATTTAAATAGGAATCAAACTCAAGAAAAAGTAGGGTTTTTAAGTCAACTTATCCGACATACTTTGTTGGGCGTTGAACTCTTTCCAAAAAAGGGTTTTAACCTTAGAATGGGGTATAGCTTTAGACGCGCAGAGGAACTCAGAATTATAGATCAACGTAATTTTTCGGGCCTTTCTTTTGGAATTGGATTGAAGTTTAATAAATTACGTTTTAGTTACACTCATGCTCGCTATTCATTAGCTTCAAATGCAAGTTTTTTGGGCATGCAAATAGATTTACAGTAGTGAAAAAAATAATTATTGCCATCGATGGTCACTCTTCTACAGGGAAAAGCACATTAGCTAAGCAACTTGCAAAAAAATTAGATTACATCTATGTCGATTCTGGTGCGATGTATAGAGCCGTAACACTTTTTGCTATTGAAAATAACTATATTGACGAAAACAAATTTGATAAAGACGCCTTAATTTCCGCCATCTCGTCGCTTAAAATCGAATTTAAAAAAGATGAATCTGGCGTCACCAAACTTTTCTTAAACAATAAAGAAGTGTCTTCAAAAATTAGAGGGATGCAAGTGTCCAATTTAGTAAGTAAAGTTGCAGCCCTTCCCGAAGTTCGTCAATGTTTGGTGAAAGAACAACGCAAAATGGGGCAATACAAAGGGATTGTGATGGATGGTAGAGATATAGGTACCGTTGTTTTTCCAGATGCAGAACTAAAAATCTTTATGACTGCTTCGGCCAAAACCCGTGCACAACGCCGATGGGATGAGCTTACAGCAAAAGGGGAGCAGGTTGATCTTGATGCTGTTTACGAAAACATAACGTCTCGCGACCATAAAGACTCTACAAGATCAGATTCTCCATTAGTTCAAGCCAAAGATGCCCATATTTTAGATAATTCTAATCTAACCCCAAAAAAACAATTTGAATTGGTGTTGGGTTGGGTTAATCAAAACACAAAAAAAAAATAGGGCTAAAGTTTTAGCCCTAATTATAAATATGTTTTAAAGCTTAGGAATCACCAATTCCTGATTAGGATGAATTAAATCTGGATTTTTTAGAATGTTGGTGTTTGCTTGAAAAATTTGTTTATACTTCATAGGATCGCCATAATAGTGTTTGGCAATTTTTCCTAAAGTTTCGCCGCTTTTGACGGTATGACGGTGGTATACACTTTCGTCAGCCACACGGATATCGGCCTTGATATCGGTAGGGTTTTGCCCTCCAATAGCTTTAATTTCATCCCAAATAATGTTTTTTTCGTATTGTGTTTTGGCTGTCCCTTTTATTTTTAAAACGCCATTTTCTTCGGAAACATCCCCATTTTAGACGTTCAATTTGGTGCCTAAGTCCAACACCGATTGGTATTTTTGCTTAATCATGTTTAGTAGATTATAGGGTTAATAATGAACTAAATTTAGACTATTTTTTCTTTAATTAAGTATTTTTTTTAAGTTTTTTGTCATCATAAAAGGTATTGCCCTCAAAATCAAAGAGATAAATATTTGTCCAAATTGTAGATTAGTCGTATAATTGCACTCTTCTTAGCAAAAATGGTTGGAGAGAAGAATAAATTTTAACTAACACTTCTGTGTGTTTTGCAGTAAATCCAACCAAACCAACATACAGAATACAAATTATTATCAGCTATGGCTGAAGAACAAACTACAAACGCAAAGGAGACTGCACAAGACACTCCAGTTGTTGAAGCAACAACAAACGAAGCTCAAACCAACCCTGAGCAATTTTTAAAAGATTTTAACTGGCACAACTACGAAGAAGGCATCGATCCTGTTGCCGACGAAAAGCTTGATGAATTTGAGAAACTTGTTTCTGATAATTTTGTAGAAACTCTAGATGATCAAGTAGTAGAAGGAACAGTAATTCATATTTCTGATCGTGATGCTATTATTGACATTAATGCCAAGTCAGAAGGTGTTATTTCATTAAACGAATTTCGTTACAATCCAAACCTAGCAGTAGGCGATAAGGTTGAGGTACTGATTGATGTTCGTGAAGACGCCACAGGACAACTTGTATTATCACACAGAAAAGCACGTGTTATCAAAGCATGGGATCGTGTAATTGCAGCCAATGAAACTGGCGAAATTGTCAACGGATTTGTTAAGTGTCGTACAAAAGGTGGTATGATTGTCGATGTTTTTGGCATTGAGGCTTTCTTACCAGGATCTCAAATTGATGTTAAACCAATTAGAGATTACGATCAATATGTAAACAAAACAATGGAATTTAAAGTTGTAAAAATCAACCACGAATTCAAAAATGTAGTTGTTTCTCATAAAGCGCTTATCGAAGCCGATATTGAAATTCAGAAGAAAGAAATCATAGGTCAACTCGAAAAAGGTCAAGTCCTAGAAGGTGTTGTAAAAAATATCACTTCTTACGGTGTGTTTATGGACCTTGGAGGTGTCGATGGTCTTGTACATATTACAGACCTTTCATGGTCTAGAATTAATCATCCAAGTGAAATCGTTGAGCTTGATGAAAAACTTAATGTTGTAATTCTAGATTTTGATGAAAATAAATCAAGAATCCAGTTAGGTCTTAAACAATTGAGTAAGCACCCTTGGGATGCTCTTGCAGATGACGTAAAAGTTGGTGATGAAGTAGAAGGAAAAGTTGTTGTAATTGCAGATTATGGTGCATTTATTGAAGTTGCTGATGGTGTAGAAGGGCTTATCCACGTTTCGGAAATGTCTTGGTCTACACACTTAAGATCAGCTCAAGATTTTGTTAATGTTGGTGATACTGTAAAAGCTAAAATCTTAACATTAGACAGAGAAGATCGTAAAATGTCATTAGGGATTAAGCAATTGACACCAGATCCATGGACAGATATTACTTCAAAATTCCCAGTAGGAAACAAACACACAGGAATTGTAAGAAACTTTACAAATTTTGGTGTTTTTGTTGAAATGGAAGAAGGAATTGATGGATTGATTTATATCTCTGATTTATCATGGACAAAGAAAATCAAGCACCCAAGCGAATTTTGTGCTGTTGGTGACAAACTTGAGGTTGTTGTTCTGGAATTAGATGTTGAAGGAAGAAAATTAAGTCTTGGTCACAAACAAACGACGGAAAATCCATGGGACAAATATGAGGCAGAATTTGGTTTAAACACCAAACACACCGCTTCTGTATTTGAAATTGTTGACAAAGGAGCTACAGTAAAATTTAACGACGATATTGTTGCTTTCATTCCTTCTCGTCATTTAGAGAAAGAAGATGGCTCTATGTTAAGCAAAGGTGAAGAAGCAGAATTTGTAATCATAGAATTTAGCAAAGAATTCAAGAGAGTTGTTGCATCACATACAGCGGTCTTCAAGGATGAAGAAGTGAAAAATGTAAAAGCAGCCGCCAAAAAAGAAGCGAAAGCAGCATCAGAAGCCAAAACAACTCTTGGAGATGCAAACGAAGCACTTCAAGCTTTAAAAGATAAAATGGATGGTAAATAAACCAACCTCAATAATCTTTAAAAAAACCCTTCTATTTTGGAGGGTTTTTTATTTGTAATCTGTTGATTTTCAATTTTTTAAAAGAATTAACTTTTTTTTTAAATTAATGAAAGATGATATAGTTAATTTTATAAAATAATAAACTAAACAAACAATTATGGGTTTTAATAATATCCCCAAAGCATTTCAAATTGACAACTTAATTCATCAAAAAACATATCTTGTGAATGGTGAATTAAAAAAGTGGAGTGGCGCAACATCGGATGTGTATTCTACAATTTCTTCAACAGAAGAATATGCACCAACTTTACTGGGGTCTATTCCATTATTGGAGAAAGATCAAGCAATGGAAGCTTTGGAATCTGCATCACAAGCTTATAATAATGGTCAAGGCTTGTGGCCTACAATGAAAGTAGCCGATCGAATTGCGTGTATGGAAAAGTTTGTTGAGCAAATGAAAACCAAAAGAGAGCAAGTCATCAAATACTTAATGTGGGAAATTGGAAAAAATCTTAAAGACTCCGAAAAAGAATTTGATAGGACTGTAGATTATATTTATGATACTATTGATGATTATAAACAACTCGACCGAAATGCTGCAAAATTCCATAAAAATTCTGGAGTTTATGCCCATATTAGAAGGGGACCGCTCGGGGTTGTACTTTGCTTGGGGCCTTACAATTACCCGCTTAATGAAACTTTTGCGCTTCTTATTCCAGCCCTAATTATGGGGAATACCACTATTTTTAAGCCAGCAAAACTAGGGGTTTTATTGCTTACACCACTTATGGAAGCTTTTCAAAATAGCTTTCCAAAAGGTGTAGTCAATATTCTATTTGGAAGAGGACGTACATTGGCAACTCCACTGATGGAAACTGGAAAGATAGACGTTCTTGCCCTAATAGGCCATAGCAATTCTGCTAATGCTCTTCAAAATAGTCATCCAAAGAAAAATAGACTTCGAACTGTACTTGGATTAGAAGCAAAAAACCCTGCAATTGTCTTACCAGATGCTGATTTAGATTTAGCTGTTCAAGAATGTATAGCTGGAACACTTTCTTTTAATGGTCAACGTTGTACAGCACTCAAAATATTGTATGTACATGAAACAATTTTTGAAGCTTTTAAAGAGAAATTCTGTGCACATGTCGATGCTCTAAAATTTGGAAATCCATGGGAAGATGCAGCAATGCTTACCCCATTGCCTGAAGTTAATAAGCCTGATTATATTCAAGAATTAATTGATGATGCTAAAGCAAAAGGTGCAAAAATATTAAATGCAAAAGGAGGTGAGCGTACAGAAAATTATATTTTCCCTTCGGTGCTTTATCCTGTGAATAAAACAATGGATGTGTATCATGAAGAGCAATTTGGTCCTGTAATTCCAATGATGACGTTTACAGATATTCAACAACCTTTGAATGGTATGGCAGAATCAAATTATGGTCAACAGGTAAGTGTATTTGGAAAAGACACCAAAACTCTTGCGCCACTTATCGATATTCTAGTCAATTTGGTCTGCCGTGTGAATTTGAATAGTTCTTGTCAGCGTGGACCAGATGTATTTCCATTTACTGGAAGAAAAGACTCAGCATTTAGTACTTTGAGTGTTAGAGATGCATTGCGTTCTTTTTCCATTCGTACTTTTGTTGCTGCAAAAGATAATCCTTACAATAGTGAGATTTTAAAAGAAATGTTAGACGAAAAGCAATCTAATTTTATAAGTACAGATTATTTGCTTTAAAGTGTTTTTGTTTAAGTGATTATTGTTTTTTTATAAAGTGAAATGTGATATTAAATTTGAATATCAAAATTTTCTATTACCTTTGCGCACGAATATGTTGAAAACATTATGAGTCAAAAAGTTTTACTTAACGAAAAAGAAGTAAACATTATCCTTCACAGATTGGCTTGTCAACTTATTGAAAAACACAACGATTTTTCCAATACAATACTAGTAGGATTACAACCAAGAGGAAAGCACCTAGCAGATCGACTTTTACAGCTTTTAAAATCTGATTACAATATATCCGATACACAAATAGGCTACCTTGATATTACTTTTTACAGAGATGATTTTAGACGATCAAATAAAGTTCTTGAGGCCAGTGAAACGCAAATGAATTTTATTGTAGAAGGAAAAAATGTCGTTTTTATAGACGATGTTTTATATACAGGAAGAAGTATCCGAGCTGCCCTAACTGCTATTCAATCTTATGGCCGTCCAAAAAGTATAGAATTACTGATTTTGATTGACCGAAGATTCAGTAGACATTTGCCTATTCAACCAGATTATCGAGGACGACAGGTTGATGCTATTGACGAAGAAAAAGTTGTTGTAAATTGGAAAGAAACACAAGGTGAAGACAACGTGTATTTGATAAAACAATAGATTATGAGCACATTAAGTGTAGAGCATTTATTAGGAATTAAACATCTCACCAAAGAAGATATTCATTTAATTTTTGAAACTACAGATCATTTTAAACAAGTCATCAATCGTCCAATTAAAAAAGTTCCTTCGCTTAGAGATATTACTATTGCTAATTTGTTTTTTGAAAATTCAACAAGAACAAAACTCTCTTTTGAAATTGCGCAAAAACGTCTTTCGGCCGATGTTATTAATTTTTCCGCAGGTCAATCGTCACTAAAAAAAGGCGAAACACTTATAGATACCGTCAACAATATTTTATCCATGAAAGTAGATATGGTGGTCATGCGCCACCCAAAACCAGGGGCTGCAGAGTTCCTAATGCAACATGTTGACGCAAAAATTATTAATGCAGGTGATGGTGCACACGAGCACCCTACACAAGCGCTTTTGGACACCTATTCCATTCGTGAAAAACTAGGCCATGTAGAAGGTAAAAAAGTGGTTATAGTTGGCGATATTCTTCACAGTAGAGTAGCACTTTCCAATATTTTTGCACTTCAGTTACTTGGTGCAAAAGTTAAGGTTTGTGGGCCAAAATCATTAATCCCAAAGTACATTGAAGAATTAGGTGTTGAAGTCGAAACGAATCTAAAAAAAGCACTTCAATGGTGCGATGTTGCTAATATGTTGCGTGTACAAAATGAACGTATGGAAGTGAGTTATTTTCCATCAACACGAGAATACACCCAACAATATGGTGTAACAAAAGCACTGCTAGACGAATTAGATAAACCTATTGTAATCATGCATCCAGGCCCTATAAACAGAGGCGTAGAAATTACAAGTGATGTTGCCGATTCCAATCAGGCGATTATTCTAGATCAAGTTGAAAATGGTGTGGCTATTCGAATGGCGGTAACCTATTTGTTGGCTTCAAAAATTAAATCTTAATGAAATTTGAAATTAAAGACACTGCTGTAATTGTTGATCAAAATAAACAAGTTTCATCAGAATTTTTCAAATTGTTTGATTTGAATTACCCTAAATTCCATTTGAATAATATCATTCTTATTATTGATGAAACCAAAAACTCAGAACCTGATTTTGTCAATTTTATTTTAAAACTCACCAAATCTCATCAACTCCATAAGAAAACCTTTGTTGTTGTGGCTCCTCAATGGTCACAAAGCGATATTTCAGACGACATTATTTGTGTTCCCACTTTACAGGAAGCATTTGACCTTATTGAAATGGACGAAATGCAGCGTGATTTAGGATTTTAAACTTATAAATGTGAAACTAACAACAATTGGTTGCTACAGCGCCACTCCAAGGATTTCTGCGCATACCACGTCTCAGGTTTTGGAATCTAGAGGGCATACTTTTCTTATCGATTGTGGGGAAGGTACTCAAATGGAATTGAGAAAACATAAGGTTAAATTCAACCAAATTAAACATATCTTTATTTCTCATCTTCATGGCGATCATTGTTTTGGTCTAATAGGATTAATTTCTACATTTCGTTTGCTCAATCGCGAAGCTGATTTACACGTTTATGGCCCAAATGGTATTAAGGAACTTATCATGCTTCAAATGAAACTTTCTAAATCATGGATTAATTTTAATCTGATTTTTCATGAATTAACCTCTCTTGAATCTGAACTTATTTTTGAAGATTATAAAATTGAAGTTCATACAATTCCTTTGGATCATAGACTATATACCAATGGTTTTTTGTTTAAAGAAAAAGCATTTGACCGTAAATTACTAGTTGATAAAGCAGAAGCAAAACATATAGATGTAGCTTATTATCGCAAACTTAAACAAGGTGCAGATGTTCTTAATTCTCATGGCGAATTGATTTCAAATGCTGATGTAACAACAGAGGGAATTCCATCAAAAAGTTATGCTTTTTGTAGTGATACCGCCTATTTTGAAGCCATAATCCCAATTATAAATAATGTTGATGTTTTATATCATGAAGCTACATTTTTAGAAACTCATGCAAATTTATGTGCCAAAACAAAGCATTCTACAGCAAAACAAGCTGCAGAAATTGCGAAAAAGGCAACAGTCGGCAAACTTATTCTTGGGCATTATTCATCGAGATATAACAATCTGGAAGATTTTAAAACTGAAGCTCAAACAGTTTTTAGTTGTGTTGAACTCGCTGAGGATGGTAAAACATTTCAAATTTAACAATATTTTCCTTAGTTTTTTTCCATGAAAGCACTGCAACCCCTTTTGCGTAATGAAATTCATCAGGGGGCTTTAAAAAAAAGAAATTATACATGGGATAATCCACTATCAATCTTTGAATTTTTAGTCTATGGAGTTCCCATTCTTTATGATGTACTACAAATCCATAAATCTCCTTTTTATAATCTTGAAAAAGTGTATAACGTTCTGTAAGCCAGTGTTCTAAATCATTTTTTTGTTGAATTTTATGACCTATTGAATACTGAACAGAAAAGAATTTTTTTGTGCTATTATTTCCAGATTCAAAACAATTATTTTTTCGTTTTATCTCAGCAAATTTATACGGTAATTTTGAAATTTTTTGTGCCAATATACAAGCCAACGACTTACTAGCTTCAATGCTTAAAAAATAAACCCCAGGTTTTCCATTAGAGTTCACATATGTCCGAATATTAAGCTCATAAAAATTTGAAATAGAATCAATAGAGGGCAATAATCCCGGGTGTATTTGTTCCATATTAAAAGCAACTATATAGACCCAAAATTCTCCATTAAATTGATCCAATTCAAGCTGGTTTGGAACAAATGTTCTTAATAATTGTTCATTTACCTTATAATGTAAAAAAATAACATCATTCCATTTTTGAGAATAGGACCATGGATGCTTAGGCATTGCCCATGGACGATGCGTTGTGTAAGATTTGAGGGATTCCATATGTGTAATTTAATTATAAATAATCATATAATCGTCTGCTTACCAAAAGTGTAATTCCTAATAATATCAAAAGGTAAAACCAACGTTTTTTTGTTCTAGGTTTTCTGATTTTTTTAACTAATAAATATATGAAATAGGCATATATTAATATCGTTGCTATATCAGAAATAAAAACAATTGTTTCCATGTGCTAATTATAATTTAACAACAAAAAGGTTCTTAAACTTGTATACGCACTTTCAAACACTCAAATCAACGACAAAAACGAACACGTCGAATAAGAATATTTTCTGAGAAAATTGATTTTCTGAGGCAAGCAGATTAACAAATTTATAAAAAAAAATTAAAAACTTTCAAAAACTCCCAAGCCAAAAAGTGCAAAATCATATTTTACAGGGTCTTTTTCGTCTAATAGTCGCAAGTTTTTGTCTAATTCTTTCAATGCTTTTGCATCGTTTTGTTTTCGTTTGAGTAAACCAAGTTTTCGTGCTACATTACCAGAATGTACATCTAGAGGGCAGGAGAGTTGTGAAGGGGAGAGCGTTGGCCACAAGCCAAAATCTACCCCAGTATCATTGGGTCGAACCATCCATCGTAAAAACATATTAAGTCGTTTTGCAGCAGAGTTTTTCAAGGGGTCACTAATATGTTTTTGAGTTCTTTTGGGGTGTTCAATCTCAAAAAAAAGAGTTTTAAATTTGTGAATAGAAAACTGTAAAGAGTCGTTCTTTACATTTTTGTTAAATACTGATTCTAGACCATTGTAATTAGTGTAGACATGCCGTAAACTTTTGATAAATTGTACGGCGTCAATTGCGTTGAATGTTCGGTGGACAAACCCATCAAATACCTCCAAATCTTGTGGTTGATGGGTCATCACAAAATCATATGGCGCATTATCCATAAGTGTCATAAAACGCTGAGCATTATTAATGATGCTTTTTCGTTTTCCCCAAGCAATGGTAGCAGTCAAAAACGCTGCAATTTCAATATCTTCTTTTCTAGAAAATGAATGTGGAATTTGAATGGGGTCGGTTTCAATAAATTTTGAGGTATTGTACTGCTCAACTTTTGCCTCTAAAAACTGTTTCAGTTCATCAAAACTTAAACCATTGTAACATTTAGGATGATACTTGTCCATCTGTTATGGTGATTTTTCTATCGGCCATTTTTGCTAATTCTTTGTTATGAGTTACCAAAACAAATGTATATCCAAATGTATCTCTTAATTTAAAAAACAATTGATGTAATTGCTCGGCGGAAGTAGTGTCCAAATTACCTGAGGGCTCATCAGCTAAAACAACAAGAGGGTCATTGATCAACGCTCGAGCAACGGCTACACGTTGTTGTTCGCCTCCCGAAAGCTCATTTGGTTTGTGGTTTAGACGATGACTCAATCCAAGAAAATCTAACAATGTTTTTGACTTTTCTATAGCTTTTGTTTCTGAAACTCCTTTGATAAAAGCCGGAATACACACATTTTCTATAGCAGTAAATTCTGGAAGAAGTTGATGGAATTGAAAAATAAATCCTAAATTTTCGTTTCTAAATTTCGACAATTCTTTTTCATTCAATGCCTTGATTTCTACATTGTTTATTATTAGAGAAGAATTTTCTGCTTTTGATGGATGATCAAGTGTGCCCAAAATTTGTAGCAAAGTTGTTTTTCCAGCACCCGAAGCTCCAACAATAGAAATAATTTCACTTTTTTTTACATCTAAATTAATCCCTTTCAATACATGAAGGTCGTCGTAATATTTATGAATGTTATTGGCTTGAATCATAATTGTAAATTTAAAGTATACCAAGCTGATGTGCAATCATATTTTGATTTTTTAAAGCCAACTTTTCATTAACTTTGATTTTTAAAATATTAAAGAATGAAAAAAGCGGTGTTTTGTGGCGGGTGTTTTTGGTGTACAGAGGCAGTTTTTAAGCGTTTAAAAGGTGTCCTTAGTGTACAATCTGGATATACTGGAGGGTTTATTAAAAATCCTGCATATCGCGAGGTTTGCGAAGGGCGTACAGGTCATGCAGAAGGAATAATAATTGAATATGACGCTTCAGAAGTTCAATACCAAGCACTTTTGGAAGTATTCTTTGCCACACATAATCCCACCACACTAAACCGTCAAGGCTATGATGTGGGTTCACAATACCGTTCAGCAATTTTTTATACTGATGAATCTCAAAAAGAAACGGCTCAGAATTATATGGAACTTTTGGAAGAATCTAAAGTGTTCGAAAATCCAATTGTAACAACCTTGGCGCCTCTAGACGTATTTTATAAAGCCGAGGAGGAGCATCATGATTATTATGATCAAAATACAAACCAATCGTATTGTCAGTTTGTGATTTTACCTAAAATAAAAACTTTAAATCAACGTTTTAAAAGCAAGTTGAAATCAAAAGAATGAATTGGAATAAATTAAAAAAACAGCATAAACTTATTTTAGGGTTAATTTTTGATTTACTAGGGTTTGTATCTTTTATTTTTCCTCCTTTTGATTTTGTTTGGGCACCACTTTCAGGCTATTTAATGACTAAGCTTTACGAAGGTAAAAAAGGAAAAATAGCGGGTATATTTGTTTTTATTGAAGAAGCACTTCCTTTTTTGGATATCGTACCCACCTTCACCATTATGTGGATGTATACCTATTGGAATCAATCGTCTGTTGATTCTCGGGAACAATAGTTATTTTTCTAGAAATCGACTAAAACCAAGCCTTTTAAGCATTTTTTTTTCAAAATCCCAGAAGAATTCAAATTGCCCAAAAAGCCACCCGCAAAACACTAATAAGATTTGGTAAAATATCAAACTTACCACACAAAAAATAACCCAATACAACACTGGTCCAAGATTTTCTATGGAAACCCCTAATAATTTAATTATAGGTCGCCCTACAAAAACAGATGATGATCCTGTGATGCCAAAAACAATAAAAATACGTATGAGTTCCCAACGCGCATTGACCACCCATTTATGCTGTAATTTTTTTATGAAAAATACACAAAGTTGAAGAATTGAAAACCCCAATACTACAGTCATAAGGTGTTGCAACCAAAAATTATATCTGAAAATTTTAATGGCAAATCTATACCCTAAAAAAAAGGAAATTATCATTCCTAAAAAAGGATAGAGGAGTTGCCAATTTTTACTGATTTCCCAATTTAATTTAAAAGTATTAATGCGATTTTTCATGCCCGCAAATATAATACTTTATGAAGCTATTTTTCTTTATTTTTTGTTAAACAGCTTTCCAAGTATCCCTCCAAGACCACTGTTACTTTTTCCAAGAACAGCTCCTGCCACATCGTCAATGATTGAGCCATCATTGTCAGCGTCTAAAATAGATTCAAAAAAGCTTTGTTTTTCATTATGAAAATTTCCACCAATAAGACCTCCTAACATATTTATTAGGCCATTGCCATCGTTTATAGGCGATTGGCGTTGTTGTCTACCTAAAAGCCCCATAACAACTGGAGCTGCCAATTTAAGAATTCTTCCAACTGATGACGCATCAACCCCAGATTGTTTACTAAGCGCATTTTGAACATTTTGTTGTCGATTTCCAAAAACGTGTCCTAGAATTTTATCTCCGTCTTGTTCAATAGTACTTGAATTTGATCCCGAAAAAGTAGCTTTCAAATTATCCAAAATACTACCATCATGTTTTTTAGTTAATGCTCCCAAAAGACCCGATGCACCTTTTGGAGTTGCTGCATTGCGTTGCATGGCTTGCATAAGTACAGGCATGGCCATATTTAATAAATTACTTGTATTTGATTTTGATTGTCCTGTTTGGCTCGACAAGCCCTCGATAAGTGATTTTCCTAAATCCCCACCAAGCAAGTTCATAAGTCCTGACATAGATTTGTATATTATTGGGCAATTGCAATATAAAAAAAATCCCAACAAATAGTTAGGATTTTTATAAATTTAAGAAGTTGAAATATATTTCAATAGTTATTTTAAAATAGAAATAATCTGCGTTGCCAATTCAGAACCAATACGTTCTTGTGCTTGTGTTGTAGCTGCACCAATATGTGGGGTTAGCGATACATTTGGTGTCATTAAAACTTGAATAGCAGGTGTTGGTTCATTTTCAAAAGTGTCTACTCCCGCAAAAGCAAGTTTTCCAGATTTTAAAGCCTCTACCATGGCCACTTCATCGACAACACCACCACGAGCAGCATTAATCAACCCTGCACCATCTTTCATGAGCTCAAGTTCTGCTTTTCCAATCACAAATTCTTTTTGTGCAGGAACATGTAGGGTTAAAAAGTCAGCTTGTTTTAATACATCTTCTTTGCTGTCAATAGTAATATTAAACGTTACAGATTGCCCGTCAAAGAACGGAACAGTTACAGATGCTTTTTCCATAAATGGATCAAAAGCAACGACCTTCATTCCTAGTCCTAAACCAATTTTGGCAGTGGCTTGACCTATTCGTCCAAAACCAATTACACCCAAAGTTTTACCACGAAGCTCTGTTCCTTTGGCATAGGCCTTTTTTAATGCTTTAAATTTTGAATCCCCATCTAGTGGCATATTTCGGTTAGAGTCATATAAAAAACGTACACCAGAAAACAAGTGTGCAAAAACCAATTCTGCTACGGATTCTGAAGAAGCTGCAGGAGTGTTGATGACATGTAACCCTTTTTCTCTGGCATAATCGATATCAATGTTATCCATTCCAACACCACCTCGTCCAATGATTTTTAGACTTGGACAAGCGTCAATCAAATCTTTACGAACTTTAGTGGCACTTCGTACCAAAAGGACAGAAATGTTTTCGCTATTGATGTAATTTTCAAGTTGTTCTTGGGCAACCGTCGTTGTACTTACCTCAAATCCAGCGGCTTCTAATTCTTCTACACCATTTGGAGAAATACCGTCATTTGCTAATATTTTCATGTTTTTTATGCTTTACGTTCTAATTCACTCATAATTTCAACCAAAACCTGAACACTTTCTAGCGTTAGTGCATTGTACATAGAGGCTCTGTAACCCCCCACACTTCTGTGACCATTCAATCCGTTGATACCAGCGTCTTGCCACATGGCATCAAAAGTTTCCTTTAAATTTTCGTTGGCTAAGGTAAATGTGGCGTTCATTGTTGAACGGTCTGCTTTGGCAGCAAAACCATTAAATAATGGGTTTAAATCTATTTCTGAATATATAAGTTGTGCTTTCTTTTCATTTTCTTTTTCGATGGCTTCTATTCCACCTAAATTCTTTAACCATTCCAAGTTAAGCATAGAAGCATACACAGGAAAAACAGGTGGAGTATTAAACATACTGCCTTTACTGATGTGTACTTTATAATCCATCATCGATGGGATTTTACGTGATACTTTTCCTAAAATATCTTCTCTAACAACAACCAATGTTGTTCCAGCAGGGCCCATGTTTTTTTGTGCTCCTGCATAGATTAATCCAAATTTTGAAAAGTCTAAAGTACGCGAGAAAATATCACTACTCATATCGCAAACCAATGGGATATCGCAGTCTGGAAAATCTTTAATTTGAGTTCCAAAAATAGTATTGTTGGACGTACAATGGAAATAATCGTGATCTGATGGAATGTCATATCCTTTTGGAATATAGTTGTAGTTTGCATCTTTTGATGAAGCTACTTCTGTAATATCATCAAAAATACGGGCTTCTTTAATTGCTTTATCACTCCAAGTTCCTGTGTTTAGATATGCTGCTCGCTTTTCCAAGAGATTAAGCGCAACTGCCAAAAATTGAGTGCTTGCACCACCTTGTAAAAATAACACTTTGTAACCCATACCTTCCAAACCCAAAAGTTCGAGGACTAGCGCACGTGCATTTTCCATAATGTCTACAAAGGCTTTGCTTCTGTGGGAAATTTCAATAAGCGAAAGGCCGTTGTCAAAATCCAATACTGCTTGCGCAGATTTTTCCATAACCTCTTGAGGTAAAACGCAGGGTCCAGCGCTAAAATTATGTCTTTTCATTTGGTGAGTTTTTAGCTTTTAAAAAATTAAGCTACAAAGGTGCGAATTAATTATTGATATCAGATAAAAAAATATAATAATATTATGTTATATTTTCAACAAGAAATCAACAGTATCTTTTTGATCGGCATAATCGCTTAATTTTGGAAGTTGTGTTGTTCCAAAACCAACTTCATTTGGCATAAAATCTCGAGAAACTACACATTGAATGAGCTCGCTATCTTTTTGGATTTTTGACTTTAAGTTTTCAATATCATCATAGAATTCATAAAACAAAGTAGCAATTGGAGACGCATAGTGTTGATCTTCTTTGAGCATCAAAAAACCATTTTCCAACAAATCAAACTCACTCATCAAATACACCGCTTTATTGTAATCGTAATTGTTAGCATATTTTGCACTATTCATGATAGGATGCCACTCATATACGGCATTAAAAAAGGCATCAAAATCATAATCATTTGGCACAAAAAGTTTAGAAACACTTCGGCATCCCAAACCATAATATCGGAATATATCCTCAGTTAATGCTTCTAAGTCTTCAGGAGTTTCATGACCTGTGAGTACCGCTACAGAATTTCTATTTTTTCTGATGATAGAGGGTTTGTTTTTAAAATAATATTCAAAATAGCGCGCCGTATTATCGCTTCCTGTAGCAATAACAGCATCAAAATCTTCGAGACGTTCCTCTGTAAACTCAATAGTTCCTTTAATAGAGGGTTCAATATGCATTAAATAGGCCGCTAAAAACGGCAATAGATGTTTATCGTTGGAGGATTGTTTGATGGTTATTTTATGTCCACAAACCAAAGCGGATAAAAAATCATGAAACCCAACAAGAGGAATATTTCCAGCCATAATAATGGCGATATTCTTTGGGGTTATTGTAGGAATAGAATAGGAGGCAAGCCATTTTTCGAGATGCTCTTTTTGGAGTAACACACTCCATTGGTTAAGGGCAAAGCATAAATTCTCTTTTGTAAACCACCCATTATGCGCTTCGGCCAATTTAAGCTGATGTTTGAATCCATCAAAAAATAAATCGTTGTGGCGTGTATCCTTTGATTTTTTGTAATCCTTTGAGGAAAATTGGCTTAAAAAAACACCCAATTCTACAAGAGCACTTATTATATTTTTTTTATGATTCATAATTTGTTTAAACGTAATATTGGCGTTAATTTTGTGCAAATTTAGTTAATAAATATTCGAAAAAACGACTATGGCAATTATAATCACTGATGAATGTATTAATTGTGGCGCTTGTGAGCCCGAATGTCCAAATACTGCCATTTATGAAGGTGCAGACGATTGGCGCTATAACGATGGTACAAGTTTAGAAGGGCAAATAGTTTTACCAAATGGTAAGCAAGTTGATGCCGATGAGGCACAAATACCTATTAGTGACGAATATTATTTTATTGTTCCCGATAAATGCACCGAGTGTATGGGCTTCCATGAAGAGCCACAATGTGCGGCGGTATGTCCTGTAGATTGTTGTGTCCCAGACGAAAACAACATTGAAACCGAAGAGGTGCTTTTGGGGAAACAACGTTTTATGCATCCAGAGGATTAAGATATCATACTGTATTCTTTTTAATGTAAATAATACTTCATTTATGTACTTTTGCACTCAAAATATATTTTTATGAAAGCAGGAATCGTTGGATTGCCCAATGTTGGAAAATCAACACTTTTTAATTGTTTATCAAACGCCAAAGCACAAAGTGCTAATTTTCCATTTTGTACCATTGAGCCAAACGTTGGTGTGGTCAATGTTCCAGACCCTAGACTTTCTAAATTAGAATCCCTAGTAAGCCCAGAAAAAGTAATCCCAGCCACTGTAGAAATTGTGGATATTGCTGGATTGGTGAAAGGGGCGAGTAAAGGCGAGGGGCTTGGCAATCAATTTTTAGGAAATATTAGAGAAACTGATGCGATTTTACATGTGTTGCGTTGTTTTGATAACGATAATATTGTTCATGTCGATGGAAGTGTTGACCCTCTTAGAGACAAAGACACCATCGATATGGAATTGCAGTTAAAAGACTTAGAAACTGTTGAAAAGAAACTTGAAAAAGTTAAACGTACTGCTAAAACAGGTAATAAAGACGCCCAAAAAGAGGCAGAAGTTTTGGAACACATAAAAGCCCATCTCGAAGCAGGCCAATCCGTACGAAGTTTGGAGGTTTCAGAAGATGACTTTGTGGCCTATGTCAAACCTCTACAGTTTATTACCGCTAAACCTGTAATGTATGTCTGTAATGTAGACGAAAATTCTGCAGTAAGTGGCAATAGCTATGTCGAACAGGTAAAAACTGCTGTAGCCAACGAAAATGCTGAAGTTTTGGTTTTGGCCGTTGGAACGGAAGCTGATATCAACGAATTGGACGATTTTGAGGAGCGTCAGCTATTTTTGGAAGATATTGGATTGGATGAACCAGGTTCTGCAAAATTGATTCGTTCGGCTTATAAATTGCTTAATCTTCAAACCTACTTTACTGCTGGTCAAAAAGAAGTGCGTGCTTGGACCATAAAAATTGGTAGTCTAGCTCCACAAGCCGCAGGCGTGATTCATACCGATTTTGAAAAAGGTTTTATCCGTGCCGAAGTCATTGCTTATGACGATTATGTAAACTATGGCAGTGAAGCCAAAGTCAAAGAAGCCGGGAAAATGCGTGTTGAAGGAAAAAACTACACCGTCAAAGACGGTGATGTCGTACATTTCCTGTTTAATGTATAATTCATTTAAGTCTTTTTTTTAGCCAAAAATGTTCTCAACATTAGCCGTTAATTTTTGTTAATTAATTTGTGTTTTAAAGGTTTCTTTTTTTCAGATGAAGTACTATATTAGCACCTCGTCAGAAACACCCTATGACCCAAAATACAAATTATACAGAAGATAATATCAGATCCCTAGACTGGAAGGAGCATATCCGTATGCGCCCTGGAATGTACATTGGAAAACTTGGTGATGGTTCTTCGGCAGATGATGGTATTTATATTCTTCTTAAAGAAGTTTTAGATAATTCTATTGATGAATATGTCATGGGTGCTGGAAAATCTATTGACATTTCTATACAAGGCAACAAAGTTATTGTTCGTGATTATGGTCGCGGCATTCCTTTAGGCAAAGTGGTGGACGTTGTTTCAAAAATGAATACCGGAGGAAAATATGACTCTAGAGCCTTCAAAAAATCTGTAGGTTTAAATGGAGTAGGAACAAAAGCCGTTAATGCATTATCAACCTATTTTCGTGTAGAATCTACTAGAGATGGAAAATCTTCATCAGCAGAATTTGAAACAGGTGTTCTTACAAATCAAGAGCTATTAGACGATACCACACGAAGAAAAGGAACCAAAGTTTCTTTTATCCCTGATTCAACTATTTTTAAAAATTATAAGTTTCGAAATGAGTATGTCGCTCGCATGCTCAAAAATTATGTTTATTTAAATCCAGGGCTGACTATAACATTTAATGGCGAGAAGTTTTTTAGTGAACATGGACTTAAAGATTTACTAGAAGATAATTCAAAAGCAGAAGATCGATTATACCCAACAATTCATCTTAAAGCTGATGATATTGAGGTAGCCCTTACGCACAGTAAAACCCAATATAGCGAAGAATACCATTCTTTTGTCAATGGGCAAAACACTACACAAGGAGGGACACATTTGGCGGCTTTTAGAGAAGCATTTGTTAAAACCATTCGCGATTTTTTTGGCAAGAATTATGATGCTTCAGATGTTCGAAAATCAATAATTTCGGCAATTGCTATTAAAGTGATGGAGCCTGTTTTTGAAAGTCAAACCAAAACAAAACTAGGGTCTACCGATATGGGGGGCGGATTGCCAACGGTACGTACTTTTATCAATGATTTTGTTAAAACACATCTTGACAACTATTTACATAAAAATCCAGATACTGCCGAAGCAATTCAACGAAAAATACTTCAAGCAGAACGCGAAAGAAAAGAGCTTTCAGGTATTCGAAAAATTGCAAAAGAACGCGCCAAAAAAGCAAGTTTACACAACAAAAAACTAAGAGATTGTCGTGTACATTTTGACGACACCAAAAACAACCGAAACCTCGAAACAACGCTTTTCATTACAGAGGGAGATTCCGCATCGGGAAGTATCACAAAATCACGCGATGTGAACACTCAAGCCGTATTTAGTTTAAAAGGCAAGCCATTAAATTGCTACGGGCTTACAAAGAAAATTGTATACGAAAATGAGGAATTCAACCTTTTGCAAGCGGCACTAAATATTGAAGAATCTATTGAAGATTTGCGCTACAATAATATTGTAATTGCAACAGATGCTGATGTAGATGGAATGCATATTCGTTTGTTATTGATTACCTTTTTTCTACAATTCTTTCCAGAACTCATAAAAGAAGGGCATTTGTATATATTGCAAACACCATTATTTAGAGTTCGAAACAAAAAAGAAACAATTTATTGTTATACGGAAGAAGAGCGTATCAATGCGATTGAAAAATTAAAACCCAAGCCTGAAATTACACGATTTAAAGGTTTAGGTGAGATTTCACCAAATGAATTTAAACACTTTATAGGAGATGATATTCGTTTGGATCCTGTAATGTTGGATTCTGAAATGACCACAGAAGAATTATTGTCATTTTATATGGGTAAAAACACACCAGAGCGTCAAAAGTTTATAATTAATAATCTTAAAGTAGAATTAGATCTAATTGATTCAGAAAAGGAGTAGTTTATGATTGAAGAGCAAGACGATTTACATTCAGAATCCATAGAAAGTCAAGAAACCATCACAAGAGTGACTGGTATGTATAAAGATTGGTTTTTGGACTATGCGTCATATGTAATTTTAGAACGTGCAGTACCAGCTATAGAAGATGGTTTTAAGCCTGTTCAGCGCCGTATTCTACATTCTATGAAAGATTTGGATGATGGGCGCTACAACAAAGTAGCAAACATTGTTGGACATACCATGCAATACCACCCACATGGAGATGCGAGTATTGCAGATGCCATGGTTCAAATTGGTCAAAAAGATTTATTGATTGATACGCAAGGAAACTGGGGGAATGTTCTTACTGGAGATCGTGCTGCAGCTTCCAGATACATTGAAGCCCGTTTGTCTAAATTTGCGTTAGATGTTGTTTTTAATCCGAAAACAACAGAATGGCAAGCCTCATATGATGGTCGAAGAAAAGAACCTATAAATCTTCCTGTAAAATTTCCATTACTTCTTGCACAAGGAGCAGAAGGGATTGCAGTTGGATTATCAACAAAGGTTTTACCACACAATTTTATTGAACTTGTTGAAGCTTCAATTAAGCATCTTCAAGGCAAACGATTTACTCTAGTACCTGATTTCGCTACAGGAGGTGTTGCAGATTTCACCAATTACAACGATGGTCTTAGAGGTGGTAAGGTGCGTTGTAGAGCGCGGATATCACAATTAAATAAAAACACACTTGTGATAACAGAAGTTCCTTTTGGGACAACCACATCAACGCTCATAGATTCGATTCTTAAAGCCAATGAGAAAGGAAAAATAAAAATTAAAAAAATTGAAGACAATACTGCTGCAGATGTTGAAATTTTAGTACACCTTCCCTCAGGAATTTCACCCGATAAAACCATTGATGCGCTTTTTGCTTTTACTAGTTGTGAAACCTCAATTTCTCCTTTAGGTTGCGTTATTGAAGACAATAAACCTTTGTTTGTAGGCGTATCAGAAATGCTAAGACGCTCAACAGATCATACGGTTGAATTATTGAAACTAGAACTCGAAATAAAACTTGGTGAGTTAGAGGAACAGTGGCATTTTGCATCATTAGAACGTATTTTTATTGAAAATCGAATTTATCGTGATATTGAAGAAGAGGAAACTTGGGATGGGGTTATTTCTGCAATAGATCGAGGACTTAAACCTCATATTGGTCATCTTAAACGCCCTATAACAACAGATGATATTGCACGCCTAACAGAAATTCGCATCAAAAGAATTTCAAAATTTGATATTGATAAAGCTCAACAAAAAATCGAAGCGTTAGAGGCTCAAATTGAAGAAACCAAAGCTCATTTAGCAACAATTATAGACTATACTATTGCTTATTTCAATCGTTTAAAGACTGAATATGGAGATGGTAAAAATCGAAAAACAGAAATTAAAGTCTTTGATGATGTAGATGCTACAAAAGTAGTGATAAGAAATACAAAACTCTATGTTAATAGAGAAGAAGGTTTTGTTGGAACTGGTCTCAAACGAGACGAGTATGTTTGTGATTGTAGCGATATTGATGACATAATTGTATTTACCAGGGATGGTAAAATGATGGTAACCAAAGTAGATACAAAAACTTTTGTGGGCAAAAATATTATTCATGTTGCAGTATTTAAGAAAAAAGATACTAGAACCATTTACAACATGATTTATCGCGATGGAAAAGGTGGCCCTTCTTATATTAAACGATTTGCTGTAACTTCAATTACAAGAGACAAAGAATATGACCTAGCAAAAGACAAAGCCGGAACAATGGTTTGGTATTTCTCTGCAAATCCAAATGGTGAAGCAGAAGTAGTTACTGTTTTGCTTCGTCAAGTTGGAAGTATCAAAAAATTAAAATGGGACATCAACTTTGCAGATATTCTAATCAAAGGTCGAACATCCAAAGGAAATTTGGTGACCAAATATGCTATTAAACGCATTGAATTAAAAGAAAAAGGTGTAAGTACTCTAAGACCACGAAAAATATGGTTCGATGAAACCGTACAGCGCCTCAATGTTGATGCACGTGGTGAGCTTATTGGTGAATTTAGAGGTGAAGATCGTATTTTAGTGATCACTCAGTCAGGAATTGTAAAAACTATTGTTCCTGATATCACGACACATTTTAGTGATGATATGATTGTTTTGGAAAAATGGGTGCCAAATAAACCTATTTCTGCCATTTATTTTGACGGCGCAAAAGATAAATATTTTGTAAAACGCTTTCTTATTGAAAACGAAAACAAAGAAGAAGTATTTATTTCCTCTCATGCATCAAGTACGCTAGAAATTGTTAGTACCGATTGGCGGCCTGTGGTTGAAATCACATTTGCGAAGGACAGAGGAAAAGAGCGCAGACCAAATCAAATAATTGATATTGAGCAATTTATAGATGTTAAAGGGATTTCTGCACAAGGGAATCAGTTATCAAGACTGAAAGTAAATCAAATTGATTTATCTGAACCATTACCATATGAAGCCCCAGAAGAAGTTCATGCCGATGAGCTTGAGGTTGTAGACGAAGAAGTTGTTGCGACAAAAACTGCTATGGATGAATCAGATGAAATTTCATCAACAACAAATGCTGTTGAATCTTCTGAAATATCTACCCCAAAAGAAAATAAAGAAGACTTTACAGGAGATTCAGAGGGTCAGATTACCTTATTTTAATTAACACGCTTGGCTACGCCCTTTTGTTTGACAGGACTACCTACGTAGCCAAATTCAAACGTGTAAGTGTTATTCGTTGTTGTCAGGATTTTTAGGTGTACATCCTTTTGTTCAGCTCTATTTTTTGGGTTAATGGTCTTAAAAATCATTTCACAATCATTTATCCAACGTACAGATGCACTATCTATTTTTGTATTAAAACGTTCAATCTGTAAGGTTTCGGTCCGCGTAAATTCCGATGTGTAGCTCTTTCCGTCTATACTAATGGTACTCTGAAATGTACCTGTTTTATAATCTTGACAGTTGCGCTCTATTTGATAACAAGAAGATGTACAAATAAAAATTAAAAAATAGAAGTATTTCATATTGCAAAAATACAAAATTATAGGGTTAGTCAGTTATTTCAGGGCAATATCCTTCAAAAGTACCATCTTTATAAAAAATCACAATACGCTCTATTTTTTTGGATTGGGCTTTGGAATCAACATGCTTTGACTGTAAAGCTTCTGTTTGAGTTATAGTGTCTTTTGTTGTAGTAGAGGAGGAGGAACCATTCAACATGTCACCAGTTCCGTTGAGCAACCAATACAAGTTGATGTCAGGAAAGGCTGTATTTAGCTTTAATATAAAATCTAAACTAGGCTTGTTTCGCCCACTCAAAATGTGCGAAATACTAGATCTTTGCACTTGGATTAATTCTGCAAAAGCAGAAGCCGATAGTCCATAATAAACTATTATTTTGTTTAGTTGCTCGCCAAATTTACTTGTATTCATCATAGGTTACAAATGTATATAAAATAATTAGTTACAAATGTAAAATGATATAAAATAATCATTCAACACCTTTTAATTAATTAAATATAAACTTCATATTAATATACATAACATACTGATTTATTGTATTTTATATTAATATTTATTTATCATTTCAGAGTAATGTCTCAAAAGCTCGAAAAATTGTATACAATTGTAAACAAATTAAGTAGAAAAATAATTTACAGATGTAAAAAACTTATTGTTTACATTTGTAGCTTACAAAAACACCTATGGAATCGATAAACGATTTTGTATCAAATTATGACCATTATAAAGCGAAAGCTTTATCGGGTCGATATATCAAAAATGATACTATTTTACCATTATTAAAAGCATTGCCAAATGCGTTTAAATTTGAAATTAGTGGTCACTCTGAGCAAAATCGACCTATATATTCCGTAAAAATTGGAACAGGAAAAACAAAAATCTTGATATGGTCTCAAATGCATGGGAACGAATCGACCTGTACTAAAGCGCTTTTTGATGTATTTAATGTTTTAACTACAGCTCCATTTGATACTATTTTACAAGAATGTTCATTATTTATTCTACCCATTTTAAACCCCGATGGCGCTGAGGCTTACACCCGACAAAATGCAAATCAAGTTGACCTCAATAGAGACGCCGTTGATTTATCACAAGCCGAAAGTAAGGTTTTGCGCACTGTTTTTGATACTTTTAAACCGGACTATGGCTTTAATATGCACGACCAACGTACGCTTTTTAATGTTGTAGAAAACAATATGCCTGCAACAGTGAGTTTTTTATCACCTGCTCAAGACCAGGCATTAACTTTAACACCAAACCGCTTGCGCGCCATGTCTATTATTCATCAAATGAATACATTGTTGCAAAATTACATTCTAGGACAAGTAGGGCGTTTTGATGATGCTTTTAATATCAACTGTGTTGGAGACTATTTTCAAACCCAAGGCACCTCTACAATTTTATTTGAAGCCGGTCATTATCAAAATGACTATAGCAGAGAAAAATCTCGAAAATTTATAGCTTTGGCCACCTTGCAAGCTTTATGGTGTATTAGCACCAATTCTGTAAATGAAAATGACCACGAGAATTACCTTCAAATTCCTGAAAATAATACTCTGTTTTTTGATGTGCTGATTAAAAATGCACTAATTAGTAATGACAATAAAGAGAGTGTAAATGATATTGGAATTAGTTATGAGGAAATTTTAAAAAATGGAGAGGTGTTATTTGTTCCAAAAATTAGATTTATTGGCGATTTATCATCTTATTTTGGTCATAAAATCATAAATGCAGATAAGAAATTGGTTAAAAATCTTAATGGTCCTAGAGTAGAGGTTAACGCAGAATGTTATGATATTTTTATAGGAGATGTTAAATTTTCACTTTTTCTTAACAATAATTTAGTGTAATTGTTATTTTTTTGATTATTATTTACTAAATTTGCCTTTTTAATTAAAATTATTTACAAATAAAAGAAATATGGCTAAGTTTAAATTAGACGAAATTGATCACCAAATTCTTAACATGCTTATCGACAATACACGTATTCCATTTACGGATATTGCCAAAAAACTATTGATCTCTGCGGGAACTGTGCATGTTAGAGTAAAGAAAATGGAAGATGCAAAGATCATTAAAGGTTCTTCTTTAACTTTAGATTACCAAAAACTAGGGTATACCTTTATTGCCTATGTTGGGATTTTCCTTCAAAACACTTCACAAACTAAATTTGTACTTGAGCGCATAAGAAAAATTTCTCACGTCACAGTAGCACACATTACAACAGGTAAGTTTAATATTTTCTGTAAAATTCGTGCAAAAAGCACTACTCATGCCAAAGAAATTATTTTCAAGATTGATGATATCGATGGAATTTATAGAACGGAAACCATGATTTCTCTAGAAGAAAGTATCAACGACAAAAAGCGTTTGATGCATACAATTTTCAACGAGCTACAGTAGTTTATTTTGAATAAAAGTCAAATGCTTCATAGATTATAGCATTTTCGACTTCCACATCAATTTGACATTGTCCGATAGACTCTAGTAGTACAAATTTTACTTGTCCATAGCTATTTTTTTTATCGGATTGCATCAACTCGATGATTTGCTTTTTACTACTATCACTAAAAGAAACATTTGGATATGTTGCTTTAAAGGTTTCTTTAATTTCTTTTAAATCAGTGATTGGAAGACCAGAGATTTTTGAAGAAAGGTAACCTTCGAGAATCATCCCGATTGCAATAGCTTCGCCATGTAAAAGGGTTATTATGTCCTCATTATCAAGACAATAGGATTCAATGGCATGCCCTAAGGTATGACCGAAATTTAAGATTTTTCGAAGTCCCATTTCGTTAGGGTCTTTACTGACAACCTTATTTTTTATGGCAACAGAATGATGAATCAATTCATCTAAATCGTTCAAAGTGAGTTGCTTTAATTGTCTAAGTTGTTTCCAATATTTTTGATCCTGAATTAATCCATGCTTGAGCATTTCTGCAAATCCAGAACGCAGCTCGTTGTTTGGGAGGGTGTCTAAAAAGCGAGTATCAATAAGTACCATATCTGCAAAAGTGATGGTACCAATTTGATTTTTTGAAAGATCTAAATCTACACCCGTTTTTCCACCAACAGATGCATCGACCATAGCTAATAAAGTTGTAGGAACATTGATGAACTTTATACCTCGTTTGAACGTTGAGGCTACAAATCCCCCTAAATCTGTAACAACACCACCTCCAAGATTAATTAATAATGATTTTCGGTCGGCAGAAAGCTCCGATAATGTGCGCCAAACACCCATACAGCTCTCGATGGTTTTGTGTATTTCTCCACTTTTAATTTCAATGATTTCTATGACCCCATCGTATTGGATTTGACCTAAAAAATGAGGTAAACAATGTTTGTGAGTATTTTCATCAACTAAAAGAAATATTTTCGAAAATTTTTCTTTTTTTAAATAGGTATCTAAAGATTTGTAAGCCAAATCTTTAAAATGGATTTCGTAGGATGTTGTTTGAATTGATTTCATTTTTGTGCGTCAAATATAGTATGAAATTTCTTAAGAATTAATAATTTTGATTTAACAAATAAGTAATTTTATAAAGTATGTCAAACTCCAAGGTTGATTTTAGCAATACAAAAGTAGCCTTTCATCTAAAAACAGATGCTGAACTCGAACGTGCATACTTTCTTTTTAAGATGATTTCAAAAGAACCATTGGTGCGTATTGGTACAGCAGCGACTAATTTTGCACTCAAGACTCATTTACCTGTTGAGGGGCTCATACGAGCTACTGTTTTTGATCATTTTTGTGGTGGTGTAAATGCAGAGGATTGTATATCAAAGATAGATCAAATGTACAATAGTGGTGTATTTAGTGTTTTGGATTACTCTGTTGAGGGTAAACAAGAGGAAGAACAGTTTGAGAGAATTTTAAATCAAATGTGCACCCTTGTAGATTTTGCAGATGAAAAAGAAGCAATGCCATTTGCAGTGTTTAAACCTACGGCAGTAGGACGCTTTGAAATTTATAAAAAAATAAGTAGTGCAGTTGCGCTAACATCTGAAGAACAAAACGAATGGGAGCGAATTCAAGAGCGTTTTCATAAAATTTGTAGCTACGGGAAAGAAAAAAATATAGCCATTTTGGTTGATGCTGAAGAAAGTTGGATGCAATCTGCAGCTGATGATTTATTGTTGGATTTGATGCGTACATACAATAAAGAAAAAGTGTTCGTTTATAATACACTTCAAGCGTATCGTTGGGATCGATTGGAGTATTTGAAGCACATACACCTAAAAGCTAAAAAAGAGGGTTTTAAACTGGGTTTTAAGCTAGTTCGCGGGGCATATATGGAAAAGGAAAGAGAGCGTGCACAAAGACAAAATTATATTTCTCCAATATGTGTTAGTAAATCCGCAACAGATGTTCAATTCAATGATTGTCTAAAATATATGTTAGATAATATTGAGACTATCTCTGTTTTTTTTGGAACCCATAATGAGCAAAGCACACAATTAGCACTAGATCATATGAGTGATTATAAAATAAAAGCGAATGATAATCGAATATGGTTTGGCCAGCTATTTGGCATGAGTGATCACATTAGTTTTAATTTAGCCAAAAACGGGTACAATGTTGCCAAATATTTGCCTTTTGGCCCTGTTAGAGATGTTATGCCATATCTTATACGAAGAGCAGAAGAAAATACTTCAGTATCAGGACAAACCAATAGAGAGTTGTCACTTATTCGTGAAGAGAAAAAAAGAAGAAAATTATAATTATTCTTTTGAATTAACGCTAAGAATGGTTGCGTTAATTTCGCAATTTTCAACAAAAATTTCGAATGTATTATATGCAATTGTATAGCGTTTGCAACTGTCCAGTTTTGTTTCACTTTTATTAAAATCAACATTTCCTTTTTTTAAGGCTTTATCGAGAGTAAGTGAATCAATTTTCAATGCTTCTAATTGTGATTGAATTTTGGGGTTAATAATTAATGATTTTGTTGAAATGTTTTTTAAAACCCTTGCATTTGGTCCATAAGCACAACTTGTTTTTTTTCCACTAAGGAAAAACGCCAAAAATATTAATCCAATAGAGAATCCTCCTAAATAAAACCCTAAACGATGAATAAATTTCATAGCTGCATTTAAAAAATTAAGAGATTTAAATCGCTACAATCTAAATCAAACCAATTGGAGACACTTTTGTTGGTAATTACACCATGATACACATAAAGCCCATTTTTTAAACCATGATCTTGACGAATTGCATTTTCTAGTCCACCAGCTTCTGCTATTTGTAACAGATACGAAGTAAAAATATTGCTTAACGATACGGATGATGTTCTTGAATATCGCGCCGGAATATTGGGAACACAATAATGAATAACACCATGCTTTTCAAAAGTTGGATTGTCATGAGTTGTAAGTTCACTTGTTTCAAAACATCCTCCCATATCAATACTCACATCGATAATTACTGCGCCTTGTTTCATAGACTCTACCATAGCTTCATTAACGAGTATTGGTGCTCTGTTTTTTCCTTTTGTAGCGCCAACAGCAACGTTACAGCGCATGAGTGCTTTCATCAGATTTTTGGGTTGCATTGTAGAGGTGTAGATACGTTGTCCTACATTCGCTTGTAATGTTCTCAATTTTGAAATTGAACTATCAAACACTTTTACGTTTGCACCGAGTCCTAGGGCTGATTTTGCAGCAAATTCTCCTACAATTCCTGCACCAATTACTACAACTTCTGTTGGAGGAACACCACTAATGTTTCCCAACAAAAGACCATTCCCTTGATTTGTTATGGACATGATTTCTGCTGCAATTTGTATCGAGGCGGTGCCTGCTATTTCGCTCAATTGTCGAACTGCAGGAAAAGCCCCTTCAGTGTCTTTAATAAATTCAAAACCAAGTGCGGTAATTTTTTTATTTGTAAGTGCTTCAAAATAACTTTTTTGTTGCATTTTTAATTGAAGTGCCGAAATTAGAATTGCATTGGGTTTTATGAGTTCAATTTCTTTTAGAGTAGGGGGTTCTACTTTCAAAATCATGGGACAAGCAAAAACTTTTGCTGTATCTTTTGTAATTTCTGCACCCGCTTCGCTGTATTCTCGGTCATCAAAAGCTGCATTTTCTCCTGCACCAGATTCAATGAGTATACGGTGCCCATTGCTAGTAAGTGCAGAAACAGCATCAGGAGTTAGGCAAATACGTTTCTCTTGAAAGGAAGTTTCCTTTGGTAAGCCAATACAAAGTTTCTCATTTTGGTTCGAAACTTCCAAACGTTCTTCTTTTGGCAGTAATTGGGCTTTTGAAAAAGGTGAGATTGGTTGTTGCATAATTTTGTAATGTTTCTGCAAATTACAATTATTTTTAAAGTCCTTTAAGAAATTTCACTTTCAAAACATTCTATACATCGGCGATCATCGGGTTCAATAGTTAGATTTACGATGATAACATCTGCTGGAAGTAGTATTGTTATTTTTTCAGGCCACTCGATAAAATTCCAATATCCTGAACAAAAATAATCTTCAACCCCAATGTCTAGCGCTTCGTAATGGTTTTTGATGCGATAGAAATCAAAATGATAGACATAATCATTTTCTACTTCATATTCATTAACGATAGAAAATGTTGGGCTAGAGGCTTCCTCTGTACCACCAATAGCACGAACTAGGGCACTAATAAGTGTTGTTTTTCCAGCACCCATTTCACCATTGAAAAGGATAATTTTTTTATTGAAGTTTTTGATAAGTTCACTTGCAATTTGGTCAATGTCGTCTAAGGCAAATATTGTTTTCATTTTTATCTAGGTGTGAGGACTGCAAAAGGTATTAATATTTCTTCCAAAGAAATTCCTCCATGTTGATATGAATTTCTGTAATAATTGACATAGTGATTGTAATTATTTGGATATGCAAAAAAAGAATATTCTTTAGCAAAAATAAAAGAACTATTCATCGATATTGAAGGCAATTCAACAAGTTTTGGATCTTTTACAGCAAAGACCTCTTTTTCTTCATAACTCAAGCTTCTACCAGTTTTATAGCGCAAGTTTAAACTTGTGTCTTTATCTCCAATAACTTTAGATGGATTTTTGACGTTTATAGTCCCATGATCTGTAGTAATAATCAATTTTATGTTGAGTTCCTGAGCTTGTTTGATGACATCCAAAAGCGGTGAATTTTTAAACCAACTTTGGGTGAGCGATCGGTATCCTTTATCATCTGAAGCAAGTTCTTTTACAACATCCATTTCTGCTTTTGAGTGCGATAGCATATCTACAAAATTATAAACCAAAACCGTCAAGTCGTTTTTTGCTTTGGTTTTAAAATAATCAGCTAGTTTTTTCCCATCTTTTAAATTTGTTATTTTGATGTATTCATGAGATAAATGATTGAGATTCAATCTTTTTAGTTGTTCTTCTAAAAACTGTGCTTCAAATAAATTTTTCCCTCCATCGTCGGTATCATTTTTCCAATAGTTTGGATATAATTTCTCCATTTGTTTTGGCATCAAACCAGAGAATAAGGCATTTCGGGCATATTGAGTGGCGCTCGGAAGTATGCTGTAATAAACACTGTTTTCTGTGATTTTATAGTGTGTGTTTACAATAGATTCAATTGATTTCCATTGATCAAATCGTAAATTATCAATGACAACCAAAAGTGTAGGTTGATTTTTAGAAAGTTGAGGAACAATTTTGGTCTTAAAAAGGGTGTGAGATAAAACAGGGGCTTCTGAGTTTTCAAACCAAGTAGCATAGTTTTTTTCTATAAATTTTCCAAACTGCTGGTTAGCTTCAAGTTTTTGAGCTTCCAATATTTCCTGAAGTGTTTCATCTTGTGAATCTTCCAATTTGAGTTCCCAAAACACTATTTGTTGATATAAATTTTTCCAATCTTCAAAAGTTTTTACGGACATCATTTCCAAAGAAATTTTTCTAAATTCTTGAAGATAACTTGATGATGTTTTTTCAGAAACCAAACGGCTATGATCCAAATTTTTTTTCAAACTCAGCAGAATTTGATTTGGATTTACAGGCTTAATTAAGTAGTCGGCAATTTTGCTCCCAATAGCTTCTTCCATAATATACTCTTCTTCACTTTTGGTAATCATTACCACTGGAATATTGAATTTCTGTTTTTTTAACTCTGTTAGTGTTTCTAATCCAGAAAGTCCAGGCATATTTTCATCCAAAAAAACAATATCAAAATCTTGTTCTGAAAGCACCTCAAGCGCTTCTGTCCCGCTATTGCATGGTGTGATTTTGTAGTTTTTTTGTTCTAAAAAAATGATATGTGGCTTGAGATAAGATATTTCATCATCTACCCATAAAATGTTTATACTGTTCATAAAGTGTTTAAATTAAGAATATAAGTCCTGTGATTTTATTACTTTTACACTTAGATTAATCTGTTTCTGTTTTCTGGATACAAAATATAACTAAATAAGTTTGAATACTAACAATAAGCTCAAAATATTTAACGATCCAATTTATGGATTTATTACTATTCCAAACCCTTTAATTTTTGATCTTATTGCACATCCGTATTTTCAACGGCTACGAAGAATTACCCAAATGGGATTATCATATTTGGTCTATCCAGGAGCACATCATACGAGATTTCATCATGCCTTGGGGTGTTTGCATTTGATGCAAAAGGCAGTGCAAATTTTAAGTTTTAAGGGGGTTTCTATTTCAAAAGAAGAAGAAAATGCACTGTATATTGCTATTTTACTTCATGACATTGGTCATGGTCCTTTTAGCCATGCTATGGAACATAGTATTGTACACAATATTAATCATGAGACCATTTCTTTGCTTTTTATGGAGCAATTAAACCGTGAATTTAAAGGCCAATTGAGTTTGGCTATTACAATGTTTAAAGGCGGTTATTCTCGTAAATTTTTTGGCCAGTTGATTTCAAGTCAATTGGATATGGATCGATCAGATTATTTGAAACGTGATAGTTTTTATACTGGAGTTTCAGAAGGAAATATCAATAGCGATCGTTTGATTTCGATGATGAATGTTGTTGATGATCAATTAGTTATAGAAAAAAAAGGAATATTCTCTATTGAAAAATTCCTTACAGCTCGCCGTTTGATGTATTGGCAAGTGTATTTACATAAAACGAGTTTGGTAGCAGAGCAGATGATTATTAATGTACTGAAACGTGCAAAAATTCTTGCTCAACACTCTGTTGAACTTAATGTTAGCTCATCTTTTGAGTTTTTTTTAAAAGAAAATATAGATATCAAAAATTTTAATTCTCATGTATTAACTCAGTTTTCAAAGTTAGATGACTATGATATTGTTTCAGCTTTAAAATCGTGGCAAAATCATCCTGATGCTGTTTTGAGCAACTTGTCGGTTCAACTGCTTGAGCGTAAACTTTTGAAGATTAAATTTTTTAAAAAAAGCCAAATATCTGAGGCATTAGACCAAATAAAAACAAGTTGCCTTGAACGTACCAATTGGACTAAAGATGATGTCTCATATTTTGTTTTTTCTGGAACAATCAAAAACACAGGCTATAAGCCATATGACGATGGAATATCCATTTTACACAAAGATGGTACTATTTCAGATGTTGTAGATGCATCTGACAACCTGAATCTCAAAGGATTATCCAAAACAGTAAAGCGCCATTATATATGCTTCCCAAAAGAGTTGCTTTGATTATTTTTTATATTTTTGCACTGAAATGAAATTTACAGCTAACCAAATAGCAAATTTACTCAACGGCGAAATTGTTGGTGATGACAACGCCGAAGTCTTTACACTCTCGAAAATAGAAGAAGGTAAAGAGGGGTCTCTTACGTTTCTTTCAAATCCTAAATACACCCCTTTTATATACTCTACGGATGCAACCATAACTATTGTTAATAACGATTTTGTTGCCGAAAAAGAGATCAATACTACGCTTATAAAAGTAGAAAACGCCTATGCGGCATTTTCTACGCTCTTAGAACATTACAATAATATTAAAAACAATAAAACAGGTATTGAATCACCAGTTTCTATTGCAGAATCTGCCAGCATTGGCGATAATGTTTACGTTGGTGCATTTACATCTATTGGTGAAAATGTCCGCATTGGTAAGAATGTAAAGATTTATCCTAATTGTTACATCGGCGACAATGTTACTGTTGGAGATTATACAACCATTTTTGCAGGAGCAAAAATTTATTCCGATTGTTCTATTGGTTCACATTGCAATATTGATGCGTCGGTTATTCTTGGCGCCGATGGATTTGGTTTTTCACCAGATGAAAATGGAGTTTATAGCAAAGTTCCTCAAATAGGAAATGTAATCATAGAAGATTATGTTGATATTGGTGCGGCAACCACTATAGATCGTGCAACATTAGGATCTACGATTATAAAAAAAGGAGTGAAGCTCGACAATCAAATACAAATTGCTCACAACGTAGTTATTGGAGAACATACAGTAATTGCTGCGCAAACAGGTATTGCTGGTTCCACAAAAATTGGCAAACATTGTCAAATTGGTGGTCAAGTTGGCATTGTAGGGCATATAACTATAGGAGATCACGTAAAGATTCAAGCGCAATCAGGAATTTCAAAAAGTATTTCTGATAATGAAGTACTTCAGGGAACTCCTGCATTTGGTTATGGTGATTACTATAAATCTTATGTACATTTTAAAAATCTTCCACAGCTTGCAAAAGATATAGAAGAACTTAAAAAAATGAAAAATGATAACTAAAACCCAGTCTAAACAAACTACTATTGCCAAACCTGTTTCCCTAACAGGTGTTGGCCTTCATACTGGAGAAAATGTTGTTTTAAATTTTCTTCCTTCTGAACCTAACACAGGTTACGCTTTTAAGAGAGTAGACCTCGAAGGTGAACCTATTATTAACGCAGATGCAAATTTGGTTACAAACACCCAAAGAGGGACTTGCTTAGAAAAAAATGGAGTTTCAATTCAAACTTGTGAACATGTCCTTGCGGCACTTGTTGGATTGGAAATTGATAATGTGATTATAGAATTAAACACCTCTGAACCTCCAATAATGGATGGTTCATCAAAGTTTTTTGTAGAAGCACTAGAAACTGCAGAAATTGTAGAACAAGATGCACTCAGAGAAGTTTTTGTTGTAAAAGATGTGATTTCATATACTGATGAAGAAACTGGAAGTGAAATTACAATCATTCCATCTGACGAATATCAAGTAACAACAATGGTAGATTTTGGGACAAAAGTTTTAGGAACTCAAAATGCAACGCTACAAAAACTATCAAATTTTAAAACCGATATTTCCAATTCAAGGACCTTTAGTTTTTTACATGAATTAGAAATGCTTTTGGAACATGGACTCATCAAGGGAGGAGATCTAAATAATGCAATTGTTTATGTAGACAAACCTTTGTCTGATGAAACGATGGAAAAATTGAAAGTTGCTTTTAATAAAGATTCCATCTCTGTCAAACCAAATGGTATTTTAGATAATTTAACACTTCATTATCCGAATGAAGCAGCACGCCATAAACTTTTGGATGTGATAGGTGACTTAGCGCTTATTGGTACACGAATCCAAGGAAAGGTTATTGCCAACAAACCAGGTCATTTTGTCAACACACAGTTTGCTAAAAAAATGGCTAAAATCATTAAAAACGAACGTCGAAATAACGTTCCAAGTGTGGACCTTAACCAAACTCCAGTAATGGATGTCAATGCCATTATGGATATGCTACCACACCGTCCACCGTTTTTGTTGCTCGATAAGGTTTTTGAATTATCATCAAACCATGTTATTGGCTCCAAAAATGTCACCATGAATGAATCTTTTTTTAAGGGACATTTTCCTGGAGCGCCAGTAATGCCAGGTGTTTTAATTGTAGAAGCTATGGCACAAACAGGTGGGATTTTAGTATTAAATACAGTACCGGATCCGGAGAATTATCTTACTTTTTTCATGAAGATTGATAAAGTAAAGTTCAAGCAAAAAGTAGTTCCTGGTGATACACTTATTTTTAGTTGTTCGTTAATTACACCAATTAGAAGAGGAATTTGCCATATGCAAGGTTATGCCTATGCTAATGGCAAGCTTTGTGCCGAAGCTGAACTAATGGCTCAGATATCAAAAGTTAAATAAAATCAAATGAATCAACCTTTAGCATACGTTCATCCAGGAGCAAAAATTGCAAAAAATGTTGTAATTGAACCTTTTACAACTATTAATAATAATGTTGTAATTGGAGAGGGAACATGGATTGGCTCAAACGTTACCATAATGGAAGGTGCGCGAATTGGAAAAAATTGTAATATTTTTCCTGGTTCAGTCATTTCTGCGAATCCACAAGATTTGAAATACGACGATGAAGATACTACAGTTGTAATTGGTAATAATGTAACTATTCGCGAATGTGTAACCATCAATAGAGGGACTACGGACCGTATGAAAACTGTAGTAGGTGACAATTGCTTAATTATGGCCTACTGTCATATAGCACACGATTGTATTGTAGGCAATAACTGTATTTTCTCAAATAACAGTACACTTGCAGGGCATATCACTGTTGGTGACTATGTTGTTCTTGCAGGAATGACTGCTGTACATCAGTTTTGCTCTATTGGAAACCATGCCTTTGTAACAGGAGGTTCTTTGGTTAGAAAAGATGTGCCGCCGTATGTTAAAGCTGCTCGTGAGCCACTATCTTATGTGGGTATTAATTCTGTTGGCTTGCGACGTAGGGGATATACTACCGAAAAAATTAGAGAAATACAAGGTATATATAGACTACTATACCAAAAAAATTACAATAATTCTCAAGCTTCAGCCATTATTGAAGCTGAAATGGAAGCCACTCCAGAACGTGATGAAATTTTACAATTTATCAAGAATTCTCACCGTGGTATCATGAAAGGCTACTTTAAATCAAACTAAAATACTATGGCAAATACTTCAGACATCAGAAATGGGTTGTGCATTCGTTACAACCATGATATTTTTAAAATTATTGAATTTTTACATGTAAAACCTGGTAAAGGTCCTGCTTTCGTAAGAACAAAGCTCAAAAGTGTAACTACAGGAAAAGTTATAGACAATACCTTTTCTGCAGGTCATAAGATTGAAGATGTTCGTGTAGAAACACATAAATTCCAGTATTTGTATCCTGATGGAGATGTATTTCATTTTATGAATGTTGAGGATTACAATCAAATTAGATTGAATAAGGCTGCCATTGATAATCCAGATCTTCTGAAAGAGGGTGAAGTGGTTACAGTAATTATTAATTCAGAAGACGATATGCCATTATCTGTTGAAATGCCAGCAAGCGTTATTTTGGAGGTTACAGCAACCGAACCTGGAGTAAAAGGAAATACGGCAACCAATGCTACAAAACCCGCTACAGTTGAAACAGGTGCCACTATAAACGTGCCTTTGTTTATAAATGAGGGTGATAAAATTAAAGTGGAAACTGCAAAAGGCACATACAAAGAACGTGTAAAGGAGTAAATTATCATGAAATTTCCCACACCGCACACGCTAAAAAATATTGCTAACCTTTTGGGGTGTTCCTATGTGGGTGCAGATGACTTTCCAGTTTTGGGCATGAATGAAATTCATGTTGTAACCACCGGAGATATTGTTTTTGTTGATCATCCAAAGTATTATGACAAAGCATTAAAATCAGCAGCAACAGTGGTACTTATCAATAAAAAGGTGGAGTGTCTTGAAGGTAAAGCGCTCTTGATTTCAGATGATCCATTTCGGGATTTTAATAAACTTACTCAACATTTTAAACCTTTTTTAGCATCCTCAGTTAGTATAGATTCTTCATCACAAATAGGAGAGGGAACACAAATTCAACCTCATGTTTTTATAGGGCCAAATGTCAAAATTGGAAAAAATTGTTTAATTCATGCCAATGTTACCATCTTAAAAGACACGGTTATTGGTGATAATGTTGTGATTGGTGCAGGGACAGTTCTTGCAGGAGATGCATTTTATTACAAAAATCGTCCAGAGGGTTTTGATCAGTTGTTGTCTTGTGGTCGTGTGATTATAGAAAATGATGTTCATATTGGCACAGGATGTACCATAGACCGAGGAGTTACAGGAGATACCACTATAGGCGAGGGTTCAAAATTAGACAATCAAATTCAAATTGGTCATGATACCGTTTTAGGAAAAAAATGTCTTATTGCCTCCCAAACGGGTATTGCAGGATGTTGTATTTTGGAAGATGAAGTTACCCTATGGGGGCAAGTTGGAACAAATAGTGGTATTACTATAGGTGCAAAGGCTGTTGTTTTAGGGCAAACCGGTGTAACTAAGTCTATTGCTGGAGGCAAAACCTATTTCGGAACACCTATTCAGGAATCAAGAACAAAGCTAAAAGAAATGGCCGCATTACGCCATTTACCAGAGCTATTAAAAAAGTTGAAAGAAAAGTAAAAATTGTTTTTATAAATCAACTTCAAAAAATTACATTTGTACCAATAAAAATTAACTTCAATGAGTGTTTTAGTTAACAAAAATTCAAAAATAATAGTACAAGGATTTACAGGAAGTGAGGGGACATTTCACGCCGAACAAATGATTGCTTATGGCACCAACGTTGTTGGTGGTGTTACGCCAGGAAAAGGCGGGCAAACCCACTTAGATCGTCCTGTATTTAATACCGTAAAAGAAGCCGTTGATCAAGTCAATGCCAATACAACTATTATTTTTGTACCGCCAGCGTTTGCAGCTGATGCTATAATGGAAGCCGCTGATGCGGGAATTGAAGTTATCATTACAATTACAGAAGGTATTCCTGTTGCTGATATGATTAAAGCATCAGATTATATAAAAGATAAAAATTGCCGATTGGTTGGGCCAAATTGTCCAGGTGTGATTACACCAGATGAGGCCAAAGTAGGCATCATGCCGGGCTTTGTTTTTGAAAAGGGTAAAGTAGGTGTGGTTTCAAAATCAGGAACATTGACCTATGAAGCTGCCGATCAAGTGGTAAAACAAGGACTTGGTGTATCCACAGCCATTGGAATTGGAGGCGATCCGATTATTGGCACCACCACAAAAGAAGCATTGGAATTGCTTATCAACGACGATGAAACAGATTGTGTCGTCATGATTGGTGAAATTGGCGGACAATTGGAAGGTGATGCTGCTCAATGGTATAAAAAAAGTGGAAGCTCAAAACCTGTGGTTGGTTTTATTGCCGGTGAAACTGCACCTGCTGGACGTACTATGGGACATGCTGGAGCTATTGTTGGTGGAAGCGACGATACGGCACAAGCCAAAAAACGCATCATGCGCGAATGCGGTATACATGTGGTTGATTCTCCTGCAGAAATTGGCAAAAAAGTGGCCGAAGTTTTAGGCTAAATTTCTTTATAAAATAGATAAAAAAACCGCCTTATTGGCGGTTTTTTTTAACTCACCCCACTCTCTTCAAGGAGCTTCTATTTTTTTCAAACTCATTTTCCTAACATATGACTAATCAGTTTAAATAAAATTGTATTTGAAGTATGCTTACAATTCTCTACTTTTGCAAAAAAATTAAAGAAATAAATGCTTTCAGTTTCAAACTTATCGGTACAATTTGGTAAGCGCGTCCTTTTTGACGAAGTCAACGTTACTTTTAACAGTGGTAATTGCTATGGTATTATTGGTGCCAACGGGGCCGGAAAATCAACGTTTCTAAAAATTCTTTCTGGAACACAAGAAGCAACATCTGGGCATGTACATTTGGAGCCTGGGAAACGTATGTCTGTTTTGGAACAAAACCATAACCTATACGATAGTCGTACCGTACTTGAAACCGTACTTATAGGGAACAAACCTTTATTTGCCATCAAAACCGAGATAGACGCCCTCTATAACGACTATAACGACGCTAACGCTGATAGAATAGGGGAGTTACAAGTGCAATTTGAAGAAATGGATGGGTGGAATGCCGATAGCGATGCTGCTGCCATGCTATCCAATCTTGGAATCAAAGAAGAATTGCACTATACGGCTATGGCCGATTTAGACGGTAAACAAAAGGTTCGTGTACTTTTGGCACAAGCGCTTTTTGGATCGCCCGATGTGCTTATTATGGATGAGCCTACCAATGATTTGGATTATGAAACGATTGCTTGGTTAGAAAACTTTTTGGCGAACTATGATAACTGTGTGATTGTAGTCTCGCACGACCGTCACTTTTTAGATGCGGTTTGTACACATATTTCAGATATCGATTTTAGTAAAATCAATCATTTTTCTGGTAATTATACTTTTTGGTATGAGTCTTCTCAATTGGCTGCTAAACAACGCGCACAACAAAACAAAAAGGCCGAAGAAAAAAAGAAAGAATTAGAAGAATTTATCAGACGTTTCTCTGCAAATGTTGCTAAATCTAAACAAGCGACAAGTCGAAAAAAAATGATTGATAAGCTTAATGTTGCAGACATTAAACCATCGAGTAGACGTTATCCTGCAATTATTTTTGAGCGTGATCGTGAAGCTGGTGATCAAATTTTAAATATTGAAAAACTATCTACAGAATTAGATGGTGAGGTATTATTTCAAAATATTGATTTGAATTTAAATAAAGGCGATAAAGTTGTAGTATTTTCAAAAGATTCAAGAGCGACAACCGCTTTTTATGAAATTATCAATGGGAAACAAAATGCCAAAACTGGAAAATTTAGTTGGGGAGTTACTACAACACAATCCTATTTACCACTAGACAATAGCGACTATTTTTCTGAAAAACTTACTCTTGTTGATTGGTTGCGTCAATGGGCTACCACAGAAGAAGAACGCGAAGAAGTTTACATTCGTGGATTTTTAGGGAAAATGATTTTTAGTGGAGAAGAAGCCCTAAAAACTGCAGATGTTTTGTCTGGTGGAGAAAAAGTACGTTGTATGCTTTCGCGTATGATGATGATTCGCGCCAATGTTTTGATGCTTGATGAACCCACAAATCACTTGGATTTGGAGAGTATTACGGCGTTTAATAATTCCCTTAAAAATTTTAAAGGTACTGTTTTGTTTACGACCCACGACCATGAGTTTGCACAAACAGTAGCTAATAGAGTCGTAGAGCTGACACCAAATGGAATTATCGATCGCTATACCACTTTTGATGAGTATATGCAAGATGCTAAAATCAAAGCATTAAGAGAGAAAATGTACATTTAGCCTTTAGCTTGCCTTTTTATTTTTTGTTTTACAAAATTAATAGCTGCAGCTATTCCAATGCATATTAGTGGTGCTAAGGTTGAAATATTTTCGAATTTAAAAAAGACTTTAAGGACTTGAAGTGTAACTCCTGCAAGAAGAAAACCTACCGTTAATATTGATTAAAATCGTTTCATAACAACCAATTTAATTTAACCCAAAGGGCATTAGCATGCACTAAAAAAATTAAATTGGTTTTTATAAAATAAAATAATCTGCTTCTAGCTGTTCAACATCACAGGCATCACTAGCATAGTAACATGTTCTCCTTCATCAAGGCCATCTACGGGAGTGAGGATTCCAGCTCTGTTTGGCAAACTCATTTCGAGTTGAACATCATCGGCGTTGATATTGCTTAGCATTTCGGTTAGAAACCTTGAATTGAAACCAATTTGCATATCATCGCCTTGATAATCACAAGTAAGGCGCTCTTCTGCTTTATTGCTATAGTCAATGTCTTCAGCAGAAATATTCAATTCTGCACCAGCAATTTTTAGTCTAATTTGATGTGTAGTTTTATTTGAAAAAATGGAAACACGACGTACAGAATTTAAAAATTGAGTACGACCAATCGTCAATTGATTAGGGTTTTCCTTAGGAATTACAGCTTCATAATTTGGATATTTCCCATCAATTAATCGACAAATAAGGACAGAATTATCAAACGAAAACTTTGCATTGGATTCGTTGTATTCAATAGTAACATTTTCATCGCTTGTTGCTAAAATTCCTTTTAATAAATTCAAAGGTTTTTTTGGCATAATAAATTCGGCTGTTTCACTCGCCTGAACATCTGTTCTTGAGTATTTTACAAGTTTGTGAGCATCAGTTGCTACAAAGGTCAGCCCATCAGTAGAAAACTGAAAAAAGACCCCACTCATTACAGGTCTTAGATCATCATTTCCTGCTGCAAAAATGGTTTTATTAATTGCTGTTGCCAATAGCTCTGATGGTACAACAGTATTGCTTGGATCGTCAAGGGCAATTGTTTTTGGAAATTCATCTGCACTAGCATAGGCAAGCGCATATTTTCCATGATTCGAACTAATTTCTATGGTATTATTTGATTCAACAATAAACGTTAGAGGTTGCTCTGGAAAGGTTTTTAGGGTCTCTAACAATAATTTGGCAGGAATAGCCACTTGACCTTCACTATCGCTTTCAACCTCTAAAACAGAGGACATTGTAGTTTCTAAATCACTAGCCGATACCGTTAGTGTTGATGATGTGAGTTCGAATAAAAAATTGTCTAAAATAGGTAAGGTGTTAGAGTTATTAATCACACCTCCTAAAACTTGGAGTTGTTTTAGTAAATATGTACTCGAAATGATGAATTTCATGTGTTTTATTGTTTATTTGAAGAATATACCTACAAATATATTCTTTAGATGTATATTAACGAAAGAAACTTATTAACATTTAAACTGATGTTTTTAACTACTAATTTAGTCCTCAAAAAATTGAACGGTTACACTGTCCATCATATCCAGTCCCATTAGAGTAGAAGCCCCTCCAACAGTTGCTTTATTACTTTTATACATTGCTATTTCTAAAAAATCTGATGAATTAAAAACAACAAGTCCACGACCTTCATCGTTACGATTTTTGAGAGGGATGCTAAAGTCCACAATTTCTGAGTATTGCGTATAAATTTTCTTGAATTTATGATTTCTTGCTAATATTTCAAATCGACGGCCTTTTTGAATAGATTCAAAAAACCGTTTTTTAATGTTTGTAATTACATTATCATAACGATCAATAAAAATCACATTTCCAATGAGCTGCGAATGATCCGAACTCACAAAAGGCATAAGATTTGTAATGGGTTTAATCTCCTTAATGGTTTTGCCAATCACTTCCAAAGTACCACCACGCGCAATGTGTGCAGCGACTTTTACAAAAACATCTAAAACAGGAAAACTACCAACAACTTTATCATGAATATTGATTTCAACAATATGATCTGGAGTAATTTCTGTGCAAATCATACTTAGAATTCCATTATTTGCACAAATGAAAAAATGACCATTGAGCGCCATTGCAATATGTTTGTTTTCTTGGTTCAATTCAGAATCGACACCAATAACATGTATAGTTCCTTTTGGAAAACTATCAAAGGCATTTTGAATAACATAGGCGGCTTCCAACACACTAAAAGGAGCGATATTATGTGATATATCTACAATAGTTACATTAGGAATTTCAGAGAGCAATGCCCCTTTTACAGCACCTACAAAGTGTGCTTTCATTCCAAAATCTGTGGTTAGTGTAATAATGGCCATTCAGTATGAACTGTTATGGTGTTAAATTTAATCAAAAAATGCAGTTTTCTCGCATTACAAACCTACATAAATTTTTGTTTTAAAATTTTATTAACAGTAGTAAATATTTATATAAAAATGTTAGTATTTTTAACATATCAATTATTTTTAAATCCTCATAATCAGTAAGCATTTGAATGAACTCATATTAGAACTTGAAGAAATTACGCCAAAAGATTTTTTTGGCCCTCAAAATAAAAACATAGAACTCCTCAAAAAGTATTTTCCAAAACTGAAAATTGTAGCCAGAGGTAATAAAATTACAGCATTTGGCGACGAGGAGCTACTTGAAGAATTTGACAAACGAATGGAAATGTTGTTGAGTCATTTTGGCAACTACAACAAAATTGATGAAAACATGATTGAGCGTGTACTTACAAGCGATTCAAAAGAAGATTATGAAACTTCTAGTACAAGTGGAGAAGTTATACTTCACGGTGTAAATGGTCGACTGATAAAAGCTCAGACAAGTAACCAAAGAAAACTTGTAGATGCAGTGCGTCAAAATGATATGGTGTTTGCTATTGGCCCAGCAGGAACAGGAAAAACATATACAGGTGTTGCTCTTGCAGTTAAGGCACTAAAAAACAAAGAAGTAAAACGCATAATACTTACAAGACCTGCCGTGGAAGCGGGTGAAAACTTAGGCTTTTTACCTGGTGATTTAAAAGAAAAATTAGATCCCTACATGCAGCCCCTCTACGATGCTTTGCGCGATATGATTCCTCATGAAAAATTAGATAATTACATAGAAAAAGGCATTATCCAAATTGCCCCATTGGCATTTATGCGCGGACGAACGCTAGATCATGCTTTTGTGATTTTAGATGAAGGTCAAAACACCACTCATGCTCAAATGAAAATGTTTTTGACACGAATGGGGAAAAATGCAAAATTTTTACTCACTGGTGATCCTGGGCAAATTGATTTGCCAAGACGTATCATTTCAGGATTAAAAGAAGCCTTGTTAATTTTAAAAGACATTAAAGGAGTAGGAATGGTATTTTTAGATGATAAAGATGTGATTCGACATAAATTAGTCAAGCAAGTTATTGAAGCCTATAAAAACATTGAAAATAGAGAATAATTCAGCACCATGAGTCAAACGATAATAGAAACAAATTTTAACTTTCCTGCTCAAAAAGGGGTGTATAAAGGAAAGGTTCGAGAGGTTTACACCATTAACGACAACTTACTTGTGATGATTGCTACAGATCGACTTTCTGCTTTTGATGTTGTAATGCCCAAAGGGATTCCATATAAAGGACAAATATTAAACCAGATTGCAACAAAAATGATGAAAGCTACAGAGGATTTAGTTCCAAACTGGTTGATAGCAACTCCCGATCCTAATGTTGCAGTTGGGCATTTGTGTGAACCATTTAAGGTAGAAATGGTGATAAGAGGCTATATGTCTGGCCATGCTGCAAGAGAATATAAAGCTGGAAAACGTGTTCTTTGTGGTGTATCAATGCCCGAAGGAATGAAAGAAAATGATGCGTTTCAAACGCCTATTATTACCCCTGCAACAAAAGCTGAAATGGGAAACCATGACGAAGATATTTCACGAGAAGATATTTTGGCTCGTGGAATTGTTTCTGAAGAGGATTATTTGATTTTAGAAGAATATACAAGAAAACTCTTTCAAAGAGGAACAGAAATTGCAGCAAAACAAGGACTGATTTTAGTTGATACTAAATATGAATTTGGAAAAACTAAAGAAGGAAAAATTGTTTTAATCGATGAAATTCACACTCCTGATTCTTCGCGTTATTTTTATGCTAAAGGTTATGAAGAACGCCAACAAAAAGGAGAGCCCCAAAAACAACTCTCGAAAGAGTTTGTACGTCAATGGTTGATTCAAAATGGATTTCAGGGCTTAGAGGGGCAAACTGTACCAGAAATGTCTGATGCATATATAAAAACTGTTAGCGAACGCTATATCGAATTATATGAAACCATAACGGGAGAGTCTTTCAATAGAGCTGATCTTTCAAACATTAATAAAAGAATAGAAGAAAACGTCCTTAATTACTTTTCGAAATAAATAATGAACTAATTTTTTGAGTCAATTGACGTATTTTGTAATATAAAAATGAGTTAGCTTTTGTTCTATATATTGCGATAAAACTTACGCTACTTAAAAATAATAGTGCACCAAGAATAACTTCTGTTGGATTTAAATTTTTTTCAAGTATTCTGTTTAATCCCAAACCTGTAAAACTTCCATAGAGTGCAATAAAATGAATAACATAAATTGAAAGTGTTTTTTGTCCAATTTTGAGTATTAGTGTTTGCTTTAAAAATCTTTCAAAAGCATAAAAAATTCCGAAAATCACTAGAACATTTCCTAAGCGAATAAATAAATAATTAAAATTAGTTACATCACTAACAAGCTGAATGTCAGTCCACAAATAGATGTTTTGAAGCACCCAAGTGGAACCATTAACTAAAAACAACCCTAGTATTAAAAGTCCAAATATGATGGTAGACTTAAATTTTGGACTATTTATATAGCTATAAAAAAGAGTTGCAATAAAAGCACCATATGCCATGTACCCAAACCATGGGACAATAGTAAAAATAGAACCATTTGATTTAGTTAAATAATTTGCAAAAAATAGAGGAATATTCTCGGCAGTATATGTTCTATATAAAGGCTCAGTAATAAAAATAACCCCGCCTAAACAAAACATTAAAACAGAGAAGACTAACACTTTTTGTTGTACAAATTTGTAAAAGAAAATTATTAAAATCAGCGATAATCCAATGCATTGTAAAACATCAATAACTAAAAAATAAGTGTCAAAACTTCCTGAAAACCATCTAAAAATAGGAACTCGAAGTGCATATCCGATTCCAATAAGCATAAGACCACGAACTATTCCTTTTTTGATACGCTCATTTGATGTTCCACTAGCGTTGGCTTTCATCAATAAATACGTAAAAATTAATCCTGAAATTGTAAAAAAAACAGGCGCAGTAATACCTCTAAAATATTGCCAAATTTGAAACGCCAAATTTGAAGTGTCACGAAAATCTACTGCTAAAAGAGTGTCAATAAAATGCCCTTGAAGCATCATAAGGATTGCAAAGGCACGAACAGCATCAATAAAATATATGCGATTGGTTTTCAATTGTATGAATTTAAAACAAAAGTAATGCATTGAGCATTAATTTATTTCAATAATTCATTAAACATATTCTAAATATTTATTTAATTTAGTAGAAAATTAAAATTCTATGTCTTCTTTTTATCTAAATAACTTAACCGATTATAATACTGCCTATGAAGCATCTGTGAAAAATACAGAACAATTTTGGGATGCCATTGCAAAGAAAAATTTCCTTTGGAAAAAGCGCTGGAGCCGGGTTTTGGAATACGATTTTTCTGTGCCAAAAATTAAATGGTTTGAAGGTGCTGAGCTTAATATTACAGAAAATTGTATCGATCGTCATTTGGAAAATAACGCCGATAAAACAGCCATCATATTTGAACCTAACGATCCGAGTTCTGAATCAGAATATATCACTTATAAAGAATTACAAGGCCGTGTGAATAAATTTGCAAATGTATTAAAATCAAAAGGTGTAAATAAAGGGGACAGGGTGTGCATATACTTGCCAATGATTCCCGAATTGGCAGTCTCGGTTCTTGCTTGTGCTCGAATTGGTGCAATTCATTCTGTGGTTTTTGCAGGATTCTCATCTACAGCGTTAGCCACCAGAATTAATGATTGTGATTGTAAAATAGTAATCACTAGCGATGGGAGTTATCGTGGTGCAAAAACAATTGACTTAAAAGGAATAGTTGATGAAGCTTTAGAATCTTGTCCCAATGTAAATTCTGTTCTAGTTGCAAAGCGAATACATTCTAATATCAACATGGCAAACGGAAGAGATGAATGGCTTGAACCCCTATTGAACGATGCCTCAGAATCTTGTGATGCTACAGTTATGAATGCTGAAGACCCTCTTTTTATTCTGTACACTTCTGGCTCTACTGGAAAGCCAAAAGGTATGGTTCATACCACAGCGGGGTATATGGTTTATACAGCACACACCTTTAAAAATATATTCCAATATCAAGAAGATGACGTGTACTGGTGTACAGCTGATATTGGTTGGATTACAGGGCATAGCTATATTGTATATGGCCCTCTTTTAAATGGTGCTACAACAGTTATGTTTGAAGGGGTGCCTAATTATCCAAACTATGGACGTTTTTGGGATATTGTTCAAAAACATAATATTAATCAATTTTATACAGCACCAACAGCCATTAGAGCATTAGCAAAACAAGGCGATGATTTTGTAAATCCTTATGATTTATCATCCTTAAAAGTTTTAGGCACTGTTGGTGAACCTATAAATGATGAGGCATGGCACTGGTACAGCACGACAATAGGTAAAAATAAATGTCCAATCGTTGATACTTGGTGGCAAACTGAAACAGGGGGAATTCTTATCAGTCCCATTCCAAATTGCTTTTCAGGCAAACCTACTTATGCAACACTTCCTTTTGTGGGGATTCAACCTGCTCTAATGGATGAAAATGGAAATGAAATATTAAATACTAAAGCAGAAGGACGTTTGTGTATAAAATTTCCTTGGCCTTCTATTGCTCGAACTATTTGGGGCGATCATAAACGTTACAAAGACACCTATTTTTCTGCCTTTGCCAATTGTTATTTTACAGGTGACGGGGCACTTAGAGACGAAAACGGCCATTATCGAATCACTGGGCGTGTAGATGATGTTGTTATTGTTTCGGGTCATAATCTTGGCACTGCACCTATTGAAGACGCAATAAATGAACATCGAAATATTGCTGAATCGGCAATAGTTGGATTTCCTCATGATATAAAAGGTAATGCCTTATATGGCTTTGTAACATTAAAATCAGAAAGCTCTGAGTCTGAAATTGAAGTCATAAAATCTGAAATTAATGCGTTGATATCCAAAAAAATTGGACCAATTGCCAAACTTGATAAAATTCAAATTACAAAGGGCTTGCCAAAAACAAGATCTGGAAAAATCATGAGGCGTATTCTAAGAAAAATTGCACATAAAGATACTGGAAACCTTGGGGATATCAGTACGTTGCTCAATCCAGATGTTGTACAATCTATAATTGATAATTCTTTAAATAAATAACTATATCCTTATGAAAACAAAAGTATTTTTATTTCTATTTCTTACACTTTTTGCAGTGGGTTGTAAATGTGAAAACAATAGCAAATGCAAATCTCCATCAACTTACAATGATAGCTCTGGAAAATTAGATCAGTATTTAGGGGGTATAAAAATGATTCCAATACAAACCCCAAAGGGAGAATTTAAGGTATGGACCAAAAGAGTAGGCAATAGTCCTTCAATGAAAGTCCTTTTGCTTCATGGTGGACCTGGTATGACACATGAAATTTATGAAAGCTTTGATGGTTATTTCCCAAATGCAGAAATTGAATATTACTACTATGATCAATTGGGGTCATATTACAGCGATCAACCCAAAGACTTATCGCTATGGGATTTAGACCGTTTTGTTGAGGAAGTAGAACAAGTTCGTATTGCTTTAGGATTAGACAGTTCTAATTTTTATTTATTTGGACAGTCATGGGGTGGTATTTTGGGAATGCAATATGCTCTAAAGTATCAACAACACTTGAAGGGATTAATTATATCTAATATGGTACCATCAATCCCTGATTATCAAGCGTATTCAGACCAAGTATTATCACCTCAATTAGATCCTGATGTGTTAGAAGAAATAATGAATTATGAAAATAAAGAAGATTATTCCAATCCTCGATATATGGAACTTTTAATGAATAATTATTATACGGAACATATCATTAGAATGCCAGTAGCTGAATGGCCCGAACCTCTAAATAGAAGCTTTAAACACATTAATCATGATGTTTATGTAACTATGCAAGGGCCAAGCGAATTTGGGGTAAAAGGCGATGCTACTTTAAAGTATTGGGATGTCAAAGATGAATTGAAAAACATCAGCGTACCAACTTTAAGTATTGGTGCTACTTATGATACTATGGATCCAAAACAGATGGAATTTATTGCCAATGAGGTTCAAAATGGCCAATTTTTATTGTGTCCAAACGGAAGTCACTTGGCGCAATTTGACGATCAGAAGATATATTTTGAAGGACTTATTAAATTCATTAAAGATGTAGATCAAGGAGAACTCTAATGGTTTAGAACTTTATCTATAACAAACTTGTAATAGGACATATCCGCTGGAACAATTTTAAACTCTGAATGTTTTTGTTGCATGCAAATTTCCATTTCTTCAAAGGAAAATAGACGAACATCATCAACTTCCTCTTTTTGAATTACTAAATCTTTAACACCGGTTTTAAGTTCAGATAAAAACACATGTTGAAATTCACAATCTATGATGCCATTTGAAAACTGGTTTATGTTTTTACGGACATCAATCAGAAGTAAATCATCTAATTTAAGCTGTAGACCTATTTCTTCTTTAATTTCACGTAATGCACCATCCAAAATGGATTCACCAGACGATACATGCCCAGCAACCGATACATCCCAAAGGTTAGGAAACGTTTCTTTGTTTGCGCCTCGCTTTTGTAACAGTACAGAAGGAGTAGAGGTATAAAACCAAACATGAACTGTAGGGTGAAATAATCCTTTTTGATGTGCTATGGACTTTTCAAGGACTTGACCTGTTGGCTTTCCTGACGCGTCCCAAATGTCTAATAACTCTTTCAAATTTATTCAAAGTAACTAAAAGTTTCACCTGCTTTAATATTCAAAAGTGATTCATAAATCATACGAATAACATTTTCTACATCGTTGCGGTGCACCATTTCTACAGTAGTGTGCATGTATCGTAATGGCAATGAAATTAAAGCAGATGCTACACCACCATTGCTATAGGCAAAAGCATCAGTATCAGTTCCTGTAGCTCTTGAAAGCGCTGCACGCTGGAATGGAATTTTATGTTTTTCTGCCGTTTCTACAATCAAATCACGCAATTTCTGTTGTACCGCTGGAGCATAAGCAATAACTGGTCCGTCACCCATTTTACAGTGGCCTTGTTTTTTTTTATTGATCATTGGCGTAGTGGTATCGTGTGTAACATCAGTCACAATAGCCACATCAGGCTGGATAGTATGTGTTATCATCTGCGCTCCTCGAAGTCCAATTTCTTCTTGAACAGAGTTTGTGATATATAATCCAAAAGGTAATGTTTTTTTATTTTCATGAAGTAATCGAGCAACCTGTGCAATCATAAAACCACCCATTCTATTATCCAATGCACGGCAAACAAAATGGTCTTTATTTAGAATATGAAATTCATCAGGATAGGTAATTACACAACCCACATGAACACCTAATTTTTCGACATCTTCTTTCTTTTGACATCCAATATCAATAAAAATATTATCTGGTTTTGGAGCTTGTTCCTTGGCCAGTGTACGCGTATGTATGGCTGGCCATCCAAAAACACCTTTAACAATGCCATTTTTGGTATGAATATTTACCACTTTACTAGGTGCAATTTGATGATCGCTACCGCCATTGCGGATAACATAAATCAAGCCATCGTCAGAAATATAATTGACATACCAAGAAATTTCATCGGCATGACCTTCAATCACAACTTTAAACTTTGCTTCTGGATTGATGACACCAACAGCAGTTCCATAAGTATCTGTTATAAAGGTATCTACATAAGGCTTTAAATAATCCATCCATAACTTTTGCCCATTCCACTCATATCCAGTAGGTGATGCATTATTAAGGTATGTTTCTAAAAAATCGAGCGCTTTTTGATCTAAAACTTGTTGTTTTGCCATGGTAAAAAATTTGGTCTAAAAATAATAAATATCATTGAGTAAAAGCACTTCATATGCGCATATTTTTTAAATTTGAAATCTATTAGAAACTTCATATGAGATTCGTGACTTTTTTTTGTTTTTTTGGCATGCTTTGGAGCTGGGGACAAGCTGAACCAATAGAAACAGATTCCATTCCTAAGAAATATCTTATTGTAGTTGGTGATACCATAACAAAGCAATCTATTGATTTAGACGAGGTCTTGATTTTACCTCGCTTACGTATAAATTCAGGGGATGAAAGGAGGCGATATCTTATTTTACAACGAAAAACCCTTAAAGTATACCCTTACGCAAAACTTGCATCAGAACGATTACAATCCTTGAATGAACGCATGGCCAATATTAAGAGTAAGAGTAAACGAAAAAAATATACCAGAAGGGTTCAAAAATTTGTTGAAGATGAATTTTCTGAAAAACTAAAGAAATTCACAATTACTGAAGGACAAATTCTTATCAAACTTATTCATCGTCAAACTGGAAGTACTGCTTTTGATTTGATAAAAGAATTGCGTAGCGGTTGGCGTGCATTTTGGTATAACAATACTGCAAAATTATTCAATATGTCATTAAAAATTCCTTTTGACCCCGAAGTCGTCGAAGAAGACTATTTAATTGAAGATATTTTACAACGTCAATTTCAAAAAGGTAATTTAGAATACCAAAAATCACACAAAACTTTCGATTTATACGCTTTAAACAAGCTTTGGAGACAAAAAAAAGGCCAATAATAGGGCTATTTTTTGTTCAAATTTTCCCGAATATTACGTCAAATGGCCGTTTATTACGTCAATTGGCCGTTTGTTACATGACGCTTTAATTTGTGGTATGAATGTACTTAACTTTGTAAAGTAGAAAAAGGAAAGGTTGTAATTAATGTTCACTCTCACCCTTTTTTGCCTCATAATTACCTACACTAAGCTTCGCGGTCATGAATCCCCAAATCTTGGCCGCAAGTTTTTTTATTACATTCCAAAAGCAATTAATACAGCCAAAACAATAGCTGCTATTTTGTTTATATTAAATTGGTGTCCTTCATCTGCTTCAAATAAAATTATGGTTGCAATGTGAAAAAACATTCCAACAACCAAAGCGTTGATGCTATAAAACAATTTATTTGATAATACGATCATTTCCGAAACCAAAGTCCCAAAAGGGGTAAGAAGTGCAAAAGCTATAAGAAATAAAAACGCTTTTAGCTTTGATATTTTAGATGATAATAAATAAGATGCAATAAGAATTGCTACTGGAATTTTATGAATAAACACGCCATAGACAATAGTTTCATGGGCAGAGATAGGAAATCCTTCTAAAAAAGAATGAATACCTAAACTAAAAAATAAAAGCCAAGGAAATCTGTGCTCTGTATCTTTATGGTGATGCAAATGTCCATGTTCGGCACCTTTTGAAAAAAACTCTAGGATAATCTGTAAAACAATTCCTGAAAGAATAAATACTCCAGTATATTTTGCATTTAAATTTTCATAAACATCCGGTAATAGTTCAAAAATTGTGGTGGATAACAGAAATGCTCCACTAAATGTGAGCAGCAATTTTAATTTGAATGTTTTTGATTCAAAAAACCAAACGGCAACAAACAAACCAATAACAACTGATAAAATTGGAAGTAAAAAATCAAACATTATTTTTAAAAATTAAAATTAAGCGATCAGACGTTTTTTCTTCATAGGGTTCTAAATCATAATTCCCAAAACAATCCACAAAACTAAGGTTTGCTTTCGAAATCATGTCAAGAAAATCTTGCTTACTAAATGCGCGAACACGTTCTTCATATTTTGAAGTTTTGCCTCCATCTGTAACGGTAATCGTTTTTGTAATTATTCCATCATCAAAATTACGTTTAATATCAAATTGAAGACCATTAATTTCAACATAATTTTGTGGCACCAAATGATTAATTACATAATTACTATTCATAAAATCAATAACACCAAACCCCTCTTTGTTTAGACTATTTTTTATTGTTTTTAGAACTTTAAAATTATCATCAATGGAATCAAAATAACCAAAACTTGTAAACATATTTAATATAACATCATATTTACTTTCAATCGGTAAGCGCATATCATGGATCATAAATTTCAACCGAGTGTTTTTGTTTTTGGAAGCCTCCAAAATATTTTGTGTCGATAGGTCAACTCCAGTCACGTCAAATCCAAGAGAATTTAAATAAAAGGAATGACGTCCCTTTCCACAAGCTAAATCCAGAATAGTGTGATTTTTATTAATATTTAGGTACGTTATTAGGTTTTTAATAAACCTCTGAGCTTCCTCATAGTTACGCTGTTTGTAAAGTATATGGTAGTATGGTGTATCAAACCAAGATTGAAACCAATTTTGTTGTTTTGTCATTTATTTGATGCTAACACCAACAAAAATACTGTATTTTTGGCATCTATTACAAAAACCTTATGAATACTGACTTTGAAATGGTTGCCAAAACGCTTTTTGGTTTTGAGGAACTTTTGGAAAACGAATTGAAACAACTTGGTGCAAAACACATCCAAAAAGGAGTGCGTCATGTTCGATTTGTGGGAGATAAGGGATTTATGTATAAATGTAATTTAGGATTACGCACCGCTATTAAAATCCTAAAGCCTATAGCAAAATTCAAGTTTAAGAATGAAACAGACCTTTACCAAAAAATTAAAACTATTCGTTGGGAAAATTACCTAAAAAGTGATGGTAGTTTGGCTGTTGGCGCTACGCTAAGTGGTGACCGATTTACACATTCTCAATATATTGCTTTAAAAACAAAAGACGCTATTGTAGATCGTTTTAGAGAACAAACAGGGCAACGCCCAAATGTAGATTTACGCTTTCCAGATTTGAAAATTAATATTCATATTGATGGTGACTTTTGTAATGTTTCGCTGGATAGTTCTGGTGAATCACTACACAAAAGAGGGTATAAAATAGCGACAAATATTGCGCCCATTAACGAAGTTTTAGCTGCAGGACTAATCATGCTTTCTGGATGGGATGGACAAAGCGATTTTATGGATCCAATGTGTGGTTCAGGAACACTTTTGATTGAAGCAGCGATGATTGCTTGTAATATTCCTCCAAATCTGATGCGTAATGAATTTGCATTTGAACGTTGGGAAGATTGGGATGTAGATTTATTTGAGAAAATTGAAGAGTCTTTATTATCTAAAACTCGTGATTTTCATCATAAAATTATAGGATTTGATAAATCGCCTAGCGCAGTAAGAAAAGCCAAAGAAAACGTAATAAATGCACATCTTGATGAGTTTATAACCATTAAACATGAAGATTTCTTTAAAACACAAAAAGGAGGAGAAGCTCCTCTTCATATGGTTTTTAATCCACCCTACGGAGAACGATTAAACTTAGAAATGGAAACTTTCTACAGTGACATTGGAAGTACTTTGAAGCACAAATATTCGGGAACTAACGCATGGCTAATTACATCAAACTTAGAGGCTTTAAAGCATGTGGGATTACGCCCATCAAGAAAAATCAAAGTTTTTAATGCTAAACTTGAATCCCGATTAGTCCTTTATAAGATGTACAGTGGAACAAAAAAAATCCACAAACAAAAATTAAAAAGTTAAGGCTCTATCTGAGTACACCTTGTTGTGACTTTTGTTTTGAAAAATATATCAATAATACTGCTACTATAAAAGTCACAATTGGAAGAATCATTTCTGATCCTGTCATTTCAATGTAATTCTGAATGAAAAAATTATAAATGTGTTGTGCCACTAATGCCAAGAAAGAAGTTAAAAATAGAAAATAGGCCCATTTTTTTCTAATTATAAGTCCAATTGATCCAATAAATCCACCAAAAACTGCCACTGCAAACGAAGCTGTTACCCAAGCAGGAACATTAGAAAAATAGAGTTGATTTTCTTCTGGCAACATTTTTAGAGCCTCATCGCTCATATAGGCCTGACCTAGATATGCGATAATTCCCATAAAATTCCAAAGAAGAGCAATAATGGAAATTAGCCAATAGCGTGGGGTAGGTTTTGTAACTGTGTTCATTTTAATTTGTTTTTGAGATTGATTATAAATTTAATGAATTTTTAATAAACACAAAAATCACATCTAAAATATTTGAAAACTCAAAAAAGAGCTTATTTTTGCAAAGTTGAACTTAAACCAAACAATGCTTACATCATACGAAAGGGAGGAAAGGAAAGCTGGTAAAGACCTCTACCAATATCAAAAAGGAGCCATACAAAAGATATTTGAGTGTTTTGAATCTGCCGCTGAAGATTATCACCTATTATATCAATTGCCTACAGGAGGTGGGAAAACAGTAATTTTTTCAGAAATCGTTAGTCAATACCTAAAAGCACGGAAAAAAAAGGTGTTGGTTATGACACACAGAATTGAGCTTTGCAAACAAACTTCTGCGGTTTTAAGTGAATTTGGAGTTAGAAATAAAGTAGTGGATAGCAAGGCTAACTTGGACGATCAAGGTAATTATGATTGCTTTGTTGCTATGGTTGAAACCCTTAACAACAGATTGAAAGACGACAAATTAGATATTTCGGATATTGGATTAGTTATTATAGATGAAGCCCACTACAATTCATTTACAAAACTTTTCAAGTTTTTTGAAAAATCATTCATTTTAGGAGTTACAGCAACCCCACTGAGTTCAAATATAGAACTACCAATGACCGACAACTACAATGAACTTATTGTAGGCGAAAGTATTGAATCACTTATCGAAAATCGGTTTTTAGCAAAAGCTAACATGTACTCCTATAATGTGGGGCTAACATCTTTGGTAGTTGGTGCAAATGGTGATTATACCGTAAAATCATCAGAGGAATTGTACACCAATAACGAAATGCTTACAAAACTGATGGAAGCATACCTTGAATGTTGTAAGGGTCAAAAAACATTGATTTTCAACAATGGTATAAACACTTCTTTATTTGTCTATGATATATTTAAAAGAGCTGGGCTACCCATTGCACATTTGGATAACACGACTTCAAAAAAGGACCGTGCTAATATTTTAATTTGGTTTAAAGAAACCTCCAACGCTATTCTAACTTCTGTAAGTATTTTGACTACAGGATTTGACGAACCTAGCGTAGAATCTATAATTTTAAATCGTGCTACAAAATCTTTGACGCTTTACTACCAAATGATAGGACGCGGATCCCGAATTTTTAAGGAAAAAGACAGTTTTAATGTTGTTGATTTGGGAAATAACTTCCATCGTTTTGGTCCATGGGGAAGTACAAACCTCGATTGGAAACTTATTTTTAAGTATCCAAGTCATTATCTCGATGGAATTTTGAGTGATGAAGATCTCGAAAATAATTTTAAATACGAAATGCCAGAAGAAATCAGGACCTCTTTTTCAAATTCAGAAGAAGTTTACTTTGATATCAATAACACTTATATAGAATCCATTAGACGCGGAGAATCTTCAAAAGTTGTTCTGAAAAGATCAATTGAGCAACATGCAAAAATTTGTGTCGAAAATAGCGATGATATTTTTGATGCTCTAGGATTGATTAAACTTTTGGACGATGATATTGAATTTAGAATCAATCGCTATTCAAAATGCATCAGCAAAAGCACACATAATTTTTTAGCATGGTTAAAGGATGATTACAAGAAAAAATTACGCTCTTTTTTAAGACAAAATTTTGATGACATTAAAACTAATCTTAATTGATTAATGTTAGCATATATTATAATCTTTATGTCTGTTTTCAACTTCACTCAAAATAAAAAAGTAATATTTGAATTCGATACATCTTGTAACATAGACGCATGGCAAGTTGTTGATGATGTTGTTATGGGAGGGAAGTCTAATAGTGAAATCTCATTAAATGAAAACGGCAATGGCTTATTTAAGGGAACTGTTTCAATTGAAAATAATGGAGGGTTTTCATCTATACGTTTAAATGTAAATAAAATTGAAACTACTTCAAATAAAACTATTTTATTGAAACTAAAAGGCGATGGATCAGTATTTCAATTTCGTGTAAAAAGATCAAAACATGAACGTCATTCCTATACCTTTAACGTTAAAACCAATGGAAATTGGGAAACTATTGAAATTCCATTAACGGAAATGACGCCAAGTTTTAGAGGATTTAAATTAGATATTTCAAATTTTAACCAAGACGACATACAACAAATTGGATTTCTAAAGGCATCAAATACAAACACTCCTTTTCAACTAGAAATCAAACATATCCATTTGAATTAGTTTAAAATAATTTTCGACATATTTGTGTAGTGTTTATTTCCTAAATCAAATGTTTTTAATTTTAAATTTGAAATAAACATATACTTTTTCTCTTATTATTCCTTTTTATAACCATGTAATTTCAATAAATTTCAAGTATTGAACATCATATTAAATTTTTTGTAAACTACTGATTTTCATATATTTAAGATGATTTGAATTCAATTGAATTTAAATCATCTTTACGAAACTTAAGCTATTTGATTAATTGGTTATTTATTTTTGATTAGGAAAAATTTTATTCGTCATTTCTAACAAAAATATGCAGGCAATAAACAAATTTAGTAAAGCAATTACTCAAGATCCTACCCAACCAGCCGCACAAGCCATGTTGCATGCTATTGGTCTTGATCGTTCTGATTTTGAAAAACCATTTGTTGGAATAGCAAGTACAGGCTATGAAGGCAATCCTTGTAACATGCATTTAAATGATTTGGCAAAACTGGTAAAGTCAGGAACCCAAAAAAAAGATGTTGTTGGTTTAATATTTAATACTATCGGTGTTAGTGATGGGATTTCAATGGGAACTCCTGGTATGCGTTTTTCATTGCCTTCTCGTGATATTATTGCAGATTCCATGGAAACTGTTGTTCAGGCCATGAGTTATGATGGGATGATTACAGTTGTTGGTTGTGACAAAAATATGCCTGGTGCGCTTATGGCAATGATACGTGTTAACAAACCTTCTATTTTGGTTTATGGTGGTACTATTGATTCGGGTTGTCATAACGGAAAAAAACTTGATATTGTTTCTGCATTTGAAGCTTGGGGTAGCAAAGTTGCTGGAACAATGGACGAGAAAGAATTTCAGAATATTGTACAAAAGGCTTGTCCAGGTGCAGGAGCTTGTGGAGGAATGTACACTGCAAACACCATGGCTTCTGCAATAGAAGCGCTTGGAATGGCATTGCCGTTTAATTCTTCAAATCCAGCAACTGGTAAGGAGAAAAAAGAAGAAGCCATTGAAGCGGGGAAAGCCATTCGGTTGTTGCTCGAAAAAGACATAAAACCCTCAGATATCATCACAAAAAAATCTCTAGAAAACGCCATAAGACTTATTACAGTACTTGGAGGTTCAACAAATGCTGTACTGCACTTTTTGGCCATTGCTAGAGCTGCTAATATTGAGTTTACATTACAAGATTTTCAACGTATAAGTGATGAAACCCCTTTCCTAGCAGATTTGAAACCAAGTGGAAAATTCCTAATGGAAGATGTTCATCGAGTAGGAGGTATTCCTGCAGTTTTAAAATATCTATTAGATAATGGGTTAATCCACGGAGATTGTTTGACCGTAACAGGAAAAACAATTGCAGAAAACCTTTCTGAAGTTAAAGGACTCTCAGAGGGACAACAAGTCATTAAACCTCTTGATCGTCCAATAAAAGTATCGGGGCATTTGCGTATGCTATATGGAAATTTAGCTACAGAAGGAAGTGTTGCAAAAATTACTGGTAAAGAGGGTTTACGCTTTTCTGGAAAAGCAAAAGTATTTAACGGTGAGTATGCTGCAAATGATGGCATTCGCGATGGACTTGTAGAAAAAGGGGATGTTGTTGTAATTCGTTATGAAGGGCCAAAAGGGGGGCCTGGAATGCCTGAGATGCTTAAACCAACCGCCGCAATTATGGGTGCTGGACTTGGAAAAGACGTGGCTCTTATTACCGATGGCCGTTTTTCTGGTGGTACTCATGGATTTGTTGTTGGTCATATTACACCAGAAGCGCAAGATGGTGGTACAATTGCTTTAGTACATGATGGCGATACCATTACCATTGATGCAGAAACCAATAGTATTACATTAGAAATTTCAGATAAAGAATTACAAGAAAGAAAGCAACAATGGAAAGCACCAAATTTAAAAGTTTCTAGAGGAGTACTTTTCAAATATGCAAAAACTGTTTCTTCTGCTTCACAAGGATGTGTAACAGATGAATTTTAATTAAAATATTTATGGACGTACAAACAAAATCAAAACAAAGCTATTTAAATCAGCCCACCGAAAGAATCTCAGGTGCTGAAGCTGTGATTCGCTGTTTAATTGCAGAAGGTGCAGATACTATCTATGGATATCCTGGAGGAGCCATTATGCCAGTTTATGATGAGCTTTTTAAGTATCAAGACCAAATACACCATGTCCTTACAAGGCATGAACAGGGTGCAACACATGCTGCTCAAGGTTTTGCAAGAATTTCTGGTAGAGTAGGTGTGGCAATTGCAACATCTGGGCCTGGAGCTACAAATTTAATTACAGGAATTGCAGATGCTCAAATAGACTCAACTCCTATGGTATGTATCACAGGACAAGTGCCCTCTCATCTTTTGGGAAGTGATGCATTTCAAGAAACAGATATTGTTGGGATTTCTACGCCTGTAACAAAATGGAATCATCAAATCACAACAGCAGAAGAAATTCCAGAAGTAATTGCAAAAGCATTTTATATTGCTAGAAGCGGTCGGCCAGGACCTGTTCTTATAGATATCACAAAAGACGCGCAGTTTGGAGAATTAGATTTTACCTACAAAAAATGTGAAGGCATAAGAAGTTATAATCCTATTCCTAAGGTTAACCCAGTACAGCTAAGTGCAGCCGCAGAGCTAATAAATAACGCTAAAAAGCCACTAATTGTTTGGGGACAAGGTGTTATTTTGGGAGAAGCTGAAGAAGAATTCAAAGCTGTAGTTGAAAAATCTGGTGTACCTGCAGCATGGACAATCATGGGTGTTTCTGCAATTCCAACATCTCATCCATTAAATGTGGGTATGGTTGGTATGCATGGAAATTACGGTCCAAATATTCTTACAAACGAATGTGATGTTTTGATTGCAATTGGAATGCGATTTGACGATCGGGTAACAGGAAAACTAAGCGATTATGCAACACAAGCAAAAGTGATCCATTTTGAAATTGATCCAGCAGAAGTTGATAAAAATGTAAAAACTGATGTTGCAGTTCTTGGAAATGCTAAAGAAAGTCTAGCGCAAATTCTTCCATTACTAAACAAAAATACACATACAGAATGGCTGAAAAAATTTGAAGAACTATCAAAAATTGAATTTGAAAAAGTCATTAAAAATGATTTGCATCCAACCAAGGAAGGACTTACAATGGGAGAAGTTCTCAAAGAAATTAATGCGCAAAGTAAAGGAGAAGCAGCTATTGTTTCAGACGTTGGGCAACATCAGATGATTGCATGTAGATATGCAGAATTTAACACCTCAAGAGGCAATATTACATCTGGCGGATTGGGAACAATGGGCTTTGCACTTCCCGCAGCAATTGGCGCTAAAATGGCTACCCCAGAAAGAGAAGTTGTGGCTGTAATTGGAGATGGTGGCTATCAAATGACAATTCAAGAGTTGGGTACTATTTTTCAAACCAAAGCCGCCGTAAAAATTGTTGTTTTAAATAATGATTTCTTAGGAATGGTTCGTCAATGGCAACAGTTGTTTTTTGATAGACGATATGCATCAACAGTGATGACAAATCCAGATTTTGTAACTATAGCAAAAGGCTATCAACTTGAAGCTAAACGTGTTACAAAACGTGAAGAATTAGCTGCAGCGGTTGAAGAAATGATGACTTCAAAAGAAGCATACTTCCTGGAAGTTTGTGTAGAAAAAGAGGATAATGTATTTCCGATGATCCCTTCTGGCGCATCGGTATCAGAAATTAGATTAGAATAATATGGAAACAGAATTAAAACAGTTTACAGTTTCTGTCTACGCAGAAAATAATGTTGGACTACTCAATAGAATTTCAGCAATATTTCAAAGACGTCATATCAACATTGAGAGCATGAACATTTCAGTTTCAGAAATTGAAGGTGTTTCGCGTTTTATCATTTTGGTTAATATGACTGAAGTCAATGTGAAAAAAATCATTGGACAAATTGAAAAGCAAATAGAAGTCATTAAGGCATTTTATCATACAGATGAAGAAACAATATATTTGGAATCTTGTATGTTTAAAATTAAATCTGATTTACTTTTTGAAGAACGACAAATTCAAAACATCATCAAAGAAAGTGATGCTAGAATTGTAACCGTTAACAGAGAGTTTTTTGTATTGGAAAAATCTGGAAGACGCCACGAAATAGAATTATTACACCGAGAGTTAAGTGCTTTTGGCATCATGCAATTTGTACGATCTGGGCGAATTTCTATAACTAAAGATCAAATGAAAATCACTGAACTACTAACTGAATTTAAAAATTAAAATATATAAACCATGGCAAATTACTTTAATACACTTTCATTAAGTCAAAAACTAAATCAACTTTCGAAATGTAGATTTATGCAAACCTCTGAATTTAATGAAGGTGTAGAAGCGCTAAAACACAAAAAAATAGTTATTGTTGGTTGTGGAGCACAAGGACTTAATCAGGGGTTAAACATGAGAGACTCTGGACTTGACATTTCTTATGCTTTAAGAGAACAAGCCATAAAAGAACAAAGACAATCTTTCAAGAACGCTTCTGAAAATAAATTTAATGTTGGTACTTATCAGGATCTAATTCCTAATGCAGATGTAGTACTAAATCTTACACCAGATAAACAACATTCCAATGTTGTTGATACTGTAATGCCGTTAATGAAACAAGGGGCTACACTTTCATACTCACATGGATTTAATATTGTAGAAGAAGGAAAGCAGATCCGTAAGGATTTGACGGTAATTATGGTAGCGCCAAAATGTCCAGGAAGTGAAGTTCGTGAAGAATATAAAAGAGGATTTGGAGTGCCAACACTTATTGCAGTTCATCCCGAAAATGATCCAGAAGGAAAAGGTTGGGCACAGGCCAAAGCTTATGCAGTAGCCACTGGAGGTCATAAAGCTGGTGTTTTGGAATCATCCTTTGTTGCAGAAGTCAAAAGTGATTTGATGGGAGAGCAAACTATTCTTTGTGGTGTACTTCAAACCGCCTCAATTTTGTCTTTTGATAAGATGGTAGAGGAGGGGATAGAGCCTTCTTACGCTTCTAAATTGATTCAATATGGATGGGAAACTATCACTGAAGCGCTAAAACATGGTGGAATTACAAATATGATGGATCGCTTATCTAATCCAGCAAAAATTAAGGCTTTTGAGCTTTCAGAAGAACTTAAAACCATTATGAAACCTTTGTTTGAAAAACATATGGATGATATTATGTCTGGCCATTTTTCAAAAACAATGATGGAGGATTGGGCAAATGACGATATAAACCTATTAACGTGGAGAGCTGCTACAGGAGAAACTGCTTTTGAAAAAACAGCAGCAACTTCTGAAGCTATTTCAGAGCAAGAATATTTTGATCATGGCGTCTTGATGGTTGCATTTGTAAGGGCAGGTGTAGAGCTCGCCTTTGAAACTATGGTGGCTTCAGGAATAATAGAAGAATCAGCCTATTATGAATCCTTGCATGAATTGCCGTTAATTGCAAATACAGTTGCAAGAAAGAAATTATTTGAAATGAATCGCATAATTTCTGATACTGCTGAATATGGATGTTATTTATTCGATCATGCGTGTAAACCACTTTTGGTTGATTTTATGAAAACCATAAAAACAGACGTAATTGGCACCGCTTATTATTCTTCTGAGTGTACAGCTGTAGATAATTCAACTTTAATAGCTGTAAATCAATCAATTAGAAATCATTCTATTGAAGCAATAGGGAATACACTTAGACAGGCTATGACAGACATGAAGGTAATAAAAACAGAAGCGTAAAACGCAATGAAGGATCTGCAAAACACATATTTTCCAACGGTAAAAGCAATTAAATCTGCAGCTGAAAAGTTACAAGGCATTGCTTCGATATCGCCATTAGAGGAGCATCAACGCTTTTCTGATAAGTACCATTGTAAAATGTTGTTTAAACGCGAAGATTTACAGCAGGTTCGTTCATATAAAATTAGAGGAGCTTACAATAAAATTTCTTCTTTAACAAAAGAAGAAACCAAAAATGGAATTGTTTGTGCCAGTGCTGGAAACCATGCTCAAGGCGTTGCTTTGTCTTGCCAACTTTTAAAAATCAAAGGAAAGATATTTATGCCTGCACCAACGCCAAATCAAAAGATTGAACAGGTTAAAATGTTTGGAAAAGAGTTTGTAGAAGTTGTCTTAGTTGGAGACACCTTTGATGATTCATATCATAAAGCCATCAAAGAATGTGTTCAATACAATAAGCCATTGGTTCATCCATTTAACGACCCAAAAGTCATTGAAGGTCAAGGGACTGTTGGTTTAGAAATTATTCAACAATCTGATACGCCAATCGATTATATTTTTATACCTGTTGGTGGCGGCGGATTAGCTTCTGGCTTATCATCAGTAGTTAAGGCATTGTCTCCGGATACAAAAATCATAGGTATAGAGCCTGCAGGTGCGCCATCGATGTCGAAATCTATTGAAAAAGGAGAGTTAGTTCAATTAGATGAAATTGAAAAATTTGTCGATGGAGCTTCTGTACAACGTGTAGGTGATTTAACTTTTGAAATATGTCAACAGAATTTAGATGTAATGACAACTGTTCACGAAGGTAAAATTTGTCAAACCATCTTAGAAATGTACAATAAGGATGCTATTGTTGCAGAACCAGCAGGTGTAATGAGCATCGCAGCATTAGATGACTTTAAAGATGAAATTAAAGGAAAAACCGTAGTCTGCTTGGTAAGCGGTAGTAACAATGATATCACACGTACAGCCGAAATTAAAGAACGTGCATTGTTATACGCTAATTTAAAGCATTATTTCATAATCAAATTTCCACAGCGTCCAGGAGCATTACGTGAATTTGTAGTAGATATGCTTGGACCACATGATGATATTACACATTTTGAGTATACAAAAAAGGTAAATCGAGAGAATGATGTTGCTGTTGTTGGAATACAGTTAAAAACCCAAGAAGATTTACAGCCACTTATTACAAAACTAAAAGCACATAATTTTTTTGGTGATTATTTAAATAATAAGCCAGAATTATTTCAGTTTTTGGTTTAAGAATATAAAGATAATTTATTTCACTAATTTATTGATTATCAATTATTTATGCATAAATCATATGTTCTATAATTTATATTATGTAAAATTGACTTATTTCTATTGAAGTATTTTAATTAGTATTTTTGTACCTTACTAATTAATGTCTTTCATATGTCTTTACTTAAAATATTTAGAATTATAGCTTTCATTGAAGGGTTATCCTATGTGCTTCTTCTTTTTATTGCCGTTCCTATAAAATATTTAAATAACGATCCATCATACGTAAAAATGCTGGGGATGCCACATGGATTATTATTTATGGGATATGTTGCTTTAGCAATTGTATTGAGAACTGATAATCAATGGATTAAAAATAATTTTTTTATGGTTTTAATGGTTTCTGTCATTCCTTTTGGTACTTTTGTAGTAGAAAAAAAATTGAATAAAACAATTCAATAGTAAAATTGTTTAAAACTTATTATGGAATTTTTTCTTGAATCATTAAAACGCTTTTTAACAAAAGCTGGAGCAAACTCCTCATTGGTAGATTGGCTTAGTATTATTTTAATCGTAACAGGCGCTTTATTTATAATTTTTATTATAGATTATCTTATCCGTTTAATTATTAGGGTTGTATTTTCAAAAATTGCGCAACGCTCCAAAACACAATTTGATGATATTATGATTACTCATAAAGTACCTCGTAATATTGCTCATATCCTTCCTTTGTTTGTCGCTTATGAAATTATTCCAAATATATTTTTTGAGCATCCTGATTGGCAAAACATCATTAAAAAAATAATTTTAGTTCTTGGAATAGTGTTTTCTGTATGGGGATTACGTAGCATATTTAGCTCCATGAAAACCTATTTTAAATCAGTAGAACGACTAAAAGATAAACCTATTGACAGCTATATTCAAGTCATCATGATATTTGTTTGGCTTACAGGTGTTTTTGCAACATTTGCTATCATTACTGGAATATCGTTCTGGGAATTTATGGCCGGACTTGGTACTGTTTCTGCCGTAATAATTTTAGTTTTCAAAGACACTATTCTTGGATTTGTAGCTAGTATTCAAGTTTCTGTTAATGATATGGTTCGTATTGGTGATTGGATTACATTTCAAAAATTTGGCGCTGATGGTGATGTTGTAGAAATAAACCTTGCTACCGTAAAAGTTCGAAATTTTGACCATACTATCACCACTATTCCAACATATGCCCTTATTTCAGATTCATTTAAAAACTGGCGGGGAATGACAGAATCTAATGGAAGACGTATCAAAAGATCTCTTAATATTAGAATGGCAAGTATTCGTCATTTAAATTCAGAAGATTTAAAAAATCTATCAAAAATTGAATTAATCAGAGACTACATTGCTAATAAATCCTCTGATATTACTTCTCATAACACAGAAAATAAGGTTGATAAATCATTACTCATCAATGGTCGAAATCTCACAAATATTGGTGTTTTTAGAAAATATATTGAATCTTATGTAGAAAAACATTCAGCAATCAATAAAGATTTGATGATTATGGCACGCCAACTTCAACCCAATGAAAATGGTTTACCCATAGAGATTTATGCCTTTAGCAATGATAAACGTTGGCAAAATTACGAATACATTATTGCCGATATATTTGATCATATCATTGCCTCATCCTCTACTTTTGACTTAGAAATTTATGAGCGTAAATCCTAGAGATAAACACCTCATAAATCAACGTCCAGAAATTTCTTCTGCTAAAATAGTTGAAGCAACATCAAGCTTTGAAGCTTTTCAAAATCAGGTTATACGGCCTATTTTAAAATTTCAAAATGAATTATTAATTGAAGTTTTCTTATCTCATATTAAGACAAAAAACCAAGACCCAAGTGCCTTAAGTTTTACAGAAAAACAAGAGATTATTAAAGCGCAATTTAAAACGAATACAACTCTAAAACAGATGCTTTTAGGCTGTGTGATTGGGCTATTGACTACAGAAGAATTCAATTATTATAATGCCAATACATCAAACATAAACAAACGTATCTTTTCTATGTTAAAAGAACGTTTGTTTGATAAATTGAAATAAGCTTTAAAAATCTATTTTATGTAATATCAAACCAGAAGCTGGAGCAATATAATCGATTGAAATTGTAGAATTATTTTCTAAACTTTTTTCAATAAAATCTAAATTTACTTCTCCTCTACCTAGTTTGATTAGTGCACCCATCATCAAACGTATTTGATGCCGTCCAAACCCTTTTCCTATAACACGTAGTAAATAGCTCTCTTTTGGGAAAAAATTGGCCGTATACAAGCTGTTTTCAATCAATTCACACGTTTTCAATTCACGTTGATACAATCCATTGTCAGTTGCTTTATAACAATACGATTTAAAATTATGCAGTCCTTGAAAAAGCTGTGCTCCTTTTTTCATCAATTCGATATCAAGTGGTTCTAAAATGGTTGTCATAATGGGTGCACAAAAAGGGTGGCACTTCTCCCCTTGCGCAAAAACATAATGATACTCTTTGTATTTAGAATCTTGAATGATATTAAAATCCGAAGACACTTCTTCAATAGATAATGCACGAATATCTTGAGGTAAGTTAGTATTAAATTCCTCTAGAAATAAGCTTACATCTTTTATGGGTTTCTCCTTTAAAAACAGCTCAAACGCAGCTTCTTGAGCAGAAACTTTAGCATCGGTTCTACTTGCAGCTAATGTTTTAAATGATTGATTTTTAAGAATATAACGCAGGGTTTTATCAATCATCAAATGCACTGTTTTGGTATCTGGTTGTTTTTGCCAACCATGAAAACGGTAGCCCAAAAATTGAAATTTAACCAAATAATAAAAACGCTTTTGAAACATCTGCTTAAGTTGGGGGTTTTTGTATACAACTAAAAATTAATGTCTTGATTTTAATACATTTACAACATCAGAAAGACAATAGCTCTTAGCCTGTAGTAAAATTAAATAATGAAATAATAAATCTGCGCTTTCTTCCAAAAAAAATTCATCATTTTGATCTTTGGCTTCTATAACCGTTTCTACGGCCTCTTCCCCTACCTTTTGAGCGATTTTATTGATGCCTTTTTCAAATAAACTTGAGACATAAGACGCGTCATTCGGAGTGTGTTTTCGATTTGAAATGACTTGCTCTAAATCAGATAAAAATCCAAAATCCTGAGCATTTTCCTCCTCCCAACAAGTATCTGTTCCTTTATGGCATGTTGGACCTTCTGGACTTGCCTTTATCAATAGAGTATCTCCATCGCAATCAATCTTTAAAGATTTGAGATTCAGAAAATTACCACTCTTCTCCCCTTTTGTCCAAAGACGGTTTTTACTTCTACTAAAAAACGTAACACGCTTGCATTTTTGCGTTATTTCTAGCGCTTCTTTATTCATATATCCAAGCATCAAAACAGTTTTTGTTTGCGCATCTTGAACAATCGCTGGCACAAGGCCGTTCTTATTATAATTTACAATCATTATAGTCTAATATTTATATGATTCTGTTGTAATTCTTTTTTAAGTTTTGGAATTGAAATCTCTCCAAAATGAAACACACTTGCAGCTAGAGCAGCATCTGCTTTACCCTCTTCAAATACACTTCTAAAATGTTGAACAGCCCCTGCTCCTCCTGATGCAATAATAGGAATATTTACAGTTTCTGATAATTGGGCTAATGCATCGTTTGCAAAACCTGTTTTAACACCATCGTGATTCATTGAGGTAAATAAAATCTCTCCCGCCCCCAATGATTCAACTTCTTTGGCCCATTCAAACAAATCCAAGTCTGTAGGCATTGTTCCTCCCGCCAAATGTACTTTCCATTTATCGTCTATTCTTTTTGCATCTATGGCAACTACAACACATTGATTTCCAAAATTTTGTGATAATTCATGTATAAGTTCTGGGCGTTTTACTGCTGCAGAATTTACAGCTACTTTGTCGGCTCCAGATTTGAGTAATAGAGAGGCATCTTCAACGCTTGTTACACCACCTCCAACGGTGAAAGGAATGTCAAGTTTTTGTGCTACTTTTCTTACCATATCACGTGTAGTTCCTCTTGATTCTAATGTCGCCGAAATATCTAAGAACACCAACTCATCTGCGCCTTGAATAGCGTATTGTTGTGCCAATACTACAGGATCTCCTGCATCACGAAGATTTACAAAATTAACACCTTTTACTGTTCTTCCATTTTTTATATCTAAGCACGGAATTATTCGTTTTGTCAACATATTAATTGGTGTTAATTTGAAATTGCTCTAATGCTTTTAAGGTAATTTTTCCTTCATATATTGCTTTACCAATAATAACCCCCTCGCAGCCTATTGTCTTTAGTTTTGGAAGTTCTTCAAAGTTAGACACTCCTCCTGAAGCAATCAAATGGAGATTTGGATTTTGACTCAAAATAGAGGTATATAATTCAAAAGCAGGGCCTTGCAACATACCATCTTTTGAAATATCAGTACAAATGACATTTTTGATTCCTTTTTTTGTGTAATCATTAATAAATGACATAATTTCTAATGAACTTTTTTCTTGCCACCCCTGAATAGCGATTTTTCCATGAAAACAATCTGCGCCAAGGATTATTTTTTCGGACCCGTAATGGTTTATCCAAGATTCAAACAAATTTGGATTTTTGACTGCTATACTTCCGCCTGTAATCTGTCGAGCGCCAGATTCAAAAGCAATTCTTAAATCATCGTCCGATTTAAGACCACCACCAAAATCTATTTTTAAATTTGTTTGAGTCGCTAGTGTTTCTAATATCTTATAATTTACTATATGTTTTGCTTTTGCACCATCAAGGTCTACCAAATGTAAATATTCAATCCCCGAATCTTGAAACATTTTTGCAACCTCTAGAGGATTTTCGTTATATACTTTTTTAGTGGAATAATCTCCTTTAGTGAGTCTAACACACTGCCCATCAATGATATCTATAGCTGGTATAAGTCTCATACAATTACAATTTTAAAAAGTTTTCTAATACCATTGCACCAACTCGACTGCTCTTCTCTGGGTGAAATTGTACACCATAAAAGTTATTTTTTTGCAATGCCGCTGAAAAATCTATATCATAATTTGAAGTTGCAATTGTAAAATCACATTTTGGCGCATAATAACTATGTACTGCATACATATAGGTAGGCGTTTCCAATCCTATAAACAGTTCTGATTTTAAATTTTCAATCAAGTTCCAGCCCATATGTGGAACTTTCACATTAGCTTCAAATCGTTTGACATCAACATCAAATATACCCAATCCAGTGGTGCTCCCTTCTTCAGTTGTTTTGCAAAGCAATTGCATTCCCAAACAAATTCCCAAAACATCTTGTTTGAGCTCCGGAATTATAGTGTTTAAACCTGTTGCTTTTAATTGTTTCATGGCTTGACTTGCCTGTCCAACTCCAGGAAAAATTATTTTATCTGAAGATAAGATGTCTTCTTTATTTTTAGAAAGCACGGCATTAACCCCAAGTCGTTCCAAAGCAAATTGAACACTTTGAATATTCCCAGCTCCATAATCTAAAATTGTAACTTTCATTATAACATACCTTTTGTTGATGGAAGAATCATTTTATTTGGATCTCTGTGAATTGCCATTTTTATAGATTTTGCAAAGGCTTTAAAAATAGCTTCAATTTTATGGTGTTCGTTTGTTCCTTCTGCGTTAATATTAAGGTTACATTTTGCACCATCAGTAAAAGATTTGAAAAAATGCATAAACATTTCCGTTGGCATTTTTCCAATATATTCACGCTTAAAATCTGCATCCCAAACCAACCAATTTCGACCACCAAAATCAATAGCCACTTGAGCTAAACAATCGTCCATTGGTAAGCAAAATCCATAGCGTTCAATACCTAATTTATTCCCTAAAGTTTGATTAAAAAGTTCTCCTAAAACAATGGCGGTATCTTCAATAGTGTGATGCTCATCAACTTCTAAGTCACCATTGACTATTATATCTAAATCCATCTGCCCATGACGTGCAATTTGATCTAACATATGATCAAAAAATGCAATTCCAGTATCTATATTGCTTTGTCCAGTGCCGTCTAAATTTAGGGATATTTCAATGTCAGTTTCGTGGGTTTTTCTACTTATTTTTCTGGATCGTGATTTCAATTTTAAAAATTCATAAATCATACGCCATTGGTTTGTTTCTAAAGCTATAAACGATGAAAGCTCACTATTAGAAACACTCAATTCTGTTGTGTCTAAATTTCTACCATCACTGATTAAAATTCCTTTTGAATTTAAATTTTTCGCCAATTCTATATCTGTTAATCGATCACCAATAACAAAAGAGTTTGTCAAATCATAATTCTCGTTAAAGTATGATGTAAGCAAGCCTGTTCGTGGTTTTCGTGTTGGCGCATTATCTTTTGCAAAGGTGCGGTCTATATACTGATTTTTAAACACAATCCCTTCATTTTCAAAACATTGAACCATAAAATTATGCACTGGCCAAAATGTATTTTCTGGAAATGAGTCTGTCCCCAAACCATCTTGATTCGTAACCATTACCAATTCAAAATCTAATTCATCAACAATTTTTTTTAAATAATAAAATACATCGGGATAAAACTCTAGCTTTTCAAAAGCATCAATTTGATAATCTTCTGGTTCTATGATTAAGGTGCCGTCTCTATCAATAAAAAGTACTTTTTTCATAATTAAATGGTTTGTAAGGCTTGGATTAATTTTAAATTTTCTTCTGGTGTTCCTACCGTAATTCTTAAACAATGATCACACAATGGTTGTCCATGACGATTTCTGACAATTATACCTTTTGCTATTAATTGGGTATATCTCATATTGGCATCATCAACACGTATTAAAATAAAATTGGCATCTGATGGGAAAATTGTTTTTACGAAAGATAAATTGTTAAGATTTTGAATCAATTTTTCACGTTCAGATAATATCATATCAATTTGCTTTTTTGTGTTTTCTTGGTTTGAAATCCCTTCAAAAGCTGCATTTTGAGTTAATAAATTGATGTTGTATGGCGGTTTAATTTTATTTAAAACAGAAATAATATCTGTAGAAGCATAACAAATTCCAAGACGAATCCCCGCAAGACCATATGCTTTTGATAAAGTCTGAGTCACCACCAAGTTAGGAAACTCCGATAAACGCTCAATCCAGCTCTTAGAATCTGTAAAATCAATATAAGCCTCATCAATCACAACCAAACCACCAAAAGCTTCTAAAATACCTTCTATGGCTTTTGTATCCAAAAGATTTCCTGAGGGATTGTTTGGCGAACAAATAAAAATCATCTTCGTATTTGGATGAATTGCTTTTAGAACATCATCTATTTTAATTTGAAACTTAGAATTTAGTGTAACCGCTTGATTCTCAATTGCATTTAAGTTTGCTAAAACCCCATAAATTCCATAGGTTGGTGTAAGCGTCAACACTGCATCTTGGTTAGGTTCACAAAAAGCTCTAAACAATAAATCCAACACTTCGTCACTTCCGTTTCCCAACAAAATTTGATCTGGTAATACTTGTTTTAATGTTGCAAGTTTAGTTTTCAAAAGAATTTGCTGCGGATCTGGATAGCGATTTAAATCATTTTGAAATGGACTTTCATTAGCATCCAAAAATACAAGGTTGTTGTCTTGGCTTTGAAACTCGTCACGTGCTGATGAATAGGGCTTCATCGCCGCTATACTTGGTCTAATTAACGCTTTAAGATCCATTTTGAAGTGTTTTTAAACGAATAGAAACTGCATTTTTGTGTGCCAAAAGACCTTCAGCTTCAGCCATCAACTCAATTGTTGGCCCCAAATCTAAAAGTCCTTCTTTTGTAATTTCCTGAAAAGTTATGCTCTTTAAAAAACTATCAAGGTTGACGCCAGAATATGCTTTAGCAAATCCGTTTGTGGGCAACGTATGATTGGTACCTGAAGCATAATCTCCAGCACTTTCGGGAGTATAATCACCAATAAATATAGACCCAGCATTTTTTACTTGACTAATAAAATACGCATTATCGGAAGTTGAAATAATATAATGTTCTGGACCATAGAAATTAATGAGATCTGCCGCTGTTTCTTTATTTGAACAATAAATTAGCTTCATATTTTCAAGAGCTTTTTCAATAATGGGTTTTCTACTCAATAATTGCGTTTGCTCTTGGACTTCAAATAAAACAGCTTCCAAAAGGTCAAGATCTGTTGACACTAAAACCACTTGACTGTCAATGCCATGCTCCGCTTGACTTAACAAATCTGATGCTACAAAAGAAGGTGTTGCAAAGGCATCGGCCATAACCAACAATTCACTTGGACCAGCGGGCATATCAATGGCTACACCAAATTTGGTAGCAGTTTGTTTTGCAGCAGTAACATATTGATTTCCAGGGCCAAATAATTTATTTACCTTGGGAATTGTAGCTGTTCCAAAGGTCATTCCTGCAATGGCTTGTATGCCACCAACTTTATATATATTTTCTATTCCACAAAGGGTAGCGGTATATAGTATTTCATTGGCAATAGCTCCAGAAGTATTTGGAGGAGTGCATAAAACAATAGAACGACATTCTGCAATTTGAGCTGGAATAGCCAACATCAAAACTGTAGAAAACAATGGTGCTGTTCCACCAGGAATATACAACCCAACAGATTCAATTGGACGTTTTTCTTGCCAACAACGAACTCCAATTTGAGTTTGAACATCAACACGACTGGTTTTTTGAGCTTTATGAAAAGTTTCAATGTTTGACTTTGCTTTTATGATTGCCTTTTTGAGTTCTGGTGAAATGGCTTTTTCGGCCGATTCAACCTCAGATTTCGAAACTTTTAGATCATCAATATCTACCTTATCAAATGCTTTTGTGTAGTGTTTTAGAGCAAAATCGCCTTTGCTTTGAACAGCCTCAAAAACATCATTGACAACTTCATTAAGAGCATCGCTATTTTGTGTTGGACGCTTTAAAATAACATCCCATTCTTCAGGTTTTGGATTTTTTATGATTGTCATTAGAGTACCATTTTTTCAATTGGACAAATAAGAATGCCTTCTGCACCATTGCGTTTTAAATCATCGATGATATCCCAAAACTGGTGCTGATTTATAACACTATGTACAGAACTCCACCCTGATTTTGCTAACGGTAAAACTGTAGGGCTTTTCATTCCTGGAAGAATCTTTATGATATGTTCTAAACTACTATTTGGTGCGTTCAGTAAAACATATTTTGATGATCTTCCTTTCAGTACAGATTGTATTCTAAATTTTATTTTTTCCAGTAACTCAGTTTGTGTAGTTTCGATTTTAGGGGACACAGCAAGTACTGCTTCAGAAGTAAGTAAAACTTCTTTTTCTTCAAGATTATTTTTAAACAAGGTTCCCCCTGTCGAAACGATATCTACAATAGCATCTGCAAGACCAATATTAGGTGCAATCTCCACAGATCCATTAATAATGTGCAATTCGGCATCGATACCTTTTTCTTTTAAAAATGTTTCAACAGTGTTTGGATAAGAGGTTGCAATTTTTTTTCCTTTCAAATCATTTAAGTCATTATAGGCCATTGATTTTGGAACTGCTAAAGACACACGGCAACGCGAAAAACCTAGCTCCAACGCTGTTGTTATCCCCTCTCCTTTTTCAATTAAAATATTACTGCCAATAATGGCAACATCCACTACACCATCTTTAAGATATTGAGGAATATCACCATTACGCAGATAAAAAACCTCGATAGGAAAGTTAGTTGCACGGGCTTTAAGTTGTTCTTTCCCGTTATCTACAGAAATTCCAATATCCTTTAATAATTTTAAAGAATCGTCTTTTAATCGTCCTGATTTTTGAACAGCTACCTTTAGTGTTTTCATTATTAGAAATTTTGAATAAAAAAAACCCGCTTGAATTTCAAACGGGTTAATGTCATTTTATAAAATAAATTTACTCCATACACATACAACTCGCTTGTGGGCCAGTATGAAAATGATGATGGTGTAAATTGTTGTTTTTCATCGTATAAACTTATTTGACAAAGATTCAAAAAATATTTTTTTATTTCCTAACTTTTTTTGAAAATTTTTATTGGTTACCCAAAATAATTGGCATTCCAGAATCTCCAGAACCAATAACAATAACTTTACTGTTTGGAGATTCTGCCAATTTAACGGTAGCTTCTATGCCTTTATCCTGTAAAATCTTATCATTCAAAGACGCACTTAAAATGCGGTTAGCATCGGCTTTACCTTGCGCCTCAATACGTTGTTTTTGCGCTTCTTTATCGGCAGTAACCAACCTGAATTCATATTCTAAAGATTGTTGTTCTTGTTTTAGTTTTCCTTCGATTGCATTTTTAATCGTTTCTGGAAGTTTTACATCCTCTACCAAAACGCGTTTAACATTTAAGTATTGTCCTTTCATAAGGGTAACAACTTCATCTAGTATTTCTTGTTCAATAACATCTCGTTTACTTGAATATAATTGTTCAGGTGTATAACGTCCAACAACGCTTCTTGCAGCGGCGTTCACAGCAGGGTTAAGAAGTTCAATAACGTAATCTTGACCTTTTGTTTTGATGAGTTTTCCTAAATTTTCATATTCTGGCTCGTACCAAATGGTACCATTTACACGAACTTCCAATCCGTTTACAGAAAGGACATTCATTTCGTCTGAGATTGATTGCTGACGAACTTTAAACACCAACATTGAGTTCCATGGTGCAACAATATGAAATCCTTCACCATAGGTTTTTTCTGTATTTATTCCGTCTCCAAAACGCTCAAACAAAACACCACCTTCTCCAGGTCCAATGGTTACGGCAGCTTTTGAAATAAGAATAACTAGTACGGCTATTGTAAAAATTATAGGCAGGCCTATCTTGGGTAAATTTTGCATTTTATATAAATTTAGTTTTTAAATTAATCCTTTATATTTTCTAATAAACCATTCTAATGCTAAACTCAAAATAATTAGCAGTAGCAATAATTTATAATTTATCAAAGGTACAGTTTTTTTGTTGATTCTTTGAACTGATTTATAGTTAGGATTATTTAATAATTCATCCAATAAATTATCAAATTCATTTTCTAAAAACACATGTCCTCTAGTTTTTGAAGTCAATTGTAAGAGCTGTTGATAATCAGAATTAAAAAATTGTGCTTCAACATTAAACTCTAAAATTTCAAACTGACCCGAAGTTGAAAACTGTTGATCCCTTGTCTTTATCTTGTACGTGTATTTCCCTGACTTTAAACCACTTAAATCAACTTTGTACATATCACCAACAACTACGAGTGGATAATTTATAGAAGTTTTAATTTGAGGCGAACTAATCTCAATATCTAAACTTGCATTTGGATTGAATTGAAAATTTTCGTCATAAAATTGAGCGAAAATTTCCGCAGCAACAGAACCGTCAAAAACTGGATTATGTGTTACCACAAGTCGTTTTGATGTTTTTTGAGTACTCAAATATTGAAAAATGGCACTAAAAAAAGCATCAAATTTTTCGGAATTATCATCTAATTGAAATGATTTTAAACGCCATTTCCATATATCTTCTCCTAATAAAACAATGTTTCTAACTCCCTCATTGGTATAAGAAAACATTAATGGCATTTGACTAGACCGCCCATTAATGGATTTATACAACAAAATTTGATGAGGAACACTAACTTCAGTCTTTCCAAATTCAGATTGTAAGGGTGGATAATCTTCAAAAGATAATGGAGTAATCGAAAACGCATCAAAATCAGTATTGAAAGCAGCTTGATAGGCTTCTTTTTGTTTTGTAACCTCTTGCTTAAAATAAGGTTGATTGGCATTCAAAAATGACCATTCTGTAGATATTCCTCCAATAATAAACGTATTTATTTTTTTTGTTTGTTCTAAAATAGACCGAAAATTATAATCTGGCTGATACAAAATAACAAATGCAAATTCCTCAGAAATTTTCAAAAACTCTTCTGGAGTATAACGCTTAAATGTATAATTCTTTTGACTAGAAATAACAGAGTTAAATACTCCTATGTCTGGATGCGTATTTTTTGAAATCAATGCAATTTTGAGTTTCTGATCGAGAACTTCAATAGCAAATGTTTTACTGTTATTTGAAACCACTTTTTCAGAAGTTAAAGGTCTTAATCTTGCGCTAAAACGTTGAAATCCAACTTTTGATGCTTTGAGTTTTGGTGTGATTACTTTTGAATTGTTTAAAGCTGAGAATTGCAGCTTTTCTTTATAGACTAAAGTTTCATCTTGAAAAATTTCTAAAACTGTACTTTTAGTATCATTTCCATTGTAGTTGATGAAAATTTCAACGGGAAAAGTATTTTCCAAAAACGTATAGGTATTGACGTTTATTTGTTTGATTTTCAGGTCAATATATTGAATTGTGTCCCCCAAAACTAAAGGGTAAATAGGACTACTAAATTGTTTAGCTATATGCCCATACGAAGTGCCTAAGGTTTGATTTCCATCGCTCAAAAGAAGCATTGGCGCCACTTCATCTTTAAAAATCTCATGAGCTTGAATAAGGGATTTCCCAATATTGGTTTGTGAGGCATCAAAACTTAAAGAATCATCGCTATAGAGCGCGTTATCAAATGTAAAATAGTGAAGATCAAATTTTTCAGATAGAGCACTTTTGGATTTTATTTGATTTAAAAGTACCCGAGCAATACTGTCTTTTTTTAAAAATTTAATCGACTGCGAATTATCAACCAAAACGCCTAGTTTTGGTTTAATGACTTCTATAGTTTCAATATTAGTTTCTGGATTGATCAACAATAAAAAAAGGGCACTCAATGCTAGCGTTCTAGCCGCAGTGAGTACCCAATATACCTTTTCTGAAATCCAAGGTTTATATTGAAAAAGTGCCAATATAAACGCTATAACGATTGCCAAACTGCCAAATAAAACTAGTGGTGTTGTCATATGGCAACCGAAAAAAATTAGGTAAGCATACCACCATCAACATGGAGAGTTTGCCCTGTAATATATGCCGAAAGATCGCTAGCTAAGAAGATACAAGCATTGGCAATATCATCTGGAGACCCACCTCGTTTTAGTGGAATACCAGCACGCCACTGTTCTACTGTGGCTTCATCTAGTTTTGCAGTCATTTCGGTTTCTATAAATCCGGGCGCAATAACATTGCTTCGAATGTTTCGAGAACCTAATTCGAGTGCAACCGATTTTGAAAATCCAATAATTCCTGCTTTTGACGCTGCATAGTTGGTTTGTCCAGCATTTCCTTTTACACCCACAACAGAACTCATATTGATGATTGATCCTTGTCGTTGTTTAAGCATTGTACGCTGTACAGCTTTTGTCATATTGAATACCGATTTGAGATTAACTTCAATAACTTTATCGAAGTCTTCTTCTCCCATGCGCATCAAAAGGTTATCTTTTGTAATTCCAGCATTGTTCACTAAAACGTCTATGGCTCCAAAATCTTCAAGAACATCGGCCACAAGTTGTTGTGCTTCTTCAAAATTGGCAGCGTTACTTTGGTAAGCTTTAACTTTAACCCCATGGGCTTGAAGTTCATTTTCGAGGGCTATGGCTGCCTCTGAAGAAGAACTGTATGTAAACGCCACATTCGCACCATGTTGTGCAAAAACAGTAGCAATTCCCTTTCCTATACCTCTACTGGCACCAGTAACAATTGCTGTTTTTCCTTCTAATAATTTCATTTGCTTTGTGTTGGTTTTAAATATGGCTCAAAGATAGGGATTCCTTGTTGATATTTAATTCCTCTGTTAAAAAAAGAAAAACTCTTTTTTTTGTTCTAATTCCCTTTTTTATAATCGGCTAAAAATTTTGCCAATCCTATATCAGTCAATGGGTGTTTTAGAAGTCCCTCAATAGAACTTAATGGTCCAGTCATAACATCTGCACCAATTTTTGCACAATCAATGACGTGCATTGTATGTCGAACAGATGCCGCCAAGATTTCAGTTTCAAAACCGTAGTTGTCATAGATATGACGAATTTCGGCAATGAGATTGAGACCATCTGTAGAAATGTCGTCTAGACGTCCAATAAATGGCGAAACGTAGGTAGCTCCTGCCTTGGCAGCTAAAATGGCTTGCCCAGGTGAAAATACCAATGTCACATTAGTTTTTATGCCTTTGTCACTAAAATATTTACAAGCCTTTACCCCTGCTTTTATCATTGGTAGTTTGACAACAATCTGTGGGTGTAATGCAGCAAGAGCTTCCCCTTCTTTTACCATGCCCTCAAAATCAGTTGCAATAACTTCTGCAGATACATCACCATCAACAATTTTACAAATGGCTTTATAGTGGTTTAAAATATTATCGGCACCTGTAATTCCTTCCTTAGCCATCAATGATGGATTGGTAGTTACACCATCAAGAACACCAAGATCTTGAGCGTCTTTAATTTGATCTAAATTTGCGGTATCGATAAAAAATTTCATTTGTTTTTGTATTTATAGTTGATTTGTAAAAATAAAATATTAGCTCACTACACCAAAGGAGACGAACAAAAATATATTAACAAGATTAAAGAGTTTTAAACATTAAAGTTTATAAAAAGACATCAAAAGGCGTTCAAAAGCCTTGTCTGGAAGAATACGCTTTAGAACAATAGGAAATTTTTGTAAAAATGCACCTACTTTATAATGAATTTTTGGGTGTTTTGTTTCTATAATTTTATGTACAACTTTAGCTAATATCTTAGGGTCTTCTCCATCGTCTACATGGGCGTTGAGTAACTCTAAAGTTGTACCATAAGTTTCTTTATAAGGTGAATTTTCAAGCAATGGCGCATGGTATCGACCAGCGGCAATATTAGTTGAAAAATCACCTGGTGCGACGTTGGTCATACAAACACCAAATGTTTTGAGCTCAATTCGATAGGCCTCAGTAATAAGTTCAAAAGCGCCTTTGCTTGCACTATATACCCCACGAAAAGGTAACCCCATATATCCTGCTATAGAAGTAATATTTATAATTAGCCCCGATTGTTGCGAACGCATAGATGGCAAAACAGCATTAATCATTCCAATAGGGCCAAATAAATTAGTTTCAAAATTGGTTTTCATTTCGGACATCGGAATTTCTTCCATTGGGCCAGTAATTCCTACTCCTGCATTATTAATGAGTACATCAATTTTAGTGACTTTGTCCAATAGTTCTTTGACACAATCCAAAATATAATCGGGATTTGTAACGTCTAATTTTATAATGGGAAATTTTGAGTTTTTGTATTTTTCAGGAAAACGACTAGTCCCATACACTAAATACCCTTTTTGGGTAAGATATTCGCCTATAGATTTTCCAATTCCTGATGATCCGCCAGTTATAAGTACAGTTTTTGACATACTTTTGTAGTAATTTATAAGTTAAATATAGAAAGATTTAGGAAAATATCGTGTACAAAAAAAGGCAAGCGATCTACATCACACCGCTACAACCGTATACCTTTGCTGCGTTCCCGCCCTGGAGGATTCTACAGGAGCTGGTTGTGTAGGACTTGCCCGTGGCAAATATACGATGTTTTAATATTTTTTTTACTGAATATAAATAAATAAATTGCCAAAAAATATCTGAGTCTATGCACCTATCTAAAGTATTGAAAATCATAATTATTACGCTTATTTTTTCGTCTTGTGGAAATTCTTCAAAAGCAATTAAATCCAACTTTACGATCCAATCCAATGCCAAGAAGAACATCATTTCTAACGCCGAAATTCTTGAATTAAGCATATTAAACCCAAATAATAAAGGCATTGATTCTGTTCAATATACCTTAAACAATTCCTTAATTCCAAAACAATTGAATTTAAAAGCTATCAGTTTAGGCGAAAAAATGATAAAAGCGACTGTCTTTTTTGAAGGTAAAAAAGAAGTTGCCTTAAAGAAAGTAATTGTTGTTAATAGTGAATCCCCAAAACTCTATTCTTATGAATTGATAAACACCTATCCACATGATATGACTTCATACACTCAAGGCTTGGAGTTTTACAATGGAATACTATATGAAAGCACTGGACAATATGGCGAGTCTAAACTTAGAGCATTAGATTATAAAAAAGGGAAAGTCCTCAAAAACATTAATTTATCAACCTCTTATTTTGGCGAAGGCTTAACGGTTTTGAACGATAAAATTTATCAATTGACATGGCGCGAAGGTCGTGGCTTGATATACGATGTTAATAAATTTGAAGCTATTGGTAGCTTCAATTATGGACAAAGTAAAGAAGGATGGGGTTTATGTAATGATGGTCAAAAGCTGTACAAAACAGATGGGTCAGAAAATATCTGGATTTTAAACTCTAGTACACTTGAAGAAGAACGATTTGTTCAAGCGTATACCAATAAAGGAAAATTAGCAAATTTGAATGAACTTGAATGGGTAGAAGGGAAAATATATGCCAACCGCTATCAAAAAAATGGAGTAGCTATCATCAATCCAGAAAATGGAGCTATTGAGGCTGTCATTGATTTTAAAGATTTAAAAAAGAAAGTCACAAATCACCCAGGATTAGATGTACTAAATGGTATGGCTTATAATCCTGAGACAAAAACATTGTTTGTAACTGGAAAACGTTGGGACAAAATTTTTGAAGTCAAAATAATACCTGCTCAATAATGCAAGTATTTGAACAATTTCGAACCGTTGTTTCAGATGATATCGACCATTTGAATCATGTCAATAATATTCGGTATTTGGAATGGATTCAAGCAATGGCACGCGCACATTGGACTTCTTTGACTTCTGAAAAACAACGTCAAGAGAATGTTTGGGTTGTTTTACGTCATGAAATTGATTACAAGGCTTCAGCTTTTTTAGGAGATCAAATACATTTAAAAACTTATGTAACTGAATGTGAAGGTGTAACAAGCATACGTGTGGTTGAAATTTATAATGCTAAAACAGAAAAACTTCTAGTAAAAAGTAAAACAAAATGGTGCATGACAGATCCTAAAACTCAACGCCCAAAACGAATTTCTGAAGCAATTCAAACCATTTTTGATGAATAGGTATAATTTCCTTTAAAAGTTATATTTTTACAAAACAGTCCTAACTTGTATGAAGCGTTATTTTTATTTTCTAGTCTCATTTTGTTTTTTACTACTTTGGAGTTCTTGTCGAAAAGATTTTAACTTCACTCCTAGCGATGGCAATTTAAGGTTTTCAAAAGACACTGTTTATCTTGATACTGTTTTTAGTAATATTGGTTCAAGTACATATACTTTAAAGGTATTTAATACTTCCGATGAAAATATTTCTATTCCAAAAATAAAACTTAGAAATGGACTAAATTCCAATTATCGTCTCAATGTTGACGGTATGACTGGAGATCTTCAACTTTCTGGAAAAGAGTTTTCAAATGTAGAATTATTAGCCAAAGACAGCATGTATATTTTCATTGAAACAACGATTGATATTCAATCGTTAGTGACAAATGAAACACAGTTTTTATATACAGACGCCATAGAATTTGGCACAATGAACGTTCAAAAAGTTGAGCTCGTTACACTTGTTAAAGATGCCGTATTTATATATCCACAACAAATAACAACCCCCGATGGTGCAACGGTAATTGAAACTCTAAGTTTTGATGTTGATGGTGATGGCACCTATGATGAAACAAATATACAAGGTCGTTTTTTAAATGATAATGAATTGACGTTTACCAACGAAAAACCCTATGTAATTTATGGTTATGCTGCCGTTGATGAGGGAAAAATCCTAGCTATTGAAGCTGGCGCCCGTGTTCATTTTCATGCCAATTCTGGTCTATTGGTAACCAATAATGCCTCTATTCATGCCAATGGAGATGTAAGTTTAGATTCAGAACTTATGGAAAATGAAATTATTTTTGAAGGTGATCGTCTTGAATCTGGTTTTGCTGAATTTCCTGGGCAATGGCAAACGATATGGCTGTTTAATGGAAGTACAAATAATAAATTTAATCATACTACAATTAAAAATAGTACTGTAGGTATTTTAGTGGATGGAAATCAAGATGATTCCTCAAAACTAGAAATTACAAATACACAGATATACAATTCAAGTAATTTTGGTGTATTGGGACGCGCAACTAGCATTAGCGCCGAAAATTTAGTTATAAATAAAAGTGGACAATCGTCATTTGCTTCAACATTTGGAGGTAATTACAATGTTGTTCATTCGACCATAGCAAATTATTGGACGAATAGTTTTCGTCAATTCCCTGCGCTTTTGCTCAATAATTTTAGTGTTGATTTGGATCAAAATTTTATTCCTAATGCCTTAATTTCAGCAAATTTTACAAACTGTATTATATATGGTAACGACAATCCTGAGTTACTTTTAGATCCAATTCCAGATGCTGGTTTTGATTTTAAATTTAAAAACTGTTTGGTATATTTTAATGACCCCAATAACAATTTTTCAGGACCATATTATAATTTTGAGGATTTAAATTTTTATGAAAATATGTTATTCAACACAAGCCCTGAATTTTTAGATCCACAACAAAATAAACTTCAAATTCCTTTAAATTCTCCAGCAGCTTCTACAGGAACTCCTATTGGAGGATTAAATACTGATATTACCGGAGCACCACGCTCCTCACCTAGTGATTTGGGGGCCTACAATGCTACAGATTTTGAGAATTAAAAAAGTCAGCACAAAGTGCTGACTTTTCATATAAAATAATTTTTTTCTAAACGAAAAGTGGTCGATGACTCATCATTGCATTAACACGACTTGCAACTGATTCTAAAACTGCTTCGTCTTCATAATTGTTAATTACTTCATCAATTAAATCTACAACTGCTTCCATGTCAATTTCAACAAGTCCTCTTGTTGTGATGGCTGGTGTGCCAACTCTAATTCCTGAAGTTACAAAAGGGCTTTGTGTATCAAATGGCACCATATTTTTGTTCACTGTAATATCCGCTTTCACAAGCGCATTTTCAGCATCTTTTCCAGTAATGTTTTTGTTCCGTAAATCAATCAACATCATGTGGTTATCGGTTCCACCAGATATTAAGTCATATCCACGCTTAACAAATGCTTTTGCCATAGCATCAGCATTCTTTTTTACTTGCAAAATATAGTGCATAAATTCGTCTGAAAGTGCTTCACCAAAAGCGATAGCTTTTCCTGCAATTACATGTTCTAGAGGTCCTCCTTGATTCCCTGGAAAAATTGCTGAATCCAAAAGCGATGACATCATTTTTGGCTTACCAGATTTAAATGTTAAACCAAACGGATTTTCAAAATCTTTCCCCATCATAATCAAACCACCACGTGGTCCACGAAGGGTTTTATGAGTGGTTGTAGTTACAATATGACAATGTGGTAAAGGATCAGATAAAATACCTTTTGCAATGAGTCCTGATGGGTGTGATATATCTCCAAGTAAAATGGCACCAACGCTATCGGCAATTTCTCTAAATCGTTTGTAATCTATATCTCTAGAATATGCGGATGCTCCTGCAATAATAAGTTTTGGTTGTTCTTTGGTTGCAATTTCCTGAATTTTATCATAATTAAGCGTCCCTGTTTCTTTTTCAACACCATAAAAAACAGGATTGTAAAGACGTCCAGAAAAGTTTACAGGAGACCCATGTGTTAAATGTCCACCATGGGCAAGATCAAATCCTAAAATTTTATCACCAACCTTAAGACAGGCATGAAAAACAGCAGTGTTGGCTTGACTTCCAGAATGTGGTTGAACATTGGCCCATTCTGCACCAAAAAGTGTTTTGGCGCGGTCAATAGCAATTTGCTCAACTTCATCTACAACTTCACATCCGCCATAATAACGCTTGCCTGGATATCCTTCCGCATATTTATTGGTCAAAACAGATCCGGTGGCTTCCATGACTTGATTGCTCGTAAAGTTCTCAGAAGCAATAAGCTCTATACCATTTAATTGGCGTTGTTTTTCAGCTTCAATAAGTTCGAAAATTTGTGCGTCTCGTTGCATATTTTTGGTGTATAAACGTTTAGAAATGCAAAAATAATAATAACATTAATTTTATCCGTTAAAAAACATATATTTGATGTAAAATTTATTAAAAATTAATTAACATTTTTTGAATATGCCAAATTTTGCAAACAATCCAGATCGATCATCTTGGCTACATGTAGACACACATTCAGATTTTCCAATCCAGAATATTCCTTTTGGGGTGTTTCTTACTCGAGATGATATAATAACAATTGGTACACGTATTGGAGACACTGCAATTGATCTAGGCGCTCTTCATCAGTTAGGATATTTCGATGGGATTCCACTTACAGAAGATATCTTTTTACAAGATAATCTTAATGATTTTATTGCCGATGGACGAAAAACTTGGCGAGCTGTTAGAAATCGAATTGCAGAACTATTTGATGATAATAATTCAACTTTAAAAAGTAATGTGAAGCACAAAGAAATTGTACTTTTTAGACTCGATGAAATTGAAATGCAATTACCTGTTCAGGTTGGCGATTACACCGACTTCTATGCCAGTAAAGAGCATGCCACCAATGTTGGTATCATGTTTCGAGGTAAAGAAAACGCACTGATGCCCAATTGGTTACACCTACCGGTGGGGTATCATGGACGCAGTTCTTCCATAATAACATCAGACATTCCTGTTCGCCGTCCAAAAGGACAAACCCTCCCTGCTGGTGCAGAATCTCCTGTTTTTGGACCTAGCAAGGCTGTTGATTTTGAGTTAGAAATGGCTTTTATAACGACTGATGCCAACGATTTAGGCTATCCTATTCCAATTGAAGAGGCTGAAGACTATATTTTTGGACTTGTTTTATTCAACGATTGGAGTGCTCGTGACATTCAACGCTGGGAATACGTGCCATTAGGGCCTTTTTTAGGCAAGAATTTCGCCTCTTCAATATCGCCATGGATAGTAACTTTGGATGCCCTTGAACCTTTTCGAGTGGAATCTCCAACACAAAACCCTACTCCACTTGATTATTTGCAATATCAAGGTAAAAAAAGCTTTGATATTAACTTAGAGGTGGCTATAAAACCAGAAAATAACAAAGAAACAGTCGTATCACGTTCAAATTTTAAATACATGTACTGGAATATGGCTCAACAGTTGGCACATCATACTGTAAATGGTTGTCCTGTTAATGCTGGAGATATGATGGGGAGCGGTACGATTTCTGGTCCAACCCCAGATTCTTATGGGTCAATGTTAGAGTTATCTTGGAAAGGCGAAAAACCACTTCTTTTATCTGATGGTTCGGAACGAAAATTTATTAATGATAATGATACTGTAATTCTTCGAGGACATTCAGAAAAAAATGGCTTAAGAATTGGGTTTGGAGAAGTTAAAACAAAGTTACTGCCCTCAGTTTAAATCTTTTTTAGTCTTTTATATCCATTGAATAAATCTCAGTATTCAATGGTTTTTTTGTTTAAATGAAAAAATTAACCCCATATAAATCAATAATTCATAAAACTTAAGTATAAGTTTTTTAAGTTATCTAAAAACAATAATTTTGAAACGTAATCGAGACATCATGTATTCATTTCAAAATCTTACTTTCAAAAATGATTCATTAGCTGTTTGGGCATTTTGCCCCCTTACTTCTATTATCACTATGACGATTATTACCCCTTTGGGGTATATTTTTATATAAATATTCGTCATGTTTCAAGTTGTTTTTACAACATCAATTTCAATTAAATCAAATACTAAATGAAAGTTTTAAAATTTGGAGGAACTTCAGTGGGTTCTTCAGAAAATATAAAGAAAGTTATTCAAATTGTCAGTCATGCGTCTGAAAACGAGTCTGTTGTAGTTGTGGTGTCAGCAGTAGGTGGAATTACAGACAAGTTGATGAATGCCTCAAAAAAAGCCATTTCAAAAGATTTGGATTACAAAAGCGATTTTAATAAACTCAAAAAACAACATGTAGACGTTATAGAGGGGCTTTTGACTGGGGATTCTTTGGAAAGCACCAAAGATATCATTTTAGAAAAGTTATCAGAACTAGAAAAGCTTCTGGATGGAATTTATTTAATCAATGAATTATCGCCTCAAACAACAGATAAGTTATTGAGTTTTGGAGAGTTAATGTCTTCGCTTATCATTTTTGAAGCCATGCAGCAAAAAGGGTTAAATGTTCAATTGAAAAATAGTCAAAATCTGATTGTTACGGATTCAAATTTCACAAATGCTGCCGTTCAATTTAAGGAAACCAATGCGAATATTACTACCTATTTTAAGCATAATGACAAATTGATAACGATTTTACCAGGTTTTATTTCAAAATCTGAAGATAATGAAATTACGACTTTGGGGCGTGGCGGATCAGATTATACAGCAGCAATTGTTGCTTCTGCATTGGATGCCAAATTTTTAGAAATTTGGACTGACGTCAGTGGTATGTATACCACCAATCCAAAACTCGTTAAGCAAGCAAAACCAATTCGTAAATTATCGTACTATGAGGCCATTGAATTATCACACTTTGGTGCCAAAGTTTTATACCCTCCAACAGTATTGCCGGTACTGTCCAAAAATATTCCAATTCTCATCAAAAACACAATGGCACCAGATGAGGATGGTACTCTTATTACCAAAGATGTAGAAAATGGTAATTCTAACCCTATTAAAGGAATTAGTAATGTGAATGGGATTTCTTTGTTAACGCTACAAGGTAACGGTATGGTTGGAATTCCTGGTTTTTCTAAGCGTTTGTTTGAAACCTTGGCACACGAAAAAATAAATGTCATTATTACTACTCAGGCTTCTTCTGAGCATTCCATTTGTGTAGGTGTTGCAGACAAAGACGCAAAACTCGCCAAATTGGTGTTAGATAAAGAATTTGAAAATGAAATTTCCCTTTTAAAAATTGATCCTTTAGTTCTTGAGCAACATCTATCAATTGTAGCGGTCATTGGCGATCGAATGAAAAATCATCAAGGTATTAGTGGAAATATGTTTAGCACATTGGGTAAAAACAATGTCAATATTCGTGCTATTGCGCAAGGTGCTTCAGAAAGAAATATCACTGCTGTTATCGCAGATAAAGACGTAAAAAAAGCACTTAATTGTTTACATGAATCCTTTTTTGAGGTTGAAACAAAACAACTCAATTTGTTTGTAATGGGTGTGGGAAATGTAGGAAGTACTCTTTTAAGTCAAATCGAAAAACAAGCGTCTTACATTCAAAATACATTAAAATTAAAAATTAATGTCGTTGGGCTTTCAAATTCCAAGCTCATGGTTTTTAATGAATCTGGAATTGATTTAAGTCAATGGCAAAAAACTCTATCAGATGGAGAAAAAACAGATCCAATAGAGTTTTTTGAAAAGGCAAAAGCTCTTAAATTAATAAACTCAATATTCGTTGATATTACTGCAAATGCAGCTGTTGCTGGGACATATAACCATTATTTGAAGGAGAGTATTGCAGTGGTAGCGTGTAATAAAATTGCATGCTCTGCAAACTACGAACAATATCAAAATCTAAAGGATTTATCGCGCAAATATAAAGCGCCATTCCTTTTTGAAACCAATGTTGGTGCAGGACTTCCTGTGATTGATACTCTAAATCATTTAATTGCCTCTGGAGATCGTATTCGTTCTATTCAAGCTGTCTTGTCAGGGAGTTTAAATTTTATCTTTAATATCTTCAACGATTCAACAACATTTCATGAAGTTGTAAAACAAGCTCAAAAAGAAGGCTATACAGAACCTGATCCTAGAATTGATTTAAGTGGTACAGATGTGGCTCGAAAACTTCTTATATTAGCCAGAGAATCTGGTTATAAATTGAACATGTCTGATATTTTTAATGATGGGTTTTTACCGGAGGGCGCATTAGAATCTTCTTCTGTTGATGATTTTTATACATTAATAAAATCTAAAGATGAAGCGTTCAAAAGGCTACTTAATTCAGCAAATAAAAATGATGCAAAATTGAAATATGTTGCCTCTTTTATCGATGGAAAAGCAAATGTTGGTCTTCAAGAAATTCCAGTAGGTCATCCATTTTATAATTTAGAAGGAAAGGATAATATTGTGATGTTTTACACAGAGCGTTACAGTGACGAACCACTTATTATTAAAGGTGCTGGAGCAGGGTCTGAGGTGACAGCTTCGGGGCTTTTTGCAGATATTATAAGAGCATCTAATATTTAAAGTAATGAAAGAAGTAAAAATTTTCTCACCAGGAACAGTCGCCAATGTAGGTTGTGGTTTTGATGTTTTGGGCTTTTGTTTAGATGCAATTGGTGATGAAATGATTATTAGAAAAACGCCAAACAAAGGGGTTCACATCACAAAAATTGAAGGTGGTTATGACCTTCCTTTCAATGTAAATGAAAATGTAGCAGGTGTTTCAGCACTTGCGCTTTATCAAGATGCTCAACCGGACTTTGGCTTTGAAATTGAAATTTATAAAAACATAAAACCTGGTAGTGGAATTGGAAGTAGTGCTGCAAGTGCTGCAGGAAGTGTTTTTGGGATAAACTATCTTCTTGGAAATCCATACGCCAATCAAGAACTTACAACTTTTGCAATGAAAGGAGAGGCCATTGCAAGTAAATCCGAGCACGCCGATAACATCGCTCCTGCCCTTTTTGGAGGTTTTACCCTTGTAAAAAGTAATCAACCTTTGGAAGTATTGCAAATTCCTACTCCTAAAGAATTATATGCCGTCATTGCTCATCAAAAAATAGAAATTAAAACTTCTGAAGCTAGATCTATTTTACCTAAAGACATCCTTCTTTCCGACGCTATAGTACAGTGGTCAAATTTGGGAAGTTTAATTCATGCATTACATACAAACGATTATGCACTTATTGGAAGATCATTAAAAGATGTTGTGGTTGAGCCACATAGAAGTAAATTAATTCCAAATTATAAAGCGTTAAAAAACAGTGCATTAGATGCCAATGCTTTGGGAACATCTATTTCAGGTTCAGGTCCTTCAGTATTTAGTTTATGTAAAGGTGAAAGCGTGGCCCTTCAGGTTAAAAATGCACAAAAACAGTTATTAAAATCTACACAAATTCCATTTGAAATTTATGTTTCTAAAATAAATACTCAAGGCATTAGAATTTTAACCCAATAATCTATGAAATATTATAGCTTAAATAAGCAAGCACCCGATTCAAGTTTTGAAAATGCTGTACGAATAGGATTGGCACCAGATAGAGGACTTTATTTCCCTCAACATATAACACCTCTAGATGAAGATTTCTTTGAAAAACTTGATGAATTATCTAATTCAGAAATTGCTTTTAAAGCAATTCAACAATTTATTGGAGAAGAAATTCCAAGTGACGATTTGAAACAAATAATAGAAGATACTTTAAATTTCGATTTCCCTATTGTAGATATAGAAGAAGGTATTTCTACTCTTGAATTGTTTCATGGACCAACAATGGCATTTAAAGATGTTGGAGCACGTTTTATGGCGCGTTGTTTAGGATATTTTAATAGAAACAATGATGCCGAAGTTACTGTTTTAGTAGCTACTTCTGGTGATACTGGAGGAGCCGTTGCTAGTGGTTTTCTTGGTGTCAAAGGCGTTCGTGTTGTTATCCTTTACCCTAGTGGAAAAGTAAGTGATGTTCAAGAAAAACAACTCACAACATTAGGACAAAACATTACCGCCTTAGAGGTTGATGGTACTTTTGATGATTGCCAAGATATGGTAAAAAAGGCCTTTTTGGATGTCGATTTAACCTCGCAATTAGAGTTAACATCAGCCAATTCAATTAATGTGGCACGTTGGTTACCACAAATGTTTTATTTTATGTTTGCCTACAAGCAGTTAAAAGCATTAGATAAACCTATCGTATTTTCTGTTCCAAGTGGTAACTTTGGAAATATTTGTGCTGGAATGGTTGCACAAAAACTTGGATTTCCAATTGAACATTTTATTGCTTCTAATAACGTCAACAATGTTGTAACTAGATTTTTAGAGACAAATACATATGATCCTCAACCATCAATTCAGACCATTAGTAATGCTATGGATGTTGGGAATCCAAGTAATTTTATCCGAATTCAAGCGCTACATGACTATGATCTCAATAAATTGAAAACCAATTTATCATCTTACAGCTTTACTGATGATGAAACTAAAACCGCTTTAGAAACAATTTATTCAAATTCTGGATATATTGCAGACCCTCATGGTGCAGTTGGATATTTAGGTGCCAAAGCCCATTTAACAAACCATTCAAATTCACAAGTTGTATTTTTAGAAACTGCACATCCAACAAAATTTTTAGACGTTGTTGAAGATGTGATTTCTAAAAAAATAGAACTTCCTCCGCAAATTCAAGCTGTAATTGACCAACAAAAGCATGCAACTTTTGTCAAAAATTATGAGGAATTTAAATCTTTTATGTTGAAATTTTAACACGAATTAAGTACAAAATTTATGTAAATTTGTGGTTTAAACGATGTAGACCATGAAACAAGTTGCCCTTTCACACATTCACCAAGCTTTGGGTGCAAAAATGATCCCTTTTGCAGGATACAACATGCCTGTACAATACGAAGGTGTAAATATCGAACACGAAACTGTTCGAAAGGGTGTTGGAGTCTTTGATGTTTCACATATGGGAGAATTTTTAATTGAAGGACCAAATGCTTTGGATTTGATTCAATCTGTATGTTCAAATGACGCCTCTATTTTAAATGTTGGAAAAGCGCAATACAGTTGTATGCCAAACGCAACAGGTGGTATTGTAGACGACCTCATTATTTATCGTGTAAAAGAAGAAACTTATCTCTTGGTGGTTAATGCCAGTAACATTGAAAAAGACTGGAATTGGATAAACTCAAAAAATCATATGGGCGCTATAATGAAAAATATTAGTGATGGTTATTCGCTTTTGGCAATTCAAGGTCCAAAAGCTGTAGAAGCCATGCAGTCATTGAGTAGCACAGATTTGTCTTCAATTAAATTTTACAATTTTGAGATTGCAGATTTTGCAGGAATCGAACATGTCATTATCTCAGCAACAGGGTATACTGGTAGTGGAGGATTTGAAATCTATTGTAAGAATTCCGAAGTAGAACACATTTGGAATAAAGTTTTTGAAGCTGGAAAAAATTTTGGAATTAAGCCCATAGGATTAGCAGCAAGAGATACTCTTCGTTTAGAAATGGGTTATTGTTTATATGGCAATGATATTGATGATACCACATCGCCCATTGAAGCAGGATTGGGTTGGATAACAAAATTCACTAAAGCGTTTACAAATCATGAAGCCCTTCAAAAGCAAAAAGAACACGGTGTGGAAAGAAAATTGGTTGGTTTTGAGCTTAATGAACGTGGTATTCCTCGAAAGGATTACCCAATTTTAGATGCCAATGGAAATGCTATTGGAACAGTTACTTCTGGTACAATGGCGCCCTCTATTGGCAAAGGTATAGGCATGGGTTATGTATCCATTGCATCTTCAAAAGCTGGAAATAAAATTTTTATTCAAATTAGAAAAAAAACCATTCCTGCAACAGTGGTGAAACTTCCATTTTATAAAGGCTAATTTCTTAATATTTTAAAATGACACAGCAAAAGCATCGTATATTGATTTTAGGTGCGAGTGGCTTTTTAGGAAATTCCATTTACAAAGAATTATCGTCTTACTTCAAAACGTTTGGAACATATCACACTCCAAAAACTGAATTTGAAAACAACCATCATTTTTTTGAATATAACTTTGAAGAAGATGATATTGTTGAGTTGCTTTCTGCTTTAAAACCTACAATTATTATTTCGGCTTTGAGAGGAACATTTCCTTCGCAATTATTGGCGCACAGACATATATATCAGTATTTAAAACAACAAGAGAAGAGTAAAATCATATTTCTATCTTCTGCCAATGTTTTTGATGCATACAGCAAATACCCTAGTTATGAAACTGATACTACCCTAAGCAATAGTATTTATGGCCATTTCAAAATTCGTGTAGAACAACAGCTTTTAAAGTTGCCTAAACGTCAGATAGCAATTATTAGATTGCCTATGGTTTTTGGGACACAATCTCCACGTTTAAATGAAATCAAATTACTACATCAAGTTAATGAACCCATAGAACTATTCCCTAATTTAATTATGAATGTAAGTACCGATAATAGAGTGGTGCAACAAATACATTACATCATCAACCGAAACAAAAATGGTGTGTTTCATTGTGGCAGCATTGATTTAGTGCATCACGATGATTTTATCAAAGATTTAGTCCGCCAATTAGGATTGAATCAATCTAAATTCAAATATGTGTATACCACTAATGAAGAACGTTATTTGGCGGTTTTACCCAAGTATAATAAACTTCCTAAACATCTTTTGTTTGAGAGCACATCCGTTTTTTCTGATATTATTAAAACGTTTTAGATACACATTATTTGTATATATGATAAGCATTCATATTTTTGTTAAATAATTAATTTTTAATACTTATGGGAAGAGCATTTGAATTTCGTAAAGCTAGAAAAATGAAGCGTTGGTCTGCGATGAGTAAGGCCTTTACACGCATCGGTAAGGATATTGTGATGGCAGTCAAAGAAGGTGGTCCAGATCCTGACAGTAATTCTAGATTACGAGCAGTGATTCAAAATGCGAAATCGGTCAATATGCCAAAAGACAATATTGAACGTGCCATAAAACGCGCGAGTGACAAAAATCAAGGCGATTATAAAGAAGTACTATTTGAAGGCTATGCGCCACATGGGATTGCAATTTTAGTAGAAACCGCAACAGATAATAACACTCGAACGGTGGCCAATGTAAGAAGTTATTTCAATAAATGTGATGGCAATTTAGGCACTTCGGGTTCTGTTGTGTTTATGTTCGATCATACTTGTAATTTTCGAATTAATGCAGAAGGTTTGGATGCAGAAGAAATTGAACTTGAGTTTATTGATTATGGTGCAGAAGAGGTGTTTTCTGACGAAGATGGCATCTTAATTTATGCTCCTTTTGAATGTTTTGGAGCTATTCAGTCTGAATTAGAATCTCGAAAAATTGAAATACTTTCTTCTGGATTTGAGCGAATTCCTCAAGTCACAAAACAGCTTAACGCTGAACAAGTGCAAGACGTTGAAAAACTATTAGAAAAACTTGAAGAGGATGATGATGTGCAAAACGTCTATCATACAATGGATATTTCTTAGGAATATTCAGGAACTTTACCTTCTACCCCATCATAAAAAGCTCGCATAAACTTAAAATCGGCTTCAACATCATCTGTTGGGTAAAAAGGTTCTGAAAATTTATTTTCTTTATTTTTAAAATCAAGAGTAAACATTAAAATTGGAACGTTTGCCTTTTTGGCGATATAATAAAAGCCTGTTTTCCATGCATCTACTTTTTTTCGTGTGCCTTCTGGAGCAATAGTCATTCGAAATTCGTTCTTTTCATTAAAAAGTCTCGCTATAGCATCAACCTGCTTTTCATTAGCTTTTCGGACTACTGGGGCACCACCAAGACTTCTAAAAAGCCAACCTGTCAAGGGATTAAAAAGTGCTTTTTTTCCAATAAAATTTGCATGAATTCCCAAAACACCCCTAAGAAGTAAACCGATATAAAAATCATGCCAACTGGTGTGAGGAACGGCAATTATAACCGCTTTTTTTACACTATCAAAGTCGTTAAACCCTGTTGCCTTCCAACCTAAAATTTTTTGATAAATAAATTTAGAAATATATTTTATCATTACATTTTTGAGTAAAGCTTCTCTAGCTTGGATCTAGTTATTACTGATTTCCATTGATTACCAATTGCATTTTCCCAAAGCGGAGTAAGACTCAGCGCCACATCAATCATAGCATCCATTTGTTTTTGAGTCAACGATTTGCATACATCTTTAGGAAGAGTAATATTATGCTTTTTCATCATGGACTTAAAAATTGCAACGTCCTTTGGATAAAACTCCTCCAAATGTTGAAAAACAATACAGTTTCCAACGCCGTGTTTAATCCCTAAAACAAAAGACAACCCATAACTCATCGCATGAGCAACTCCAACTTGTGAATAAGCAATACTCATTCCGCCATGCCAAGAGGCTATCATGAGTTTATCTTGCATTTCCTCAAAGCTATCATTTCCCAAAAAGACCTCATGACATAACTCGTATGCCATTTTACCATAAGATTTACTAAATGTATTGATGAAGTTTCCATTTAAGGATTCTACACAATGAATAAAACAATCCATTCCGGTATAAAACCATTGATTTTTTTCGACACCATCTGTTAATTCAGGATCTAAAATTACCTGATCAAAAGGAGTAAAATCACTATTTAAACCTAATTTTAATTTTGATCCACACAAAATTGCTGTTCTGGACACTTCTGCGCCTGTTCCTGATATCGTTGGTATTCCAACATGATATACACCAGGCGTTTTTAAAAGATCCCAACCTTGATATTCCTCGCTCAAACCGTTGTTGGTAAGCATTACTGAAACAGCCTTTGCCAAATCCATAACAGTACCGCCACCAATCCCTATGATTCCAGATGGAAGTGCTTTTGTATTTAAAATAATATCTTCAACTAATGCATCAACTTGGGTTGTTTTGGGCTCTTCTACTGATGAAATAAAAATAATATAATCATCATACAGTAGAGAAATTCTCGAAATGAGATTTGGATTATTTTCAAAAACATCATCTATGAAATATATAAAGGGTGCACGTTGGTTTTGACGTTTTGGTTCAATAATTTCATTTAATTGATTAAAACTACCGCGACCGAAAACCACTTTGGATACCATAGGAAAATTTTTAAAACTCATATTTATTAGATTTGGGGTGAATTATTATCAAGCCATAAGGCTTGTGCTTTGGCTAAGTCTTCTGGAGTGTCAATTTCTATACCTTGTATTGTTGTTTCCACCATTTTAATTTTCTTACCGTGTTCCAAAAAGCGAATGCATTCAATTTTTTCAGATGCTTCAAGCTGTTGAATGGATAGTTTGGTAAATTCTAATAATGGAGCCTTTCGAAAAGCATAAACTCCTTTGTGTTTAAAGTATTGTGTTTCAACTGTAGAATCCCTGTGAAAAGGAATTGGACTTCTTGAAAAATATAGTGCAAAATTATCCTTATCTGTAATAACTTTGACACAATTTGGGTTATTTATTTCATCTTGATTTTTAATGTTTACCATTAATGAAGCAAGGTCTATTTCTTTGTTGATATCCTCTTTAAAAACATTCAATAATTTTGACAAACTGTCTTTTTCTGTAAAAGGTTCATCGCCTTGAACATTAACCACAATATCACAATCTATTGAAGCTACTGCTTCTGCAATACGGTCACTTCCCGACTCATGTGCTTTAACACTCATCAGTACTTCCCCACCTTTATTTTTAATTTCATCAAAAATAATTTGACTGTCAGTTACTACATAAACGCTATCGAAAAGACCTGTATTTACAGTGGCTTGATAAGTTCTGTAAATCACAGTTTCTCCACCTAAATTTTGCATAAGCTTGGCAGGAAAACGACTTGCACCATAACGTGCAGGAATCATTGCAATAATCTTCGTCTTTGTCATAATAAAGCGCTGTAAAATTACAGTTTTTTTTATTAGTAATATTTAAAGAATAGTTAATAGTTTACGATTCAAAGAAATCATCGTTAAACCCTATTAAATATAAGGTTTCTTTGGCTCTTGTAAGTGCGGTATACAACCATCGTAAATAGTCCATATCTATACCATTGGGCAAGTAGGGTTGTTCAACAAAAACGGTATTCCATTGCCCTCCTTGAGATTTATGACAGGTAATAGCGTAAGAGAATTTTACTTGAAGCGCATTGAGATATTTATTCTTTTTTACCGCCAAAAACTTTTTGTAACCAGAGGATTCATTTTCATAATCTTTGAGCACTTCTCGATATAAATCATTAGCTTGTTCGTAGGGCAAAGATGGGGTTTCTAAATTAATGGTGTCCAACATAAGAACCGTTTCAAAGGGTTTCATATTTGGATAATCTACAAGTCGTATTTTAACTTCAGCAAATCTAAAACCATATAGTTCTTTAATAGTAAACAATTCTAACACTTCAATAATATCACCATTGGCAATAAATCCCGCTTCGCTTGTGGGTTTTAGCCAAAAATAATTATTGCGAACAATCATTAAAAAATCTCCAGCAGTGAGTTCATGTTCATTAAATAGAATTCTAGATCTTATCTGTTGATTATAAGCGTTTGCACGTTTATTCGAGCGAACAATAAATGCAGTATCTTCAGTACCCCTAGAGGCATAAGACTCGCTTAAAGCATTTTGAATATCATTACCGTCTTGAAGACGAATAATATCCTTAAAACCATCTATTTTAAACTTAAAATGTTCAAAAAATTGATTTGATATAGATTCACGAAGCATTGTAGCATTGAATAATATGCCTGAGTCTTGAGCTTGTCGCACAACTTCATCAAGCTCTATTTCTTGAGTATGTTTGTCATAATTAATTTCTAGCTTACTTGCATCTAAAGCCGGACTAATATCTAGACTTACAGGTGGCAACTGTGCTGTATCACCCATCAAAAGAAGTTTACATTGATGACCAGAATATACAAATTGAATCAAATCGTCTAGTAGCGCTCCACTTCCAAATAGGCCGCCTTGATTGGAATGATCAGAAATCATTGAGGCTTCATCAACAATAAATAGTGTGTTTTTATGCTTATTGGGTGCCAAAACAAAGGATATTTTTCCATTTTTTGCAGTTCTAGGCATGTATATTTTTTTATGAATTGTATAGGCCTGTGTTGAGGCATACCCAGTGATGACTTTTGCTGCTCTACCTGTTGGAGCAAGAAGCATGGCGCTTTTTTTGACTTTCCAAATATTTTTTACAACTGTGCCAATAATTGTTGTTTTTCCAGTACCTGCATATCCTTTTAGTAAAAAAACATTTTGTTTTGACGGGGAGATAATAAAATTTGCAAGTTGTTGTAAACTAGCGTCTTGCTTTAGTGTAGGTTCAAAAGGAAACCCCAATTTAAGTAGTTTATAAAATTCTAAAGCGGACATAAAAATCGGGTCAACATAGTTTTGTTCAAATATAAGAATGATTTTTGCGTGCTTTCACTTTATTGAATAAAAAAAAATTGTAGATTTGCTTATTCTGAATTTAATTTAACAAATACCATGGTTATCATTTCAATTGTTGCAGTCATCCTTTTGACAATTTTGATTGTTTGGGCAATCGATAAATTTATCCCAAAAAAATTTAAATCCCTTATTCTACTTGGTCTTTGGGCCATTATCATCTTTTTAGGCTATATCACATTCATGTCAGTTTACGGTGAAATAAAATTTAATAAATTGAAAGAAAAACGCTATAAAGTAGTTATTGAAAACTTAAAAGATATTCGCGACGCCCAATTGGCTCACAAAACTGTTACTGGACAATTTCAAGGAAATTGGGATAAACTTGTAACATTTATAGAGAATGAAAAATTCACCATCACACAACGTAGAGATTCTACTATTATTGATGAAGTTCTCACCAGACGCTATGGTGTAGATACAACTAAAGATATTGTTATTGTTGATACTCTTGGATATGTCCCTGTAAAAGATTCGCTTTTTGGCGCAGACCCACGCTATAAGACAATGATGAATGTTCCTGTTGGAAAAAAAGGTGAAAAATTTAAGTTAGAAACTGGAATGGTTGAACAAAATAATATCAATATTCCTGTTTTTGAAGCTTCAGTTGCAAAAAGTGTCATTCTATTTGATCAAGATAAAAACTTGGTTAAAAAAGAAGAAGAAGTTGTTTCTGTTGAAGGTGTAAATGGGCCAACTCTAAAAGTTGGTTCTTTGGAAGAAGTAAATACAAATGGTAACTGGCCAAAAAATTATTCAAAAGAACAATAAAAACCCTGATAAAGGAATTGTATTGTCCATTCAAGTTAGCTTGAGTGGACTTTCTTTTTTTGTTTTAGATAACGACAAGAATCAAGTTATAGATTTGATTCATACAGCATTTGAAAAAACACATACACCCCAAGAACTTCTAGATCAGTTGGTTCATCATTTTAATACCCATAAAGTTCTACAACAACCCTTTTCCAAAACAACACTTATTCATGATAATGAAATGGTTACACTCGTGCCATCGGCTTTGTTTGAAGAAGAATATTTATCAGATTATTTGAAATACAACACAAAAATCTTTAAAACAGATTTTATTACTTATGATGTCATTAAAAATGATGATATCATGATTGTATATGTGCCTTTTGTGAATATTAATAATTACATTTTTGAGCGCTTTGGAAGTTTTGAATATAAACACAGTACGACTGTTGCACTAGATAGAATTTTAGAAATTCAAAAAAATAACGCCAAAGAATCCATGTATATCAATATCGCGGAAAGCTACTTTGATTTAGTGGTTACAAAAAACAATGCACTACAGCTTTATAATAGGTTTGAATATCAAACAAAAGAAGATTTTATTTATTATGTATTGTTTGTATCAGAACAGTTAGGACTTAATACAGAGGAATTTGAGTGCGTGCTTATGGGCGCAATAAAAAAAGACGATGAACTCTACTCTATCGCCTATAAATACATCAGACATGTATCTCTATTGTCCAAAGACAAAATGCTATATAGTCATAACAACTCAACCCATAATTTCACCATCTTAAATAGCTTTTAATGCGAATAATTTCGGGGAAATACAAAGGTAGGCGATTGAATGTTCCAAAAAAATTACCTGTACGCCCTACAACAGACATGGCCAAAGAGGCCCTTTTCAATATTCTTATTCACCGCTATGATTTTCATGACCTTTCTGTCTTAGACTTATGTTCAGGTACGGGAAATATTGCTTATGAATTTAGTTCTAGAGGCGCAATAAATATAGTCGCAGTAGACAAAGAATTTCGTTGTGTGAAATTTATAGAACAAACAGCATCAGAATTTGATATGCCAATTGATGCGATTAAAAGCGATGTATTTTCATTTCTGGAACGCACACCACTAACATTTGATATTATTTTTGCTGATCCACCCTATGCCATGCCAACGGAAGAATTTGCATCAATTGTTCAACTTATATTTGAAAGGAAACTATTAAACTCGAATGGTTTACTTATTATTGAACACTCAAAGCATACAAATTTATCAAACCTCGAAAATTTTGATGAGTTAAAAACCTATGGTGGGAATTGTTTTAGTTTTTTTAAATAAAAAAAGCAGATCTATAAGCCGAATTCTGTACTCAAAAAAGAGCCCTTATCATTTATCTACGTTTACTGTTACCAGAAAACTTTAGCTGCCTACCCTTCAGTATTGCACGTGCCGCACTCAAACACTGATTTACATGGCATTGCACCGCATAGAGTTTACATGATTTCACTACAGCTTAACCTGTACATTCTTTCTGTTGCACTATTCCTAACCTCACGGCCGATGGCTGTTAGCCACTATGCTGCACTATGGTGTTCGGACTTTCCTCTATTCGAAAAACGAATAGCGATAAGGCGATCTGCTTTCGTGCAAAAGTACACAAATTGTTAATAAGTACTCGTTTTTTTATCTGGTATTCATCTTTGTGTTTCGCTCCGAATTTTTAAATTTGTTACATATGGAAAAGTTTGTTGTATCCGCATTAAAATATAGACCAAAAACATTTAAAGATGTTGTTGGGCAGTCTGCAATTACAACAACTCTAGAGAATGCTATAAAAGAAAACCATTTGGCCCGAGCCCTACTTTTTACAGGCCCACGAGGAGTTGGAAAAACTTCTTGTGCACGTATTCTTGCTAAAATGATTAATAGCAACGGTGACACCAATGAAAATGAAGACTATGCTTTCAATATTTTTGAGCTCGATGCAGCATCTAATAATTCTGTAGACGACATTCGAAACCTTACCGATCAAGTTCGTATTCCGCCTCAAGTTGGTGCATATAAAGTTTATATCATTGATGAAGTCCATATGCTATCCTCAAATGCTTTTAATGCTTTTTTAAAGACTTTAGAAGAACCGCCAAAGCATTGTATTTTTATCTTAGCAACAACAGAAAAACATAAAATTATCCCAACAATTCTATCGCGTTGTCAAATATTTGATTTTAAGCGAATTACAGTAAATGATGCCAAAAATTATTTAAAACTAATTGCCCAAGAGCAAGGCATAGAGGCCGAAGATGATGCATTGCATATTATTGCCCAAAAAGCCGATGGCGCGATGCGGGATGCCCTTTCAATATTTGATAGAGTTGTTAGTTTTTCAGGTAAAAACCTAACACGTCAGGCTGTTTCAGAAAATTTAAATGTCCTTGATTATGACACCTTCTTTCAGGTTACAGACCTTATTTTAGATAACGAAATTCCTGCACTACTGCTTCAATTTAATGCTATTTTATCAAGAGGATTTGAGGGACAACATTTTATTGCTGGTCTTGCCTCACATTTTAGAGATCTTTTTGTTGCCAAATCCACCCAAACTCTAGAACTGTTGGAAGTTGGAGACGATACAAAAGAGAAGTACAAAGAGCAATCCGAAAAAACAACAACTGCATTTCTAAAAGAAGCCATATATTTGGCTAATGATTGTGATTTAAAACACAAAACAAGTCGAAATCAGCGGTTGCTTGTAGAACTTTGCCTCATGAAACTTGCCTCTATCAACTTTGATGGAGAAAAAAAAAAGACTAGCGGATTCATAATTCCTGCAGCTTTCTTTAAAAACAAAAATATTCCCGAAATCATTGTTCAAAAACCTGAGAAAAAGCTAGAACAAAAAACAAGTTCTGACGATAATTCTTTATTAGAAATCGCTGAAGAACCTCAATCGGAATATCCGTCAAAACCTATTACACCACCTGTGTTGAGTGATGTCAAAAGAGAATCTTCTGGACTATCTCTAAAAAGCATACAAAAGAAAAAAGAACATCAAATCAAGCAAATGGATGTTCAAATCAAAGAAGAAGATTTGCCTTCAGATGCTTTTAATGAAGAACAAATGCTAACATTTTGGAACACTTATGTTGAAATTCTAGAAAATAAAGGGAAATACAATCTAGCGGCAATTCTTAAAATTGACACTCCAAAATTAGCTGAAAACCATACCATTCAACTTGAGTTCCCAAATTCGACAAATAAAATTGAAGTTGAACGTCAACAGTTTGAACTTTTACAATTTTTACGTAAATCTTTAAATAATTTTGAAATCTCTTTGGACATTTCGGTTAATGAAACTTTGGAGAAAAAATATGCTTATACTGCAGAAGATAAATACAAAAAATTGATCGAAAAAAACCCTGCATTAGACACCCTAAAACAAACGTTTAACTTAGATTTATAGATTATGCTAGGCCTAAAACTTTCTACAGACCCACGTTGGGTAAATATTGCAGAAATGAATCTCGAGGAAATCCTAACCGATCATGCATTTTGTGAGCAAAAAGCAGCAAGCACAGCCATTTCACTAATCGTTAGCTTTCCAGAATATACAGATTTAGTACAAGAAATGACCGCATTAGTTGAAGAAGAAATGAGCCATTTTAAGATGGTTCACAATTTGATTTTGGACTATGGTTTTAGTCTTGGTCGAGATCGAAAAGATGACTATGTGATTCAACTTTTGAAGTTTTTCCCTAAAGGAGGGAGTCGTACAACACAACTTATACATCGATTGCTTTATGCGGCACTAATTGAAGCCAGAAGTTGTGAGCGTTTTAGACTGCTTTCAGAACATTTAACAGATAAAAAATTAGCCAAATTTTATAAAAAACTAATGATCAGCGAAGCCCACCACTATACGATGTTTCTCAAATTTGCACGACAATATGGTAATCGAGATGACGTTGATCAAAAATGGGAAGACTTATTGATTTTTGAAGCAAAAATTATGAAAAATCTTGGAACATCAGAAACTATTCACGGATAGTTTTGCGAATTAATTATGGGGATAAGCGTTCAATTTTCCAATTCAGATCATTTTGAAGTTGATAACGAATACGATCGTGTAATCTATTGGCACGGCCTTGCCAAAACTCAATTTCAACAGGTTTTACAATAAAACCACCCCAAAATTCTGGACGTGGTATGGGTTTATTTTCAAATTTTTCTTCTAACGTTTTAAGTTGATTTTCTAAAGATTTTCTACTCGAAACAACAGTACTTTGCTGAGAAGCATGAGCCCCTAATTGACTGCCTCTTGGGCGTGACTCAAAGTATCCGTCACTAAGATTTGTTGCAATTTTTTCGGCATTTCCTTTTATGATGACTTGCCGCTCTGCTCCTGCCCAATGAAAAGACAAACTCACTTTTGGATGCGCAACAATAGCCTTTCCTTTTTCACTTTCGTAATTGGTATAAAAAATAAACCCTTCGTGAGTGTATTTTTTTAAAAGCACAACACGTCCTTTTGGAAAACCATCTTCTCCCAAAGTTGATAACGTCATCGCGTTGGTTTCGTCTTGTGGAAAATGTTGGTCTACTTCAAAAAACCACTTTTGAAATAGTTCTAATGGGTTTTCTGAAATATCCGTTTCCAACAAACTGCCTTTGTCGTAAGATTTTCTATAATTTCCTAAATCGTTGTTCATTTAGTATAATTTTTTCAAAAGTAAAAAATTAGCGTCTAATAAATGTTTTAGATTTCTTAAATTTGAAATAAAGCTATAAAATGTTGCTTGGGTTTATTTTTACGGGGTTTATATTGATTGTTGTTGGTCTTCTGGTTAAACACTACCCCAATCTACTAGCGGGTTATAATACCATGTCTGAAGAAAAGAAAAAGGAAATTGATATTGAAAAAGTAAGCACTATTGCAAGAAATGTATTTGTGCTTATGGGGGCAGCAGTCATTGATGCTAGTATTATCATGTACTTCTTTGAAATCTCAAAAAAAATTCAAGTCAATGTTATTTCTGCAATTATAGTTTTAGGTGTTGTTATTTTAATCATTTGGTCGAACCGTGTTCCAAAATTAAAATAATACTTATTTCCATAACTTTAATTTACTTGTTTTTCCTATTCCGGGATTAAATCCATTTGTAGGATCTAACTCTTTGTAGAAATTAGATAAGGTTGGTTTGGCTGTATATTCGTGACCCACATTGTGTTCAGCGGGGTATTCTGCGCCTCTTGCATCATAAGTAAGTAATAATTTTTCTTTTAATGCTTTGGCATCTACTCCTTTTTTTAGGATATAATTTTGATGTAATACATGGCAAAATAAATGGCCGTAATACAATTTCATTTCAAACAATTCATCTAGTTCTGGAGGGAGCTGTTCAAACCAGTTTTTTTCATTTCTTGGTAAGGCAATATCCATCGACATCATTTCGCCTAAATCTTTTGCATTTAAGGCATGATAACGTCCAATGGCGCTAGCCGCTACAAAACGATGTAATAGCGCTTTTTTGGCTTCTTTTGGGGTACAAATAAAGTAATCACCATTGCTATTTTTAAAAAAGGCATCAAAATACTGCTGTGCTTCTTCAATACCCTCATCGGACATTTCAATGATCCAATGGTGCTCAAATTTATTTCTAAATTGTTCCATTCGTTTGGGCAAATGATTGGGCCAAAAACAACTTAAAAATTGCAGCAATTTATCGGAAAACTTCGATGGCAAAAGGCTGAATTTATCCGCTAACAAATCCATTTTGCGTTTCATATTAAACAACTTCGGAATAAAATTAGGCCCTAATTTATCGATGACCACAAACGTATCTTTACTGTATTTTTTTGCAGCATCATAACAATCTCTATGCAAATATTCTCCCGAAGTTGGAAGATTTTTAAAAGTTGATAATATCGTTCTTCGAATTTGCATAAAGGTATCCGATGCATTAGAGCCTATATAAAACACTTGGGTACGTTTTGGCGATACATAAGTATCCAATCGAACAGCAAAAACAGCAATTTTTCCGGCACATCCCGATGCGGTGTGTAGGCGTCTGCCATCGGCATTAAAACGTGCCGGAGTACGAGCCTCTACATCTCTTACACGTTCTTGGTATTCATGATCTGAAGCCAATTTATTGGGGAATTTTATATCTTTTTCGGTGTAATTTTTGTTTTGCAAATTGGTTAATATTTCATCTGGAGTTTGTCCCAAATCAACCCCTAAATCGTTGACTAAAACAAGATGTCCATCGCTTTCAATTTTTGCAAACAATGACAATTCGGTATAAGCAGGCCCTCGTTTGACCAATGCACCACCAGAATTGTTACAAACCCCGCCTACAATAGAAGCGCCAATACATGACGAACCTATTACGGAGTGTGGTTCTCTGCCGTAGGATTCCAATTTGTTTTCCAGTCCAAAAAGTGTACTTCCCGAAAGTGCAATAATTTGTTGGCCCTCATGAATCACATGAATTGCATTGATGCGCATGGTATTGATGATAACTATAGGTCGGTCATAGTCATTTCCAAAAGGTGTGGAACCCCCTGTAAGACCTGTATTAGCGGCTTGCATTATAACAATAATATCTGCTGCTACACAAACCTGCAATACGTTCCAGATTTCTAATAGTGTCCCCGGTTTAACTACGGCTAACGCTTCACCTTCTCCATAACGCCATCCCTTAGCATAAGCTTGTTTATCCCATTGTGCTGTAAGCACATATTTTTTACCTACAATGGAGTTAAAGTCTTGAATACTGCTTTTGTAGTTTTGTGTCATTATCAATAGAAATGTGCGCTATTTTTTATAAAAATTAAAGATATAAAATTTGAAGATTTTAAATCTATAAAATGGAGATTATTAGCTTGGTATGCTTTTTGATTTAAGTTTTTATCTTTACAAAAAAAATTAATTACAATTTAATGTTCCAACGGTTTTTGGCTTTTATCATTCTTTTTGTAGGACTTCAGATGAGTTATGCACAGCTGGACACGGCACAAGAAACATTGCGTATAAAAGCAAAAGAATTAGCCAAAGAAAATCAAAATTCATCGCAGTTATTTAACCTCTCTCCTGTTCGTGGTTTGACCAATAAAAATGTCAAAATTACAATGGGTATTCCTCCTATCGATGGTTTTAGAAAAGAAGAACGTGGAATAATCACCAACAAAGATGTGGTTGACCCTACATGGGACATCAAACAAAAATTTGTTGAAAACCAAAAAGATGTGAGTAAATATGCCAAAGATTTTTATTTGGGCGATATCAAAACGAAATCAAAATATATCCGTTTAATCTGTAGAGATCACGAATATGAAGATGGCGACCGCATAAAGTTGATGCTTAATAAGGTTACGATCCACCCCAATATTTTACTTCGAAATTCACCCTATATCATTGATATTGACTTAGAAGAAGGTCTAAACACCATACAGTTTTACGCCCTAAACGAAGGTTCATCAAGTCCAAATACTGCAGAACTTAAAGTCATTGACGAAAACGGTAACATTATTGGTTCTGGAAAATGGCTATTGACCACAGGTTATAAAGCAAAACTAATTGTTCTTCGTCAGAAATAATTAGTCCGTAACCACAGCAGCTGAAATAGGGGTATTACTTTTTACAACCACATAGGTTGATGTGGCATAATAAGCATCACCATTGGCGCCATCATTTGTCCAATCCTCAAAATCATATTCAAAATTAAATGACGATAGCGCGCTATCTAAAGCGTTGGTTCTAACCGGAACAACCATTCCTGGGCACCACCCTGCACGGTCTGGGGTCCAATTTCCAGGGGACTGGTTATTTATTGGATTGGAAGCACAACCAATAGGTCCCATATAGTGTTGGAAGGTATTTGTACCATTAATTTTTATATGATGTGTTCTATAGCACCATTCTGCACATGGACGTCCTCCGGGATCATACGGCGTTGCATGACCCCAGCCAGAAATTAAGGTTCTCAAATGGGCGCTTTCAGTGTTGGAAGGCAATGCTATAGATTTATCCAAATCCAAACTATGACTTACACCATAAGGGACACCACTAATCGAATTAGCGTGGAAATTTAAAACTTCGGAAACCGCATAATATGGATAATCAATTTCATATGCAGGAAGACCTTGAGTTTCTTCTATAAAATCGAAGGTTAGCGTTACAATATCGGCTTTTGCCGTCCAGTTTTCAATATAGATTCGGAGTTCTACTGAACCTGAAAGCAACGATTTAAAGTCGGTGACATCAAATTCTAAACCACGATCGAGCAGCTGGGTTCCTACCCAGTAGGGCGTAATATAGCGACCAATTTCTAACCAATTATTGGTTGTAGGGTCTTTAATTTTAATGTTCGCAAAGCGGTCCCAATCATCACATCCTGTTATAGGACAATCAATTTTCAAGTACATCTTGATTTGTTGTATTGTACTTAAATCGTCATGAAGTGTAAAGGTTTGACTAGCCGCTTGATTAAATCCACCACCAAAGCCCAATGGCTGTTGATTAAAGGTTGTATAACTATGAGTAATGCGGGTGCCAATCCCCGAAAGAATAACATCTTCTTGTGTATTGCCACTTTCTAAAAGGATTTCACCTGTTTGCTGCCCCACAACAGTAGGTATAAAACGCATATAAACTGTGGTGGCATTGTTGGCTTCAGAAGAAGGAATTTGTAAGTTATTGGAAAAATTGGTATTGTCCAACGATACCTCAAAATTTCCAGAAGCAGTCATATCTATACCCTCATCAAGATTACTACCATCAACAGTTACTGTTTGTGCTGTTGAATAGTTAAGTAAATAGGATTCTCCAAAACTAATGCTCGATGTATTGACATTGATTTTTGGTTGTGGAGGTGGTGGTGTTGATGATGAACCTGAATCCCCATCGCTACTGCAATAGACAAAACTTAAGGCAATTATACACAAAAACAAGTGGTTTATACGCCTAAAATAAAATGCTTTCATAATTGGTTAATTGAATTCTATTGCAATATAATGAAAGTTAAAAAATAACTTACTTTCCAATACAGAAATTAGCAAAGATATTCCCCAAAAGGTCGTCGGTAGAAATTTCACCCGTAATACGTCCAAAATGGTGCAAAGCCTCACGAATGTCTATGGCCAATAAATCACCCGAAAGTCTGGTTTGTAGACCATATTGTACCTTTTGGATGTTATCCAGTGCTTGCCGTAAAGCATCGTAGTGGCGGGCATTGGTGATGATGGTGTCGTTGTTATGAAGTTTACCCATTTGTACCAATCCCAAAAGTTGCTTTTTTAAGGTCTCTACCCCATCACCTGTTTTGGCACTTATCATTAAATAATCGAACTGCTCAAAACATTTTTCGACAGTTTTAAGATTTGAAGTATCCATTTTATTAACTACTATAAGTTGTTGTTTATCAGGATATTGTGATAAATTTTGTTCAATTTGATTTTTGATGTCAGAATATGTTTCATCTGAAATTTTACTTCCATCAAAAAGCTGTAGAACAACTTGTGACTGTGCCATTTTTTCAAAGGTTTTCTCAATACCAATCGCTTCCACAGTATCATTCGTTTGACGAATACCGGCAGTGTCTATAAATCGAAATTTAATCCCCTCTATGCTTATTTCGTCTTCTATTGCATCACGTGTGGTTCCTGCAATAGTACTAACAATGGCTTTTTCTTCATTAAGAAGCGCATTTAACAGTGTAGATTTTCCTACATTAGGTGCGCCAACAATAGCAATAGGAACACCATTCTTTATGACATTCCCCGTTGAAAATGAATCAATAAGATATTTTAAGACCTTAACGATACGTTCTAATAACTCTTCAAACTGTTGACGATCGGCAAATTCTACATCTTCTTCAGAAAAATCCAGTTCTAATTCAATCAATGAAGCAAAATTGAGGAGTTCTTGGCGAAGATTTTTGATTTCCGAACTAAACCCGCCCCGCATTTGTTGCAGTGCAATTTGATGTGCAGCAGCACTATCACTTGCAATGAGATCGGCAACCGCTTCAGCTTGACTTAGATCCATTTTACCATTCAGAAACGCACGAAGGGTAAATTCGCCAGCATTGGCCGCCCGACACCCTTTTCGGATAAAAAGCTGTAAAATTTCTTGTTGAATATAACTGCTGCCATGACAAGAAATCTCAACAACGTCCTCTCCTGTATACGATTGTGGATTTTTGAATATACTCACTAAAACTTCGTCCAAAACACGTTCACCATCAATAATATGACCTAAATGCACTGTATGTGTCGGTTGATCAATAAGCTGTTTGTTATGAATGGATTTAAAAAGGCTATTGGATATCGATAGGGCTTCTGCGCCCGAAACACGAAGTACAGCAATAGCACCAGCGCCAGAAGCTGTGGCAAGAGCTATTATTGTATCATTGTGTGTCATTTCTAATACTTTTTGACAAAAATATTAATATTACATCAAAACAATGAAGTATTGAAATTTAATTTAATTTTGCATAAAAATTTTGACCAATGACTTTACGTTATTTTTTTCTTTCTATTTTAATTTTAATGCTGAATATTGGATGCAACTCCTCCTCCTCAAAAACAACTAATTTTACTATAACTATCGAAGCCGAAGGCATATATGATGGGGTTCGTGCATACATCAAACGAAACGAAAATGGAAAAACAACAACTGCTACCGATACTGCCATTGCTCAAAATGGCAAGTTTCAGTTTAAAGGAGAAGTTTTAGCTCCAGAAATGCGTTTTATTACAATTGACGGGATCAACGGTCAGGTGTTTTTTGTTTTAGAACCTGAAAACATCAACTTAACGATTTATAAAGACAGTATTCAAAAATCCAAAGTTTCTGGTGGTTTCAATAACGAGGTTTTCTCGAAATACAGAAGCGGATTTGTTGCTATTACTACTAAGTTGGATAAATTACGTGAAGAATATACCGCTGCAGCTCAAAACCCTAAAGCGATTCAAGATTTACAAAAACGTAATGTTGAACTTCGCGAAGAACTGAAGAATTATGGTTTTAATTTTCTTAAAGAACACCCGAATACGGACTTTTCTTTAATGCTTTTAGACGGTCTTACATCACAACCAAAATTTGACACCAAATCTGCTAAAGAAGTATTGGCGATGATGAATGATGAGCTGCTCAATAAATCTACAAACATCCTTACGGTTCAAAATATTCAAAGTAAAATTAACCAAACAACAATCAACAAAAAATTAGGTGTTGGTGATATCGCTCCAGATTTTACAGCACCAAACCCCGATGGAACTGCGCTTACCATGAGCAAAATTAAAGGTAAAGTCACCATTATTGACTTTTGGGCATCATGGTGCAAACCTTGCCGTGTAGAAAATCCTACCTATGTACGACTCTATGAAAAATACCACAACAAAGGCTTAGAGATCATTAGTTTTTCTTTGGATAGAGAAAACCAAAAGCAACGTTGGGTTGATGCGATTGCAAAAGATAAATTGACATGGTATAATGTTTCAAACTTAAAATTTTGGAATGATCCTGTGGCTAAGTTATACAATGTGTCGTCAATTCCTGCCGCATTTATTATAGATGAAGAAGGCGTTATTATAGCAGAACGTTTACGTGGAAGTGCGTTGGAACGAAAAATTGCAGAGCTACTCGATTAATCTTACAGCTTGTTTTTCCATTTTAAAAACAATAAAAGCCCTATTGGTGCCGCCAACAAGGCCACCATCCAAAAATGATATTCAAAAATCCATGGGGCCAAAAACAAGGTCATAAAATACCCCCCTACTGCACCACCAAAATGTGCATCATGGCCAATGTTTCCAAGTTTGGTTTTCATACCATATATCGAAAATAACAAATACCCCACTCCAACAACATAAGATGGTATTGGAACAGGGATAAAATATATAAACATATGCATATCAGGTCGTAATAAAATGGCCGAATAGACAATCCCTGTGACCGCTCCACTCGCCCCAACAGCACTATAAAAAGGTTCGTTTTTGTGAAAATAAAACGACAAAAGATTTCCTGCAAGTAAGCTAAAAAGATAGACCAAATAAAAATTAAGCGTTCCCAATTGATAAATCACAATATGAGCAAAAAGATACAACGAAATCATGTTGAACATAAAATGCTGCCAATTGACATGCAAAAACCCAGAACTTATCATGCGTATTTTTTCGCCACGTTGTAATGCTCCTATGTTAAATTTGTACTGCTCAAAAAAGGAATAGTCTTTAAAACCACGCATGGAAAACAGAAGATTAGCTATAATTACAACAAGGGTGTGGATGTTCATGGGTTAAAATTATTAAATCGCATAAATTAAATTATCTTTGTAGTGTAAATTTAAGACTAATTTATGCAATTATTAGCCTTTGTGCTCATCTATCCTTTTCTTTGGTTGGTATCCATTTTGCCATTTCGTTTGCTCTATGCCGTATCTGATATGCTGTTTTTTTTGTTGTATCATGTTGTGGGTTACCGAAAAAAAACGGTTGAAGACAATTTAAAACTTGTTTTTCCAGAAAAATCCGAAGCTGAACGTAAACAAATCACAAAGGAATTTTTCCATCACTTATGTGATATGATTTTGGAAGCCATCAAATCCATGAACATTAGTGTTGAGGACATGAGAGCGCGATACAAGTTTACCAATATTGAAGTGATTAAAGCATTTGAAAAGCAAAATAAAAGTATTGTTTTGATGTGCGCCCATTATGGCAGTTGGGAATGGATTTTTATCATACAGACCTATGTCAAATTTCGAGGATATGCCATCTATAAACGTTTGAATAACAAATACTTTGATAAACTTGTTCGAGATATTAGAGCGCGTTATAACAGCTATTTAGTTACTACAAAAGAAACCATTCCAACACTAACAGAAAACATGAAAAACGGTATTCTAACAATGAATGGTTTTGTTTCGGATCAGACGCCAAAAAAGGAAAAAGCATATCATTGGAATACATTTATGGGGATTGAAGCTCCTATTCATACCGGTGCAGAAATGCTGGCCAAAAAATTAGATATGCCTGTCATTTTTTTCTCTGTTAAACGTGTTAAAAGAGGGTTTTATGAAACTACGTTTCAAACCCTAGCAGAACACCCCAATGAGTTTAAGGATTATGAGATTACAGATCAGTTCTTAAAACTTGTAGAAAACCAAATTCACGAAGCCCCACAATACTATTTGTGGACCCATAAGCGTTGGAAACACCGTAAAGTTTAGACGCTTATTTAGGTGTTCTTAGAATTTTTTCAAGTTGTCGCCCTTTGGCTAATTCATCAATAAGTTTTTCTAGTTGGCGACAGCGTTTATAGACGTCAAACTCCTCCGCGATGTCTTCAATGCGATAGCCACAAACATCGCCTTTAATCAAATGCGCATTGGGGTTAATTTTTGCCTTTTGAAAAAACGTTTTATAGGTCACTTTTTTATCAATAAGTGTTTGAAGCGTTCCCTCATCAAAACCAGTAAAGCATTCTAAAACATGATAAAATTCTTCTTTAGTTCTAAGTTTTTTTCTAATCTATTGAGATATAAAGGATAGATGGACGCAAAGACCATTTGGGCCACCTTTTCGTTTTTTTCTGGGGTTACTTGCATGTTATTGAAGTTCTTTGAGTTCAGAAATAAAGCGGTCGGCCAATGCATCGGCTTGTTGTTGCGAAGGCGCTTCTGTATAAATTCTAATGATGGGTTCTGTGTTGCTTTTTCTTAAATGAACCCAAGAGTCTGCAAAATCAATTTTAACCCCGTCAAGAGTAGTTAAAGGTTCGTTTGCATATTTGTTTTCTATCAATTGTAATAGTCCATCAACATCAATAGTGGGGTTTAAATCAATTTTCTTTTTACTCATAAAGTACAAAGGATAGGTGTTTTTAAGAGTGCTTACGGAAATTTGTTTTTCGGCCAATAAACTTAAAAACAAGGCAATTCCCACCAAAGCATCACGCCCATAATGGGCTTCAGGCAAAATAACACCGCCGTTGCCTTCTCCACCAATAACGGCCTTATTGGCTTTCATGGCATTGACCACATTAACTTCCCCTACTGCACTGGCGATATAGGTTCCGCCGTGTTTTTCGGTAACATCTCTAAGGGCGCGTGTAGAGCTCAAATTACTTACTGTATTGCCTTTGTTCTGGCTTAAAACATAATCGGCACAGGCAACTAAGGTATATTCTTCGCCAAACAATTCCCCTTTTTCGTCCATAAACGCCAAACGGTCAACATCGGGGTCCACAGCAATTCCAAAATCTGCTCCGGTTTGTACTACTTTTTCAGATAAATCTGTCAAATGTGCCTTAAGTGGTTCTGGATTATGAGGAAAATGTCCATTGGGCGTACAATGCAATTTAATGGGTTCTACGCCCAAACGTTCAAGCAATAACGGTACAGCAATCCCTCCCGTAGAATTGACACCGTCTACAACGACTTTAAATTTACACGATTTAATGGCTTTTACATCGACATAATCAAGTTCTAAAACTTCATCGATATGTAAATCAAAATAGGCGTCATTTACTGTAATTTTTCCCAAATCATCAACTTCTGCAAAGATCACTTCCTCGCTTTCCGCCAAATCCAATAACCGTTGGCTATGGGTTGCATTTAAAAATTCACCATTACTATCAACCAATTTTAAAGCATTCCATTGTTTTGGGTTATGGCTTGCCGTTAAAATAAGTCCACCATCGGCGTGTTCCATTGGTACTGCAACTTCTACGGTTGGCGTTGTAGAAAGTCCCAAATTTACCACGTCTATACCCATTCCAACTAGGGTGTTCATCACTAAACTTTGAATCATTTCACCAGAAATTCGAGCATCTCTACCAATAACCACTCTATAATTGGTTTTTTTGCGTTGCTCCTTAATCCACATGCCATAGGCCGCAGCAAATTTAACCGCATCTATAGGCGTTAAATTATCAGAAACAGCACCGCCAATTGTACCACGAATTCCAGAAATTGATTTGATTAAAGTCATTTTAAAAAGTTTTTACAAATATAGGATTTCAATTCTAGTTTTATAAAATAGTATTCATAATTTTGACCCCATGAACTACCTCGCACATCTCTATCTTTCAGGAAAAAATGAAGACGTTTTAATCGGCAATTTTATCGCTGATAGTGTTAAAGGTTCAAAATATAAAGACTATTCTACAGACATTCAACGTGGAATAGTGTTGCATCGCCAAATTGATACCCACACCGATGCACACCCCAATTTTAGAACAAGTACAAAACGATTGCATAAAAATTACGGACATTATTCGGGCGTGATTGTCGATATCTTTTTTGATCATTTTTTGGCTAAAAATTGGAAGCATTACTCCTCAATTTCCTTGGCCGACTATGCTCAAGAATGTTATGCCATTTTAAATAAAAATATCCAAATGATGCCTGAAAAAGCCCAATATATTTTGCCCTATATGACCAAAGGCAATTGGCTGTTGAGTTATGCCTCTATTGAGGGGGTTTCTAGCGTCTTATCCGGAATGAATAGACGCACCAATGGACGTTCTGGAATGGATAAAGCAACCTTTGAGCTCCAACAGTATTATTCAGAATTTGAAGCTGATTTTAAAATTGTCTTTAAAGATTTAAAACAGATAAGTGCTACTTTTCTTAATCAACATTAGCTGATGTAGTTCCAAATGTTTTTATACTTGCCCATTTGAACATAAGTGGTATGGATGGGTAAATGTTTGTGTAGACTGAGTTTTGGATCTTCTTTAAGTATGTTTTTGGCCCAAGTTCGTGCTAACGATAATAGTTCTTTATCTTGAACAATATTAGCGATTTTTAACTGCAACACCCCACTTTGTTGTGTTCCCATGATATCACCAGGTCCTCTTAGTTTTAAATCAACTTCGGCAATCTCAAAGCCATCAGAGGAGCGTACCATCGTTTCCATTCGGGTTTTGCTGTCATTTCCGAGTTTATGGCTCGTCATTAAAATACAATAACTTTGATCCGCTCCTCGCCCAACGCGTCCTCGTAATTGATGCAATTGAGACAACCCAAAACGCTCGGCACTTTCAATAATCATCACAGAGGCATTTGGAACATTTACACCAACTTCAATAACTGTTGTAGCCACCATAATTTGTGTTTCGCCTTTCAAAAAACGTTGCATTTCAAAATCCTTGTCTGCAGGTTTCATTTGACCATGAACAATCGAAATTTGATAATTTGGCAAAGGAAATTCTCTAGCAATGCTTTCATAACCGTCCATCAAATCTTTAAAATCTAATTTTTGACTTTCATTAATAAGCGGATATACAATGTAAATTTGACGCCCTTTTTTTATTTCATCGCGAATAAATCCAAATACTTTTAAGCGGTTACTATCAAAACGATGGACCGTTTTGATGGGTTTTCGCCCTGGTGGTAATTCATCAATTACAGAAATGTCTAAATCACCATAAACAGACATGGCGAGTGTTCTTGGAATCGGTGTAGCTGTCATCACAAGAACATGGGGCGGAGAGCTGTTTTTGTTCCATAATTTACTGCGCTGCGCGACTCCAAATCGATGTTGTTCATCAATAATGGCCAATCCTAAATTTTTGAATTGTACCTTATCCTCTAAAATGGCATGAGTCCCTATTAAAATATGCAAGCTACCCTCTTCCAAACCTGTATGTATTTCTTTCCGTAATGCGGTTTTAGACGACCCTGTAAGCAACGAAATTTTGAGGCCTATAGCGTCACACATGGGTTTTAAACCGTTATAGTGTTGTATTGCTAAAATTTCAGTTGGTGCCATCAGTGTGGCTTGAAAATCATTATCAATCGCAATCAACATAGAAAGAAATGCAACAATGGTTTTTCCGGAGCCAACATCACCCTGAAGCAGACGATTCATCTGCGCATTGCTACCCATATCAACACGTATTTCTTTCATCACTCGCTTTTGTGCAGCCGTTAAATCAAATGGTAAGTGATTGGTATAAAATTCATTAAAATAAGTGCCAACAGTTTCAAAAGGAAACCCTTTAATTTTTGATTTATGAATGAGGTTTTTATATACCAATTGTAATTGTATATAAAATAATTCTTCAAATTTCAATCGGAACTGTGCACGGGCCAATAAATTTTGATTTTTTGGAAAATGAATGTTAAGCAAAGCCTCTTTTTTTGATATTAAGGCCTGTTGTTCAATCATTTCATTGGAAAGGGATTCGGTAAATTTATTTCCCATCTGTAAAAACAAATGTTCCATAAGCTTACACATGGCTCTATTGGAGATGCCTCTATTGGATAATTTTTCTGTTGAAGGATAAATAGGTTGAATGGCAGAACTTAAACTTTTATCAAAATCCGTTTTGAGTTCCATATCCGGATGAGGCATATTAAAAACACCATTAAATAGATTTGTTTTTCCAAAAATGACATAGTCGGTATGTAATTTTAAACGCTCTCGAATCCACTTTTGACCTCGAAACCACACCAGCTCCATTTTGCCTGTTTCATCTCTAAATGTCGCTACAAGACGTTTACCTCTTTTCTGTCCTACTTCTTTAATATCAGTAATTTGACCAATAATTTGTACTTCGGCATTGTTGCGCTCCAGTGTATTAATTTTATAAAACTGTGTGCGATCTATATATCGATTTGGAAATAAATGAATAAGATCTTGGTAGGTATGAATCCCCAACTCTGAGCGCAACAAAGCTGCTCTGTTTGGCCCTACCCCTTTGAGATAATCTATTGGTGTTTGTAAAACATCCTGTGACATGAGATTTATTTTAACAAAAGCCCAACTTCTTCTTTGAGAAATTCCAACGCCATTTCTGGTGAAACTTTTGCTTGTGAAAGGGTTTCAAACAATGGAACCCTCATATCTTGAGCCGTTTTAATAGCTTCTGTAACTTGAAAATTTTGAATCCTTTGAATGCTACTGTTTTTGGCTGTTGTAAGCATTCGCCAACAGGTTTCGGAAACATAAATTTGTTGTGATAAATTATGCTCGTATTCTTGTTCTATAGTTTGAATTAATAAATCCTTGTAGGCCTCAGGTTGTGGCGCAATTGGTGGAACTCTACGCATCAACTGCTGCGCACTGATGCGTTCCAAAAACAAGGTTAAACGCTCAAAAGCTTGTAGCCGAACGGGAAAACTTTCTTTTTTATGCATTTGATGCAACAAAAAATTTCGTCTATTGTTTTCATTTGCAGTATGCTCTTTAAAAAACAAAAAAGCAATGGCGCCAGTCACTAGTGCAGGAATGCAATAGACCAATAATCCCAAAAATTCTTCACCCATTTTATTTCATTTTAATGAGCACTAATTTAATAATTTCAGTTTAAACTTTATCATATTGATGCCATAGAAAACAATAATATTAAAATTCAAATCTAATCTGCGAACAATTGTTTATAATTATTCGTTAAACTCGTATCAAAAAAGGATTACATTACTTAATTTCACAGTTCAATTTTTTTTGGCTTGAAAACCTATCTAGAACAACTCAACGACGCACAGCTTGCACCAACTTTACAGATGGATGGCCCTATGATTGTCATTGCCGGTGCTGGATCTGGTAAAACAAGAGTTTTGACGTTTCGAATCGCCTATTTGATGAGCAAGGGCATTGATCCGTTTAATATTTTAGCAATCACATTTACCAATAAAGCCGCTCGAGAAATGAAATCGAGAATCGCTTCAATTGTTGGCGATAGCGAAGCTAAAAATTTGTGGATGGGGACGTTTCACTCTGTTTTTGCTAAGATTTTACGCTTTGAAGCCGAAAAATTGGGCTACCCCTCTAATTTTACAATTTACGATACACAAGACTCCCAACGTCTGATTTCTTCTATAATTAAGGAAATGAATTTGGATAAAGATGTATACAAATACAAGCAAATTTATTCTCGAATATCATCCTATAAAAATAGTCTAATTACTGTTTGTGCCTATTTTCAAAACCCAGAATTGATTGAAGCAGATACCATGGCAAAACGCCCTCAAATGGGTGCTATTTACAAAGAATATGTCGATAGATGCTTTAAAGCAGGCGCGATGGATTTTGATGATTTGTTATTGAAAACCAATGAATTACTCACTCGATTTCCAGATGTTTTGGCCAAATACCAAGACCGTTTTCGCTATATTTTAGTGGATGAGTATCAAGATACAAACCATTCGCAGTATCTCATAGTCCGTGCCCTTTCAGACCGCTTTCAAAATATTTGTGTGGTAGGTGATGATGCACAAAGTATTTATGCATTTCGTGGGGCAAACATCAATAATATTTTAAATTTTCAAAAAGATTATGACGATGTTAAACTCTATCGGTTAGAACAAAATTACCGCTCAACAAAAAACATTGTCAATGCTGCAAATTCTATTATTGATAAAAATCAAACGAAATTAGATAAGGTCGTTTGGACCGCCAATGGAGAGGGACAAAAAATCGTTGTCAATCGATCTTTAACCGATGGCGACGAAGGGCGTTATGTAGCGAGTTCTATTTTTGAAAATAAGATGAAAAATCAGGCAAAAGATGCCGATTTTGCGGTGCTTTACAGAACAAATGCACAGTCGAGAGCTATTGAAGATGCGCTAAGAAAACGGGGGATTCCATATCGAATATATGGTGGGCTTTCATTTTACCAGCGTAAAGAGATTAAAGATGTTTTGGCTTACTTGAGACTCATCATTAATCCTGCTGATGAAGAAGCATTAAAACGTGTCATTAATTTTCCAGCTCGAGGTATTGGCCAAACTACCATCGATCGGCTTATTGTGGCTGCAAATTCTGAAAATACGTCAATATTTGGGATTTTAAAGCAAATTCAAACCAACCAAATTAACCTAAATGCTGGTATTAAAACAAAACTTTCAAATTTTTGTACAATGATTGAAAGTTTTCAGGTCATGAATCAAACTGCAAATGCGTTTGAACTTGCAGAGCATGTGTGTCGTGTTAGTGGCCTCATAAAAGAATTTAAAAAAGACGGAACTCCAGAGGGTGTTACCCGAATGGAAAATATTGAAGAGTTGTTGAATGGTATCAAAGATTTTGTTGAAGGTCAACGAGAATTAGCCGATTCTACAGGCGCGTTGGTAGAGTTTTTAGAAGATGTAGCATTAGCAACCGATTTAGATAACGAACAAAGTGGAGATGACGATAAAGTAGCCCTAATGACGATTCATTTAGCCAAAGGTTTGGAATTTCCGTATGTGTATATTGTTGGTTTAGAGGAAGATTTATTCCCAAGTGCAATGAGTATGAACACAAGAAGCGAATTGGAAGAAGAACGCCGTTTATTTTATGTGGCTGTTACACGTGCCGAAAAGCAAGTTTATCTCACTTATGCGCTATCACGCTACAGATGGGGTAAACTCATTGATGCAGAACCCAGTCGATTTATCGAAGAAATTGATGAACAATATCTTCAAATTACAACTCCTAAAGAAGAAAGACGCTTTAACCCAATGCTTAGCGCAGACATATTTGGCGATGTAGAACAATCGCAAATTCGCTACAAAAAACCTTCTTTTTCTAAGCCAAAACCAAAGAAAAAACCAATTCAACAACCCCCAAGAGTGACCCCTAAAAATTTGAAAAAAATTACAAATACAAATAGTAATTCCAATTTATTTGATAGTAAGTTGACAGTGGGTAATGTTGTAAATCATCAACGATTTGGAACTGGTGAAGTACTTAAAATTGAAGGTAAAGGCGCCGATTTAAAAGCTGAAATTAAATTTTCTTCAGGAGTAAAAAAATTACTTTTACGTTTTGCAAAACTTGAAATCATCTCATAATTATTATGGCAGAGTTGTTAAAATTATATTCGGAAAACCCCCACCCAAGAACATTGGATAAAGTGGTAAATGTCCTAAAACAAGGTGGATTGGTGATTTATCCAACCGATACCGTATATGCACTTGGTTGTGATGTTAAAAACATCAAAGCTATGGAGCGTATTGCACGAATAAAGAGAGTCAAATTGGAACATACACAATTTTCATTCATCTGTCATGATTTAAGTCATTTGAGCGATTATACTGCACAACTTGACAGTTCAACATTTAAACTTCTAAAGCGCTATTTTCCTGGACCCTATACTTTTATTTTACCAAGTAATAAAGCCCTTCCCCACCCCTTTAAAAAAAGAAAAACTGTAGGGATTCGTGTACCAGATCATCCGATTGCTTTGGAACTTGTAAAGCGATTGGGGAACCCTATCGTTTCAACGTCTATACATGATGAAGATGATGTGATAGAATACACCACCGATCCAGAATTAATTTTTGAAAAATGGCAAAAATTGGCAGACATTGTGATTGATAATGGCTTTGGAGGAAATAGGGCATCAACAGTAGTTGATTTGACACAAGACCCTGCTGTTGTCGTTAGAGAAGGAAAAGGTGAAGTTGATTTTTTATAAAACCAAATGACAAAATTAAAGACCCATACATTTGAAGAGTTTATAGAAGTTAAAGGAGCACGTGCGCATAATTTAAAAGATATTGATGTCAATATTCCAAGAGACCAGCTTGTTGTGATTACAGGACTTTCTGGAAGTGGGAAATCTTCATTGGCTTTTGATACTATATATGCTGAAGGTCAGCGACGCTATATCGAAACTTTTTCTGCCTATGCTCGACAATTTTTGGGGTCTTTGGAACGTCCAGATGTCGATAAAATAGATGGATTATCCCCTGTTATTGCAATCGAACAAAAAACAACGAGCAAATCGCCACGATCGACTGTAGGTACAATAACAGAGGTCTATGATTTTTTAAGATTATTGTTTGCTCGCGCAGCAGAGGCTTACAGCTACAATACCAACGAAAAAATGGTAAGCTATAGCAATGATCAAATCAAAACTTTGATTGGAACATCCTATGAGGGTAGAAAAATTTCAATTTTAGCTCCTGTAGTACGTTCAAGAAAAGGACATTATAGAGAGTTATTTGAACACATTGCAAAGCAAGGTTTTGTAAAAGTTCGAGTGGATGGTGTGATTGTTGATATTACTCCAGGCATGCGACTTGACCGTTACAAAACACACGATATTGAAATTGTTATTGATCGCTTAAAAGTTGATGAAAAAACATTGGCTACAAATCGACTTGATGAAAGTATCACTACAGCCATGCATCATGGTGATAAAATGCTGATGATTTTCGAACATGATGAAAAAATAGTGCGTTTTTTCAGTGGAAATTTGATGTGTCCAACATCTGGAATTTCTTATCCAACGCCTGAACCCAATAACTTTTCTTTTAATTCACCAAAAGGAGCTTGTCCAGATTGTAATGGGATTGGAAGTCTGTATAAAGTAAATACTCAAAAAATCATTCCAGATCCAAAATTATCGATAAAAAATGGAGGACTTGCTCCGCAAGGGCCACAAAAAAATTCTTGGATTTTTAAACAACTTGAACTTATTTCACAACGTTTTGAGTTTAGTCTTTCTGATCCTATACATAAAATCCCAAATGAAGCCCTAGAAGTTATTCTTTATGGTGGGAAAGAACAATTTACTGTAGAGAGTAAAACTTTAGGCGTTTCAAGAGAATACAATATTGATTTTGATGGCATTGCTAACTTTTTAGAACATCAATACAATACCACTAACTCTAGTTCAATTAAACGCTGGGCAAAAGGATATATGGATAATATTTTGTGTCCAACTTGCTCTGGATCACGATTAAAAAAAGAAGCATTATATTTTAAAATTAACAATAAAAACATATCTGAACTCGCTGCATTAGATATTAATGAATTGGCACTATGGTTTAGAGACTTACCGAAGCATCTCTCTGATAAACAAAAAGCAATTGCTCAAGAAATTTTAAAAGAAATTAGCACTCGTTTACAGTTTTTACTCGACGTTGGTTTAGATTATTTGGCACTAAATCGAAGTTCTAAATCGCTTTCAGGTGGTGAAGCACAACGTATTCGACTGGCAACTCAAATTGGTTCGGAACTCGTTGGAGTGTTATACATTTTAGATGAACCAAGCATTGGTTTGCATCAACGAGATAATCAAAAATTAATTCAATCATTAAAGGCACTTCGAGATATTGGGAATTCTGTTGTAGTGGTCGAACACGACAAAGATATGATTGAACAAGCCGATCATATTATAGACATTGGACCAAAAGCTGGAAAATTTGGTGGCGAAATTATCAGCCAAGGTGCTCCCTCACATTTACAAAATGCGAATACTATTACGGCACAATACTTACGTAACGAAAAAGTCATTGAAATCCCTAAAAAGCGTCGTCAAGGAAATGGTAAATTTTTAGAGCTTAAAGGATGTACTGGGAACAATTTAAAAAATGTATCCATTAAAATCCCTTTAGGAAAAATGGTGGGAATTACTGGGGTTTCCGGAAGTGGAAAGTCTTCATTAATAAATGAAACTTTATATCCTATATTAAACAATCATTATTTTAATGGTGTAAAAGAGCCCCTGCCCTACAAATCCATAAAAGGCTTGGAACATTTGGACAAAGTCATTGACATCAATCAATCGCCAATAGGACGAACTCCACGAAGTAATCCTGCAACTTACACGGGTGTTTTTGGAGAGATTAGAGCATTGTTTGCAAAAATTCCCGAAGCAATGATTCGTGGATATAAGCCAGGACGATTTAGTTTTAATGTTGCTGGAGGTCGATGCGAAACCTGTAAAGGTGGTGGTTTGCGAGTAATTGAAATGAACTTTTTACCTGATGTGTACGTGTCTTGTGAAACTTGTATGGGAAAACGTTTTAACAGAGAAACCTTAGAAATTCGTTACAAAGGAAAATCCATATGTGATGTCTTGAATATGACCATTAATGAGGGGGTTGATTTTTTTGAAAATATTCCAAAAATACATCGTAAACTCAAAACCATAAAAGATGTTGGTTTGGGGTATATAACTTTGGGGCAACAAAGTACCACACTTTCTGGTGGTGAAGCGCAACGTATAAAACTGGCTTCAGAGTTGAGTAAACGAGATACTGGAAACACAATTTATATTTTAGATGAACCCACCACAGGTCTCCATTTTGAAGATATTCGTGTGCTTTTGGAAGTCCTAAAAAAGCTTGTAGATAAAGGAAATACTGTACTAATTATTGAACACAACCTTGATGTTATCAAAGTTGTAGACCACATCATTGATGTAGGATTAGAAGGTGGAAAAGGCGGTGGTACTATTGTTGCAGAAGGAACACCAGAAAAGATCATAAAAAACAAAACAAGCCACACGGCAAAATATTTAAAAAAAGAATTACATTAGCGAGTTAATATTTTAGTTATGCGACTTCAACAACATAAAAGCTGGAATGAAATAAAAACAAACGACTCTTGGGCTATTTTTAAAATCATGGGAGAGTTTGTGGATGGATTTGAGAAGATGAGCAAAATTGGACCTTGTGTTTCTATTTTTGGTTCGGCACGAACAAAAACCGATGATAAAAACTATAAACTCGCTGTAGAAATTGCCAAAGCCATCGTAAATTCTGGTTATGGTGTAATTACTGGTGGAGGTCCTGGAATCATGGAAGCTGGAAATAAGGGCGCTAGTAGCGCTGGTGGAACTTCTGTAGGCTTAAATATTGATTTACCTTTTGAACAACACGATAACCCATATATTGACTCCGATAAAAGCCTTGATTTTGATTATTTCTTTGTTCGAAAAGTCATGTTTGTAAAATATTCTCAAGGCTTTGTTGTGATGCCTGGTGGTTTTGGTACTCTCGATGAACTTTTTGAAGCTATTACTTTGATTCAAACAAACAAAATTGAAAAATTTCCTATAATTCTTGTAGGAAGCACCTATTGGAAAGGATTGGTCGATTGGATAAAACAAACGCTTCTTGATGAGTATAAAACCATAAGTCCAGAAGATTTAGATCTAATCCACACAGTAGACACCCCAAAAGAAGTTACTGATATTCTTGATGCTTTTTACAAACAATATCAATTAAGCCCAAATTTTTAATCATTATCAACTTAAGAAAGCCCATAATAATACCCTTTAAAATCTTGCTTATAGTTTCACTTTTGAGCGGGTATTTTATTGCACATAGCCAACATTACAACGAGGTTGATGCGGTGCTTAATACCGAGACACAAACTATTGAAATTCAACAAAAGCTCAAATTTCAAAACCATTTTGATACGCCATTAAACGAAATTTATTTTACGGATTGGGCCTCAAGTTATAGCAGTCCTACAACTCCTCTAGCTGAGAAGTTCCTTAATGAATTTAATACAAGCCTTTATATCGCCAAATCAAAAAAAAGAGGATTCACAACAATAAAAGAAATTTTAAATTCGGTAGATGAAGTATTAGAATTTTACCATTTAGAAACTCAAGAAGATATTTTAAAGGTTAAATTAAAATCTCCTTTAGGACCAAATGAGTCCATTACTCTAAATTTGAATTACAGTGTAAAAATTCAAAATGATCGTTTTACAGATTATGGTGTTGACAAAAAAGGAAATTACGCCCTTGAAAGCTGGTATATGACTCCTGCCGTTTTTGATGGTAAAGCATGGAAATTATATAGTAATCAAAATTTAGATGACTTGTATTCACCCCCAATGCATACCAAAATACACATGACCTTACCTAAACATTATTTGGCACATACTGCTTTAGATGTGGTAAATATTAAAGAAATAAATGATGCAAAAGTCTACCAATTTGAGGGAGAAAATGTCATTGAAACAAAGATGTTTTTAACAACAGAAGAATTTAAATCATATCCTCTAGATTCTTTAACTGTAATCACAAACATTAAAAGTAAAAAAATTGATAGAGATAGCGAAAAAGAATATTTTAGAAAAATTACTAATTTTTTAAATCAAAATATTACACCCTATCCAAAACAAAAATTACTTTTATCAAATATAGAGTTTAAAAAAAATCCACTTTATGGATTGGCTTTCTTACCTGATATTTTATCGCCTTTTTCTAAAGAATTTGAGCATGAAATTTCAATTGCTGAAAATGTGATAAAAAAGTATTTGAACGAAGTTTTGGTGCTCGATTCAAGGCATGAATATTGGCTAAAAAGCGGTTTTGAACTTCTACTTCTTATACGATACATTGACGCCTATTACCCAGAGCAAAAATTATTAGGAAAATTGGCAAATGTTTGGGGAGTTCGAGCGTTTAATTTTTCAAAATTAGACTATGCCGAACAGTATCGATTGACCTATTATCAAATTATGCGTACAGGGAAAGATCAGGCATTGAACACAAAGCGAGAAGATTTAATTAATTTTAATCAGCGCCATACTTCAAAATTCAAAGCAGGTGTTGGGTTAATGTATTTAAAGTCTTATTTGGATGAAAAAGATGAACTAAATTGGCTTAAAGAGTTTGTTGAGTTTCATGAATTTAGAAAAACTTCAACGGCAGATTTTAAAGATTATTTAAGTCAAAAAACAGAAAAAAATATTGATTGGTTTTTTAATGATTTTGTATCAAATGTATACCATGCGGATTATAAAATAACATCAACAAAAAAAGAAAAAGACTCGATATATTTTTCAGTCAAAAACTTAAGAAAAGGCGCATACCCAATCACAATTTCATCATTTAGAGATGGTCGTGAAATTTCGAGTGATTGGCTTGAAGGATTTACAGAAGAAAAACAGTTTTCAATACAAAACAATGGAGCAGATCACCTCGCATTAAATTATAAGCACTTCACTCCTGAATTTAATCGAAGAAATAACTGGAAAAATTTAGAACAAGGAAGTTTATTTAACAAGCCATTGCAATTGCGGTTTTTACGCGATGTTGAAGATCCTACAAAAAGTCAAATTTATGTCATTCCAATTGCAGAATTTCAAAATATTTATGACGGTTTAAAAATTGGTTTAAATTTTAACAACAGAGGTGCGTTGACGAGGCCTTTTCTTTATGGTTTTGCACCTGTGTATGGCATGGAGTCCAAAACCATAACAGGGTTTGGGAAATTGGTTTACAATGCTTTTCACGAAGATGGTAAACTATACAATACTAAATTTGGAATTACAATCGATCGGTCTAGCTTTGATTATGATGCATTTATTACCAAAGTTCAACCCTATATTCAGTTTAATTTTAGAGAACCTTTCAATTTACGCTCAAATGCAGTTCAAAAATTAACATTGCGGTACATTAGCATCCAAAAAGACGAATCACGAAGTATTACTGATGAAAATACGATTCCACCCTATAATGTGTTTAATGTGCGTTATTCTGACATCAATAACAATATCCATAAATTTAAGAATTGGTCATTAGATTTACAATTTTCAAATGATTTTGGAAAATTCAATTTGGACTATGAAATTAGAAAAAGAACTCCGAAAGACAGACATTATAATTTAAGACTGTTTGCGGGAACTTTTCTTTATAATACATTACCAAGCAACGAAAGAAATTTTGATTTTGCACTGGATCGCCCAACAGATTATTTGTTTGAATATAATTATATCGGCCAATCGGAGTCTACAGGATTTTTATCTCAACAACTTATAATTGCAGACGGGGGATTCAAATCTAGACTAGAACCTGGTTTTGCTAATCAATGGATGACAACAGTAAACGCGAGTGCATCGCTTTGGCGATACATACAAGTTTATGGTGATATTGGATGGGTAAAAAATAAATTTAACCAAGCGTTTTTTGCCTACGGTTCTGGTATAAGATTGGACTTAATAACAGATTTCTTCGAAATATATTTTCCTGTGTATTCCAATCTAGGTTGGGAAATTGATCAAGAAAATTATTCTCAAAAAATTCGTTTTGTAATCACTACAGACATTTCTAAACTTTCATTACTTCTAACAAGAAAATGGTTTTAAGTATTATTGAAATTTTAATAAACAATAATTTTAAATAAGAGTTTATTAATTTATAAGTTTTAAATCTAATTTTTGTTGCATTTTACTCAGTTTTTTAACACTCAATATGGTTGCCCTATATCCATATAATTTCTATATTTGCAAAAAATTTAACCAACAATGCCCACCAATAGTAAGATTGCTGAAAGCATCACTTTTGAAGAATTTAAATCAGAAGTTCTTTACGACTATGAGATCGCTGTAACAAGCCGAGAATGTAGCCTTTTGGGACGTAGAGAGGTACTAACTGGTAAAGCTAAATTTGGCATTTTTGGTGGTGGCAAAGAATTACCTCAATTGGCTTGGGCAAAAGCCTTTCAAAAAGGAGATTTTAGGTCTGGTTATTACCGCGATCAAACCTTTATGATGGCCATTGGCGAACTTACTGTTGAGCAATTTTTTGCTGGATTATATGCCCACACCGACATCAATTTTGATCCTATGAGTGCAGGTCGACAAATGGGTGGTCATTTTGTAACTCACTCCTTAGATGAAAATTTCAATTGGAAGAATTTAACTGAACAAAAAAATTCAAGTTCAGACATCTCTCCTACTGCCGGTCAAATGCCTCGACTTCTTGGACTAGCACAAGCTTCAAAAGTATATAAAAATCTAAAGGGGTTTGATGAGTCTCATAAATTTTCTAATAATGGAAAAGAAGTTGCTTGGGGAACTATAGGAAATGCCAGCACAAGCGAAGGGTTGTTTTTTGAAACTATAAATGCTGCAGGTGTATTGCAAGTTCCAATGGTGATAAGTGTTTGGGACGATGATTATGGGATTTCAGTTCATGCTAAGCACCAAACTACAAAAGAGAACATTTCAAAGATATTAAGTGGTTTCCAAAGGGACGACAAAGATAAGGGTTATGAAATTCTAAATGTAAAAGGCTGGGATTATGTTGAGCTCATCAATACCTATGAAAAAGCAGGGCGCATTGCAAGAGAAGAACACGTTCCTGTTCTTATTCATGTTGATGAATTGACACAACCACAGGGACACTCTACTTCTGGATCGCATGAGCGTTATAAAAATCCAAAACGTTTACAATGGGAACGTTCAAATGATTGTAATCTAAAATTTAAAAACTGGATTGTTACAAACAACATTGCTACTGAAGACGAATTGTTTGAACTTGAAAAACAGATTAAAGCAAAAGTAAAACAAGGCAGGATAAAAGCTTGGAATGACTTTTTAAATCCAATTAAAGCCGAACAATCAACCGTCATTGGTTTGATTCGAAATGCAGCGGCAAAATCTCCTCAAAAAGTGTTTATTGAAAAAGAAATTTCACAACTTGAAGCATTAAAAGATCCTATGCGAAAAGATGTTATGGGAACTTCAAGAAGCATCTTAAAGTATTTTATTAATGACAATTCTCCTGAAAAAAACGCATTAGTATCTTGGATAAACAACTATGCCAAAACTACTCAAGAAAAATACAGCAGTTTACTCTACAGTGAATCCAACAAAAGACCTGAAAGCATTGAGGCTTTTGCACCGACATACGACCCTACTCCAGAGTTTGTAGACGGACGTATTATTTTACGAGACAACTTTGATAGTATATTTTCTAAATATCCAGAAGCACTTGTTTTCGGTCAGGATTCAGGAGCTATAGGTGACGTAAATCAAGGATTAGAAGGGCTTCAAGAAAAACATGGTGAAATGCGTGTGGCCGATGCAGGTATTCGTGAAGCTACAATTATAGGACAAGCTATTGGGATGGCTTTGAGAGGCCTTCGCCCCATTGCAGAAATTCAATACTTAGATTATATTTTATATGCACTTCATACCATAAGTGATGACCTTTCTACTTTGCATTACAGAACTCTAGGAAAGCAAAAAGCTCCAATGATTATTCGAACAAGAGGTCACCGACTGGAAGGAATTTGGCATTCTGGTTCACAAATGGGAGGTCTTTTGGGATTGCTTAGAGGTATACATATTCTTGTACCAAGAAATATGACAAAAGCTGCAGGATTTTACAATACATTACTTGAAGGTGATCAACCAGCACTTGTTATTGAATGTCTTAATGGCTATCGTTTAAAAGAAAAAAAACCAAACAATTTAGGTGCTTTTAAAACTAAAATTGGAGAAGTTGAATGCATCAAAGAAGGCAATGATCTTACTATAGTTTCATATGGGTCTACACTTCGTATTGTAGAAGTTGCCGCACGAGAACTTGCAGAAGTTGGTATTGATGCTGAAGTTATTGATGTACAATCTCTAATTCCTTTTGATTTAAATCATGAAATATCAAAAAGTATTGCAAAAACAAACCGATTACTTATTGTAGATGAAGATGTTCCTGGTGGAGCTTCCGCCTATATTTTGACTGAAATTTTAAAGCAAAATAATGCTTATGAATTTTTAGACAGTAAACCTGAAACTCTTACTGCCAAAGCACATCGCCCCGCTTATGGTTCTGATGGAGATTATTTTAGTAAACCTTCAAAAGAAGATATTTTTGAAGCTGCCTATAGTATTCTTCACGAATCTGATCCAATTGCATTTCCAAAACTTCGCTAGAGATTTATTTCTGGTTGCACAAAACTTTCAAAAATTGTAATATTACAGAATAACAATAAAAGTCTATTCTTTAATGGAACAACAAAATACCCAATCCTCCGATCCAAAACACGTACACATTGTAGAAAACAAGGAACTCTCTATTGGAGAAGCCCTAATCCCTGTTATTGCACTTGTTTTGATGCTTTTCTACAATGTTTTTTTTGTATTTGGCGATGATGCCCTTAGTGGAAGCAATCAATTTATTTTACTTCTAGGTGCTGCTGTAGCTGCTATTGTTGGATTTTTTAACAAAGTTAATTACCGTCAAATGATTGATGAAGTTGCCGAAAACCTTAAAACAACAACTGGAGCTTTACTTATATTGCTTATGGTTGGTGCATTGGCTGGTACATGGTTAGTTAGTGGCATTATCCCTACAATGATTTATTATGGTTTGCAAATATTAAACCCCACATTTTTTCTTGTGGCATGTGTCCTTATTTGTGCCATTATTTCTATTGCAACAGGAAGTAGTTGGACCACCTCTGCAACAGTTGGTATTGCACTGATAGGTATTGGCGAAACACTTGGAATTTCTTTAGGAATGACCGCCGGAGCTGTGCTTTCTGGAGCTTATTTTGGAGATAAAATGTCACCGCTTAGCGATACCACAAATCTTGCACCTGCTATGGCAGGAGGAGATTTGTTTGAGCATATCAAATATATGGCCATTACAACGGTGCCTACTTTTGTTATTACCTTAATTCTTTTTTTAATCATTGGATTAAATCTAGATGTCTCTGGAACACCAAATATTTCAGAACAACTTGAAGCCATCGGCAATGCCTTTAATATCTCTCCACTCCTATTTATAGTCCCAGTTATAGTTATCGCTTTAATCGTAAAAAAAACACCGCCGTTGGTGGCCTTACTTCTAGGAACACTTCTAGCAGCAATTGCAGCAATTATTGCACAACCTCATATTCTCACACAAATAACTGGCGTAGAAACACTTGATTTTAAATCGGCATACAAAGGTGTCATGCAAGCCATGACTGTTGATACTGCTGTAGAGACATCCAGTTCAGAGCTTAATGATTTATTTTCTTCTGGTGGTATGAGCGGAATGTTGGGGACAATTTGGTTGATTATTTGTGCTATGGTATTTGGTGGTGTGATGGATGCCATTGGGGCATTGTCAAGAATAAGCAAAGCGCTTCTAAGTTTAGCGACTACCACTTTTGGACTATTTGCAAGTACAGTAGCCAGTTGTTTGGCGCTAAATGTAACAGCTTCCGATCAATATTTGGCACTTGTTGTTCCTGGAAAAATGTTTAAAAAAGCATATCAAGATAAAGGCCTAGCGCCAGAAAATTTAAGTCGAACATTGGAAGATTCTGGTACAGTAACCTCTGTGCTTGTCCCATGGAATACCTGTGGTGCCTATCAAAGTGGAGTGTTGGGTGTCTCTGTTGCAGATTACTTTTTGTATACATTTTTTAATTGGATCAGTCCTTTTATGACGCTCTTAGTCGCTGCTGTGAAATTTAAAATTAAAACTATAAAATCGAATGTATAGGTATTCATTATTGATGAATAAGAATTAACAATAATTATTTTCTATACACAAACCATTTTAATTCGTAAATTTGAGAATAATCATTTAATAAAAATCAATTCATTATGAGCGAAAGTAAATGCCCCTTCCATGGTTCAGCCACACAACCGAACCTTGGAACGCAGAACAAAGATTGGTGGCCAAACCATTTAAATTTGGACATATTACGTCAGCACGACACAAAAAGTAATCCTTTGGCCAATTTTGACTACAAAAAAGAAGTGAAACATCTTGATATTGAAGCTGTAAAAAACGATATCAAAACCGTTTTATCTGACAGTCAGGACTGGTGGCCGGCAGATTACGGACACTATGGCCCATTTTTTATACGTATGACTTGGCATGCTGCTGGAACTTACCGTACTGGTGATGGTCGTGGTGGTGCTGGCACTGGAGCGCAACGCTTTGCGCCCTTGAATTCTTGGCCAGACAATGGAAATTTAGATAAAGCCCGAAGACTCCTTTGGCCGATTAAAGAAAAATATGGAAACCATTTAAGCTGGGCCGATTTGCTTGTACTTGCAGGCAATGTGGCTATCGAAGATATGGGAGGGCCCAACCATGGTACTGCTCTTGGAAGAGAAGATATTTGGCATCCCGAAAAAGACATATATTGGGGCGCTGAAGACGAGTGGTTAGGCGACAATCGTTATGGCAAAACCCGTCAAGATTTGGAAAATCCACTTGCTGCAGTTCAGATGGGGCTTATTTATGTAAATCCCGAAGGACCAAACGGAAATCCTGATCCAGCATTATCTGCTCATGATGTTCGTGAAACCTTTAAGCGTATGGCGATGAACGATGAAGAAACGGTTGCCCTTACTGCAGGAGGTCATACTTTTGGTAAAGCGCACGGTGCTGGAGATGCAGCACAAGTGGGTGCTGAACCAGAAGGCGAAGCCATTGAAGCGCAAGGGTTTGGTTGGTTAAGCACACATAAAACTGGAAAGGGTGTAGATACCATCACAAGTGGTATTGAAGGACCTTGGACCACCAATCCTATTCAATGGGATATGGGCTATTTAACCTTGTTATTCAAATACGAATGGGAATGCAAGAAAAGTCCCGCCGGAGCATGGCAATGGCACCCTATAAATTGTGCTGAAGAGGATATGGTTCCTCAAGTCAACGGAAGTGATGAAAAAGTTCTTCCAATGATGACAACGGCAGATATGTCTATGAAAGTTGATCCAGAATATCGTAAAATTTGCGAACGTTTCTTAGCAAATCCTGATGCTTTTGGGGAGGCCTTTGCGCGAGCATGGTTTAAACTTCTTCACAGAGATATGGGACCCAAAAGCAATTATGTTGCAGGCGATTTTAAAGATGTAGAGTACATTTGGCAAGATCCTGTTGCGCCTGGAAAAGTACTTTCTGAAAGTGAAGAAAAAGCGGTCCGTAATGCGCTTGCCAATAGTGGACTATCACAACAGCAAATGGTAGAAACTGCGTGGGCTTCTGCTTCTACTTTTAGAGGATCGGATAACCGTGGGGGTGCCAATGGTGCAAGAATACGTTTGGCTCCTCAGAAAGACTGGGAAGTTAACAACCCCTCGCAACTTGCAAGTGTTTTAGCGGTTTATGTACAAATCGCTTCAGACACTGGTGCTAGCGTGGCCGATGTGATTGTTCTTGGTGGCGCTGTGGGAATTGAAATGGCTAGTGGAACTTCAGTAGCTGTTGTAACAGGTCGTGGAGATGCGACACAAGAGAATACGGATATTGCTTCTTTTGAACTCCTAAAACCTAGAGCATGTGGGTTTAGAAACTATTCTGAAAAAGAATTTGCAGTTTCGCCTGAAGAAATCATGCTTGACAAGGCACAGCTCCTTGGCTTAACTCCAGTTGAATTGACAGTTTTAGTGGGTGGATTACGTGCTATGGGAATTTCAAGTTCTGGAGATGGCGTTTGGACCAACGGAACACTCGATAATTCTTGGTTTAAAACCCTTTTATCAATGGATGTAAAGTGGGTATCTTCTGGTTTTAACTCTTATACAGCAGTAGACAGAACAACTGGAGCCAAAGTGCGTACAGCTTCTCGAACAGATTTGGTTTTTGGTTCAAACTCTGAGCTTAGAGCAATTGCAGAAGTTTATGCTCAAAATGACAACAACAGCAAATTTGTTCAAGATTTTATTGCAGCTTGGAATAAAGTCATGAACGCTGATCGTTTTGATTTAAAATAATTAAACATAGATTTTATTTAGAAAGACCTAGTAAATGCTAGGTCTTTTTTTATTTAAAACAAATTTCTATGCGCTATTCAAATAAAGTTTATTAATTTGTATTTTTGTTTCCAACCACAAAAAACGTATGACCAGAACAACGGGCCAAAAAAATAAAAAATCAATCCTTCCAGAAATTACCCTAACCAACCCACAACGGCTTGTATTTGGTAGTTTTTTGGTGATTTTAGGCGTGTTGGTTTTTATTTCTATTCTTTCGTATTTCTTTACAGGGAATAGCGATCAAAGTACCCTTAATAGTTTTACAAACAGAGCCATACCAACCAACAATTGGCTGAGCAAAATTGGGGCTTGGATCAGTCATTTAATGGTTTATAAAGGCTTTGGTATTGCATCGTTTCTCTTTTCGGGACTATTGGTTATTTCTGGAGTTAGCGTTTTGATGAATACTTCTAAACAACGTTTATTTCGACATTGGATTTGGGGTACACTAATTATCATATGGTGTTCAATGACTCTTGGATATGTCTTTAAATCGCTACCCAACTTAGGAGGAACAATTGGCTATCAATTGAATTTATTTCTACAAGATTATATTGGTAAAATTGGGACTGCTCTGCTCTTGTTTTTTGGGTTGATTTGTTATATCGCTATTCGATTTAAAGTTACACCACAGCAAATTGCAAAGCTCTTTTCAATTCAAAAAAAGATAACGCCCACAGCACAAACCGAAACTTTTGAAACAATAGAACACACTTTTGAAGACACTACCGAAGAAAAACAAGAGAATACATCAGGGTCTGCTTTTGAAACGCCTCTAATGAATTTGGAACCTACCATTCAAAATCATTCGAGCATAACCAAAAACGAAGCCCCCAGTGAAACTTCTGAGGAATCGGATGTAAAAATGGAAGTTACAGTGTCCAAAGAAGAAGTTTCTGAAACCGATAATTTGGCGGCCAAATTAGTAGATGATTTTGGTGAAGTTGACCCTAAACTAGAGTTGCCAAATTTTGTTTTTCCGTCTTTAGAACTTCTAAAAAAATACGATACCGAGAGCATAACTATTGACCAAGAAGAATTGGAAGACAATAAAAATAAAATTGTCGATACCCTTAATAATTATAAAATAGGAATTAGTAGCATCAAAGCGACAGTAGGTCCTACGGTAACTCTTTATGAAATCATACCGGATGCTGGAATCCGTATATCAAAAATTAAAAACCTAGAAGATGATATTGCGCTTTCGCTTTCTGCTTTAGGTATACGCATCATTGCGCCAATACCAGGACGTGGAACTATTGGTATTGAAGTTCCCAATAAAAATGCCACGATCGTTTCGATGAAATCCGTGATTGCATCACAAAAATTTCAAAAATCTGAAATGGAATTGCCTATTGCCTTAGGGAAAACAATTAGCAATGAAACTTTTGTTGTCGATTTGTCCAAAATGCCACACTTGCTTATGGCGGGGGCTACTGGTCAAGGAAAGTCTGTAGGTTTAAATGCAGTTTTAACTTCCCTACTCTACAAAAAACACCCTGCCGAAGTCAAATTCGTTTTGGTTGACCCCAAGAAAGTTGAATTGACTTTATTTAATAAAATTGAGCGCCATTATTTAGCAAAACTCCCCGACTCGGAAGATGCGATTATTACAGATAATACAAAGGTTATCAATACTTTAAATTCGCTCTGTATTGAAATGGATAACCGCTATGATTTGTTAAAGGCTGCATTTTGTAGAAATATCAAAGAATATAATATAAAATTTAAAGCGAGAAAATTGAACCCCAACAAGGGACACAAGTTTTTACCTTATATTGTTTTGGTCGTTGACGAGTTTGCGGATTTGATTATGACTGCTGGAAAAGAAGTTGAAACCCCAATAGCACGATTAGCACAACTTGCAAGAGCGATTGGGATTCATTTGATTATTGCCACACAACGTCCGTCTGTAAATGTAATTACAGGGATTATCAAGGCCAACTTCCCTGCACGAATTGCCTTTAGAGTGACGTCAAAAATTGATTCGAGAACGATTTTAGATAGTTCTGGAGCCGATCAGTTAATTGGACGTGGAGATATGCTTTACACCCAAGGTAATGATTTAGTTCGTATTCAATGTGCTTTTGTTGATACACCTGAAGTAGAACGACTCACCGAATTTATTGGCTCACAAAAAGCTTACCCAAGTGCCTATATTTTGCCAGAATATATAAGTGAAGAATCTGGCACAAGTCTTGATATTGATATCAACGATAGAGATCAAATGTTTCGTGAAGCTGCTGAAGTTATTGTAATTGCTCAACAAGGTTCAGCCTCATTATTGCAACGAAAATTGAAATTAGGTTATAACCGAGCAGGACGCCTTATTGATCAATTGGAAGCCGCTGGAATTGTAGGGCCTTTTGAGGGCAGCAAAGCACGTCAAGTTTTGATCTCCGATATAGTAGCTTTAAATCAATTATTAGATAATGAAATTTCTTAAAATTAATTTTCTCCTTTTCGCTCTAATTTCGTTGAGCACAAGTGATGCACAAACCAAAGACCCAAAAGCAAAACAGCTTTTGAGTGAAGTCAATGAAAAAATAAACAGTTACGATAATATTGAGATTTCTTTTAAGTATGTTTTAGAAAATGAGTCGGAAAATATCCGACAAGAAACAAAAGGAAAAGTCACACTAGAAGGAGACAAATATGTACTTGATATTCTTGGGATTCAACGCATTTTTGATGGAAAAACACTCTACACCATCAGCTCAGAAGACGAAGAGGTTACAATTTCTAATGAAAACTCCGAAGAAGAAAATACAATTTCACCAAGTCAATTGTTTTCATTTTTTGAGTTAGGATACAACTATACTCTAGACATCATTCAAAATAAAATGGGGCGAAAAATACAATATATCAAACTCACTCCTATTGATTCAGAGACTGAAATAAAATACGCTCTACTTGGAATTGACATCAAAACAAAACACATCTATAATTTAATTGAAATAGGTGAAAACAATACCAAAACAACAATAAGTATAATAGAATTTAATACAAACACCCCTCTTCCTCAATCATTTTTTAAGTTTGATGCCTCAAAATACAGCGATTATTACATCAATAATTTAGATTAGGGCCAGCATTGAAAATTTTAGATCGCTACATACTATCTACCTATTTGAAGTCATTTTTTAGTGTCTTTACTATTTTGATGTTTATTTTCCTCCTGCAATCCGTATGGGTTTATATTTCTGAGCTCGCTGGAAAAGATTTAGAATTTGATGTAATTCTAAAATTTTTGATATATGTATCCCCTCGAATTGTAGTTTTAGTTCTCCCCCTAACGGTGCTTTTGGTATCGATAATGGTCTTTGGAAATTTTTCTGAAAACTACGAGTTCGCAGCAATGAAATCTACAGGAATTTCTTTGCAACGTGCCATGAAAAGTTTAAGTATTTTTATCGTATTTCTTTCTATTGTTAGTTTTTTCTTTGCCAATAATGTCATTCCATTAGCAGAGTATAACTTTTATAATTTACGACAGAACATTGCACGGGTAAAACCTGCAATGATTGTTGCCGAAGGTCAATTTAATCAGATTCAAGACATCAACATCAAAGTGGCCAAAAAAAGTGGTGACAATGGTGAATTCCTCGAAGATGTTATCATTCATCAAAAAAAAGGGAATACTTCTGGAAACTATACTGTAATTAAATCTAAAACAGGAGAATTTTATAGTGATGAATCTTCAGATCTTGTTCAACTCATCCTTTATGATGGAAATTATTATGATGAGATTCAATCCGCAAATTATCAAAAGAGAACAAAAAACAGACCACAAGTCAAAAGTACATTTGAGCGTTATGTCATAAATATTGATGTCTCGAAATTTAACGATGTAGATTTTGATAAAAAAAACACGAATACACGTTTTAATATGCTTGGTGTTGCCGAATTGAATACCACCATTGATTCCTTGTACGAAACAAAAAGCAAAGCAATAGAGGAGTTTTCAAAAAATATGATGGCACGCTCACTACAAACAAATTTGAATCTAAATTATAATTACAAAAAAAAGGACTCTTTAGCCGCTGTACCAAAAAATATAATTGATCTTTTTACTAAGAAAAAGGCCGTTCAGCTTTACGATTTGGCAATAGGATCTGCCAAATCTGCACAAGATGACATAAAAGTAAAGGCAAAATCATTATCAATTTCTACAACAAATATTAATAAACATATTGTGGCGCTACACGACAAATTTGCACTAGGCTTGATGTGTATTATCCTGTTTTTTGTAGGTGCACCACTTGGAGCATTGATACGAAAAGGGGGTATTGGACTTCCTTTGGTTATTGCTATTCTTATCTTCTTAACGTATCACTTCATTAGTATTTTTGCTAAAAACAGTTCGGAAGATAATAGTTTAGATCCTGTTTTTGCGACATGGTTAGCTGGATTAATTATGTTGCCTTTTAGTATATATCTTACGAGTAAAGCAACAAAAGATAGGGCGCTTTTGGATTTAGATTCTTTCTTAATTCCATTAAAACAAAAATTAGTTAAAACCTCTATAATTTCAGATAATAATCATAAAAACGAAAGTGTTGATACAAAAAATATAGACCGTTTTGAAAATGATAAACTCATTGATTTAGTAAAAAATTATAGACACTATGGGTTGAGTATTGCTCACAAAAAAAATGCGCTTCAAGTTCTAGAACAAAGAGGAATTACAGAATTAGAACTGAAACTTTCTGGAAATTTAAGTAATGAATCTTTTGAATCTGGTGTGCGTCATATGGAAGATTATCATGAAAATGCAACACTTGCAAATTATGCGCATCTTACGCTCTTAATTTTTGGCATTAGTGGATTGATCCTAAATAATAATGGCCTACCAACAATAGGAAAAATTTTGGTCACTATTGGTATATTTTCAGTGTTATTATTTCTTGTATTGTTTACTAAGGTTTTAAAAAATCAATCTGAATTTTATAAAATTTTGAAAAAAAATTTTATTACCCATAATGTCGTTTTCGTCATTTTGGCGCTCCCCCTATTCTTCTTATATCGATTGTATTTCAATAAAAAAATGAATGAAGATTTAACTAAAATTTCATAAGTTTTACTAACGTTCTACTATCTTTGCAAAAAATACTACATGTCTATAACACAAAAATCAACTCTAGTAGAAAAACTCAACACCATTGAGGAAGCAATAGCAGATATAAAAGCGGGTAAGGTCGTTGTTGTTGTTGATGATGAAAACCGCGAAAATGAAGGTGATTTTATTGCTGCAGCAGAAACTGTAACGCCAGAAATGATCAATTTTATGGCCACTCATGGACGCGGACTTATTTGTGCCCCACTAACAGAAACCCGTTGTGATGAATTGGATTTGAATATGATGGTACAAAACAATACTGTACTTCATCATACACAATTTACAGTTTCTGTCGATTTAATTGGACATGGATGCACCACAGGAATATCAGTATCTGACCGCGCTAAAACCATCAAATCATTGGTAAACCCCAAAACTAAGTCGCACGATCTTGGCCGCCCAGGGCATATTTTTCCATTAAAAGCAAAAAATGGTGGTGTTTTGCGGCGTACAGGACATACTGAAGCCGCTGTTGATTTGGCCCGATTGGCTGGATTTGAACCCGCTGGTATTTTGGTTGAAATTTTAAATGAGGACGGAACTATGGCACGATTGCCACAACTAATTAAAGTGGCCAAAAAATTTGACCTCAAAATCATTTCTATTGAAGATCTTGTTGCCTATCGAATGCAACACGATTCGTTAATTGATAAAAAACATGATTTTCAAATTGAAACTCGTTTTGGAACATACCGACTAAGAGCATATCAACAAACCACCAATGATGCCGTTCATATTGCACTGACAAAAGGACAATGGTCTACTAATGAAGCAATACCAACACGAATCAACTCCACATTAGTGAATAATGATATTTTGGGAACATTCACCAATAATGCTGATAAAAAATTAGATGATATGTTTCATGTGATTGATAAAAAAGGCAAGGGTGCTATTATTTTTATCAATCAAAATTCTAGTCCACAAAAAACATTGAAACGATTAGACGTTTTAAAAGAGACGCAAAAAAAAGGTGAAGTTGTCAAAGCACCAAGCATTAGTATGGATGAAAAAGATTTTGGTATTGGTGCTCAAATTCTTCACGACCTAGATATTACTAAAATTAATCTGATTTCCAATAGCAAACAAAAAAAGCGTGTTGGAATGATTGGTTATGGCTTAGAAATTATTGATTATATCAAATACTAACCAATTGTATTTTTGATGCAATTGGCCATTAATTCAGCTCTTTGATGCGCTTTTTCTTCAGTCCAAGATAATTTTATGAGACATGAGATATTTCTTCCAATAAAATGATCTGATTTAGAAAAATCCTTGTCTTTCAAATCATTTAATCCATTTTTTAAGTCTTGAGATAATGGATACAAAGATTTTTTATCCTTCAAGTGCTCCCATTTTCGAATATAGTGCCAATTGTTGTCATAATAGTGAAAACAAGCATCGATTCCATTGGCTTTAAAGGATTGAATGACACCTCTAGCGGTTTCTAAATCGTCTAAGAAAAAATTTAAAAAAGCATAACTTTCTACTCCACCCTCTGGCACGGTTCGAAAGGTCACCCCATCAATGGGTTCTATGGCATGTCTTAGAATGGAATAATGCTTTTTTTGTAAGTCCAAAAACGCATCTAAACGCCTAAATTGTGCCAACCCAACAGCAGCATTGAGTTCAGAAATACGAAAATTATAGCCTAAAAACGGGTGTGTTTCGGCGCCACGGTCGTGTCCAACATGATCATGTCCATGGTCACTAAAATGATCCAGATATTTTGCATAAGTCGTGTTGTTGGTGATAACGCCTCCGCCTTCGCCACAAGTGACTGTTTTGACAAAATCAAAAGAAAAACAACCCAAATCGCCAATCGTTCCTAAGGATTTTCCTTTGTATGTGCCGCCAATGGCTTGGCAAGCATCCTCGATTAGTAGTAAATGGTGTGTGTCACAAATAGATTTTAAAGCCTCAAGATTGGCCATACTGCCGCACATATGCACTGGCATAATAGCTTTTGTTTTTGGAGTAATAGCAGCTTTAACAGATGCAATATCAAGCGTTAAAGTATCGTCTATATCAACAACTACAGGCGTTGCTCCTGTCATCATAATAGCTTCAAAGCTCGCTACAAACGTAAAGGTTGGCATAATAACTTCATCTCCAGCACCTACTCCTGCAGCAGCGAGGGCCATACTTACAGCAGCAGTGCCGCTACTCACCAGTTGTGCATGCTGAACATCAAATCGTTTTTGAATAGCCAATTCCATATCCTTGGCTTTCCAATGACCTTGTCTAAGGCCATCAAAACCATAACGCATCAAAACACCTGAGTCCAATACATCGTGGACTTCTTTGCGTTCTGCTTCTCCAAAAAGTTCAAATCCGGGCATAATTATAAAATTTCAGTTACAGATTCAGATAGGGGTTTACGGACTTTTTTCATTGCTGCAAAAGGATCATCCTCTGCCCTATACCCCATTGGCATAATAAGAACAGAACGTAAGCCTTTGGCTTTTAAATCGAAATACGCATCAAATTTTGCAGGCTCAAAACCTTCCATTGGGCAAGCATCAATGTTAAGATCAGCACAAACGGCCAACAAATTCCCCATGGCCAAATATGCTTGTTTTGCACCCCAAAGAAAAATTTCATCTGTGGATTTAGCCCCAAAACTATCAATAATATGCGTTCTAAAAGGCGCTAAAATTTCATCTGGTGTTTGACGAATACTTTTGATACGCTCAAAATATGCATTGACATAATCCGCATCTAATGAGGTTTTGACGCAAAAAATAGCCACATGAGACGCCTGTTCCACTTGCTGTTGATTCATAGACATAGGCACCAATTCGTTTTGAATGGCTTTGTTATGGACCAACAAAAGCTGAACGGGTTGCAACCCATACGAAGACGCTGACAGATTAAAGCCTTCTTTTATTTTTTCAATATCTGATGATGAAATAAATTTATTAGAATCAAATTTTTTGGTGGCATAGCGCCATTTAAGGGCGTTGAGTAGACTCATAGTATTGTATTTTGAGCAAAAATAAGGAATTTTAGAAGGATGAAGACCTAATGAAAATTTAAAATTTTTTATATATTACAAAGAATAAAGTCCCAAATTTATTCTTCATATCAAGATAAAGGTGAATACCTGGACTGGAAAAAAACAGCATTAACGCTCAATGCAATGGGCTTCAATATTGTTATGGATGAATGGCTAAATAGCAAAGAATACAAAAAAGGCACTGACTTAGCAGATATCTATATCAATGAAATTCATAACGGCATATATAACCTATCACAAAATCAATAACACTATGGAACTAAATAAAGCATTGAAAATCGCCCATAAACTAAAAGATCTGCTTGCACCACATTGTGAAAGAATAGAAATAGCAGGCAGTATTAGGCGGAGAAAACCTGAGGTGAAAGACATTGAGTTAGTGGCCATTCCAAAACCATATGATGTTGGACTTTTTGAGAGTGGAATTGCAACAGTAATTAACCAATGGAAAAAAGTAAAGGGCGAATTACCTTGCAAGTATACACAACGACTTCTGCCTGAAGGCATTAAACTAGACTTGTTTTTCGCAGATGAAAATAATTGGGGACTCATTTACGCCATAAGAACTGGCTGTGCTGAATACTCACACAAAGTCCTGGCAAATAAATGGGTGTCGATGGGCTACAAAAGTATTGAGGGCCATCTTTACCAAAATGAAAAAAAAGTAAGCATAAGAGAGGAAAAAGAACTATTTGATATTTTGGGAATACCCTTTTTAAAACCAGAGTTCCGTAATCGTTATTAAAAAACTAAATCTTAAAATTAGCCTTTGTCCATTTGGTCAAAGGCTTTTTTTGTGTAAGTAATAAAGCAGCTGTATACATACACAGTCTTTTTAACGTGTATTCTAAATATCTATAATACCATCTACTATAGTTTATAAATATAGCTTTTAAATGGGTTGTAAAAGATCTTTATGTCATTAAGCACAAACTTGTAAGTGGGGATAACTATCCATTTCATGAGCTAAGAGTACCTGTAGAAACCACTCCAAAAAGAGCTCTTACAGAGATAGAATTTAAGCGGTTAACATCATTTGTTATAACAAGTGATAAAAGACTCTTAAATGCCCTTATTTACTTCTTTGTAAGCTATTGTTTGAGAGGAATTTCATTCACTGATATGGCCTATCTCAAATCCAGTACTATTATTGATAGAAGAATCACATATAAAAGTAGAAAAACCCATAAAATGTTATCTGTTAAGCTGTTTGATACAACAACTAAGTTGATTAGTATGTTAAATACCAATAATCAATCTAGTGATTATCTACTACCTGTTATGAAAGATGGTATGAAAGAGAATAGTATTGAGGCACAGAGAGTTATAAAGCAATGGATAAAGTCCACCAATAAATATCTTAATGTATTAGCTGATAAAATAGGGGTTAATAAGATTATTACATACACAGCAAGGCATACGTTTGCAACACAAGCAAAGCGAAAGGGGTTTAGTAATGAGCTTATTGCAGAATCTTTAGGACAGTTTGTAAATAACGTACTCGCGAACATAATCTTGGAGTAATTACATAAGTTAATAATATACTTGAGGTAAAGCAAATGGGCTAAATATGGGCTAAATATAAAAACAAAAAACCTTAACTTGCTGATATACAGATGTTAAGGTTTTTCTTTAGCGGAGAAAGAGGGATTCGAACCCCCGGAGGTGTGACCCTCAACAGTTTTCAAGACTGCCGCATTCGACCACTCTGCCATTTCTCCTAATGCGAGTGCAAATATAAGCGGGTTTTCTATTCTTTTCAAATAGTTTTTGGATTTATTTTTTTTAAGTTCATATTTCTTTACCCTTTATTTTTTTAAAAACAAAACCGCTGTTCTGAAATATTCGTATTTTAGAGGTATGAAACATCCATAACTAAAATTTTGTCGATCAAAAATATCAACGCATGGATGTTCCATGTGACCGAAAAAAATAATACATAAATACACATGAAATGGAACAACGCCCTACGAGATTTTGAGCATTATTTAAAAATTGAACGTGGTTTATCAATACATACCATCAACAGTTACTGTATGGATGTTCAAAAGTTGATTTCATTTTTGGAAACCCATAAAAAAACAATCAGCCCCATAACCATTGATTTTGAAACCATGCAAGTTTTTTTATATGAATTGGCCAAAACAGTAAATGCGCGTACACAGTCGCGAGTTATTTCTGGTTTAAGGAGTTTTTTCGATTATCTTATTTTTGAAAACTACCGAACGGATAATCCTCTAGAACATATAGAAGCGCCCAAAATTGGCCGTAAACTCCCCGATACACTTTCGGTTAAGGAAATCGATACCATTGTGGCGGCTATTGATTTAAGCACACCGCTTGGTGAACGTAACAGAGCTATTATTGAAACTTTATACAGTTGTGGTTTGCGTGTAAGTGAACTGACAAACTTAAAACTCTCCGATTTGTTTTTTGATGAAGGTTTTATTAAAGTTACAGGAAAAGGCAACAAACAGCGTTTTGTCCCGATTGGGAATCAAACTCAAAAATTTATCAATTTGTATAAAAACCATGGGAGGAGGTCTCTAAAGATTGATCCACAACATATGGATACGCTTTTTTTAAATCAAAGAGGAAAACAACTCACCCGAGCCATGATTTTTACCATCGTTAAGACGTTTACAGAAAAAGCAGGGATTCAAAAATCCATTTCCCCACATACGTTCCGACATTCTTTTGCCACTCATCTTTTGGAAAATGGCGCCGATTTACGAGCCATTCAAGTTATGCTAGGACACGAAAGTATTACCACTACAGAAATATATATGCACGTGGATAAAAGCCACTTAAAAGACGTTATAACTTCATTTCATCCTAGGACACAAAAAAAGCAACTTTCTTAAAAAAGTTGCCTTTTCACTAGTTTAATTTAAAAAATTATTTAGCAATATTCACTGCTCGTGTCTCACGAATAACAGTAACTTTAACCTGTCCAGGATAAGTCATATCCGTTTGAATTTTTTGAGAAATTTCAAACGATAATCTGCTGGCGTTATCATCATCAACTTTTTCACTTTCAACAATAACTCGCAGTTCTCTACCCGCTTGTATGGCGTAGGCTTTTTGAACACCATTAAAATTAAAAGCAATTTGTTCTAAATCTTTTAAACGTTGGATATAGGAATCTAAAACTTGACGCCTTGCTCCTGGTCTAGCACCAGAAATAGCATCACATACTTGAACAATTGGTGAAAGTAAAAACTTCATTTCAATTTCATCATGATGGGCTCCAATAGCGTTACAGACTTCTTCATTTTCGCCATATTTTTCGGCCCATTGCATTCCTAAAATCGCATGTGGAGTTTCCACGTCAACCTCAGAATCAGGAACTTTACCAATATCATGCAATAGTCCAGCACGTTTAGCAAGTTTGGAGTTAATCCCTAGTTCTGCAGCCATAATACCACAAAGTTTGGCCACTTCTCTGGAGTGTTGCAGCAGATTTTGACCATACGAAGAACGGTATTTCATTCGACCCACAGTTTTAATCAACTCAGGGTGTAAACCATGAATGCCTAAATCAATAACTGTACGTTTTCCAACCTCAATGATTTCTCTGTTAATTTGTTTTTCAGTTTTACGAACGATTTCTTCAATTCGCGCAGGGTGAATACGGCCATCGGTAACGAGCTTGTGCAATGAAAGTCGAGCAATTTCTCGGCGCACAGAATCGAAGCATGACAAAATGATGGCTTCTGGCGTGTCATCTACAATAATTTCGACACCAGTAGCGGCTTCAAGTGCTCTAATATTTCGCCCCTCTCTACCAATAATTCGTCCTTTCATATCATCAGATTCAATGTTAAAAACGGAAACACAATTGTCTATAGCCTCTTCTGTTCCAATCCGTTGAATGGTGTTGATGATAATCTTCTTGGCATCTTGATCTGCAGTCAATTTGGCTTCTTCCATTTTATCTTGAACATAGGCCATCACATCATTTTTGGCCTCAGCTTTTAAAGATTCCACCAATTGAGATTTGGCTTCATCGGCAGAAAGTCCAGAAATGACTTCAAGTTGTTGCACTTGGCTTTTGTGCATTTTATCAAGTTCTTCTTGTCGTTTTTCTATAACAGATATTCTCTGATCGTAGTCTTTTTTCTTTACTTCAAGTTCGTGATTTAGTTTTTTATTTTTTGATAGCTCTGTAGAAACTTGTGATTCTTTATCTCGAGTTCTTTTTTCGGCTTCTGCCATTTTTTTATCTCTCGATAATATCACTTTTTCATGCTCAGATTTCAGCTCAAAAAAACGTTCTTTTGCTTGAAAAATTTTATCTTTTTTTATGTTTTCGCCTTCAGATTTTGCTTTTGAAATAATGTCATTGGCCGAGCGTTTTGCGTTTCTTGTAATCTGTGAAGCATTATTCTTCTCTCTTATTTTAGAAATTATAAATCCTAAAATTAGCCCTAATACAGCAGCTCCAGCACCTATAAATATGATATTTTGATCCATTTGTTGTGATATTGATTAAAAAAAAAGCCTGCAAAGATCCTAGTTTTGTATAAACTCCTTAATAAAAAGATTTAGGGCTGAAAAGCTGATCAAGGATCTGCAAACAAGGCAGCATGCTTTTACAACTTAAACGGACCCCATTTATAGATTTCTCGTTGAGTTTATCAAAAAATTGATCAATACAGGCAGTATGTATTATATATTTTAAAGAACGTTGGTGTTTAAGTGTTCTTCTAGGCGCTTATCCAAATCCATTAGACGTTGTTCTAGTGTTTCACTTAAACTGTTTTTATTAATTTTTGTTTGTTCAGTTTCAGCGGCAAATTGTAAGGCACACATGGCCAAAACATCTTGCTTGTCCTGAACAGAATAACTTTGTTCAAACTTTTTAACAGTTGCATCTATCTTTTGAGCAGCCAATCGCAAACCTTCTTCTTGGTTTGGTGCAATTGTCAAAGGGTAAACCCTATTCGCAATCGATAATTTAATCTTTAATTGCTCGCTCATAAGTTATTATTTAATCTGATAAACTTGCAATGCAATCGTTTATCTCTTTAATCAAAGCATTTATTTTGAGCTTTGAAGCTCTTTTATCTTCGTTACTGCCTAGCATCGAACTTGCAATTTTTAAAGAGTCAAACTCTGCTTGATTATCTTCAAGCTGTTGAAGTTGATCTTTACTTTGAGATTTTAATGTTTCAATCTCTTTTTTTAGAGCATCATTTTCTTCTTTCAATTGCCCAAACTGAACTATAATTTTATCAATTTTTTCTTCTAATGTTTGGACAATATTTTCGATTTTGCTCATTTACAAATTCAATACCTTATTCCACAAATTTAACATTCCATGTCTAAAATTACAATTTCTATGCCGATTTATTTTTAAATAATTTATCCAAACCAATTCTTTGCTTTTTATTTTCAATTCAATATTTTAGCTAAAGATCATACTTATGAAAGTTTTTAAAATTTTATGTTTTTTGTGTTCGATTTATCTATCTGCACAAACCCCATATCCTCAGGACTACTTCCGTTCTCCATTGGATATTCAACTTGTACTTTCTGGAACATTTGCAGAACTTAGATCCAATCATTTCCACTCTGGGTTAGACATCAAAACCAATGGAAAACAAGGTTTTAAAGTTTATGCTGCAGCTCAAGGATATGTAAGCCGTATTAAAATTTCTCGATATGGCTATGGAAAAGCGTTGTATATTACACACCCTAATGGCTACACTACAGTTTATGCACATCTTCAAAAATTTTCACCTGAGATTGAAGCCTATATCAAAAAACAGCAATATCAAAAAGAACAATTTGAAATTGAACTTTTTCCAAAACTCAATGCCCTAAAAATAGAATCAGATGCATTAGTTGCTTTTTCTGGGAATACAGGTGGTTCATCTGGTCCGCATTTACATTTCGAGATTAGAGATAAACAAGAACGCCCTATGAATCCCATGCTTTTTGGGTTGGATATAAAAGATACAACAGCACCAGAGTTATATGAGTTATATGCCTACCCCATTTCAGAGAATAGCCATATCGATGGGGTTCAAAAAAAGAAAAAAATAAGACTTATAAAACAACCCGATGGAAGTTTTGTTGCTGAAGCTATAAAATGTTTTGGAGAAATTGGTTTTGGGATTGTAGCCAATGATAGGCAAGATTATGCACCAAATAAAAATGGTGTTTCAAAAATTGAAACCTATTTTAACGGCCAAAAATCCATTAATATAGATTTTAAAAGATTTTCATTCAGTGAAACCAAACACATTAACCGTTTTATAGATTATGCTCACTATCGGGCTAAAAAAAGAAAAATACAAAAATTATTTATCGAAAAAAACAATCCTCTAAGTCTATTTACTTTTGAAGAGCAAAAAGGAAAACTTAATATAAAAGATAGTGCAAATTATTCGTATCTTATAAAAATTAAAGATTTTAAAAACAATTTTACTTCTGTTCGTGTACCTATACTTGGAGAATTTCAAAATATAAAAAAGGTAGATTCAATTCCGTTAAATTACACTTTTATTAACGCCTCAGAAGTTGGTGTATTCGAAGAAAAATCGATACGAGTAGAAATTCCAGCACATACTTTATATGATGACACTTATTTAGATATTGAAGTTAAAAATGATACTCTAAAACTACATCGCCCAAACATTCCATTAAAAAAGTCGATGACCATAACATTTGATGTTAGTCACTATGAACCCGATGATATGGAACACCTTTATATTGCTAGTGTTTCTGCATATGGAAAATTGTATTATACCTCTACAAAACGTAAAGGATCAACGCTTTCTGCAAGAACTAAATACTTTGGAACATACACCCTTGCGACTGATAAAGAAGGTCCAAAAATCACACCTTCAAACTTTAAAAATGAAAGCTGGTTGAGCAATTATCGATATTTAAAAATAAAAATTTCTGATGAAATTTCAGGGATTAAAAACTTTAGAGCGACTGTAAATGGGAAGTGGATTTTAATGGAATATGACTCCAAAACCAACACCCTTACGCATGACTTCAATGATGGAGTTGTAAATGATACTAAAAATAATTTAAAGCTTATTGTAACGGATAATGTAGGAAATAGTTCTAAATTTGAATCTGTATTTTACAGACAATAAATCTTTTGAGACTTGAAAATCAATTATTTAAATTTTTTATTTGTTTTTTTTCTAATAGGCCAACTTCAACTCATGGCACAAACAGCAACTCTGCGTGGTGTACTTTTGGACGAATTGAACAACCCTATTGAAAATGCAACTATTTCTACTAATTTGAATGGAACTATTTCTAATTCTAATGGATTTTATTTTCTAGAAATTCCTGCAAATGAAGATATAAACGTTGAGTTTTCTCATATTAATCACAAAGCTGTTCGCGTTATTTTTAATCTAAAAAATGGACAAGAATTTGAATTTAATCCAGTGTTAAAAATAAACATCGAACAAATTGAAGCTATAGTAATTACTGGAACAAAACGTTCTGTCTTTGAAGGCGTCACAACAATTTCGCCAGAAATTATCCGGACTATAAAAGGTGCTCAACCCGGAGTAGAAAATCTATTAAAAACATTACCTGGAGTCAATATTTCAAATGAATTGAGTACACAATATTCTGTTCGTGGTGGTAACTTTGATGAAAATTTAGTTTATGTCAATGGCATAGAAGTCTATAGACCATTTTTGGTGCGCTCTGGCCAACAAGAAGGACTCAGTTTCGTCAATACAAATATGGTTCAAGATGTACAATTTTCTGCTGGTGGGTTTCAAGCAAAATATGGCGATAAACTTTCCTCAGTATTGGACATCACGTATAGAAAACCAACAGAATTTGGGCTTCGTGCCGATTTTAGTCTTTTGGGTGGAAGTGTTACAGCTGACGGTGCAAGTAAAAACAATAAATTTTCTGCTCTAGTGGGGATACGCTACAGAGACAATACGCTACTCGTTGATGCCAAAGAAACGCAAACTAATTATGAGCCTCAGTTTTTGGATGCACAAGCCTATATGAACTATAAGATTAGTCCAAAATTTGATTTAAGTTTTTTGGGTAATATTACTTCCAACACCTATAATTATGCCCCAAAAACACGACAAACAAACTTTGGAACGCTTCAAAATCCTATTGCACTTTTGGTATTTTATGAAGGTCAAGAACAAGATGCATACAGCACATATTTTGGGGCATTGAATGGATCATATCAGGTTAATGAAAATTTGAATTTACAATTAATTGGATCAAGTTTTCATACCACAGAACAAGAGTATTTTGATATTTTGGCACGATACAGATTAGGCGAAGTGAATAGCAATATTGGGGATGAAAATTTAGGAGAAGTCGAATTTTCAGAAGGTATTGGCGGTCAAATCAATCATGCCAGAAACGATTTGGATGCTTTGATTACTACTATTGAACATCGAGGAGATTATAAAAAAAATAAAAATCATTTTCAATGGTCAATAAAATATACCAATGAAGATATTCGAGATCGTGTTGTTGAATGGGAAGTTATAGATTCGGCTGGATTTTCTATCAATCCTCCAAACTTAGATCAATTTGACAATCAGCCCTATACGGCAAACACAGGGCCTCTTGCCCCCTATCAAAACATTCGAGCTACAAATAGCACAACAGTACAACGTTTGCAAGCTTTTGCACAATGGAGTAAACGCAGTAGTCTTGGCTCTAATGAGGTGTTTTATGATTTTGGGGCACGTGCTCATCAATGGAATGTAAACGGTCAAAATATCAACTCAAAACAACAAATGGTATTTAGTCCTCGAGGTCAATTTAGCATCAAACCCAATGGAAAAAAAGATATGCTGTATAGGCTAAGTGGAGGTTTGTATTATCAACCGCCTTTTTATAGAGAATTACGCGATGCCAATGGAACAGTCAATAGTAATGTTAAAGCACAGCGCTCTATTCATTTGGTAGCAGGACATGAATACAGTTTTAAACTTTGGAAACGCCCTTTTAAGCTCATTTCTGAAGCCTATTATAAAAGCCTATCAGACGTTAACCCCTATACCGTTGAAAATGTACGTATTCGATATGCAGCCAATAATAATGCAAAAGCATATGCCTATGGTTTTGATGTTCGATTGAATGGTGAATTTGTTGCTGGAACAGAATCATGGTTTTCTTTTGGATATTTAAAAACAGAAGAAGCTATTGGTGGAAAAGAGTTTATTGCCCGTCCCATGGACCAACGTTTAAAATTTGGAATCCTTTTTCAAGATTATATCCCTAAACTTCCAAATATGAAAATGTATCTCAATTTGGTGTATAATACAGGTGTTCCTGGAGGGTCTCCAAGCTATGCTGATGTATATAGCTATCAAAACAGATTACCTGATTATAAACGTGCAGATATTGGCATGTCTTATGTTCTTGTTGATGCAAAAAATAAAGCAAAAAATGGCTGGAAAAAACGATTTAAAGAGCTGGCATTTGGTATAGAGATTTTTAACATTTTTGATGTTCAGAATTCAATTACCAATACATGGGTTAGAGATGTATATTCGAAACGTCAGTATTCCATTCCAAATTATTTGACGCCAAGAGTTTTTAATATCAGATTAAACATGCGCTTTTAGGCAGTTTCTAAAACTAAGTTTTTAAGAACATCAACCACATTATCTAATTCTTCTTTGGTATTGTAAGAACTGAATGAAAAGCGAATAGAGGGCTTTTTTAAGTCGTCTTGCGAGAGAATTTCAGTGAGGACATGCGAACCTTTGTCGCTCCCGCTTTGACAAGCACTTCCCTTAGAACATGCAATCCCTTTAAGATCTAATTGAAATAAAAACAAAGGTGCTTTTTCTGAAGAAACTGGCAAACAAACATTGACCAAAGTATAGGTACTTTTTTCAAAATCATCGCAATAACCATTGAATTTTACACCTGGAACTTCAGACTTTAAACGATTGATGAAATAAGATTTTAACGTGCTAATAAATTGTTTTTCAGTCTCTAGGTGCGTATAAGCTATAGCCAAAGATTCATCCAAACCAACAATGTCATGCAAACTTTCTGTTCCTGCACGGCATCCGCGTTCTTGTGAACCGCCAGTAATAATGGGTTGTAATCCTAAACCACTTCTTACAAAAGCAAATCCTATTCCTTTTGGACCATGAAATTTATGCGCACTAGCCGCTAAAAAATCGATTGGAATTTTTTGTAAATCCAAATGATAATGACCAACAGATTGTACCGTATCGCTATGAAACAACGCATCATATGTTTTACATAATTCTGCAACAAATTTTAAGTCCAAAATTGTTCCAATTTCATTGTTGATATGCATCAAAGACACCAGAGTTTTCTCTGATGAATTTTTTAATAACTCTTCTAAGTGCTTTAGATCAACCTCTCCTTTTTCTGTGAGATGAACATAACTTACTTTTATTTGAGAGGATAATTGTAATGCTTCAATGGTATGCCCTACCGCATGATGTTCAATTTTAGAAGAAATAATATGTTTTACATCTAGATCATAGACTGCAGAACGCAAAACAAGATTATCAGCTTCGGTTCCACCCGAAGTAAAAACGATTTCTGATGACTTTACATTAAAATGTGAAGCAATTCGTTTGCGACATTGTTCTAAAATGGATTTTGAATAACGCCCAACACTATGAGTCGAAGATGGATTGCCATAAGTAGATTTTAAGACTTCTGCCATTTTGTTCGCAACATCTTCACGAACACATGTTGTAGCAGCATTATCTAAATAAATGGGGGTCATTTGTTTTCCTTTAGTTTTAACAAAAATAATCAAATTAAATAATTGACAATAACATTAAATTTATTTCTCAATTCTATTACTTTTGTAACAAATAGATGAATTATGCGCAATTGGTTATGTTTCTTTTCAGTTCTAGTTCTAACAACAGCTTGTGATGATGGCGATGTTTTGAATATTCAATTAGATTTTGATAAAGAGTTAGCATTGTGTGAGATTCAAACTGCCAATCAAGGGTCAGCCATTACATCTAGTTTTTTGTTTTATGACACAAGAGAAGACCCTTTTGAGTCGCTTATATTATTGATTCCAAGAACAACAACTACAGAAGCCATGTTTAATCCTGCAACATCGGGAGATGAACAAACAATTACTATCGACGGTAGTAATGTTCAATTTCATTATAGATCTTACAATGGAGATCCCAATGCGTTAATTTGTACTGTGATTCCTCCAGCAGGTGTTTCTGTAACAAATAGCTATTCCTCATCTAGTGGAATTGCAAAATTTGTTTCAACATTCCAAGATGATGATAATGATGGTGTGCCCACAGCACTAGAATTTGATGGTGATTCGGATGGCGATGGCATACCCAACTACAAAGACAACGATGATGATGGCGATAACGTACCCACTATCAACGAAAAACCAGATCCAAACAATGATGGCGACTTATCCGATGCACAAGACAGCGATGGGGACTCTATTCCAGATTATTTAGACACAGATGATGATAATGATGGTACGCTAACTATCAATGAAGATGAAAACGGCAATGGAAACCTCTTTGATGACATTGCAGTTGGGGCTTCTTCTGCCCGGTTTTTAGATGCAGTTTTTGCAGATACTTATAGCGTACAAACTAACAATGCAAATCAGTTTCGGCGTATTGTTACGATTACCGTTACTCTAAACAACATTGATATTTCTGTTCTTTCAGCCGATGTTTTGGAACTAGGAACTTATGAAACAACAATTTCGTTTTAGAGTTTTTTGTTCTGAAAAATATAAACCTCTGTAGCACCATTACCATATTTTTGGTAATCGGCAGGATAAAATTTTATGCCTTCATAACGCTTTAACAGATATTCGAGTTCCAACTTAAGAACCCCCTCACCTACGCCATGAATAAAAATAACCCTTTGAATCCGTTTTGAAATGGCAAAATCCAAACGTCGTTTTGCAGTATCCAATTGTAAGTTAAGCATCTCATAATTTTGCATCCCTTTTGTTGAACTTACCAATTGTTGAATATGAAGATCCACCTCCATTGGTGGTTGTTGGCGAGTTTTTAATTTATTTTTTTGGGGTTGCACTTTTTTTTTTGAGGTTTTTTCAGAAAGAATATTTTGAATGGATTGACCCGAAAACGATGATTTGTTTAAAAGATGGTCATCGGTATAAACCAATTCTGAAGCCTCAAATGACATTTCGAAACCTGAAGTTGTTTCAATAGTAATTGCATTTCCTGAAATTTCGATCACATAACCAGAGAGGTCATCATCCAAAACAGACACCTTATCATTTAGTCTAAAACTCATTCTTCTTCGTCTTCAGTTTGAACCTCATAGGGATTATAATCAGGTTTTTGACCAATACCTTTGGATATCAAATATATACCAACAACTAAAAAAATTAATCCTATAACTGAAATTAAAGAATTTGAATAGATTTCAGCATAAATAATTAAAATAGCGCCTACTAAAAATGCCAGATATTTAATTGCACTTTGTTTCAAAAGATTCTTTTATTAATGCGTTAAAAGTAATAGCTTTAATTTAATTTTTTTCAATTACATCTTTATTTTTTTATTCAATAAATTATTTATTAATTTGAAGAACAATACTGCAAATGGCCTTAGATAACTACATGCTACCCTGTTTAAGTAAATCACTTTTTGGATTTGAGTGTATGGGTTGTGGATTCCAACGTGCTTTTTTTCTTTTTTTTAAAGGCCATTTTGTTGACGCCTTTTGGATGTATCCAGCAATTTATCCCCTTTTGGCCCTTGCTGGAATATTGTTGATCAGTCGTTTTTATAAGTTTAAATTTTATCAAAAGAGCATCAATATACTATCTCTAATTTCAATTGGTGTGATTATTACTAACTATCTCATTAAACAAATTATTTTATGAAAAAATCGTTGAACACTACGCTTGTATATTTGCTGAGCATTTTAGGCCTTTTATGTTGTTGTTTTTGGGGACTTGGTGTTTTTCTTTCGGGACCTGCCTATTTGATCGCCAATAAAAAAATAAAAGATGCACAATTGAATCCTGATGATTATGAAGGCAATATTAACAGTATGCAAACCGCAAAAACTGTTGCGCTTATTATTTTGATAATCAATATGCTATTTCTTGCTTGGTCAATTTATTCTCTAGCAACAACAGACTTTTCCGAGATACAACAAGAGTGGCAAAAAATAATGGAGGAGATTAATGCAGCAAAGTAAAAATTAAATCTCTTTTTTGATATTCCAACAAAGAATTTAATCCTTAAAAATAGCATTTCCATTTACAGGCAGTTCGTTATACCCCATATTATATAGTGTAAAGCCAAAAATATCGGTGTATTGTTCAATGGTTTTACTTACTGGAGTTCCTGCACCATGACCCGCATCGGTTTCAATACGAATCAAAGTAGGATTTGTTCCTGATTGCTTACTTTGCAATTCTGCTGCAAACTTAAAACTATGTGCCGGAACCACACGATCATCATGATCGCCTGTGGTGACAAGAGTTGCTGGGTATTTTACACCACTTTTGACGTTATAAACAGGAGAATAGCCCTTTAGATATTCAAACATTTCTTTATTGTCCTCAGAAGTGCCATAATCATAGGCCCACCCTGCTCCTGCAGTAAAGGTGTGGTAGCGTAGCATATCTAGAACACCAACCGCTGGTAGAGCAACTTTCATTAAATCTGGGCGTTGAGTCATTGTAGCGCCAACAAGAAGTCCTCCGTTTGACCCTCCACGGATGGCTAGAAAATCGCTTGAAGTATATTGCTCTGCTATTAAATATTCTGCAGCAGCAATAAAATCATCAAATACATTTTGCTTTTTCATCTGTGTCCCTGCATCATGCCATGCTTTTCCATATTCGCCACCGCCACGAAGATTTGGCACCGCATATATACCGCCTTGCTCAAGCCAAACCGCATTGGTTACGCTAAAACTTGGATTCAAACTGATATTAAACCCGCCATAGCCATAAAGTATTGTCGGGTTTTTTCCGTTGAGCTGAAGGCCTTTTTTATAGGTAATCATCATAGGAACTTTTGTACCATCTTTAGATTCATAAAATACTTGTTTACTTTCGTAATCGGAGCTGTCAAAATCTATCTCTGGTTTCCAATACAACTCAGAAATACCTGTTTCTAAGTCAAATTTATAAATGCTTGATGGTGTTTTGTAATTTGTAAATGAATAGAAATCAATAGTGTCTTCTTTTTTACCACCAAATCCTCCGGCATTTCCTAGACCTGGAAGTTTTATATCTCGAATAAAATTACCATCATAATCATATTGTTTGACTTGCGATATGGCATCAACCATATATTCCGCAAAAAAATAACCACCAGCTGTTGAGGGATTCAAAACATGTTTTGTTTCAGGGATAAAATCTACCCAATTTTCAGGTTTTGGATGTTTTGCATCTACGGTTACTATTTTTTGATTGGGCGCATTCAAATTTGTTACCAAATACAATTTATCATCAACATTATCAATCAAATAAGTATCACTTTTGGTATGATTAAGAATTGTTAATAATGGGCTATTTGGAGCATCTAAATTCTTGAGAAACAACTTGTTGCCTGAGGTTGAAACGCTTGCCGAAATAATTAAAAAACGATTATCTTCCGTAACTCTTGCACCAACATAGCGGTGTTTTTCTTCTTTTGTTCCACCAAAAATCAAAACATCTTCTTTTTGAGACGTGCCTAGTTTGTGGTAATATACTTTGTGTTGATCTGTTTTTGCAGATAGGGCGCTCCCTTTTGGTTTATCATAGCTGGAGTAATAAAAACCTTCATCCTTGTACCAAGACATTCCACTAAATTTGACATCGACTAGTGTGTCTTCAATAATTTTTTTGGAGACCACATCCATAGTCATAATTTTCCTCCAATCGCTTCCTCCTTCAGAAATACTATAGGCCAACAAACGACCACTTTTGGAAAAACTAGTACCACCAAGTGAAATCGTACCATCTTCTTTAAAGGTGTTGGGGTCAATAAAAACTTCTGCAGTTGATGGGGCATCGCCAGTTTTGTAGCGGTAAATCACATATTGATTTTGAAGTCCATTATTTTTGTAAAAATAAGTATAATCGCCTTCTTTAAAAGGAGAACCTATTTTTTCATAATTCCATAATTTTTCTAAACGCTCCTTTAGTTCTTCTCTGTGGGGGACATTTGAAAGATAGTCAAACGTTGTTTTGTTTTGTGTTTTTACCCATGCTTCCGTTTCCTTGCTTCTATCGTCTTCCAACCAACGATATGGGTCTTTTACTTGTACCCCAAAATATTCGTCAACGGTATCAACCTGAATTGTTTTTGGATATTCTAAACTGATATTTCTACTGTTTTCTGCATTTTTATGACAGGCCATCACGCTTAATAATAAGAATAAATAAAAAATATGTTTCATTGCATTGGAATTTAAATTATGAAAAACTAAACTTCAAAAGCTTTTAACGTTTTAATGATAATTGCCACACAATCGAGTAACTGATCTTCAGTCATCACCAAAGGCGGTGCAAAGCGAATGATGTTTCCGTGCGTGGGTTTGGCTAGTAATCCGTTATCACGAAGTTTTAAACAAATATTCCAAGCGGTATCACTTTCCTCTGAATCATTTATCACTATAGCATTTAGCAATCCTTTTCCTCTAACGAGTTTTACAATTGTACTGTCTTTGATGTATTCATTTAATTGCGCTCTAAAAAGTTGTCCTAATTGCTCTGCATTTTCTGTAAGTTGTTCATCTTTAATGACTTCTAGCGCTGCAATTGCAACTGCTGCGGCCACTGGATTACCTCCAAAAGTACTACCATGAGATCCTGGTGTAATGACATTCATAACAGCATCATTAGCCAAAACAGCAGAAACAGGATAGACACCTCCACTTAGTGCTTTACCCAAAATCAATACATCGGGTTTTACGTCAGGAGTATCTGAACAATCTTTATTGGCACAACTACAGTTGCCACAACTTGCTAAGAGCCGACCCGTACGCGCAATGCCTGTTTGAACTTCATCGGCAACAAACAAAACATTATGCTCTTCACACAATGCTTTGGCAGTTTTTAAATAATCTTCGGATGGCACATAAACCCCTGCTTCCCCTTGAATGGGTTCAACCAAAAAACCTGCGATATCATTATGTGTTTCAAGGACCTTTTGCAAAGCATTGGTGTCATCATATGGAATTTTGATAAAACCATCGGTATAGGGACCAAAGTGTTTTTTTGCTGTAGGATCATTGGAAAAAGAAATAATCGTTGTTGTACGCCCATGAAAGTTGTTTTCACAAACAATAATTTTTGCTTTGTTTTCAGGGATACCTTTTATTTTATAAGCCCAACGGCGTGTGATTTTTATGGCCGTTTCTACAGCTTCTGCACCAGTATTCATAGGTAATACTTTATCAAATCCAAAGTATTGAGTAATATACTGCTCATAAGGGCCCAATTGATCATTATAAAACGCCCTCGATGTTAATGTTAGAGTTTCAGCTTGACGCTTCATTGCTCCTACTATAGCAGTATGACAATGCCCTTGATTGACTGAAGAATATGCTGATAAAAAATCATAATATTTTTTTCCCTCTATATCCCAGACATAAACGCCTTCTCCTCTATTGAGGACAACAGGAAGGGGGTGGTAGTTATGAGCGCCATAATTGTGCTCCAAATTCATGGCTTCTTTTGATGAAAGTGTATTTAAAAGAGGCATTTTAAAAAAATTTAAGTAAGAAAAGTACAATTCCTTCTTATGGAGAGAAATCACCCATCGTGTGCAAATTAGTAAGTTTTTTTAATTTTTTAAAACAAAATCCAAAATATTAGATAACATCAAAAAATAATGTGACCATTTCAATTTTTTTGTGTCTAAACAAATACAGAAAACTAATTAAACACATTTTACTATGGTACAAGTTGTAGAATCAACAAAAGAACTAGGCGCTAAGGTTTGGGAAAGCTTTAGCTATTTTATGAATGAAATTGGGCAGTTTATACCAAAATTACTTGGAGCCCTCTTATTTTGGTTTGTAGGCCGATTTATTGCTCGTCTACTAAGAAAATTAATCATTAAACTCGCAAAATTCATCAAACTGGATGTGATTGCAGACAAAGTAGAGCTCGATCAAATGCTTGAGCAAATTGGCATCAAACATAAATTTTCAGAAATCATAGGCAATATCATCTACTACGTACTGCTCTTGGTAGTTTTGCTTACCGTTTTTGATATTCTAGGTCTCTTCGTTGCCAAGGAGTTATTTGACAAAGTTGTTGGGTTTATCCCCGATATTTTTATCTCTGTCATTCTTTTTGTCTTTGGTTTGTATCTCGCCAATTTTGTACGCGATTTTATCAATGGACGACTGAACAACATGAATATTGAACAGGCCTCCGTGATCGGATCCATTGCTAAGTTTGGTATTTTATTGATTGTATTTTCAATGATTTTATCACAACTCAACATCGGAAATGATTTGGTATCCAAACTTACACAATATTTGTTTGCTGCTATTGGTCTAGGTTTGGCCATTGCCATTGGCCTTGGTGGAAAAGATGCCGCAAAGGAATTAATTGATCAGGTATTCAAGAAAAAATAATACCAAAAAAAAACATTTTTCAATGCTGTTCCAAAGGGACAGCATTTTTTTTTACAGTATTTTTGCAAGCATGCGAAGAAAAAAAGAAAAAAAAGAATTTTTTGAAGTCGAAGTCATCGATGCTGGTGCAAAAGGGAAAAGTATTGCCAAAGCACCAGATGGTAAAGTCATTTTTCTGAATAATGCTGTTCCAGGGGATGTGATTGATGTACAAACCTTTAAAAAACGTAAAGGGTATTACGAAGGAAAAGCAACACAATTTCATAAACTTTCCGAGCATAGAGAAACGCCTAAATGCACCCATTTTGGAACTTGTGGTGGCTGCAAATGGCAGCATATGAAATATGATCAGCAATTATTTTTTAAGCAAAAAGAAGTGACCAACAATCTGCAACGTATTGGAAAAGTCGAATTGCCAGAGGTCACTCCTATTCTTGGTTGTGCTCATCCTTATTTTTATAGAAATAAGATGGAATTTTCATTTAGTAATAACCGTTGGCTTTCTTTGGAGGAAATTAATGCAGATAAAACAATTGATAATCGAAATGTGCTTGGATTTCATATCCCAGGCATGTGGGATAAAATTTTAGACATCGATAAATGTTGGCTTCAAGCCGATCCGTCCAATGCCATTCGGAATGAACTAAAAGCGTTTGCTAAAACGCAAAACATCCCATTCTTTGACCCCAAACAACAATCGGGAGTACTTCGTACCCTTATGATTCGTACAACAAGCACTAAAGAAATTATGGTTGTTGTACAGTTTTTTTTAGCAACAAAATTGCATATAGAAACCATTATGGGTTTTCTCAAAAATTCATTCCCAGAAATCACTTCATTGCAATACGTCATCAATCCAAAAGGCAATGACACCATCTATGATCAAGAAGTAGTTTGCTACTATGGTCGAAATTATATTCTTGAAGAAATGGAGGGTTTGCAATTTAAAATTAATGCAAAATCTTTCTATCAAACCAATTCCGAACAGGCCTATAATTTATATAAAATTACTCGAGATTTTGCAGGATTAACGGGAAGCGAATTGGTCTATGATTTGTATACAGGTACAGGAACAATTGCTCAATTTGTAGCCAAAAAGGCCAAAAAAGTTGTTGGTGTAGAAGCCGTTCCAGATGCCATAAAAGCCGCAAAAGAAAACGCAGAACACAACAAAATCGATAATGTGGAGTTCTTTGTTGGAGATATGAAAACTGTTTTCAATTCAGAATTTATAAACACACATGGACACCCAAACGTCATCATTACCGACCCGCCAAGAGATGGAATGCATAAAGATGTTATTCAACAAATATTGAATATTTTACCCGAAAAAATTGTCTATGTGAGTTGCAACAACGCAACTCAGGCAAGAGATTTGGCTTTGATGGATTCGAAATATAAGATAATAAAAACACAAGCAGTAGACATGTTTCCACAGACGCATCATGTAGAAAATGTTGTACTTTTGAAAAAAAGAATTTAGATTTTTATGAATAGAATATCTTTTTTATGGATTTTTTTGTTGCTCATCGCCTGCGAACCAGATGATGTGTGCAGCGAAAATACACAAACTACCTCTCGCCTTGTTATAGAGTTTTTTGATATTGGAAATTTAGATAACACAAAAACCGTTGGAGGTCTTTTTGCTGTTGGTTTAGATGCACAAGGCAACGATGTTGAAATTTCTGGTGAAGTCGTAAGTTCTCGCGAAAAAATAGAATTACCTCTCAATGGTACAGCAAATCAAATACAATTCAAATTATATAAAAATTATAGTGTTATTAATGATGCCGTGCAAGGCAATTCAGATGTAATAACCGTGGCCTATACCACCTCAGCAGTATATGTTTCTCGTGCATGTGGTTACAAAAATGTGAATAATATTCAAGGGTTTAGCATCGAAACGGATAGCGATCTTTGGATGGTAAATGCCGATATAATAGTGAATGAAATAACAAATGAAAATGAAACCCATGTTAAAATATTTCATTAATTGCCTTTGTTTTTTATGGATCAGTAGCGTTTCGTTTGCACAAAATAAAACTAGTGATACCAGCAATGAAACTTCTACAGAAAGCATTGTTTTTCAAGACAAATATGGATTGCGTTTTGGTGTAGACCTTAGCAAATTTGGACGTACTGCTTTTGATTCAGACTACTCAGGATTTGAGGTCAATGCAGATTATCGATTGGGTAGACGCCTGTATGTTGCTGGTGAACTAGGGTTCGAAGAAAAAGCTACTAAAACAGATTATTTAGATAGCAGTGCTAAAGGAAATTATTTTAAAGTAGGGATTGATTACAACTTGTACAACAATTGGTTAGGAATGGAAAATTTAATCATTAGCGGTCTACGCTTTGGATTGTCGAGTTTTAGTCAAACAAGAAATCGCTATACTATTTATGATACAAACAGCCAAACTTGGTCACAAATTCAAAACAATGAAAGTGTTGAATTTTCAGGGCTTACTGCGGCATGGGTAGAGCTTATTTTTGGTTTAAAAGCTGAGCTTTTCAATAATCTATTTTTAGGATTCAATGTGCAGCTAAAAGCTAGAATCTCCGAAAAATCACCCGATAATTTCGAGAATTTATATATTCCAGGCTTTGGACGAACCTATGACAGCAGCAAAGTTGGAACAGGAGTAAATTACAGTATATCATATTTACTTCCTATTTATAAAAAAGATAGAGTAAAAAAAACTGATTCAGAAGATTTAGAACAACCCCTTGAGGATTAGATGAATCTTTTTAACGAATCAATTTTTTATATTTAATACGTTTTGGCATAATATCGCCCCCCAATCGCTGACGTTTATTGGCTTCATATTCACTAAAACTACCCTCGTAAAAATAGACTTCCGAATTGCCTTCAAAAGCTAAAATATGGGTACAAATTCGGTCTAAAAACCAACGGTCGTGACTGATAACAACCGCACACCCGGCAAAGTTTTCTAAGCCCTCTTCTAGAGCACGTAATGTATTAACATCCAAATCATTTGTAGGTTCATCTAAAAGCAAAACGTTACCCTCTTCTTTTAGTGTCATTGCCAAATGAAGACGGTTTCGCTCTCCTCCAGAAAGCAATTTAACTTTTTTGTTTTGCTCACTTCCTGAAAAGTTAAAACGACTCAAATAAGCACGGGAATTCACTTGCCGCCCACCCATCATAATAAGCTCCTGTTCGTCACTAAAATTTTGCCAAATCGTTTTTTCTGAATCAATATTGGAATGGCTTTGATCAACATAGGCTATTTTTGCTGTTTCACCTACCTTAAATGATCCTTTGTCGGGAGTTTCCTCGCCCATAATCATTTTAAAAATCGTGGTCTTTCCTGCACCATTAGGACCAATGACACCAACAATACCGGCTTGTGGTAAATTAAAATTTAAATGATCATAAAGTAGTTTCTCGCCATAGGCCTTACTAACGCCTTCAGCTTCAATTACATTAGTACCTAAACGTGGGCCATTTGGGATATAAATTTCTAGCTTTTCATCAAGCTGTTTCTGATCTTGATTTAAAAGTTTATCATAATTCGTTAAACGCGCTTTTTGTTTGGTTTTACGCCCTTTTGCACCTTGGCGTACCCATTCCAACTCGCGTTCCAATGTTTTTTGGCGCTTAGACGCCGATTTAATTTCCTGTGCCAATCGTTTTGACTTTTGATCTAACCATGAGGAGTAATTTCCTTTCCAAGGGATGCCCTCTCCTCTATCGAGTTCTAAAATCCATCCTGCTACATTATCCAAAAAATAACGGTCGTGTGTAACCGCAATGACGGTGCCTTTATACTGCGCCAAATGCTGCTCTAACCAATGAACCGATTCTGCATCCAAATGGTTGGTAGGCTCATCTAAAAGCAAAACATCAGGCTCTTGCAAAAGCAAACGACATAGTGCAACTCTTCGGCGTTCACCACCAGAAAGAACTCCAATTTTTTTGTCGCCCTCTGGAGTGCGGAGCGCGTCCATAGCAATTTCTAATTTGGTATCGAGTTCCCAAGCGTTAGCGGCATCAATCTGATCTTGTAATTCAGCTTGACGATTCATGAGTTTTTCCATACGATCAGCATCGGAATAGACTTCTTCCAAACCAAACATATCATTGATTTTGTTGTACTCGTCTAAAATAGCTACAGTTTCTGCAGCGCCTTCTTTGACCACGTCTAAAACAGTTTTTTCGTCATCCAATTGCGGTTCTTGCTCTAGGTAGCCCACAGAATAATCTTGCGAAAAGACCACATCGCCTTGATAATTTTTATCAACCCCTGCAATGATTTTTAAAAGTGTAGATTTTCCAGAACCATTAAGCCCTAGAATACCTATTTTGGCTCCATAGAAAAAGCTGAGATATATATTTTTTAAAACAGGTGTATTGGCACTTTGGAAGGTTTTGGTAACCCCCGACATGGAAAAGATGATTTTTTTATCGTCGCTCATTATACACGTCCTTTTAAGGCATTAAATACCCAAGCAATAGCAAAGAATCCAATACCTACAGCCGCAAAGCCCCAACCTGCAACATCATCGTAGCGAAATGCACCAAGTGCAATTAGAGAAACTCCTACAAATATCATAATAAAAGTGGCCCAAGCCAATACTGTATTTTTATTCATTTTATAGTTATTAAAAATTTTGTGTCTTCAAATATCGGTAATTTTTAAAACTTTTGTTTGTGATTTTTTTAAAAATAATTTAAATTTGAGGTTCTGTTATTTCCCAAATTTATACTTTAAAACCATGAATAATCTAATTTTCAAATATTTTATAGAACTGTTTTCTTTTTACAACGCTTTTTTAAAAGTTCAGGGTTTTGAATGCTAATAATACTGTCATATTAACAGTTTTTGTAAATCTAATTTTAAAATGTAATGTTATGGATTATTTTGACAATGTTCTCATAAAGCTCAGACGACAGTACAGTAAGGATGAAGCTGTGGCGGCTTTATCCAAAAAGATTTCAGAATTGGAAATTGAAAACGGAGCGCTAAAGTCTGAAATAGAACATTTGGAATTTGAACTCAAAAAATATAAAAAGTTAAAATAAAAAAGCTATTAAAGAATAGTATAAAGGTAAAGTTAAATTAACTAATATATTTTACTTTTTAATTATGAAATGCAAAAACTGCAATGGCATTGTAAGAAAGAACTTCTGCTCTAGTTGTGGACAAAATACAGGTGTTGGAAAAATCAACTATAAAAGTGTTGTACAAGAATTGTTTCAGGCGGTTTTTTTTATTAAAAACGGGTTTCTATTCACTCTAAAAGAACTTTTTTTAAGACCAGGAAGCACCATTCGAGCTTATTTGGATGGGCAAAGAAAACGCTATTTTAAACCTGTAGTTTATGTCATCATCCTTTCATCTTTCTATTATCTTTCAATACGCTTGATAGGAGAAAACACTTGGCCAGAGAATGTTGTTGCTGGGATGATGGAAGATGTAGACAGTTCAGTTACCATTTCAATTGAGGGCGGAAAGGTTGTGGTTCCTGAATTATTTATTTGGTTATCAAAAAATTATTCTTATCTATTGCTGCTTTCTGTTCCTTTATTTTCATTGGCCTCTTGGATCGCATTTTGGCATTTTAAAGTAAGTTATTTTGAACATTTTGTCATCAATCTTTATATCACTGGTCAACAAGCTTTTATTTCTGCAATTATTTTATTGATAAATGTACCGTTTAAGAATGATTTTTTAGATTTTCTATCCAGTTTTTTAGCTGTATTATATGTGTATTTTGTGTATTGGAAATTTTTTAAATCTGGACGGCGCTTTTGGAATGTTGTAAGAACCATAACCAGCTATATAATTTATGGCTTTTTAAGCTTTATTATTTTTGCTCTAATTTTTGTTTTAAACAACTTCACTAAAATTTCATTGGAACTTCAATAAACAATAGCTGTGACTCTTGTTGTGCAACGATTTCAAACTGGTTTACATTAGAAATTCCTAAAGCATCTCTTTGATTAAGTTGTTGATTTTCAATTGTTGAAACCCCATAGACTTGCATTACATATACACCATGAGCGTCTGATTTTAAAGGGTACGAAAATTGATCACCAGCGTTCAAATTTACTCTGGAAATTTGGGCATTTTGATAAATTTTCAAACTTGTTTCTAATTTAAAATCATCCATAGATTCTACCAAAATTTGTAATTCTCCAGATGAAACTAGCTCAAAATGTTTTTGATCATAACGTGGTGATACGCCTTCTCTATTTGTTAAAATCCAAATCTGGAATAACCTTAATTCTTCTGTTGACGATGCATTCATTTCAGAATGATAAACACCTGTTCCTGCCGACATCACTTGAACTTCACCTGCTTCAACAGTCAGCCACTGCTCTGTCATGGAGTCTTTGTGCTTAAGAGTCCCAGAAAGTGGCACTGTAATAATTTCCATATTGTCATGAGGATGGGTGCCAAAACCCATACTTGGAGCAATTTTATCATCATTTAAAACACGAAGTGCCCCAAAATTCATTTTATTGGGATCAAAAAAGCGTGCAAAACTAAAAGAGTGATTAGCTTCTAACCAACCATGATTGGCATAGCCACGAGAACTTGAAGGGTGAAAAATCATCTTCATAAAAAGTATTTTAAAATGTAATCGTTAAGAATTGTAAATCTTCGTTAAACTAAATCTAAAAAATGTAGAATATTGTTATTTTTGCTACAAAGATATTATATATGGATCTAAATTTCAATAAAAACGAAGATCAAAATAAACTGCTTTTATCCGACCTTAGAAAACGCTTAGCAAAAGTTAAACACGGTGGAGGATCTTCAAAAATTGAAAAACAACACGCCAAAGGTAAAATGACTGCTCGTGAGCGTATTGACTATCTTTTAGATCCAAAATCTGAATCCATCGAAATTGGCGCTTTTGCAGGTGAGGGTATGTATAATAATCATGGTGGATGTCCATCTGGTGGCGTAGTTGTAAAGATTGGATATATTGCAAAAAAACAATGTATAGTTGTAGCTAATGATGCCACAGTAAAAGCTGGTGCATGGTTTCCAATTACCGCCAAAAAGAATTTACGAGCACAAGAAATTGCTATTGAAAACAAATTACCCATCATATATTTGGTAGATTCTGCAGGAGTATATTTGCCGATGCAAGACGAAATTTTCCCTGATAAAGAACATTTTGGTCGAATTTTTAGAAACAATGCCATTATGAGTAGTATGGGAATTACACAAATTTCGGCCATTATGGGAAGTTGTGTTGCTGGTGGTGCTTATCTCCCTATAATGAGTGATGAAGCCATTATTGTGGATAAAACAGCAAGTATATTTTTGGCAGGTAGCTATTTGGTAAAAGCAGCCATCGGAGAAAGCATAGATAATGAAACTCTTGGTGGTGCCACAACCCACTGCGAAATTAGTGGCGTGACAGATTATAAAGCTAGCGATGACAAAGATGCTTTAGATAAAATTAAATCCATAATGGACAAAATTTGGGATGCAGAAAATGCTGGATTCAACCGTATAAAAGCCGTAAAACCCAAAGAAAATCCAGAAGATATTTTTGGAATTCTACCAAGCTCTAGAGCCGATCAGTATGACACCTATGAAATCATTAAAAGATTGGTAGATCATTCAGAATTTGAAGAATACAAAGCGGGTTATGGAAAAACCATCATCACTTGTTATGCACGAATTGACGGTTGGGCTGTTGGGATTGTAGCCAATCAACGTAAATTGGTTAAAACCAAAAAAGGTGAAATGCAGTTTGGAGGCGTTATTTATAATGATAGTGCAGACAAAGCCACACGTTTTATTGCCAATTGTAATCAGAAAAAAATTCCTTTGGTGTTTTTACAAGACGTTACAGGGTTTATGGTCGGTAGTAAAAGTGAACATAGCGGAATAATAAAAGATGGTGCAAAAATGGTCAATGCTGTGAGCAACAGTGTTGTACCAAAATTTACCATCATTACAGGTAATAGCTATGGTGCAGGAAATTATGCAATGTGTGGCAAGGCCTACGACCCTAGATTGATTGTAGCTTGGCCCAGTGCAGAATTAGCTGTAATGAGCGGTAATAGTGCCGCTAAGGTTTTATTACAAATAGAAACCGCTGCACTCAAGAAACAAGGAAAAAAAATATCCGAACAACAAGAATCCGAATTACTTTCAAAGATTAAACAAAAATATGATGAACAGGTTTCGCCTTATTATGCAGCAGCGCGCCTTTGGACCGATGCTGTAATCAACCCTCTTGATACACGTAAATGGATTAGCATGGGAATTGAGGCCGCAAACCATGCTCCTATTGAAAAAGATTTTAATTTAGGAGTGATTCAAGTTTAATGTTTCGAGCGTTTTTTGACGTTGAATTTTTCCTGAAGTTGTTTCACAAAATTCTTTTATGAAGAAGATGTTTTTTGGACGTTTATTTGTATCAATTTCACTAAAATCTAATTCTAACTCCTGTGATTTTCCTTCAATAATTAGAATTACTTTTTGCCCTAGTAATTTGTCTGGAATTGAAGTGATATAAAAACGATTGCTGATTTGATTTTGTAAGACTTTCTCAATCTGCTCTGGATAAATTTTTATTCCCCCCGAGTTCATCACATTATCAAATCGGCCTAACCATTTAAAAGTATCATTCGAAACTAGAGCAACTACGTCATTTGTGTATAAAACTTCCGGAGTTAGTTTTGGCGCTTTAACTACTAGGCAATCATTATCATCAACAGAAATTGAAATATCAGGTAAAATTGTAAAGACCCCTTCTCCTTTCGATAAATTTTTTGCAGCAATATGACTGACAGTTTCTGTCATTCCATAGGTTTCAAAAATCGATGACGGGTGTCCTTTCAATTGATTTTGTAAAGTCCTAGACACAGGTGCACCTCCTACAAGAAGAGTTTTAATTTGATTTAATTTTGAAAAGGAATTATGAACTTGTAATGGCACCATAGCTGAAAAATCATATTGCTTTGTAATGCCTTTCAAAGGACTTGAAGAGGGGTCTATCACATCCAATTTTAAACCTAGAACCCAAGCACGAACAAACATCATTTTTGCGGCTATATATGAGAAAGGTAAACAACACAATGCAAAATTTTCAGGTAATAAATTAAAAAAATCTCCAGTTGCTTTTGCAGAACTGATAAAAGCAGATTTTGGAGCTATAATATGCTTTGGTTTGGATGTTGTTCCAGAAGTCTTTAGGACTATATCCTTTGAATCATCAATCCAATTCAGAATAAATTCACCTAAATGTAACTCATTTTCATTAAGGCTCAAAATAAGGTCTTCTGCCAATTCTTTTAAGGAAACCATAGTGTAATTAAGACCATTCAATTGAAAGGCTTCATTAAAGTTATTATAAACGGTGTTTGTGCTCAAAAACTAGTTGTTAGTTACAGTTCCAAATAATTTTTCTTTCCAATTGCTCCATTTATATTTTTTGGCAAAAACAATTAAAAGAATTGGATAAATGACAAAAACAGGAAAAAACACTTCTACATTTGACATTTCTGGATCAGAAATATCTTTTAAAATAGAATGGGTTTGAAATGCTGTCCAATCTGCAGTAACTAGAAGCGCGGCAATAAGATTATTGGCCGCATGAAAACCCAATGCCAATTCTAGACCTTCATCCATAAGAGTAATTATACCCAATAAAAATCCTGTTCCTATGTAATGTACCAATAGGACATACCCCAAATTATCAATTTCTGGATTTGCAATATGCAACAATCCAAATATGGTTGAGGTAAAAATGAGCGGTACCCACCTATTCTTGGCTAAAACTCCAAGGCCTTGCATTAAATAGCCTCTAAAAAGATATTCTTCAAAACTTGTTTGTAATGGAATAAAAACAACTGAAATTAACACTAAAATCAGAAATGGGATAGGCTTAAAATTAAAGGTGAAATTTTCTGGTGAGGCGTAATATTCCAATAAAATAAAACAAGCTGTTGTTACCCCCCAAATTAGAAAAGCAAACCAAAAACGACTCCAATCTATTTTAGACCTAGAAGTTGTAAGGCTTTTTATAGTTTGTTTATGAATATATTTTACCACTAATAAAACAACCACTAACCCGATAGCAAAAGACAATAGCAATAGAAACAGGCTAAGGTTTAAATCAAGAATAGACATCATAGCATTATAATCCAAAGCTGATAAGTCACCTCCATTTGCTATTGATTTAGTTATGACTGCAATTGTAAATGGAATTTGACCAAGCTGTGATCCAATAAAAATAAGAATAACACCAACGAGATATAGCCACCAATCGTGTTCGACTTTAAACGCTTGTTTGATATACATAGTTTAAATTTTTAAATTCCATTTTTCTTTTGGGTTATACTGCAAATTACCATTATTTATTTGTAATGGCGATAAAAAATTATTTGAAAAAAGCATTCCTGTTCCCAAGCCCTGAGGCCTTTCGACATCAAGACTGTAGGTCCATTGAGCAATAGCATTAAGTCCAATATTACTTTCTAATGCGCTTGTAATCCACCAGCCAATATTTTTATCTTCTGCTAAGTCTATCCAAGATTGACTTCCTAAAAATCCACCAACAAGAGTGGGCTTAAGAATGATATATTGAGGATTTATAGTTTGTAGCAATTGTTTGCGTATTGTTACATCGTGAACTCCAATTAGTTCTTCATCAAGTGCAATGGGAAGCGGTGTTTTATTACAAAGTTCAGCCATTGCATCATATTGTCCTTGTTTTATAGGTTGCTCTATCGAATGTAATTCATAATCTGATAAACGCTTTAGTTTTTCCAAAGCATCAGACTCAGAAAAAGCACCATTTGCATCAACACGAATCTCAATGGTTTTGGCGTCAAATTCTTTTCTAATGGATTGAATAAGAGCCAACTCCGTTTCAAAATCTATAGCGCCAATTTTCATTTTTAAACAATCAAATCCTTCGTCAAGTTTAGTGCAAATCTGAGATTTCATAAACTGCTTATCACCCATCCAAATCAATCCATTAATGGGGATAGAGTCCTTACCTTCTGTAAATTTTGATGGAAATAAAACATGAGAAGAGTTTGCTTTTAAATCTAGAAAAGCCATTTCTAAGCCAAATTGAATTGAAGGAAATTCAACCAATTTTTTTAATAAATTATCTAAACCCAAATTGATATGATCGCAGGCCCATTGTAATGTTTCCTCAAAATCGGGTCTATCATCACAACTCAATCCACGAAACATCCCACACTCGCCTATACCAATAGAATTATTACTTTCAATGCTGATAAACCATGTATCTTTGGTGGTCAATACACCCCTAGAAGTCCCACTAGCTTGTTTAAATTTTAATTGATATTTATTAAACGAGGCTTTCATTTTTATAATTTATTCAGAGTGAAGATTTTCAATAATCAGTGCTGTGGCAAATAAAATAGCCAAAACGAATGTTGATAATGCTACAAGTTTTAAATGTGGGTCAAAGTCTTTTGGATTCTTGATAAAAAAAACAAGCTTTAAATGAAAGATTAAAGGTATAAACGCAATCCAACTCAAATACATAAATTTTGAGTATGAGATTGAATATTGAAAAATCAACATTAACACGATTGCAGAAAGTATCAATGCAAAATGATATGTTTTTGACGACTTTTTTCCTAAATATCCAGCCAATGTAATTTTATTAGATTTCAAATCTGTTTCCAAATCTCTCATGTTATTTAAATTCAAAACAGCAGCACTAAGACATCCAATTGCAGATGCTGGAATTAGGAGCATCACATCAAGATCTTTAGCAAATAAAAAATATGTTCCCATCACACTAAGCCAGCCAAAAAATAAAAATACCATCAAATCGCCAAGGGCTCTGTAACCATAGGCTGATTTTCCTACAGTATAAGTGATTGCTGCATATATTGAAAGTGCTCCTAAAACAATAAAAATCAATGAAGTAAATAGTTGGCTAACACCAAAAGCTATATATATCAAAAGCAGGGTTAAAATGGCACTCAATAGTGCGTTAATGATAATTGCATTTTTCATTTGTTTTGGGGAAATCGCACCGCTTTGTAAGGCGCGTTCTGGCCCAATTCTTGAGTTATTGTCTGTGCCTTTGACACCATCGCCATAGTCGTTGGCTAAATTTGATAAAATCTGAAAACTAAGTGTTGTAAGAATTATAAGGACAAAAATTACTACATCAAAAAAACCTAAGATGTGTGCATAACTTGAACCTACAACCGCTCCTGAAATAGAAAGCGGTAAGGTGCGCAATCGAAACGCTGAAATCAAAGTTTTTAGTTGCGTCATATTATGGAATCCATTTTTTATTAAAATTTGGTGGGCGTTTTTCTAAAAATGCATCTCTCCCCTCTTTGGCTTCATCGGTCATATAGACCAATCGTGTAGCTTCTCCTGCAAAAACTTGTTGGCCAACCATGCCATCGTCTGTAAGGTTCATAGCAAACTTTAGCATTTTTATTGAAATTGGTGATTTTTCTAAAATTTCTTGCGCCCATTCAAAAGCCGTTTGTTCTAAGTCTTTGTGAGGAATAACCGCATTGACCATACCCATTTCATAGGCTTCTTGAGCAGAATAATTTCTTCCTAAAAAGAAGATTTCACGTGCTTTTTTTTGACCAACCATTTTGGCTAAATATGCAGATCCATAACCACCATCAAAACTCGTAACATCAGCATCGGTTTGTTTAAATATCGCGTGTTCTTTACTCGCTAAGGTCAAATCGCAAACAACATGTAAACTATGTCCGCCTCCAACAGCCCAGCCAGATACAACAGCAATCACAGCTTTTGGCATAAAACGAATAAGGCGTTGGACTTCTAAAATATTCAATCGGTGGTAACCATCTTTTCCAACATAGCCTTCATGGCCTCTTGCTTTTTGGTCGCCGCCACTACAAAAAGAAAATATGCCATCTTTTGGCGATGGCCCTTCTGAACTCAACAACACAACTCCAATGGAAGTGTCTTCGTTGGCATCATGAAAAGCAGTTAATAATTCTGATGTTGTTTGAGGACGAAATGCATTTCTAACTTCTGGACGATTGAACGCTATACGCGCTACTCCATTGCACTTTTTGTAAGTAATATCTTCAAATTCAATTGCGGTTTTCCATTGTATTGCACTCATAATTCAGTATTATTTGTTGACTAAATAAATCCCATCGATTTCAAGACGTACCAAACGTTTTTTATAGAGCGTTCCTAAGGCTTTTTTAAAGCTTTTTTTACTCATTTGAACTGTTTCCCTTATTAATTCTGGAGAAGACTTATCGGTAATGTCCAAAAATCCATTATTGTCGTTGATAAGTTCCAAAAGTGATTGAGCACTGGGCTCAATATTGCGATAACCTATTTGTGAAAGACTGATATCAATTTTGTTATTAGGTCTAATTTTTTTGACAATACCTTTTAACTTGTCCCCAATGCTTAAATCTTTAAAAATATCATCTTTAAAAATTAACCCTAAATGACGCTTATTGATGATGACATTCATTCCAAGGTCAGAGGGGTGGGAAACAATCAAATCGACTTCTTCAAAAGGTTCAACTGTTAGTTCTTTGTTGTCCAAAAAACGATTGGTCTTACTAGATGCCACCAAACGATCTGAGGTCTCATCCAAATAGCAATACACCAAATACCATCCGCCTTTTTTCATCCTGAAAGCTTGCTCACGAAAAGGACAAAACAATTCTTTGACCATTCCCCAATCTAAAAAAGCACCAAATTCATTGACAGCATTGCAACGTAAAAGGGCAAATTCTCCTTTTTTTATGTAGGGCGTGTCCGTAACAGCAACCAAACGTTCTTCATTATCCAAATAGACAAAAACTTCTAAAAAATCATCAATTTCAAAAGTATTTGGAACATATCGGTTTGGCAATAAAACCTCATTGTCGTCATCGTCACCCAAAAACAGTCCAGGATCGGTATCCCTTAAAATTCTTAATCTATTGTATTCCCCTATTTGAATCATGGTGCAAAGGTAAGCATAATGCAATAGAAATGTAACTTCAATACAACAAATTGAAATCTATAAACTAGGATTAAAATCTACCTCTAAAAATTATTTAATTTATGTTCAATGCATTGATAAGATTATAATTTTTAGATTGATTTTTTACAATATCCTCAAAAATTGAATAATTTCTTCTCTAACGAAGTTTAAAGATGACAATTTGTATAATTTAGCCGGAATGAAAAAATTTACTATTATCATTCACTGCAACGATCAACAAGGAATCATTGCAGCCTCTACAAGTTTTATTCTTGAAAATCAAGGAAATATTACCTATGTAGATCAACATGTTGACCACGAGCATGGGGTGTTTTTTATGCGTTTAGAGTGTGATTTTGAGAGCTCATCATTTTCTAGCAGTGACTTTTCAAAATTATTTGAAAAGTCAGTTGCTAAGACGTTTAATATGAATTGGGAAGTATTTGATACCGAATCTATACCGAAAATGGCACTCTTTGTGTCAAAGTACGACCATTGCTTGTATGATATTTTAGGGCGCTTTAAATCTGGTGAACTCAAAGTTGAAATACCCTTTATTGCCAGTAATCACAAAGATTTGGAAAAAATTGCAGAGCGTTTTGAAATTCCTTTCTATCATGTGCCCATTTCTGATGAGACACGAAAAGAGGCAGAACTTCAGCATTTGAAATTACTCAAAGCACATGATATTGATTTTGTAGTATTGGCGCGTTATATGCAAATTATTCCACAGGGGTTAATTGATGCTTATCCCTCAAAAATTATAAATATTCATCATTCCTTTTTACCTGCATTTGTAGGTGCAAAACCATATCATTCTGCGTTTGAACGTGGGGTAAAGATTATTGGAGCAACCTCACATTATGTAACAACTGAATTGGATGCTGGCCCTATCATTGAGCAAGATGTGACTCGAGTATCGCACACCCATAGCATCAAAGATTTAATCAGTAAAGGTAGAGATTTAGAAAAAATTGTACTTTCTACAGCTATTAAACACCATATTCAAAGAAAAGTGATGGTATATAATAATAAAACGGTTATTTTTTCTTGATTTTCTAAACAAAAAAAGCATCATGAAAAATCATAATGCTTTTATTTATTTTCTGAGGTTCATTTTAATAAACAGACTCTTTACCAAAATGCTTAGTTAGTAAATAATATACTACTGCACGGTATTTATTGCGGTTAGACTTCCCGTATAGGTCTAAAACTTTATTGATTCCTTCATCTAATTTTGGAGAATCGCGCAGTCCTAGTTTTTTAATTAAGAAGTTTTTACGTATGGTTTCAATCTCACTTGGGTCACTGGCTGCAACTGTACTCGCATCATCTCTGTAGATAGACGGACCACAAGCAGTAGTGACTTTTTCTAGTAATTCCATATCTGGAGTTACATTACATTTCGATTTTAAATCTTCGGCATACTTTTCAATAAGTTGTTCTTTTTTGTTCATTATTATTTAGGGTTTATTAATAATTATTTTGGCATTGTCAAACACAACATCCTATGGGTTATGACACATAAATTTTAAAAAAGTCACATTTTTTTTCAAAAAAATTAGACTAATTGATCAAAATAAGAGAGAAGAATCTTGTCGTTTTCGGAATATGGAGTGAAAATTTCAAGTAGTTTTGGTGTGGAATTGTCATCAAAAAATGCAAATAAAGCATCATTTAATGTAGCTATTGAGTCTGCAGAACTGTATGTGAATCCAAAATCTTGAGCAAGCGTTTTTGCTGAGCGTTGGTGCTTAGTTTCGAAATAGGTTTCAAAAAGTTCGGAATTATCATTCCCTGGTAAAATTCTAAAAATCCCACCACCATTATTATTAATGACAATAACTTTAAAATTATTGGGAATATAATTATTCCATAGACCATTGATATCATAGAAAAAACTTAAATCGCCTGTAATCAGAAGTGTAGGAAATTGAGAAACAACAGAGGCTCCAACAGCAGTACTTGTTGAGCCATCTATACCACTAGTACCCCTGTTACAATACAAATGAATTGAGCAATCAAATTCAAAAAGTTGCAAATAACGAATTGTAGAGCTGTTTCCGGACTGAACCGAATAATTCTTTGGGATAGCTTTAGAAATCAATTCAAAGGCCTTAAAATCACTAATAGCCATGGATTTTAGGTAATTCGCGTGTCTTTTTAAACGTAATTGTTTTATGGTACTCCAAGTCTCAAAATAAGTACTGTTTGTTGATTTTGAGGACTTAAATAATGATTTAAAAAATGTATTTGGAGTGCATTTAAAATGGGTGTTTAGACAAAAATAAGTATCGTTTGCCCTATAATGGTCAATATGCCAATGCTGATTGGGCTTATACTCCCTCAGGAATACTTTTACTTTTTTGGATACAATAAGCCCACCAAAAGTGACCAATATATCAGGTTGAAGTTGTTTGAATTCATCCTTTTTTAAAGGAGCTATCAACTGATCAATTGATGGGAAAAAATTAGGGTGATGTAAATTAGAGGTGGTTTCTGTAAGGACGATTACAGAAGGGTCATACGCTAAATGTTCTACAATTGATGACTCCAAAGAATTTGGAGAATTTACACCTACCAAAACCAATTTCCGTTTGGCGTTTTGCCAAGTCTTTAGTGTTGAATTACTGATTTGAACAGCAGGATCAAACAATTCCTTTTTTGTGGCACTTTTTATTGCAATAGGTTGATTTACAGTTTCATACAAAGGTTCATCAAAGGGAACATTAATGTGTACCGGACCCATTTTTTGTTGAGCTGTATCAAGCGCTTTTGAAATGAGGGTTTGCGCTTTTTTTTGAACATATTGAACACTAAAAGGAAAACGTTTTTTTGTTGGTTTCAAATTGGCTTCAAAAAGAATATGTTTACCAAAAGCATGGGGCTGAATAATGGTTTGTCCATCTCCAACATTGATAAGATGTGGAGGACGATCGGCAGAAATAACCACCAACGGAAGACCAGAATAAAATGCTTCTGCAACAGCAGGATAATAATTCAGTAAGGCACTACCAGAAGTACAAACAACAGCAACAGGTTCCAAAGTTTGCTGGGCAATCCCCAAAGCAAAAAATGCAGCAGAGCGTTCGTCAACAATGCTATAGCACTTAAAAAAAGAATGATTGGTAAAACCTATGGTAAGAGGTGCATTTCGACTCCCTGGAGAAATAACAATATGCTTAACAGCTTTGGCTTCGCAAAGCTGAATTATGAATTGTGCTAAATCATGTTTTGGCCATTTCATCAGAGTGCAAAGGTATTGATTTTGCACCATTATTTTGTGTTAAAAAGATGTTATTTAAGACTCTAAAACAGACTTTATGGTGTTCAATTTTTCCTCTGTTTCATTCCATTCTTTATGCACATCAGATTTTGAAGTAATCCCACCTCCTGCAAATAGTGTAGCAAAATTATTTTCAAAATGCATACATCGCAAATTAACGACAAGGCTTGTATGTAAAATTTGCTTTTCTTTTGGCCTATTTATTTCACCTAGAAAACCCGAGTAATACGCACGATTTATGGTTTCTTTATTTCTTATAAAGTCCATAGCTAATGATTTTGGCGTACCACAAACAGCTGGTGTGGGATGAATACTAAAAATTAGATGTTTTAGAGCTTCTGAAGTCGCCTTAAGATTACCCGTTAATGTTGTTTGAAGATGCAGTAGTTTTCCTGCTTTTATGGTTTTTTGGGCAGAAACTTCTAAATTTATTAGGTGCTGTGACAATTCATTTTTTAAAAATTCTGTAACAAATTTTTGTTCTTCATGGTTTTTAGTATCCCATTCCACATGTGTTGAACCTTCATAAACTTGTGTTCCTGCCAAGGACATGGTTTTTACTTTTCGACCATTAATCTTTAATAAAGATTCGGGTGAAGCACCTAACCAAAATCCCGTTTTGGGATGAAACCAGCAATAAACATATGCTTCTGGATAAGAAGTTGCAATAGACAGGAAAAGTTCAACCTCATCTAAATTATGAAATTCTAATGTTGATGTTCGTGCTAAAACTACTTTCTCTAATTCAGATGAATTTATCTCTTCTATGGCGTGTCGGATTAAATTCTTATGTGCAGTTGAATCTGAATTAAATAGCGTTAGATTATTTTTCTTTGAAGAAATTGGCGTCGTATCTAACTGCAATTCTTTTGATGCTTCAAATGGGATTAAATACGTTGGAATTGTATTATCAAATGGAGAAAAAACAAAACCTTTTTCTTTAAAATCTGAAGTTGTATATGTTTTAGTGTCCGTTTGAAGTATGGCTTTGAGTGATATATTTCCAAAATCAGAATATAAAACAAATGGTTTACTTGCTCGAATTTGTGATTTTATACAATCAAAGAAAGAGTTGGGCATTGTTCGTTTATTTTGGGAGTGTGATTGTCGTTAATTTACACAAGGATACAAGTTCATTAGAATCATTTGTAACTTTAATATCAAAAACCTGAGTTGTTCGACCATTATGTATACATTTTGCTTTGGCATAAACAAAGCCCTCTTTTACACTTTTGACATGTTGAGCAGAAAGATCTATGCCTCTAACAAAATAAGTGTCGGTATCCAAAAAAATATGCGCAGCAAAACTACCTACAGTTTCGGCCAATGCTGCTGTTGCTCCACCATGAAGCACCCCGTCAGGCTGGTGAACACGTTTGTTTACAGGCATTTTTGCAATGATATAATCGTCTCCAGCGTCTACAAATTCAATTTGTAGAGTTTCCATTAAATTACCTTTGCATACCTTATTGGCTTGATGTAGCAATTCTTCTTTGGATAATTTCATTTGTTTTAAATTTTTAGTAAAAATACAAAAAGAAAAAACGGCTGAATAGCCGTTTAACGTTAAAAATTAATCAAAAAAAAAGCGCAATCTAAAATTGCGCCTTCTTTATAAAGTTAAATTGGTATTACAATTAAGCAGTCTTTTTAACAGCTAAAGAGTAGATAACTAAACCAAATCCAATCTTGTTGATTGCATCAGCTATGTTATACCATACATCCATAGCTAAACCTTCAGTAGGAAGTACGTCGTACCATCCTTCTGTACCAGCCATGTAACCGATTGGATAAATTGCCCAACCAACTAAAACAAACCAGCATAGGATTTTGTGAGCAGAAGCAACTTCTTCACCTGCTTCTTTAGCCAATTTTGCAGCTCCACCAAGCCATATTTCGTATACAATTACGAAGTATGCTACTCCGGAAATAGTACCCCACATTACAGCGTTGCCCATTGTTTCTCCGAAATACCCAGTAACCAGCATAACAACCGAAAGTCCAATAAGTTTCCATAAAAGACTTTTTGTTGCTCCAGCTACCTTTAATATAAGATAGAATTCAACACACATCAATGGAACAGTGAGTATCCAATCGACATAACGGAAAGCAGTAACGTTAGATACGTCTCCCGCCATAGATGCATCACGCATATACCAATAGTGTACTGCAGCAATAAATGTAATTAAACCAGAAACTAAAACAGATGTTCTCCATTTTTTGTCAAATTGGTTTAATGAAAGAAAAAAGAAGGCAGAAGCTGCCATCATAGCCATACATCCAATGAAGAATGTAAAATTCACAGGGTCGTTAACGTCTCCTCCGCCAGCGACTAGTGTTAAGAATAAATTTGTCATTTTTCTAAAAATTTTGTTAGTTTTGTTTAAACAAATGTATCAAATTTTTAGACAAATCTTTATCAAATCCATTTTTTTTTGTTCCGAAACTGATTATTTAACAATTATTTATGAAAAAAATTTATAGATTCTCAATCGTTTCAAGCTTCCTAGGATTGTGGATTACCACCTTATTTCCCGAAGATTTTGAACTGTTTTTAGGTTTTTTTCTCATTTTTACTTTTGGAATGATTCATGGCTCTAATGATATTTTAATTGTTAATAAGTTATTAAATAAAAGTGAATCGAATTTCATCAAAATTCTTTCGACATACCTCCTAGTTGTTAGTTGTGCAGTGCTAATTTTCTACCTATTGCCTGGTATTGCACTGCTTCTTTTTGTGTGTTTTAGCGCCTATCATTTTGGGGAGCAGCACTGGGAAGAAAACCTTATGTCTATTCAAAATATTTCTAAAAGGTTTTATTTTTACGCTTATGGTCTTTTTGTTTTGTATATGGTATTTTACTTTAATGACGCTAGTGTTAAAATGATTGTAAACGAAATCAGTGGAGTGTCTATAAATCAATTATACACCAAACAAATATTGATAATACTTGGAGTCTTTATGTTGAGTTTTTTAGCTGTACTATTAAAACAAAATGAAATCAAATTAAGTACTGTAATGAAAGAACTTTTTACACTTTTGGTGCTTGTCGTCATTTTTAAATCCTCTTCGCTCATATGGGGCTTCACCATTTATTTTATCATCTGGCACAGCATCCCATCCTTATTGGAGCAAATACGATTTGCATATGGAACTTTGGATCGAAAACATATCATAGAATATACAAAAGCAGCTCTACCCTATTGGCTTATCTCATTGTTAGGAATGACTTTACTTTATTTTGTTTTTAAGGATGAAAAACATTTTTATAGTTTGTTCTTTGCTTTTATTGCTGCTGTAACTTTCCCTCATTCTGTTGTAATGCTAAAAATGTTTACTAAGAAAAAGTAATTCTCTTAAAAATAAAAAAGCACAACCTTAAGATTGTGCTTTTTAAATCAACAAAATTTATTCTTATTTAACTTCTTCAAAATCTACATCTTCAACATTATCGCCTTCTGCTTGTGTTTCTGAACTGGCTTCTTGACCAGCATCTCCACCTGCTGCTTGTGCTTCTTGTTGAGCTTTGTACATTTCTTCGCTTGCAACTTTCCATGCCTCATTAATTTTTTCTAAAGCAGGGTCAATAATTGCAATATCTTTTGTTTCGTAAGCTTTTTTCAATTCTTCTAAAGCAGCTTCAATTGGTTGTTTTTTGTCATCTGACAACTTATCACCAAATTCTTTCAATTGCTTTTCTGTTTGAAAAATCATCGCATCGGCACTGTTGAGCTTATCAGCAGTTTCCTTTGCTTTTGCATCAGCTTCAGCATTAGCCTCTGCATCTTGCTTCATTTTCTGAATTTCCTCTTCTGTCAAACCAGATGACGCTTCAATACGAATATCTTGTGATTTGTTAGTTGCTTTATCTGTTGCAGAAACCTTGATGATTCCATTGGCGTCAATATCAAAAGTAACTTCAATTTGAGGTACACCTCTTTGTGCTGGTGGAATTCCATCTAAGTGAAAACGTCCAATAGTTTTGTTATCTCCTGCCATAGCGCGTTCCCCTTGTAGCACATGAATTTCTACAGAAGGCTGATTATCAGCAGCTGTTGAAAATACTTGTGATTTCTTTGTTGGGATTGTCGTGTTGGCTTCAATTAACTTTGTCATTACATTACCCATAGTTTCAATTCCAAGTGAAAGTGGAGTAACGTCCAAAAGCAATACATCTTTTACATCTCCTGTCAATACACCTCCCTGGATGGCTGCTCCTACTGCAACAACCTCATCTGGATTTACACCTTTATTTGGTTTTTTACCAAAAAATTGCTCAACTGCTTCTTGAACAGCTGGAATTCGTGTTGACCCTCCTACCAATATGATTTCATCAATATCACTTTTTGAAATACCTGCAGCTTTTAGAGCAGTTTCACATGGTTTGATTGTTCTTTTTACCAAATCATCGATTAATTGCTCAAATTTTGAACGAGACAATGTACGTACCAAGTGTTTTGGGCCGCTAGCTGTTGCTGTTACATAAGGTAAGTTGATTTCTGTTTGAGCAGAGGATGAAAGCTCAATTTTTGCTTTTTCAGCGGCTTCTTTTAAACGCTGAAGTGCCATAGGATCTTTTCTAAGGTCCATATCCTCATCAGCTATAAATTCTTCTGCTAACCAATTGATGATTTTTTCATCAACATCATCACCTCCTAAGTGTGTGTCACCATCAGTTGAAAGCACTTCAAATACGCCATCTCCAAGTTCCAATATAGAAACATCGTGTGTACCACCACCAAAGTCAAAAACAACAATAGTTTGGTCTTTTCCTTTTTTATCTAAACCATAAGCCAGTGCAGCAGCTGTTGGCTCATTAATAATTCGTCTTACTTTTAAACCTGCAATTTCGCCAGCTTCTTTTGTGGCTTGACGTTGTGCATCATTAAAGTAAGCAGGAACCGTAACTACAGCTTCAGTAACTTCTTGATCTAAAAACTCCTCTGCTGTTTTCTTCATTTTCTGAAGGACCATAGCTGAAAGCTCTTGAGGTGTATACAAACGTCCATCGATATCTACACGTGGTGTGTCATTATCACCTTTAACTACTTTGTAAGGCACACGTCCAACCTCTTGTTTAGATTCAGAAAATTTGTTACCCATAAAACGCTTTATAGAGTATACGGTTTTCTTAGGGTTTGTAACAGCCTGACGTTTTGCAGGATCTCCTACTTTTATTTCGCCACCTTCAACAAAAGCAATAACTGAAGGTGTTGTGCGTCGTCCTTCGGCATTGGTGATGACTACAGGCTCATTTCCTTCCATTACGGAAACACATGAGTTGGTCGTTCCTAAATCAATTCCAATAATTTTACTCATAACTTATATGTTGTTTAAATTGTTTTTAAATTTTATACAACTTTACATTGTCAATCATTATGCCATGACATAAAATATGACAAGGTGTCATATAAAAACATTTCTTTTTCACTATTTTTACCAAAAATATTAAGGCATTATGTCAAACAAAAAACAATATAAGCGCATCACTGTCAAGTCATTGGTTGAAATGAAAGCTACAGGAGAGAAAATTTCGATGCTTACAGCCTATGATTATACTATGGCAAAAATTGTTGATGGCGCAGGAGTAGATGTCATTCTTGTCGGCGATTCGGCCAGTAATGTTATGGCTGGCCACGAAACTACATTGCCTATTACTTTAGATCAAATGATTTATCATGCATCATCTGTGGTTCGTGCTATTGAACGCTCACTAGTGGTTGTTGATTTGCCTTTTGGAACATATCAAAGTGACTCTAAAGAGGCTTTGCGTTCTGCTATTCGAATCATGAAAGAAAGTGGCGGACATGCTGTAAAACTTGAAGGTGGAAAAGAAATAAAAGATTCTATAAAAAAGATTCTTAATGCAGGTATACCAGTGATGGGACATCTTGGCCTTACTCCTCAATCCATATACAAATTTGGCACATATACTGTTCGCGCCAAAGAAGAAGAAGAAGCAGAACAGTTATTACTGGACGCTAAAATGCTCGAACGCATTGGATGCTTTGCTATTGTTCTTGAAAAAATTCCTGCAAAGCTGGCCAAGCAAGTTGCAGAAAGCATTAGCATTCCTGTTATTGGTATTGGTGCTGGAGCTGATGTAGATGGGCAAGTTTTGGTGCTTCACGATATGATTGGAATGACACACGAATTCAATCCACGTTTTTTAAGGCGTTATATGAACCTCTATGAAACTATGACCAAGAGTATTGGAAAATATGTAAGTGATGTGAAATCGTCTGATTTTCCCAATGCTGAAGAGCAATACTAAATCATGTCAAGAGTCGTTACAAATGCGTCCAATTTGCAAGTCATTTACGAAGATAACCACCTGTTGGTGGTTAATAAACGTATTGGCGATATTGTTCAGGGCGACAAAAACAATGACCCGCCTCTATCTGAAATAATTAAAGCATATCTTAAAAAAAAATACGATAAGCCAGGCGAAGTTTTTCTTGGTGTTATTCATCGGCTTGATCGTCCTACATCTGGTATCGTTGTTTTTGCAAAGACATCAAAAGCGCTTTCGCGGATGAATCAACTATTTCAAGAAAAAAAAATTGACAAAACTTATTGGGCGCTTGTAAAAGAAAATCCGCCAAAGCAAAACGATACTCTCATACATTGGCTAAAGAAAAACCCAAAAACAAATACTTCAAAAGTTTACCCCAAAGAAGTAAATGGAAGTAAAAAAGCGATTTTACATTACAACACTATTTTTAAACTTGACGCTTACAAACTATTAGAGATCACACTCGAAACGGGCCGCTCACACCAAATTAGGAGTCAATTATCGTATATTGGTTGTCCTATTAAAGGCGATTTAAAATATGGTTTCAACCGAAGCAATCCAGATGGAGGAATTCATTTGCATGCAAAAAAAATAAAATTTATTCATCCAGTTTCCAAAACCCCAATTACTGTTAGTGCCAAGCCTCCAGAAGATGTATTATGGGACGAATGTTTAAAAAAGTACTGATATGGAACATATTAAACTGTTAAAAAATACGCAAAAGACGTTTTTCAAATCTGGAAAGACTCGAGATGTATCATTTATTAAAACAAAACTAAAAGCACTCAAAAGTACAATCATTTCAAATGAAAATGCAATTTATGATGCACTTTACAAGGATTTTAAAAAATCTAAATTTGAAACCTATTTTAGTGAAATTGGTATTCTAATTTCTGAAATAGAAATGACACTAAAAAATATTGAAAAATGGAATAAACCAAAGAAAGTACGATCTGCTGCACTTAATTTCCCTTCAAAAGATTACATCTATAGCGAACCCTACGGAACAGTTCTTGTTATTGCACCTTGGAACTACCCCTTTCAATTGGCTATAGCCCCTATTGTTTCGGCCATAGCAGCAGGAAATACTGTTGTTTTAAAGCCAAGTGAACTCACACCTCATACCGCACAAATTATTGAAGATGTTCTATCCGATGTGTTTAAAAAAGAACATTTGAGTGTTGTTCAAGGAGGAATCCCAGAAACAACCGCTCTTTTGGACGAACGCTGGGATTACATTTTCTTTACGGGAAGTGTTCCTGTGGGAAAAATTGTTGCCAAAGCTGCGGCTCAATTTATGACCCCAGTTACTTTGGAATTGGGCGGGAAAAACCCATGTATTGTTGACGATAGTGTTGATATAAAATTAACTGCAAAACGATTGGTTTGGGGCAAATTTGTCAATGCTGGACAAACTTGTATTGCTCCTGATTACATTTTAGCAAAAGAGTCTATAAAATCAGAGCTTGTTCAACAGCTCAAAATTGAAATTACAAAAGCTTACGGGGAAGATCCTCAACAATCTGAAGATTATCCTAGAATTGTAAACGCCAAAAACCTTAAACGACTTGAAAATATGCTAAAAGAGGGCAATATTGTACATGGTGGTACTATTGATAATGATGACAACTACCTTGCTCCAACACTAATAGATGACCCCACATTATATAGTAAAGTAATGGAAGGTGAAATTTTTGGTCCTATTTTACCCATTTTAAGTTATTCTACAAATGAAGATATTGAGTCTATTGTAAATCGCTACGAAAAGCCATTGGGCTTTTATGTGTTTTCAAACCGAAAAGAATTTTATACGGCACTTATCAAAACATTTAGTTTTGGAGGCGGATCTATAAACGATACCATGATTCATTTTGGTAACCCAAGATTGCCTTTTGGAGGTGTGGGTGATAGTGGAATTGGCGCCTATCATGGACGATTGGGATTCGATACGTTTTCGCATAAAAAAGGGATAACTATCAAAGCCAATTGGTTGGATATTCCATTGCGATATGCACCCTATAAAAACAAGCTTAAAAAAATAAAAAAGGCCTTTAAATGGATGGGGTAAATCTAAAAAAAAGAGCTATAAATTTTGTTTATAGATAATATTTAAAATATTGATTTTCAATTATTTATAAAATTTATATAAAGTTTTAATTTAATTTAATCCAACCATCCTTTTTGATCCAAGCTTCGGTACTGTATAGCCTCACTAATATGATTGTTTTTGTAGATTTTTGATTGCTTATCTAAAAATAGTTTTTCGTTTCAATATGATCACTTGAAAACCATTTAAAGTCATCAAGCGGCTTTAATTTTAAATATATTTCATCTGATTTTGGAACATCAAATAAGTTAAATATTTTGTATTTTTTTATTGTAAATGATAAGTCATAAGATTTATCTAAATCAAAAGTTAGAAAAATATAATCCCTTATATCATTTACTAGAGTCATATCGATATGTCTTTCTAAATGGTTAGAATTATTATACGCTAAGTGTTTTTCAAATCCAATCTCAGCGCCTAAGCAACTATCATCTAAATTTTTAGTTGAAAAAATGTTTTGTCCAAATGTTAAAAGTGGCAGCAATGTTAGTACTATTATTATTCTTTTTTTCATCATATGTATAATTTAAATTAAGATTATTTAATGTTTTTCTATTTTCATGCGTATTAAATTCAACCCAACCACCCTTCTCGATCCAAACTTCGGTACTGAATTGCTTCACTAATATCTCTACTTTCAATAGAAATCGAACTTTCCAAATCGGCAATAGTACGTGCTACTTTTAAGATTCTATCATAGGCTCTCGCCGATAAGTTTAAGCGCTCCATAGCCTGTTTTAAAAGAGATTTTGAAACCTCATCCAGTACACAAAATTTTCGTATGTGTTTGGTTTGCATTTGAGCATTATAATGAACTGCACTCAAGTTCTTAAAACGTTTGGTCTGCAATTGTCTTGCTTGTGTAACCCGTTGCCTTATTACAATTGAAGATTAGCCTCGGCGTTCTTCAGTTAATTTTTCAAAAGGTACTGGTGTTACCTCTACATGAATATCGATACGATCTAGAAGTGGGCCTGAAATTTTACCCATATACCGTTGAATTTCAGCAGGAGATGAGGTTAATGGTGCAGAAGGATCATTAAAAAACCCACTTGGACTTGGATTCATACTGGCTACCAACATAAAACTACTCGGATAAGTTACGGTAAACTTTGCTCTAGAGATTGTCACCTCCAAATCTTCTAAGGGTTGACGCATCACTTCGAGAACAGAACGCTTAAACTCTGGCAACTCGTCTAAAAACAACACCCCATTGTGAGCCATCGAAATCTCACACGGTTGAGGATACTGCCCACCTCCAACAAGAGCAACATCTGATATGGTATGATGTGGCGAACGAAATGGACGCTGAGTCATCAATCCTGATGAAGCACGCAATCGTCCAACAACAGAATGTATTTTGGTCGTTTCTAAAGCCTCTTGCAAGGTCATTGGGGGTAAAATAGACGGTAATCGTTTTGCCAGCATTGTTTTTCCACTTCCTGGTGGGCCAATTAATATGATGTTGTGACCTCCGGCGGCGGCAATTTCCATACAACGCTTTATGCTTTCTTGACCCTTTACATCAGCAAAATCAAATTCTGGTGTTAATAGTGCGCTTTCAAATTCTTTTTTTATGTCAAAATGTGTTGGTGTTAGCGTTTTATTTTTATCAAAAAAGTTAATCACATCCATAATGTGCTCTACACCATAAACCATCAACCCCTCTACAATGGCAGCCTCTTTGGCATTTTCATCTGGCAGAATAAACCCTTTAAAACCCTCTTGTTTGGCCTTTATAGCAATTGGCAAAGCCCCTTTAATTGGTTGAAGACTGCCATCCAAAGACAATTCACCCATAATCACATAACCCTCCAATTCTTGAGCTTTAATTTGATTTGAAGCCGCCAAAATTCCCACTGCTAAGGTTAATTCATAAGCAGAGCCCTCTTTACGCATATCTGCTGGGGACATGTTGATGATGATTTTTTTTCCAGGAATACGAAAACCATTGTTTTCGAGTGCTGCTGCAATTCGAAAATTACTTTCTTTTATGGCGTTATCCGGCAGACCTACAAGATGATAGCCAATGCCATTATCAACATTGACTTCTACAGTAATGGTATGGGCCTCTACACCAAAAACAGCGCTTCCATAAACTTTTTTAAGCATAAGATAGGTTTGAGAATCTAAAATTAGGAAAATAATCAAACTATTATTTGAATTTTAAAATGTTAATGTTTGTTTAATTATTAAAAATAAACTTTAGACAAGTTTTATTTTTGTGGAAATCAATTTAACAATGGCTAAAAAAACTAAACTTACTAAAGAAAGACTTATTGAATTATTTATGGATAGCGTTTTGGAGCACAATGAAACTCCAAAGAGTGTCTATGCATTTGCAAAAATGAATCATTTTGAAGAATCCGAATTTTATAACTTTTTTGGATCATTTCAAGCTCTTGAATCTTCAATTTTTGAAACTTTTTTCGACAATACTATTAAAACTCTAGAAAAAAGCAAAGACTACAAAAAGTATGATGCACAAAATAAATTATTGAGTTTTTATTATACTTTTTTTGGAAATCTTACTGCTAATCGTAGCTATGTTGTTCATGTTTTGAAACCTTCAAATGGTGGCCTCAATACCCTAAAAAAACTGAAACCACTGCGAAAAAAGTTTATAGAATTTGTTGATATATTAGAACTTGTTGATTTTGAAATAAAAAACAAACGCATTGATGATATTAAAGACAATGTGGTGAATGAATCCTATTGGATTCAAGTGCTTGTAACACTAAAATTTTGGTTAGATGATGACTCTGCAGATTTTGAAAAGACCGATCTTTTTATTGAAAAATCTATTGCAGCAAGTTTTGAATTGGCACACACCAAACCTCTTAAGAGTGTTGTAGATTTTGGTAAGTTTTTGTTTAAAGAAAAAATGGGTGCCAATTAATGAAATCAATAGACCGTATCCCAACATCAAAATTACAACGTGCCTCAAAAATTGTTTCAACAGGAGCAAAAGTTGGAGTCAATTACATAAAGTATTATGGTGAAAGACTGAGTAAATCTGAAGAAATTGCGAAAGATAACTTAAATAAAAACAACGCTGATGACATTTATGGTGGCCTAAAACAACTTAAAGGAAGTGCTTTAAAAGTTGCTCAAATGCTCAGTTTGGAAAAGAATATTTTACCACAAGCTTATGTTGAAAAATTCTCTTTGGCTCAATTTTCCGTTCCACCTCTATCCTCTCCTCTAGTTGTCAAAACATTTAAAAAATATTTTGGAAAAGCACCTGATGTTATTTTTGATGAATTTGATGCAAAATCTGTTAATGCAGCCAGCATTGGTCAAGTTCATCGTGCCAAAAAAAATGGAAAAGATTTGGCCGTTAAAATTCAATACCCTGGCGTTGCAGACAGTATAAAATCTGATTTGTCATTAGTTAAACCTATTGCAATTAAAATGTTTAACATTAAGGGAAAAGATTCAGACAAATATTTTAAAGAAGTTGAAGACAAATTAACCGAAGAAACCAATTACTCCCTAGAAATTAAGCAAAGTCAAGAAATTGCTAAGGCCTGTGGGCACATTCCTAATATTTTATTCCCAACCTATTATAAAGAATATTCATCGAATAGGATATTAACGATGGATTATATGCAAGGGGAACATTTATCGGAGTTTGCTAAACACAACACAGACCAAGAGAAGTCCAATAGAATAGGACAAGCGTTGTGGGATTTTTATATGCATCAAATTCATAACCTCAAAAAGGTACACGCAGACCCGCATCCAGGTAATTTTTTAATAAATGAAAACACTCAGCTAGTGGCCCTTGATTTTGGATGCATGAAAGCAATTCCTGATGAATTTTATAGTCCATACTTTGAATTAGCCAATTCAAATGTCATCAATAATTCTAATTTATTCTCCAAAAAATTATACGAATTAGAAATTCTCACTCCCAATGACACCAAAGAAGAAACCCTATTTTTTACAGCCATGTTTCATGAGTTATTAAGTGTTTTTACACTTCCTTTTCAACAAGATGTTTTTGATTTTTCAGATTCAGAATTTTTCGGAAAAATTGGAGATTTGGCAGAGCGCTACAGTAAAAATACAGAACTAAGGAAATTCAACAGCAATAGAGGATCAAAACATTTTATTTATATGAACCGAACATTTTTTGGGTTGTACAATTTAATGTTTGATTTAAAAGCAAATGCTGTAAAAATTAATCAATTTCAACATTACAAATGATACACCTAAAACGCCAAGATTTTGAAGAACTAGATCATATTTTTAGAATAAATTTGATCAACAGTTGCTCTGGATTTAAATCTGCAAACTTGATTGGAACTAAGTCAAATTTGGGAATTCCAAATGTGGCTGTTTTTAGTTCAGTGACTCACTTGGGTTCCAACCCTCCATTGCTTGGTGTCATATTTAGGCCTGTGACTGATGTGCCTCGAAATACTTATGAAAATATTAAAGAAACTGGGCAGTTTACAATCAATCACATTGACGCTTCTATCATAAATGATGCGCATCACACTTCTGCCAAATACGATAAAGATGTTTCAGAATTTGATATTACTGGTCTTGAAGAAGAATATAAAAATGGCTGGCATGCCCCTTTTGTTAAAAATGCACCTATTCAAATGGCACTAACCTATTGCGAGGAGTACAAGATAAAGGCAAATGGTACAATTCAGCTTATAGGAGAAATTAAAGATTTATTTATAAAATCTGATCTTCTTGAAAAGGATGGTTTTATTAATTTATCCAAAGCTAATATTGTAGCAATTAATGGATTAGATGGATATGCCGTTCCAAAACTTAAAGAGCGAATGACCTATCAAAGGCCAAAAAAAATAGTTAAAACAAAATAAAAACTCGTTGAAAAAATCCGAGTTACCATCAAAAATCTGTGTAGTGTGCCAACGACCGTTTTCGTGGCGCAAAAAATGGGAACGCAACTGGGAATTTGTGAAATATTGTAGCAAAAAATGCAGCAGCAAAAAGACATATCGCTAGTTTGGTTTAGAAATGATTTGAGAACTCAAGACAATACTGTTTTGCAATCTGCCCTTTCAACTTCTAAGCAAGTTATCGGAGTCTATTTTTTGGAGTCCAATATGTTTAAAATAAATAAATATGGGTTCAAAAAAATGGAAAAGTTCAGGGTTAAATTCCTTCTTGAAACTTTAAATTGTCTTCAGCAAGAGCTTCATAAATTAAATATCACGCTTTTAGTGTATCAAGATTCTGCAAAAGAGCAAATGAAACATATTGTGGAAACTCACAATGTTAGCACTATTTATTTACAAAAGGAATGGACTGATGAAGAAAATACTACGTTTAATGATGTAAAGAATAGCCTAGCCAATACTGTTTCTTTTTATGAGGTTTATGATCAATTTTTATTTCACCCAGAAGATATTCCATTTCATTTTATAGAAACGCCAAAAGTATTTACACATTTTAGAAAACAACTAGAGAAAAAAGCTAAAGTTAGAAGTTTAACAAAAATTCATCCTCAGAGTGCTTCATTTTTATTGGAAACTACAACCAAAATTCCTACTTTGAAAGACTTAGGCTACGAAGATTTTGAGATCGATACTAGAACTGTTTTTCCATTTCTTGGTGGAGAAAATGCAGCATTTCAGCGGTTGGAACATTACTTTTTTGAAACCAAAGCAATTGGTGTTTATAAAAAAACTAGAAATGGGCTTTTGGGAGTCAATTACAGCTCGAAATTTTCTCCTTGGCTTGCAAATGGAAGCTTATCAGCGAGACAAATTTTTTGGAATATTAAAGAATTTGAAAGTCAATTTTTTTCTAATCAATCAACCTATTGGTTGATTTTTGAATTGATTTGGCGTGATTTCTTTAAGTATGTTTCACTCAAGCATGGCAATGAAATTTTTAAAATAGATGGCATTCTGAAACAACAATACGAATGGTCGAACCATCAAAAATATGTTAATGAATGGATTCATGGTGAAACTTCTGACGATTTTGTAAATGCCAACATGCTCGAGCTCAAAAATACAGGTTGGATGAGCAATCGAGGGCGACAAAATGTAGCCTCCTTTTTTGCAAAGACACAAAAACTTGACTGGAGAGTAGGCGCTGCTTATTTTGAGTCAATGTTAGTCGATTATGATGTGCATAGCAATTATGGGAATTGGATGTATGTCTCTGGGGTTGGTAATGATCCTAGAGATCGTTTCTTCAATGTAAAACTTCAAGCCGAGCGTTATGATTCAAATCAAAAATACAGAAAACAGTGGCTACAATCTAAACTCTTTTAAATGAAAACATTACGACTTATTTTAGGCGATCAATTAAATTCAAATCATTCTTGGTATAAGCGTAAAGATGACAATGTTTTCTATTGTATGTTTGAAATGCGGCAAGAAACAGACTATGTAAGGCATCATATTCAAAAAGTTGTTGGCTTTTTTGCTGCTATGCGAGAATTTTCAAAGCAGTTGGTACAAAACAACCACAATGTCATTTATTTTAATATCGTTGATGCTAAAAATCAACATGATTTAGAAAACAACATAAAACTTCTGATTGAACAAAACGCTATTGAACATTTTGAATATCAAGCACCAGATGAGTACCGTTTGGATCAACAACTGAAATCAATTTGTAATGATTTGTCAATTAGTAGCTCTTGTTGTGACACTGAACATTTTTTAACCACAAGAAACGAACTTGCTGAATTTTTTGAAGGCAAAAAACAACTCTTAATGGAGCGTTTTTATCGCAACATGCGAAAAAAACATCATATTTTGATGGAGGGTGAACAACCGGAAGGTGGCATATGGAATTATGATCATAACAATAGAAAAAAATGGAAAGGAAATCCAGAAATACCCAATTACAAAGCCTTTAAAAATGATGTTAGACAGATTTGTAATGATATTTCATCGAGCGAAATAGAAACTATTGGACATTTTGAAAGCGAATATTTTGAATACCCTATAAACTTAAAACAAGCTCAAGAACAGTTATCCTATTTTTGCAGAGTCCTACTCCCCCATTTTGGAGACTATCAAGATGCACTACACACAGAGGAAGTCTATCTTTTTCACTCACGTTTATCTTTTGCGATGAATACAAAAATTATCAGTCCAAAGGAAATTATTGAGGCTGTTATGACACATTATCGTCAACATATGGATGATATTGATATTGCACAAGTTGAAGGATTTATACGTCAAGTCATTGGGTGGCGAGAGTATATGCGTGGCATGTATTGGAAAGAAATGCCATCTTACAAAACGCTGAATGAATTAGAAAATCACGAGGACATCCCAGAGTTCTTTTGGACTGGCGAAACCAAAATGAATTGTCTTCAAAAAACTATCAAAAATTCTTTAGAACATGCCTATGCACATCATATCCAGCGACTAATGATAACTGGGAATTATTTATTACTAACACAAACGCATCCAAATGCTGTAGACGATTGGTATTTGGGAATCTATATAGACGCTATTCAATGGGTTCAATTGCCAAATACGCGAGGGATGAGTCAGTATGCCGATGGTGGTAAAATTGCTACCAAACCTTATGTTTCTTCTGGAAGCTATATCAATAAAATGAGCAATTATTGTAGCTCCTGCTACTATAAGGTTAAAGAGAAAACAGGACCTAATGCCTGCCCTTTTAATAGTTTATATTGGAATTTTTTAGATGACAAAAAAACAAAACTCTTCACTAATCAGCGTATGCGAATGATGTATTCTGTTTTAAATAAATTTTCAGCAGAAGATTTGCATGAAATGAAACTTCGAGCAGCTGAAATTATTACACATCCAGAGCGTTTTTAATCTGTTAAAGAAAAACTAAAAATGTTAATATTTGTTTAATTGTAACAACTCATAGTATAACATTGAGTATGTTTGGAACAAACAAATTCGTTTACTTTGGTTCTAGATACAACACACTACAACAAAGAGCACAAATTATTGATTGATGAATTTGTGGGGGAATCTTATAGTTTTTGGCAAGCACTTAAACGTGGAGGTGTTGGTTCAAAACGAATGATAGTAGATCAACTTAGTCCGAATTTGAACCATATAACAAATATTACATCGGATATAAATTATGCGAATATTGAATTACGAAAAAAAGGAATTCTAATTCATATCACAAAAGGACTTAAAAATTTTACTTGGGCGATACCATTTTATCAGTTAGTTTTTTACAAAACAAACTTTACAAGCATTCATGCACAAGGGAAATTCATTCATTTTAGAAATTCCAAAACATTTAAGGAAAATAAATCTTTCTTTAAAAATTTGATGGATGAAAAGATAAATTTTGACCAACAATACATCATCTTACCACAACTATGAAACTTACAGTTGAAGAAATAGATAGAATTATTGAAATGGCATGGGAAGACCGCACTACTTTTGATGCAATTAAATTACAATTTGGATTATCGGAACAGCAAGTTATTGAGTTGATGCGAAACCAAATGAAACCTAAAAGTTTTAGACATTGGCGTGCACGAGTTCAGGGAAGAAAGACCAAACATCATAAATTGCGTGATTTTGAATCTGGGCGATTCAAATGCAGTAGACAACGCACAATTTCAAACAATAAAATATCAAAACGTTAACACAATTATGAATACAAAAACCACAAAAACAAAGCGCATCAATGGATTTTCTCACTATGAAATTGGAGATGATCATCTTTACACTGGGCTTGAAACCCCAATAAAAAAAGATGCCTTTTTAATGAGTGACAGTGAAAAGAAGAAAAAGATTTCTATTTTATTCGAAGAGATCATGAATGTCATGGGCTTAGATTTAGAAGATGATTCTTTGAAAGGCACTCCTGATCGTGTGGCAAAAATGTATATTGATGAAATATTCTCTGGATTGAATCCAAAAAACAAACCTGAAATAGCTCTGTTTGATAACAAATACCAATACAATCAAATGTTGGTAGAAAAAAATATAACGTTTTATTCTAATTGTGAACATCATTTTGTTCCCATAATTGGCAAGGCACATGTTGCATACATTTCATCTGGAAAAGTCATTGGACTATCCAAACTCAACAGAATTGTGCAATATTTTGCAAAACGCCCACAAGTACAAGAACGTTTAACCAACCAGATTGGTGAGGAATTAAAAACTATACTAGGAACCAACGATGTTGCCGTTATTATAGACGCCAAACATCTTTGCGTTTCGTCCAGAGGAATAAAAGACGAAACGTCATCAACAGTCACTGCCTTTTATAGCGGTGCATTTTCCAGCTCAGCAAAAATTGCAGAGTTCAATAATTATATAAATTCATAATATGAGTACAATAGAAAAAGGAGAGGAATTTTTGAACAGAGATTTCAAATTTAAAAATACAAGCGAAAGAATTGAAGCTTCAAGAGAAGCAAAAGCTTTAATTCTTGGCATTAATGAAATATACAAATCAAACAAAGACCCTAAATTGATGGATTTGATGAAAGACTTGACTTTAGTAAAACAAAAAATTGAAAAACGTCTAAAAGGAAGACCTTTAACATCATGAAAACAATCATCATTGTCGGCGGAAGTCGAGGGATTGGTAAAGCTACGCTTGAAGCGCTTTTGCCTAACAATAAGGTAATAAACATTAGCAGGAATGCACCAGATTTCGATCATGTAAATTTAACGCACTACAATTGTGATGTAGTTTCCGATGAACTTCCAACTATCGAAGTTGCCGATGGATTGATATATTGTCCAGGGAGCATCAATTTAAAGCCATTTAAGCGGTTAAGCTTAGACGATTTTAGAACTGATTTCGAAATTAATGTTATTGGGGCAATAAAAAGTATTCAGGCCTACTCACCTGCCCTTCTGAATTCTGAATCTGGGTCGATTGTACTTTTTAGTACAGTTGCTACAGCTATGGGTATGCCATTTCATGCGAGTGTTTCGACGGCAAAATCTGCTGTAGAAGGCCTTATGAAGTCTGTTGCTGCAGATCTTGCTCCAAAAGTGAGAGTCAATGCTATTGCGCCAACAATCACTCAAACAGATTTGGCCGCAAAATTGCTACGCAATGAGCGTATGGTAGAAAATACGATACAAAGACATCCCTTAAAAAAATTCTTGGATCCTGGTGAAGTTGCAGCAATGGTTGAGTATTTGATTTCTGATGTATCAAAATCAATTTCAGGTCAAGTTTTTAAATTGGACTGCGGAATTGTATCATTAAAAGTATAACATGAAAAATTTAAAATTATTAATTCTATTAAACTATTTTTTCACATTTAATCAAGCAAAAGCACAACACACAACAACAATCAGTATATACGATATAAATATTAATGCCCTAGATGGCACACCAATAGATTTAAAGACTTTTCAAGGGAAATATATTTTGTTTGTAAATGTTGCCTCTGAATGTGGTTTTACAAATCAATACGAAGGGCTTCAAAAACTATATGATACATACAAAGACGATTTGATGGTCATTGGTGTTCCTTGTAATCAATTTGGGCAACAAGAACCAGGAAATTCTGAACAGATTCAATCGTTTTGTCAAAAAAATTATGGAGTCACTTTCTTGATGACTGAAAAAATAAATGTGAAAGGAAAAGACAAACATCCTTTGTATAAATGGCTTACAATTAAGGACTTAAATGGTAAAAACACTACTTCTGTAAAGTGGAATTTTCAAAAGTATGTCATTGGCCGAAATGGCGAGTATATTAATTATTTTTATTCGATGACCAAACCAATGAGTAGTAAAATCACGAAGTTAATTCAATAACAATGTTTGGATTATTTAGAAGAAAAACTGAAACTGAAAAACTGCAAAATCGCTACAAAAAGCTAATGGCAGAATGGCATAACCTCTCATCAGTAAACCGTGCGGCTAGTGATGCAAAATATGCCGAAGCACAAGAGGTTTTAATTCAAATTGAAAAATTAGACCAATAATGAAATTTGCTACAACATTAATACTGTTTTTAGCTCTAAACTTTGGGGCTCTAGGGATTGGTACAATGTTTATGGATAATGGGCCTCAATCCTTGTGGTACACATCTTTAAATCAAGCACCGTGGACTCCAATGGGATGGGTGTTTGGAGCAGCTTGGACATGTGTTATGATTTTCTTTTCTGTATTTATGACCTTTCTTGTTCAAAATGAAAACCTAAAAAAAGTATCCCTATTGTTTGCTATACAATTTGTATTGAATGTTTCATGGAATTACGTTTTTTTTAATCAACGTCTTACAGGTCTTGGGCTTCTTATCATCATTCTTTTGACCCTACTTACATTTTATTTTTTAATTGCATTCAAATCTACATTAAACAATAATCGATACTTTGTTTTACCCTATTGTTTGTGGCTGTTGATAGCTACATCACTCAATGCATATATCGTACTTTATAATTAGATGAAAATATATACTTTACACACAAAGCAGAATCTTCCGATTTCTGTTGATGAAGCTTGGCAGTTTTTGTCAAGCCCAGAAAATTTAAAAACTATTACACCAGATTACATGGGGTTTCATATTCTATCTGGAGCAGATCGTGAGATGTTTCCTGGGCAAATTATTCAATACATTGTCACACCAGTTTTAGGAATAAAAACCAAATGGGTAACTGAAATTACACATGTCAAAGACAAAGCCTATTTTGTAGACGAACAACGTTTTGGCCCATACGCCTTATGGCATCATAAACATTTTATTCGCCCAATTGAAGGTGGTGTTGAAATGGAAGATATTGTAGATTACAAACTCCCTTTTGGATTCTTGGGTAGATTAGCCCATACTATTTTGGTAAAACCAAAATTAAAAGAGATTTTCGATTACCGTCACAAGAAACTTATTGAACTTTTTGGTCCCTTTAAATCATGAATCCAACGGCGCTATTTTGGTTTAGAAGAGATCTACGCTTGCATGATCAACATGGGTTATATAAAGCCCTAAAACATCATAAAAGCGTACTTCTTGTTTTTATTTTTGATCCAGAAATTCTGGATCATTTACCTAAAGATGATGCTAGAGTTGATTTTATTTATAATCAATTAAAAACACTCAATAAAACTCTTGAAAAGTACAATACAGCTATTCAAACTTATTATGGAAAACCTTTGGATATTTTTCAAAAATTAATCAAAGAAAATACTATTCAAGCCGTATATACAAATCATGATTATGAGCCCTATGCACTCCAAAGAGACCAAAGTATTGCTGCATTTCTGAAAGGTCATAAAATCGAATTCAACACCTACAAAGACCAAGTGATTTTTGAAAAAAATGAGGTTTCAAAAGAGGATGGTTTGCCCTATAAAGTATATACCCCTTATTCAAAAAAATGGTTGAGTTTATTTAAAGAAGATTACATAGCGCCCTACTCTAGTGAAACACTTATAGAGCATTGTACAAAAGTTAAAACTACAATCTGGGTAGAATTGAATGCAATGGGATTTGTACCATCAAAAGTTAAAATTACACCATACACATTAGATAATAAGTTGATTGATTTGTATGAAGAACAACGAAATACACCCTCTGTTGAAGGAACTTCAAGACTTGGGCCACATCTACGATTTGGAACAGTAAGTGTACGTGAAATTGTTACAAAAGCTAGAAAAAGAGAAAATATCACTTTCCTAAAAGAACTCATTTGGCGCGAATTTTTTATGCAAATACTATGGCATTTTCCTTATACAGTTTCCAAAAGTTTTAAGCCCCAATATGATGCGATACAATGGAGAAATAACCAAGAAGAATTTGAAAAATGGTGTGCAGGTAAAACAGGTTATCCTCTTGTTGATGCTGGGATGCGAGAGTTGAATGAAACAGGATTTATGCACAACAGAGTGCGTATGCTTGTCGGAATTTTTTTATGTAAGCATTTACTAATTGATTGGCGTTGGGGAGAGGCCTACTTTGCCCAAAAACTTCATGATTTTGAATTGTCTAGCAATGTAAGTAATTGGCAATGGGTGGCTGGTTGTGGTGTAGATGCTGCTCCTTATTTTAGAATATTTAATCCCACCACACAGATTACAAAATTTGATAAGGATCATAAATACATCAAAAAGTGGGTACCTGAATATCAGGAATTTGAATACCCCTTACCTATTGTAGACCATAAATTTGCTAGAGAACGGTGCTTGGAAACCTATAAAAACGCTTTAAATAAATAGAAATAAACTATGTTTCTATGCGCTCAATTTTTGCACCAATAGCCTTTAGACGTTCATCAATGTTTTGATAACCTCTGTCTATTTGTTCAATATTATGAATTGTTGAAGTTCCTTTTGCCGAAAGGGCAGCAATAAGCAATGAAACACCTGCTCTAATATCAGGAGAGGTCATTGTTGTCGCTTTTAATTGAGATTTAAAATCATGTCCAATGACAGAGGCTCTATGAGGATCACAAAGAATTACTTTTGCTCCCATATCAATTAGTTTGTCTACAAAAAATAAACGGCTTTCAAACATTTTTTGATGAATGAGTACACTACCCCTTGCTTGTGTAGCTACGACTAAAATAATACTCAAAAGATCGGGAGTAAATCCTGGCCATGGCGCATCAGAAATAGTTAAAATAGATCCGTCAATGTAGTTTTGAACTTCATATCCGTCTTTATGGGCTGGAATAAAAATATCGTCATCTTTGCGTTCGATTGTTATTCCTAATTTCCTAAAAACGTTTGGAATAACCCCCAAGTCGTCCCAACTTACATTTTTTATGGTAAGCTCACTTTTTGTCATTGCAGCAAGTCCAATCCAACTTCCAATTTCAATCATATCTGGAAGCATAGTGTGTTCGGTACCACCGAGTGAATCTACCCCTTCAATGGTAAGAAGATTAGAACCAATACCACTAATTTTTGCACCCATTCTATTTAACATTTTGCAAAGCTGTTGCAAATAAGGCTCACAAGCTGCATTGTAAATTGTAGTAGTTCCTTTAGCTAATACAGCTGCCATTACAATATTCGCTGTTCCTGTTACAGAAGCTTCATCCAAAAGCATGTATGTTCCTTGAAGTTGATTGGATTCTACGCCATAAAAATGGTCTTCTTTGTTGTATCGAAATGTTGCACCTAGCTTTATAAAACCTTCAAAATGTGTATCTAAACGTCTACGTCCAATTTTATCGCCTCCAGGTTTTGGGATATAACCTTTTCCAAAACGGCTAAGCATGGGGCCTACAATCATAATAGAGCCTCTTAGACCTGCTCCATCAACTTTAAATTCTGAAGATTCAAGATAATTTAAATCGATGTCATTGGCTTGAAAAGTATATGCATTTTCCGATAATTGTTCTATAGATACACCTAATTTTCCTAATAAAAGTATCAGTTTGTTAACATCAATAATGTTTGGAATATTATGAATGGTAACTTTTTCTGATGTAAGCAACACGGCACACAAAATCTGTAGTGCTTCGTTTTTTGCGCCTTGTGGTTGGATGGAGCCCTTGAGTTGATGACCGCCTTGAATTTTGAATGACTTCAATGAGTGTGTTTTTGGTGGGTTAGTGATTAAATTTATTTACATTTTTAGAAACGCTTACGGTTTCGATTATTTTTTTTCGATTTATTAGATTTCTTGTAAATGTTCTTCTTGTTTTGCATTTTAATCAATGCTGCAGAATCAGCCAATTGTTCTTCTGTATTTCTAACATCGATAGTTCCTTTTGAGAGTTCAAAAAGGTGATTTAAAATGACACCATCTTCAACCGTGTCTTTATTCCAGTTTAGGAAAGATTTTTTCATATGGTTGGCAATGGTAATAATCAAAGCATTTTTCATATCACCTTCTTCCCAAGACGATGCAACATCAATCATTGTTTTGATGTTGTTCCCATAAAAACGGTACTTAGGATAATTTTGTGGATAGTGTAATGGATCAGGTTTTGTGTTTAAAATTTCCTCCGATGGTTTTTCAAAGGGAGAATCCACATCGAGTTTAAAACCAGACATGATAAAAAGCTGATCCCACAGTTTGTGTTGAAAATCAGGGACATCACGCAAGTGTGGTTGCATATTACCCATAACAGAAATAATGGCTTTGGCTAATCTATTTCTTTCATCTTTGGAGTCTTGTGCAACAGCATAATTTATCATTTTTTGAATATGTCTTCCATATTCTGGAATGATAAGGTGTTCGCGTTCTGTATTGTATTCGAGTTGGTCTGTTAAGGGTGTCATTAAATAAATTTATGTTATTGTGTTGCAAAGTACAAAAATTAAACAAAAAAGTGAATATATACTAAAGGATTACAAAGAAATAACACCTTCAACGTCACGGCTAATTTGCTTGTATTTTTCAACAACTGCCTCTGGATCTTTCATCACAACATGAATTGAAATACTTACATAGTTTCCTTTTTTTGAGGCATTACTATTGATCACAGCTCCCATATTATCAAAAACAGATTCTATTGCATCAATTTTATGTTGTTCTGAAGTGATAATAAATTTAAAAAGATAAGCTGTTGGCCACGAAGATGTTTCGTAAAGCTGTGATTTTAATTTTGTATAAAATTCTTTCGAATTGTTTGAACTTTGCATGATCACTAAGTTATGCTGCAAATATACATCAACTCATATTTTTTATTTAACTTTTAAATCACGAATTTTACAGAATTAAGACATATACGTTAGATGCCAAAAAAAATAGCACTTATTGGTGGGCCCGCAACAGGAAAAACAACTTTGATTAACGCATTAAAAACGCAAGGTTATTATTGCATGGATGAAATTTCAAGGCAAGTTACTCTAGATGCACAAAAAAATGGCATAGAACAACTATTTTTAAAAGACCCCATATGGTTTAGTAAACAACTGTTGGAAAGTCGTAAAAAACAATTTATTGAAGCCCAAAACTCAAATGAGCCAGTGGTCTTCTTCGATCGTGGACTTCCAGATATAGTGGCGTATTTGGACTATATAAAATCCGATTATGGACAAGAATTTATAACCTTTTGTGAAGTTTATAAATACGACAAAATTTTCATTTTACCCCCTTGGAAAGCTATTTATAGGACTGATAATGAACGGTATGAATCTTTTGATCAATTGTTAGAAATTCATGGATTTCTCAAAAAATGGTACTCGAAATTCGGTTATGAAATTATTGAAGTCCATATTGGATCAACCGAAGAGCGTTTAAAATTTATTCTCAATAGAATTTAACAATAAATGAATCTTCCGCTTCAAATATTAGAACGTTATTGGAAGTTTTCCAAATTTAGACCCCAGCAACAGGAAATTATTCAATCTGTTTTGAATCAACAAGATTGTATAGCACTACTTCCAACAGGTGGTGGTAAGTCTCTTTGTTTTCAAATTCCTGCCCTAATAAATGATGGACTTTGCATTGTTGTTTCTCCATTAATTGCCTTAATGGAAGACCAAGTCAATGCCCTAAATAATAAAGATATAAAAGCTACTGCACTCACAAATTTGAATCATCTTAGCGATTTGGAACGCATACTTGATAACTGTGTTTATGGAAATTATAAATTTCTTTATTTATCCCCAGAACGACTTCAAAATCCACTCGTTCAAGAACGTATTAAATTGATGAATGTGAATTTAATTGCAGTAGATGAAGCGCATTGTATCAGTCAATGGGGACATGATTTTAGACCTGCATATAGATTAATTAATATACTAAAAACGTTACACCCAAAAGTGACAACAATAGCGCTCACTGCATCAGCAACAAAACCTGTTGTAGAGGATATTAAAGTACAACTCAACCTAGAACAACCTAAAATATTTAGACACTCATTTTATAGAGAAAATCTAAGTTATCAATCATTGCTTTTTGAAGATAAAGACTTTAAAATCATAGAACTTCTAAAACAAAATAAAGAAAGTGCTATTGTTTATACTGGAAGCCGATCTGCAACACAACAATTGGCCAAAATGCTTAACACTAATGGTATTTCTAGTGGGTATTATCACGGTGGATTAAATGCTATAGAAAAAAAGCAACACTATCACCAATGGATTTCAGATGAAACAAAAGTGATTGTAGCCACAAATGCCTTTGGTATGGGAATCGATAAAGCAGATGTTTCAATGGTTATTCATATTAATATTCCAGAAAGTCTTGAACATTATTTTCAAGAAGCTGGACGTGCTGGTCGAAATCAAAAAGAAGCAAAAACCATACTTTTAGTTGGGCCAAATGACATTGAAATCGCAAAAAAGTGGTACATAGATTATGTTCCCGATGTCGATTTTCTAAAGTTGATTTATAAAAAACTGTGCACCTATTTTCAGATTGCATATGGTGAATTGAACGAAGAAAAACATGGATTAAATTTTAACGCTTTTTGTAATTTATATGAACTCTCCAAACGAAAAACATATAATGGATTAAAAGTTTTGGATAGGCATGGATTAATTGTGTTTGAAGAGCTTTTTAAAAAGAAAACAAGTTTACAGTTTTTGGTCAAACACAATGTTTTAATAGACCATATAAAACACAATGACCAACTTCGATTGATGGTTACAACAATTTTAAGAACTTACGAAGGAATTCATAATCAAGACACATCCATTGATATAGAAAAAATTGCTAAAATACTAAATATAGAAGCCTCAACAATTATTCAAAATCTAGAGACTTTGGCCTCAAAAGAAATTGTAAAATTTATAAATATAAACACCGATGCGCAAATTACATTTTCTCAACCTAGAGAGGATGAAAAAGCTATAAATCGAATTTCAAAAGAAGTAAAAGTTCATAATAAAGTAAAATACAATAAAATAGCGGCCGTTATCAATTATATTGAAAATAATAGTGTTTGCAAAAGCAAACAGTTATTAACCTATTTTGATGAACCAAATTCTAAAGCTTGTGGCATTTGTAATGTCTGTTTAAAAAAAGGAAACGCAATAGTCCCTTTTGAAAAAGAAAATGTAGATTTGATTATGAAATCATTAGAAGATAAACCTATGACATCTAGAATGTTAGAGTCAAATTTATCAATATCAAATAAAGAAGTTATTTCTATTTTAAAACACTTGCTTGAACTCAAAAAAATTGAACAAACTCAAACTAATAAATTTCAAATTAAATGTCCATAGCAAAAGAACAATTACGTATTATCTTTATGGGAACTCCAGAGTTTGCAGTTCATATTCTTGATGGATTAGTACAACAAAATTACAATGTGGTTGGGGTGATTACAGCACCAGATCGCCCTGCAGGACGTGGCCAAAAAGTAAAACAATCTGCAGTAAAAGTATATGCCCAAAATCATCAACTGAATGTTCTTCAACCAGATAACTTAAAACATCCCGATTTTATTGCAACATTAGAAGCTTTAGACCCTGATTTGCAAGTAGTTGTAGCGTTTAGGATGTTACCACAAGCGGTTTGGCAATTGCCAAAATTTGGCACTTTTAATCTTCATGCATCCTTGTTGCCACAATACAGAGGCGCAGCACCCATCAATTGGGCTATTATTAATGGCGAAAAAGAAACAGGTGTTAGTACATTTTTTATTGATGAAAAAATTGATACAGGCGCTATAATTTTCCAAAAAAGTGTTCCTATTTTAGACAATGATACTGCAGGTGTACTTCATGATAAACTTATAAATGAAGGTAAATTATTAACGCTGAAAACTGTTGATGCTATTTGTAACAATACTATAAAAACAATACAACAGCCTCAATCCATTGAATTAAAAACAGCGCATAAACTTAATAAAGAAAATTGCAAAATTGATTGGCAAAAAAGTGGTGAAGATATTCAAAATCTTGTTCGTGGATTGAATCCATATCCAGGGGCATGGGCAGAATTAGACAATGGAACAAAAACCTATAATGTCAAAATCTATAAAGTCCAATTTGAAAAATCAAACCACAAAAAGCCTGTAGGCACCCTAATCGTTGAAAAATCTTCAATTAACGTATGCATTAATGACGGTTATATTAATGTCATTGACTTTAAATTCCCTGGTAAAAAACAAATGGATGTAAAATCTTTTCTTAATGGATTCTCTTTTGAAAAGGATGCTAAAATGATTTAAGCCATCAAACATAAAATTCATTAATATACTGATTATCAATTGAATTAAACATTGATTTTCTTTTAAAATTGAAATATATTACATATTTTTGTACCATTCTTTAACCTCAAATCATTCATAAAAATTTAAAATATCCATAAATGAAAATAAAGCTAACACTTCTATTTTTCAATCTTTTCATTTTTGTATTCTCACAAAATCCTGATGTTACTCCACAAGACGATATATACATCAAGACGATCTTCAATATACAAGATTATGCATCAGGCAATAATACTTACGATGTTGCTTTTGTGGCTTTAGAAGTAAAAAACGACATTGATAGAAATAATTACAAAATTCGTTATACGGATGCAAATGGAAGCTCACATGAACGCTATTTTCGTCAAAATACTAGTCCTAGTGTTCCAATGAATTATGTATCGAGTACACCTCCTGATTATTCAAATAGACCTAGCTCTTCTGATTTACTTTATGCTGGAACACAAATTTATGCAGTAGATGGATTTAGTTCAGAAGGCTATGACATCATGAACGGTACCGGCGGCTATGGCTATGCGATAATGCATGATATTCTTGGTGGCTCAATAACAAACAAACACTTTGCACGTTGTTGGTGGGCTAATTTACATGCTGATTTTAATAATTCTTAAAATACAAAAATTGAACTGCTCTATAATCTAAATGGTACTTGGACCGTGTTTGATGTTTGGGAAGGTACATTGCAACACAACTACTATGACCAGCGTAATGTAGATGCTCCAAATGAAATTTTTACAGCAAGTGAGTGGAATCGAAATCAGGATAGTAATTCAGGTGTGGGGACTTTAAACACAAATTCTGTAGAATTTGATGCAGAAATATTCATCACTCCAAATCCTGTTCTAACTGATTTTCAAATCCAGAATCTCAAAAAACAAACATCCTGTAGAATTTTAAACGCGTTGGGCATGATGGTACAAACTGGAACAATTTCAAGAGGTGAGTCTGTTCAAATTCAAAATTTAAATTCTGGATTATATATTTTGGCCCTAAATTCTGGGCAATATTTTAAGTTTTTAAAGAAGTAACCACCCATAAAACATCATCTAAAAAAAGCAGCTTAAGGCTGCTTTTTTTTTAGTAAAAGTCAAAAAAAAGAATATGTATTTTAAGAAAACTAAAATTATTTGTTTACATTTAGATTGAAATAATTTGAATTTTGAGTCTACAAAAAGGTAAAATATTAATTGCTGAACCCTCTATTATTGGAGATGTTTCTTTCAATAGATCTATTATTTTACTTGCTGATCACAGCACAGAAGGATCCATTGGTTTTATCCTAAACAAACCTTTAGATTATAATCTTGGAGATCTGATTCCCGAAATTAATTCTAATTTCAAAGTGTATAATGGTGGTCCTGTCCAACAGGATAATTTATATTTTATACACAAAGTTCCTAAACTTATTCCTGGAAGTATTGAAATTTCTCAAGGCCTTTTTTGGAGTGGAGATTTTAAACATATTTCTGATTTAATTGCTGAACAGAAAATAGATGAAAATGATATTCAATTTTTTCTTGGTTACTCGGGTTGGGATGCCAATCAATTAAATTCCGAGTTAGATTCAAATACATGGATTCTTTCAGAAAACACCCATCAAAGTGATATTATTCGTGCTGTAGACACCTCTTTTTGGAAAGATAAGATGTTAGCGCTTGGAGGAGAATATAGTATTTGGTCAAACGCACCAGAGCATCCATCGTACAATTAACCCAACCTCAATTTTGTATTTAACATTCCTAAAAGTGCTTTTGAAACTTCGGAAGGGTATGTTTTTTTGCGGTATTTTGTCACTGGTACAATGCCCTGAATGACATTAGTGATAAAAATTTCGTCCGCTTTTTGAAGTTCAAATGGAGAAATTGATGATTCATCGAGTTGATATTCTGATGATTTTGAAATAATTTCTATCAATTTTTCTCTAACAATTCCTTTTAAACAGCCATCCGTCAACGGAACCGTTTTAATGGTAGTTCCATTTACTAAAAAAACATTGCCGTTAAGTGCTTCAATCACATTTTTGTTGGTGTTAAGTAGTAAGCAATTATTGTAATTATTTTCTTTAGCATAAATACTACCAACAACATTCACAATTTTATTATTTGTTTTTAATGTTGAAAGCAAATTTGGTGCAATAAAGTAGTCTTTGAATAATTCTATTTCATAAGAATAATCATGAATTTTATAAATATCTGAGTCCAATTCAGAAACAGAAATTGTAAATGAAACTGCATTGGTATCTGGGGTATAAAAGCCTTTACTATCTCGAAAAACTGTAAGTTTTGCTCTGAAGGAAACTGCGTTGGATGATAATGAATTTACTAAACTCATAATTTGATCTTCCAAAAATTCGGGAGTAAAATTCATGGGGATTTCCATACGAAGAATACGCATAGAAGCCATCAAACGAAAATAATGTGATTCCCAAAATAAGGGTTTGTTGTTATTGATTTTTAGGGTTTCAAAAACTGCATCACCATATGCATAACCCCTATTGAATATAGAAAGTTTTGCCTTTGAATCTTCAAAAATTGTTCCGTTGATATTAATCATAGAGAATCTAGAAAATTTTGAAGCAAATATACGTCAAAATAAGATGAACGTTTCTAGCGCGAACCTAAAACTTGTTTTAGACTAGAGATTTGATTTTCCCACAACATTTTGGCTTCATCTACTTCATCGTCATCTGAAAAATCGGTAACAATCAAGGATACATCTTTTGTAATTCCATCCACTTGAATTCGAAGTTCAAAATAACTATTTTCATCGTCAGCATCTAACCACTTAAACTTAATGCGTTCAGTGCTTTTTTTAGTTATTAATTTTGCTTTTTCTTCAGAGTCATCCCAAATAAAAGTAAACAACTCCCCTCTTGAATTAACATTATCTGCAAACCATTCGGATAGCCCTGAGGGTGTAGAAATATAATTATATAATAATTGTGGTGAAGCTTGTATGGGAAATTCTATTTCGAATTTTACTTTGGTACTCATGGTTGTTGTAAATTAGTTTTCCAATATATACATTAATTTGTTACTTTAAAAAGAAAAAAAATATTTTTTACAAAGCAATTTATTTGAAAGGCAACCAATTTGTTTCTATATTTGCAGCCACAAATTATGGCGTGGTAGCTCAGTTGGTTAGAGCGTCGGATTCATAACCCGGAGGTCGGGAGTTCAAATCTCCCCCACGCTACTTTAAACCCTTGACTCTCAAGGGTTTTTTTATACAATAATTCTAGACTGTAATGTTGGTAAATCAACTGTTTCTTGAGTACCAGTAGTCATGTTTTTTAAAGTAAAGTTATTGTTGGTCAACTCCTCCTCGCCTACCAAAACTATATATGGAATGTTACGCTTGTTGGCATAGGTAATTTGCTTTTTTAATTTTGTAGCGTCAGGGTAAAGTTCGGCTGAAATTCCATTGGCTCTTAAAGTTTGAATGGCTTTATAGCAATAAAGACTTTCATTTGTACCAAAATTTGTAAAAAGTACTGTTGTTGATTGTTGATTATTTTTTGGAAAAAGATCAAGTACCTCCATTACGAGTGCGATTCTATCGAGTCCAAAACTAATCCCAACACCACTCGTGCCTTTTAATCCAAAAATATTGGTAAGGTCATCATAGCGACCTCCTCCACCAATAGAGCCCATGGCTACACTTTCTGGAGCAGAAACTTCAAAAATAGCACCCGTATAATAATTCAATCCTCGAGCTAAAGTCAAATTTAGTTTTAGAGTTGCTGTCTTAAGTCCTAAATCATTGATTGCATTTGAAATAAATTCCAATTCATTAATTCCAGTACTCCCCACTTCCGAAGTTCCCAACAAAAGCTTTAGAGACTTTAACTGAGTGTCAAAATCACCACTCAAACTAAATAAAGGCTCTAGGATTTTTATGCCTTCAGAAGATATTCCTTTTTGCAACATCTCCTCTTTGACCTTTTCTGGACCAATTTTATCGAGTTTATCGAGTGCAACCGTAAAATCAATTAATTTGTCTTGAGCTCCAATTCGTTTTGCTATAGCAGATAAAATTTTTCTATTATTAATATTGATAGTAACGCCTTCCAGTTTTAAATCAGAAAAAATAGCATCATAGAGCTGAATAAATTCAACTTCCTGCCACAAGGAATTTGATCCAACAACATCGGCATCACATTGATAAAATTCTTGAAAACGCCCTTTTTGAGGACGATCGGCACGCCAAACAGGTTGTATTTGATAGCGTTTGAATGGAAATGTAATATCGTTTTGATATTGAACAACATAACGAGCAAATGGTACAGTTAAATCATACCGCAGGGCTTTTTCTGAGAGTGAATTGGAAAAACGAGATAAATTACCTTGTTCAAGGGCGCTTAAATCTGCTTTTTTGACCTTATCACCAGAGTTCAATATTTTAAAAATAAGACGATCCCCTTCTTCACCATATTTACCCAAAAGTGTTTCAGACAACTCAAAACTAGGCGTTTCGATAGGCTCAAAACCAAAGGCCTTGAAATTTGACTTTATGGTGCTAAAGATATATTCGCGATTGGCAATTTGCTGCGAATTAAAATCTCTAGTCCCCTTTGCTATTCTAGGTTTTGTTGCCATTAGTTCTTATTCCAAACAAATATCTTATTTTTTGTGATGCTATCCAATGAGTTGGTCAAAATACTTAAACAATTCTCCTTTGGTGATGCTTGCCCCTTTTTCAATCAATTCAAAAATATTGAGATTTTTCTCGCCTACAACTTCTTTTTCTGCATCAAATAACTCGACTTCATCAGACATTAGGTTTTCTCTTAACCAAGAGAATCCTTCTCTTGTTGTTAAATCAACAGATGATGAATTTATTTTTAAACCTATTAATGCAATTGTTTTTTCTTTGATTTTAAACAAATACATTTGTTGAGGTGCAATATTTTCCAAAAATTCTACTTTTCCCAAAACACCTTCCCAGACCAAATCACTAAAAATATCCATTTCCTCTTCGGCCACTTTTGGTTGTTCTGTCTTTATTTTTGTCCACTCTTCTCCAGTTATAGATTGTGTGGCCAAAAAATTGATGAATTCTTGGTGTAATTCTTCAAATTGTTCTTTGGTTAATCGTCTGTATTTCATCAAATTTATATAAAAAAATGCGCCCTAATGTAGGGCGCAAATTTATTAAAATTACTTTATAATTTCGATTAGAAAATGTAACGTAATCCAACTTGCATTTGCCATCTAGAAGCTAGACTGGAATCATATCCAAAAGTTTCTTGTAAATTGGAATTAAAAGTGTAGGTAGGGTTACCATTGGCGTCAACAGAAACACCCACAGGTTGAATACTGTTTGGCTGTTGTACTAGTCCCCAGTTAGAATTTAAAAGATTATTAAAATTCAAAATATCTACACTTAGCTGAATTGTATTTGTTTTTCCAGCAACATTTATTCTGTAATCTTGTAAGAATTTCACATCCCATCTACCTCGCCAAGGCGCTAATGCTCCATATCGCTCTGCATATTGGCCTCTACGTCCACTTAAATAATCATCTTGAGAAATATATGCGTCATACGCTGCTGCTTCAGCAGGTGATGCAAAGTTCATTTGATTTATTTCTGCACTTGTTGGCACATATAATAAATCGTTGCCAGACTGACCATCGCCATTGATATCTCCTGCATAGGTGTAGCTAAAACGACCTCCTCTTGCATATTCGAAAAACGTACTGATTGTTGTAGACCATTTGTCGTTTTGCCCATAGTACCAACGTTTGCTTGCTACTCCAATAAAACGATGTGTATCACCATACTTAGAATACGAAAGGGTTTCTGCATTAGCATCACCAACTACTGGGTTAAAAGCAAAAGCATCACCAGTAATTTCTGCTTCAATTGAATTGACATCTTTTGAGTCTAAATAGTTATAAGCCATCATGGCATAAAGTCCATTATCAAATGTCTTTTCTGCTTTCAAGGTGGCGTTCCAAATACGGCCTTTATTTGAGTTTGAAAAAACATAAGCATTTCCTTGAGCGCCAAATCCTAATCCATCACCATTAACCAAAACGTGGTCTGCTGCTGTATAAATTGGTCTGTTATCAACTCCCGATAAGTTTCCAGATGGAGTCAAAAGTCCCCAATTCTGTACATGTGCACCATTAATATCCTTTGTGTAGGACAAATCGGCTGTAACAATCAAACCATTGTCATATTTGTGATCGACTCCAATGTTTGTGCGCCATACTTGTGGAAATTTATAATCTGGATCAACCATTTGATGGAACCACCAATTTGGGTTTCCAATTTGATTACCTAACCAAACGAAAGGAAAACGCCCTGTAAATAGACCTGTACCACCTCTTAATTGAAGGGTGTTATCACCACTAATGTCATAGTTGAATCCTACACGAGGAGAAACTAACCAATCTCCCGAAGGCATTTTCGTGTTGTCCAATAACTGAACCATTCCATTGTTTGGATTAACATATGGTGTGTTGGGTGCATAATCCCCAGTTCCATTGATGACATCTTGGGCTTTATCTTGTGAATCAAAAAACAAGGGTTTATCAAATCGTAGTCCGTAAGTAAGTTTAAAATTATCATTAACATCCCACTCATCCTGCACATAGAAAGATAACTGTCCAACGTTAGTCTCTGCCATTGCCCAGTTGTTTGCATTTTGAACAGCTTGAGCATTTGCTAAAGCTTCCGAGATTAATCCATTTGTAGTAGCTGCAAGAAAATCTGAAACAGATCCGAATGCACCAAATGCACCAACATATCCATTTGCATTTCCATAACCATACACCCCTAAATTAAAAGAATTATCAAATTCAAATTTTTCATATGCAAAACCAATGGTGTAAGTATGACTTCCGTTAGAATATGTTAAATTATTTGAAAATTGAAAAACCTTTTGATCTAATTGGTTATTAATAGAAAAAGGCTCGTGACCAGCAATGATGTAGTTTGAACCGGCACCATCTTGTATCGTTATAGCAGGTGCTGGAGTAGACATTGGATTTCTAAAATCGTCGAAGTGTGTATAACCAGCTTGAAGTTTATTTGATAATTTATCAGAAATTCTAGAGTTCAGCTCCAACTGAAAAGAATTTAAATTGTTATTAATTTGATAACCGGAATTTTCAAACTGAAGAACTGAAGCGTTTGGTCCTCTAAAACCTAAAGCTGTTGGGTGAGCTGGTTTTTCTTTAGATGCGTTTAACCAATTGTAAATCAATGCCAATTGATTGTTTTCATTAATATTCCAATCTAACTTAATTATCCCTTTTGTTGATTCAGATTCATGAATAAACCCTTCATAAGCGCCAGTATCATACCCAAGCCCTGCAAGAGCAGTTTGCACTGCAATTAAATCGGATTCTAAAACTCTTGATTCATTTATTGCACCAGTACCTCTATTTGGTAACCATGATTGACCTAAATCTTGTCGTTGATCCTCCTCGTAGTTTGCAAAAAAGAATAATTTGTTTTTTATAATGGGTCCTCCAATACTTAACCCTCTTTGAGTTTGTTTTAGGCTCGGAACAAATATCTCTTCACCTTTTACTTTTGACCCTGTCATGGATTCATCTCTATAAAAATTATAGACTGTCCCTTTAAATTCATTTGTACCACTTTTTGTGACTGCGTTAACTGTTGCTCCTGTAAATCCAGCTTGTGTTACATCGTATGGTGCAGTAGATACTTGAATTTGATCTATTGCATCAAGAGATATTGGCTGTGCATCAGTTTGTCCTCCAGGAGTTGCTGCATCCAAACCAAATGGATTGTTAAAAATAGCACCATCTAGTGAAAAGTTGTTGTACTGATCGTTTCTTCCCCCAAAGGATCCATTACTGGCTGTGGGTTCCAAACGAGTGAAATCTGAAGCAGATCGAGAAATTGTTGGTAAACGCCTTAGTTCTCGTCTTCCTACATTTGTTTCTGCGCCAGTCCTATCACTTCCAAAAACTCCTGAAGAACCAGCTGTAATAACAACAGCGTCTAATTGTTCTGAGTCTGGTGCTAGGGAAAGATTTAAATTTTCTGCTTTTCCTAATGTGAGAAAAACATCCGAAAAGTTTTGATCTTTGTAGCCTACATAACTAATCGTAACGGTGTAAGGGCCACCAACTCTTAAGTTGACAAGATTAAATCGGCCATCGATATCAGTTGCAGTACCATATACAGTTCCAGTTGGAGTATGGGTAACTACAACATTAGCTCCTGGAAGACCAGCGTTGGTATCATCATAAATAACCCCTTTTATGCTTGATGTAGTAACTTGTGCAAAAGCTAAAACTCCCATCAAGGAAAAGAAAAGGGTAGTTAATAATTTTTTCATTGCAATTTTTGTTTAAGATTATTAAGTAAATTTAAAACAAAAAAATTAGCGATTTATCAAAATTATAATAAAAAAAGTAAGTTTTATTAACTGATTATCAACATTATAAAATAAAAAACCCACGTCCAAAAACGTGGGTAATTTTATATATTATAATACTTAATTATGCCTTTTCAGGGATAATTTCAAAAGGAAGTTCTACATGTACATCTCTGTGTAAACGTACTGACGCTGTATATTTTCCTAAACGTTTTACGTTTCCTCCTGTTACAGAAATAAATTTCTTATCTACAGCATGTCCAGCACTTTCTAGAGCTTCAGAAACATTGATATTGTTCACAGAGCCAAACAATTTATCTCCAGAACCTACTTTTGCAGCAATTTTAATCTCTAGAGCTTTAATCGCCTCTGCAACTTTTTGTGCATCTTCAATGATTTTCTTTTCTTTAAAAGCACGTTGCTTTAAGTTTTCAGCAAGTACTTTTTTTGCAGATGTAGTTGCAAGAATTGCCTTACCACCAGGAATTAAAAAATTTCTACCATAACCATTTTTAACTGTTACAACATCATCTTTAAAACCTAATCCTTCTACGTCTTGTTTTAATATTAGTTCCATAGTTATGATAATTTTATTTTAATAAATCTGCAACATATGGCATCAAAGCTAAGTGTCTAGCTCTTTTTACTGCAGTTGCAACTTTACGTTGGTATTTTAAAGATGTTCCTGTAAGTCGTCTTGGTAAAAGTTTACCTTGTTCATTGACGAATTTCAATAAAAAATCGGGATCTTTATAATCGATATATTTAATTCCAGATTTCTTGAAACGACAATACTTCTTAGTTTTGTTTGTATCTATGTTGAGAGGAGTCAAATATCTAATTTCACCACCCTTTTTGCCTTTTGCTTGTTGTTCTATTGACATAATTACGCTTTTTCTTTTAGTTTAACTCTTCTTCGTTCTGCCCATGAAATGGCATGTTTATCAAGTTTTACAGTGAGGTAGCGCATAAATCGCTCGTCACGTCTAAACTCAACTTCAAGTGAGCTTATAGCTTCACCAGGAGCAGTAAATTCAAATAAGTGGTAAAATCCACTTTTTTTGTTTTGGATTGGATAAGCCAACTTTTTTAGCCCCCAATCTTCTTTTGATACCATCTTAGCTCCTTTAGAAACAAGAAAATCTTCGTATTTCTTTACTGTTTCCTTTACCTGATCTTCAGATAAAACGGGATTTAAGATGAAAACAGTTTCATAATGATTCATATATATAATTTTAAAATGGATGCAAAATTAACTATTTTATATGGTTTAAACAACAATACCTCGCACCTTTTTTAATTTTTATATATTCCATTTAACGATGATTATTGGATTTTATCGAATTTATAATTAGATTTGCTTTTAAATTAACCAAACCTAAACCAATTTACTATGAAAATTAATTGTATTGTTATAGACCCACACACACTTCAAAGAATTAATACAATTTCCAAAATTAACAGTAACGAAGCATTGCGTTTTACAAATGAATTTAGTTCATGTGCAGATGCCCTAAAATATCTAGAGGATAATAATACAGATTTAATTTTTCTTGAAGTTGATACTCCAAATTTAAATGGTTTTGAGTTTTTGGATTTAATCAGAACCAATGGCAAAAAAATGCCAAAAGTTATTATCACTACCAAAAATACCGAACATGCGTTTAAGTCCTACAGATATAATGTTGTAGATTTTTTAGCAAAACCACTAAATGATTCTTTATTTCATAGTGCTGTTGATAAAGTTTTGAAGTTAATAAATCCAAAAAGCCCAAATATAGACTCAGACACACAACATATTTTTATCAAGAGCAATCTTAAAAAACGAAAAGTTTATACCAAAGACATAAAATGGATTGAAGCTCTTGGAGACTATGTAAGACTCTTCACTGGTAATGGTAGTTTTGTTGTTTTATCTACAATGAAAGCTTTTGAAAATGAATTACCTTCAAACAAATTCTTGAGAATCCATAAATCCTACATCATAAATCTTAAAAAAGTGGAACGTTATAGCAGTAGGTTTGTAGAAATTGAAAACTCACAAATTCCACTTAGTCGAAACAAGAAGACTGCACTTAGTCAGGCTCTAGAGATTACATAATAGTTCAATAATTATCGACATTAATTACCAGTCGAATTGGACGAAAAAGTTTTGTACTTAAAAAACTGTTTTTTATACGATGAATTAATGCTTTTGTTTTTTGCAAAGATTGCTCATCGGGTATTTTAATTAAAATATTTTTGTGATATTGATTTCTTATTCTTGAAACTGGTGGAAATTCTGGCCCTAAAACATTAGAGCCAAAAACTTGAGACAATGCTTTAGCTAACCAAGATGCACCTTCATTTATTCTATTATAGTCTTTGTGCTTTAATGTAATTTTTATAATTCTGTAATAGGGTGGGTATTTGTATATTCTTCGTTGATAGGTTTGTTCTTCATACATTTTGACATAATCGTTTATTGAGACTTGTTGTAAAATATTGTGATGAGGATTATAGGATTGAATAATCACTTTACCTCTTATTTTTGTACGTCCTGCCCTGCCTGAAACTTGCTGTAACAGCTGAAAACAACGTTCATGTGCTCTAAAATCTGGGAAGTTTATTAGCTGATCGGCATTGAGTACTCCTACTAATTTAATATATCTAAAATCTAGTCCTTTTGTAAGCATTTGAGTACCAACTAAAATATCTATTTCCTTTTGTTCAAACTTATGGATGATCTCCTCATAGCTGTACTTACCACGCGTGGTATCCAAATCCATACGAGCCACTTTTGCGTCTGGAAAAAGAGCCATAGTTTCTTCTTGAATTTGTTCTGTCCCAAACCCTTTAGTGTCTAAATCTACGCCACCACATGCACCACATTGTTTTTGAGAAATAATGCTATAGCTGCAATAATGACAGCGCAATTGGTTAGAATACTGATGATATGTTAAACTAACGTCACAATTTGGGCACTCTGGGCTATGACCACATGTATTACAAGAAAGAATTGGCGCATACCCTCGCCTGTTTTGAAATAAAATAATTTGATGGTTATTGTCCAAAGCATCTTTTATTTCAGAAATAAGACGATCGCTAAAATGACCAGTCATGCGCTTTCTTTTGTATTTATCTTTTAAATCCACCAATTCTATGTCTGGAAGAATAACATCGTTGTAACGTTTTGTCAAAGAAACATAACCGTACTTTTGCTGTCTATTGGCATTAAAATAACTTTCAATACTTGGTGTTGCAGATCCCAAAATTGTTTTTGCTTTGTGTAGACCTGCCAAAACAATAGCAGTATCCCTAGCATGATAACGTGGTGCAGGATCAAATTGTTTGTACGAGGGCTCATGTTCCTCATCGACAATAATTAATCCAAGATTTGAAAAAGGTAAAAATATTGATGAACGCGCACCAATTACAACCCTCGAACGCTCAGAATTTTGCAATACCCGATTCCAAATTTCCACCCGCTCGTTTGGGTTAAAACGCGAGTGATACACCTCTATTTTATCGCCAAAATAATGCTTTAGCCTTAAAACCAATTGGGAAGTTAGTGCAATTTCTGGTACCAAAAAAAGGGCTTGTTGATGATTTTCAAGTGCTTCTTCAATCAATTTTACATAAATCTCAGTTTTTCCTGAAGAGGTTACCCCATGAAAAAGACATACATCCTTTTCGAGGAGTTCAGTTTTTATATTTGATAGTGCTTCATTTTGACTATCACTAAGTACTATTGTTTTTTTGTGAGCCAATTCATTAAATTTCAATCGGTCTACTTCAATAAAATGTGCTTCAAAAATACCTTTGTCAATCAATGTTTTTATTTGAGCAGATGAACCACCACTAGCTTTTTTGATTTCTGATACTTCAACTTTTTCTGAATCTTTTGATAAGGAAAAATAAGCAAGAACAATTTGCTTTTGCTTTTTAGAACGTTGAAGTTGCTTCAAAAGAGCCTCCAAATTATGCTGTTTTGCATAATTGGGATGAAGAGCCACACAACGTAGCAGTTTTGGTTTATACTTCTGAACAAGCTCTTGACTTGTAGTGATCAGATGAGCCTCTAAAAGGGGTTTTAGAACTTTAAATATATTCTTCTTATTCAATATTGAATGTACTTCATCTACAGTTAATCGAGGTTCTTGTTGAAGGGCCTCAATGACAATAAATTGATCATCTGTTAGATTGCTTTCATCGAATGAAACTTCTGGATGTAAAGCAATGATAGACTCACTCTGAAGTAACAATGCATTTGGCAAAGCCGCTGATAAAACATCTCCTATGGCACACATATAGTATTGAGAAATCCAAGACCAATGGCGTAGTTGGATTTCATGTATAATGGGGGAATCGTCGATGATGCTATCAATCGATTTTACCTCATATGCGGTTGGTGCAGTGTTATGAAGTTTTAGCACCAAAGCAGTATATATTTTACGTTTTCCAAATGGAACGGCAACACGCATACCAGGTTTTATAAAATCAAATTCTGCTTCAGTAACAGCATACGAAAAATTACGCTCCAAAGGAAGCGGTAATATGACATCAATAAAATAGGAATGGTTGATCAGCTGCATTTTTGTTTAAGTCGTTGCAAAGATGCGTTAAGCTCATAACCGAGCAACAATATGATGGCATTTAACCATAAATAAAATAACAAAATCAATAATGCTCCAATGGAACCATATAACTGATTATAATTTGAGAAATTTTCGATGTAATAGCCAAATAAATACGAATTTAGAAGCACCAAAAGGGTTGTAAATAATGCCCCTACAGAAAAAAATCGTGACTGTTTGCCTTCTTTGGTTCCAAAAAAATAAAGCACTGCAATGATCAAGTAAATCATAATTAAGAAAAACAAAAACTTGGAAGCATCTAGCCAAAATAGTTCTGTTGAGGCGTCTTCAATATTTAAGGAATCGTACAAGGGGTGAATCAAATAAATTTCAGAAAACCCAATACCAATAATGGTAATAATCAAAATGATGACCAAAATGATTGAAACACCAAAAGCATAAAGATATTGGTTGATAAAACTCCTATTGAGTTGCTGATGATATGAATTTTCAAAGCCAGAAAAAACAGCATTAACCCCATTGGACATCAAAAACATTGAAATAAAAAAAACCGATGAAATTTGTCCACCTCCTCTATTTTTGTTGATATTTTCAAAAATATTTTGATTGAAAAAATCTGAAGTGTTTGGCGGTAAAGAAGCGTCCATAAAATTAAGAAAATCTGATTGAAACCCTTCAAAAGGGATGTATGGAATCAAAATAATAATGAACAAAAGAAAAGGGAAAATCGCCATAAAAAAACTAAATGCTACTGCACTAGCACGAATGGTAAGCGCGCCATGAATGATTCCTAAAACATACATTTCAAGAAGATCATATAGTGAAAGCCCCTCAAAACCAGGAAGCTTGATGGATTTCAAAATACGAAGAATCCAACGTAAAACAGGAATTTTTTCTATTTCTTGTTCAATGGACTTACTCATTCTACAGCCTTTAAACTGAGGTCCATATTATGAACAGAGTGTGTAAGCGAACCCGAAGAAATAAAATTGACACCACACTCGGCATAATGACGTAAAGTCACTTCATTTATGCCTCCAGAAGATTCAGTTTGACATTGATCGCCAATGAGTTTGACAGCTTCTTTAGTTTCTTGAATACTAAAATTATCAATCAAAATACGATCTGCTCCACCATGTGCCAAAATAGCCCTGATTTCGTCCATATCTCTAGCTTCAACAATGATTTTTAAATTGAGTTGGTTTGCTCTTATATATGCTATTGTTAAATCCAGTGCTGTGGTAACATCGCCGGCAAAATCAATATGATTGTCTTTGAGCATGATCATATCATAGAGTGCAAAACGATGGTTTGCACCACCTCCAATAGTTACGGCCCATTTTTCTAAAGCACGAATACCAGGTGTTGTTTTTCTGGTATCTAAAATTGTAGCACCCGTTCCTTTCAACAAGTCTACATAATAATTTGTTTTTGTTGCAATAGCACTCATACGTTGCATTGCATTTAGAACCAAACGCTCTGCTTTTAAAATAGATTGTTGTGGACCAACAACCTCAAAGGCAATATCCCCAAATTTGACTGCAGTTCCGTCAGTGATATGCACATTCATCCGAAGTTTTGGATCAACATATTTAAAAACTTGACGTGCAAATTCTACGCCTGCCAAAATTCCTTTGTCTTTTACCAATAAATGTGCTTTACCAAAAGTATGTTCTGGAATACAAGCCAGTGAGCTATGATCACCATGTCCAACGTCTTCGCGGATGGCATTAGCAATAATGATATTTATTTCGTTTTGAAAAGCTTCAGGACTAATCATTTTCTTTTGTTTATAGCTAAATTAAGAATTTGAGCCATTAAAATAAAAAAATAACATATTATTTATGATTAACTTAGCCTTATGAAAATTAAACTGCTTACCATTGGAAAAACAGACAATGCGGCACTTGCTCAATTAATTAAAACATATGAAGCAAGACTGAAACATTATATTCAATTTTCAATAGAGATAATTCCTGATATAAAAAATACCAAAAACTTTTCGGAGGGAATTCAAAAGGAAAAGGAAGGTGATTTAATTTTAAGTAAAATTTCTTCTACAGATCGGATGGTACTTTTGGACGAAAATGGAACTTCTTTTGACTCAATGGAATTTTCTAAATTCTTACAAAAACATATGAATTCTGGAATAAAACAATTGGTTTTTGTTATTGGTGGACCTTATGGTTTCTCAGAAAAAATATACAAAAAATCACAGGGTAAAATTTCACTTTCAAAAATGACTTTCTCACATCAAATGGTACGTTTGTTTGCAATAGAACAAATTTATAGAGGATTCACGATTTTAAAAAACGAACCTTATCACCACCAATAAATGTTATGATTGAAATAGTTTTTGCAACAAATAACCCCAATAAACTTGAAGAAGTTCAAGCACAATTACCAAAGGGAATTAAACTCATAAGTCTGGGAGAAATTGGTTGTACAGAAGATATTCCTGAAACACAAAACACAATCGAGGGCAATGCTATTCAAAAGGCAAATTATATCAAATCTAAATACAATTTGGATTGTTTTGCAGATGATACAGGACTAGAAATAAAGGCCTTAGATGGTGCGCCTGGAGTACACTCTGCCAGATATGCTGGTCCACAAAAAAGTTCTAAAGACAACATGAATAAATTGCTTTATGCTCTGAAAAACAAAACAAGCAGGCAAGCACAATTTAAAACTGTTATTGCATTAAATTACAACAGCAAGTTATTATTGTTTAAAGGCATTTGTAAAGGAGAAATTACTAAAGAAAAAGCAGGAACAGGAGGTTTTGGCTATGACCCTATATTCAAACCTTTAGGGAAACAAAAAACCTTTGCTGAACTCTCAATGTCAGAAAAAAATAAAATTGGTCACAGAGGTCGAGCTGTTGCTCAATTGATTCAATTTTTTAAAGACAATCATTAAATTAATAAATTAACGTACCTTTGCCGCAAATCCTCAGGGTGAGGATGTGTTACAAGAAGTATGATAAATTGGTTCGATACGCTTCTAAGGTAACACCTTAACGCACATCGAATACACATACGAATGAATACATTCCAACAACTTGGACTTGAAGACCATTTGCTTCAAGCCATCATTGATCTTGGCTTTGAAACACCAAGTGAAGTTCAACAAAAAGCAATTCCAACACTTCTTCTAGAAGAAAATGATCTTGTAGCACTTGCTCAAACAGGAACAGGAAAAACAGCAGCATTTGGGTTTCCAATGCTTCAAAAAATTGATATCAATAGCCGAACAACACAAGGGCTTATTCTCTCGCCAACACGCGAATTGTGCTTACAAATTACAAACGAGCTCAAATTATATGGGAAATATTGCAAAGGTTTAAACGTTACTGCAATCTACGGTGGAGCAAGCATTACAGAACAAGCTAAAAACTTAAAACGAGGAGCGCAAATTATTGTAGCCACTCCTGGCCGAATGAAAGATATGATTAGCAGACGTTTGGTTGATATTTCAAAAATTGACTATGCCGTTTTAGATGAAGCTGATGAAATGCTTAATATGGGCTTTTTCGAAGATATTAAAGCTATTTTATCATATACACCTCAAGAAAAATCGACATGGTTGTTTTCGGCAACTATGCCAAAGGAGGTTTCTATCATTGCAAAAAAATTCATGCTAAGCCCAATAGAAATAACTGTTGGACACAAAAATACAGGAAGCAAAAACGTTTCTCACGAATATTATTTAGTAGGATCAAGAGATCGCTATGCGGCACTAAAACGATTGGCAGATGCCAATCCAAGTATTTTTTCTGTGATTTTTTGTAGAACAAAACGTGATACCCAGAAAGTTGCAGAAAAACTTATTGAAGATGGTTATAATGCGGGGGCTTTACATGGTGATTTGAGTCAAAATCAGCGTGATTTGGTAATGAAATCTTTTAGAAATAAACAAATTCAAATGCTAGTTGCAACAGATGTTGCAGCCCGTGGAATTGACGTTGATGACATTACACATGTTATCAATTATCAACTGCCCGATGAAATAGAAACCTACACCCACCGAAGTGGTCGTACAGGACGCGCTGGAAAATCTGGTGTTTCTATGGTAATTATCACCAAAAGTGAGCAACGTAAAATTAAAGCCATTGAAAAAATTATTCAAAAATCATTTGTACAAAAAGATGTACCAGATGGTATAGAAATTTGTGAGGTTCAATTGAAAGCATTAGCCCATAAAATTCATGATACAGAAATCAATCATGAAATTGATCCATATCTTGAGGAAATTAATTTATTACTAGAAGATACAAGCAAAGAAGAACTCATCAAAAAGTTTTTTTCTGTTGAATTTACACGCTTTTTTAATTACTACAAGGACACGAAAAATCTAAACGCACCAAAAGGAAATGATTCCTCTTTAGAAGGAAAACAAGACGATCAATCGGCACGTTTCTTTATCAATATTGGTAAAAAAGATGGTTATGATTGGATGAGCATGAAAGACTTCCTTAGGGATGCATTAGAACTTAAACAGTATGATGTTTTTAAAGTTGATGTCAAAGATAGTTTTTCGTTTTTCAATACTGAAACTGTTCATATGCCAAAAGTCTTGGAATTTTTTACCGACTTTAAGCAAAATGGACGATATATCAACGTTGAAATTACAGAGAAAAAAGAACGTAGAGGCAATCGACGGTTTGGAAAACAAAAAGGGGAACGTTCTAGAAGAAAAGACGAATTTAGATCGGAAAGTAGACGAGGCAGAAGAAAGGAAAAAAGAAATGAAAATACTGGTCGTTCACCGCGCAGATCGCCTGACTTTAAATCACAAGGTGGTGGCTCCTCGAGACCCATGAGAAATAGAAGAAAATAGTTTAATTGTTAATTTTAAAACAAAATTTGGGTTGAAATTTGATATATAAACGGAGTTTAGTATTTTTAACTCATCAAATTTTCTATGAAAAAACACCTATTCACTGTCCTATTTTTTACTTTTTCTCTCTTTTGCTACAGTCAAAATAGCTCTGTAGTTAGAGGAAAAATAGTTAATGCCGCTAATAACGACCCCATGGAAAATGTGAATATTGTCAATCTCAATCAGGTTTATGGAACATCCACCGATATTGAAGGTAAATTTGAAATCAATGCAAAAGCAAACGACACTTTACACCTTTCTTTTTTGGGCTTTAAATCCATTAAAGTTAGAGTAACAAACGACTGGATTAATTTCGGAAATACCACCACAATTGAACTTACAGAGCTGGCGCTAGCTTTAGAAGAAGTTGTTGTCAATAAATTAAAACTTACAGGCTATTTAGAAGTTGACATCAAACAAGTTCCTATTCAAAAAAATGTACGCTACAGCATTTCTGGACTTAATACTGGATATGAATCTAGCACACGCTCGCCAAGTATGGTCACCAAAGTTTTAGGTGCGATATTCAATCCTGCGGATTTCTTGTATAACATTTTTGGAAAAAAACCACGCGAAATGAAAAAACTTCGAAAAATGAAAAAACAAGAGGAAATTAGAACTATTCTTTCTTCTCGATTCGATAGAGAAATGCTTACTGCGTTGCTACAAGTCGACAAGGTTGATTTAGACCTACTTATCAGTGAATGTAATTATTCTGATGATTTTATTAGAACCGCGAACGATCTTCAAATTCTTGATGCCATAAGCGAATGCTACGAAGAATATAAAATTCTTAGTAAAGGACGTTAATTTTAAAGTTTTAAAAAAAAATTTGGAGTTTAACATTTTTTTATACATTTTTGGTGTTAATGTTTGTCCCCAATCATGAACAACAACCGAAACTTCATATATTTAGTTTCTATTTTTTATTCTTTTTGAGGACAATATTAAAAATATAATATTAACTCAAATCAAAATATATGGAAATCATCAGTACAATCGTAATAGGAGCAATAGCTGGATGGCTAGGCAGTACAATCTTTAAAGGTAGTAGCTTAGGATTGCTTGGAAATATCGTTGTTGGTATTATTGGAAGTTTTGTTGGAGGTTGGTCTTTAGGAAAACTTGGAGTGAGTCTCGGTTCAGGTTGGGTCGGTGCCATTCTAAAAGGTGCAATTGGTGCACTTATTATATTATTTCTTCTTAATTTGATTTTAAAAAAACGGGTGTAAGTCAAGAAAACCCTGCTTGACTTTCTTAGCCCCAAATGCACACAATCTGTATGAAAATATGGTGCGTGTGCATTTTTTTTTAAATTTGGATAAATAATTTATAACTATGCATCCATTTTTAAAAAGCGGTTTAGCAGTTCTTGCAGGAATTTTTGTTGGAGGAATTGTAAATTTTGGTATTATTATTCTAAGTAGTTTTATTATTCCACCACCAGATGGTGTGGATGTTTCAAATATTGAAAGTATAAAAGCTAATATTCATCTATACAAACCAATTCATTTTCTATTTCCATTTTTAGCTCACGCACTTGGCACTTTATCTGGTGCAGTTCTAGCAATTAAAATTTCAAAACAAACAAAAATAGCCTACATGGTAGCTCTTGTATTTTTGTATGGAGGGATTTCTATTGTTACACAAGTGCCTGGCCCTATGTGGTTTACAGTTTTAGATCTTGGACTTGCCTATATTCCAATGGCTTGGTTGGCTACGAAAATGTCAAGCTAAAGACCTTTATTTTTTGCTTCAATCCACTTCGAAAAGTATTTTGAACTTTGCATAGTGTGATGTTGTAGTAAAATACCTGTGAAATTTTGCATTCTGTGGGATTCCAAATTATTCTCTAAAGACTGTATTCTTTCAATTAAAATTGAATTATACTTTTTGGACATAAATCTATTTCTGAGAGTCATAAAACCAATATTTTGTGTAGACTTCCATAGGTCTTCATTTGTATATAGATCCATTGCTTTCTCAATAAAAGCATCTTCATCATTAGAAACATGATTATCATATTCGGAGGTTTCAAAGACACCTTCTGCTGCAATATCGGATAAAACACAAGGTGTTCCGTTGCGCATTGCATCTATAACTTTTCCTTTAAGACCCGCTCCAAATTTAATTGGCGCCAATAATACCCTAGAACACGATAGTACTTTGTCTATATCATCAACAAAACCATGAACAAGAAAGTTTTCTTTTTTATTGGTAAGATTTAAATGCTGTGCTTTAGGATAAGAACCATATATATTCATAAAAGCATCAGGGCATTTTTTTCTTAGTTTTGGCCAAATGTTCATTTTTAAATAGGAAACTGTGTCTGCGTTCGGAGGATGAATAAAACTACCTACAAAAACAAAATCCTTGCGGTTTTCAAAATTTGGCAACTCTTGTAGATTTGGTAGTTGATTGGATTCCAAAAGAAAGGGTAAATACAGTATTATCGAAGTGTCTATATTCAATTCCTTAGATAAAATATCAAACTCAACTTCGGAGATAATTAAAGATAAATCGCATCTATAAATACTTGCCAATTCTCTTTTAGCGGTGTCATTTTTTAGAAAATCTTTTGAAAATTTAGCCGTATTCAAATTTGCATTCTTTCGAGCTTTCCTTAGAAAATGAAGGTCTTCTGTATCCAAAATCCGAATAGCTTTTGGGCAACAATTGGTGACGCGCCAACCAAATTGTTCCTCTGTCATAAAGCGATCAAATACAACACAATGTGGATTTAAATCTTTTATATATTCATCAAAACTAATGTCATTCAGTTTAAGATTTACAGCACTTACACTAATAGAATTTAGATCAAAAGATTGTGCAGAATATTTTGATGCAGATCCAAAAACAACATCAAAGCCTTGATTTTGGAAAAATTTTATCAATTGTAATATTCTAGTACCGGCCGCTGTAGATTTTGGCTCTGGGAACACAGTTCCAATAAAAAAAACAATAGGAGATTTTGATCTCAAATTTTGGTTAGAATTTTTATTAATACTCAAAAATAGGAATTAATCTTATCATCTGCTCAACAAATTAAAATCTTAGAACGAAAAGTGATATCTTTGCATTTTCAAAATGCATCTTTTATGTCGTTAACACCATTAAACGCTATTTCCCCAATCGACGGACGCTACAGGTCAAAAACAAATGAACTTGCAGATTATTTCTCCGAAGAAGCATTGATCAAGTATCGTGTTTTAGTTGAAATAGAATATTTTATTGCCTTGTGTACAATTCCAGTACCACAGCTTTCAGGTTTTGATTCTAATTTATTTGAAAATCTACGCAGTATTTACAAAAATTTTTCTTCTGAAGATGCAAAAGCGATAAAAGAAATTGAAAATGTAACCAACCATGATGTTAAAGCTGTTGAATATTTTATAAAGCAAAAATTTGACGACTTAAATCTTAGTGCATATAAAGAGTTTATTCATTTTGGACTCACTTCACAAGACATTAATAATAGTGCTATTCCACTGAGTATAAAAGATGCTATTGAAAATGTATATCTTCCTGAACTTCAGGATATTATTAAAAAACTAAAAGCTTATATTGAGGAGTGGAAATCTGTACCCCTTTTGGCACGTACTCATGGCCAGCCGGCCTCTCCTACTCGATTAGGAAAAGAAATTGAGGTCTTTAAAGTACGATTGGAAGAGCAACTCAAAAATTTAATAACCATACCACATGCAGCGAAATTTGGTGGCGCAACAGGGAATTTTAATGCACACCATGTTGCATATCCAAATATCGATTGGAAAGCATTTGCTACTTTATTTTTGAATACAAATTTAGGTCTTCATCATTCTTTTCCAACGACTCAAATTGAGCACTATGACCATGCCGCTGCTTTATTTGATGCTATGAAGCGGATCAATACGATAATTATTGATATGGATCGAGACTTTTGGACCTATATTTCAATGGATTATTTTAAACAAAAAATTAAGCAGGGTGAAGTTGGAAGTTCAGCAATGCCTCACAAAGTCAATCCTATAGACTTTGAAAATAGTGAAGGTAATTTAGGGATTGCAAATGCTATTTTTGAGCATCTTGCTACTAAGTTGCCAACTTCTAGATTACAGCGTGATTTAACCGATAGCACGGTGCTTCGTAATGTTGGCGTTCCTTTTGCACATACTGTAATTGCTTTTAAATCTACATTAAAAGGTTTAAATAAATTGCTACTAAATGAGCAGAAAATTGCAAGTGATTTAGAGCAAAATTGGGCCGTTGTTGCCGAAGCCGTTCAAACTATTCTAAGACGTGAAGGATATCCTAACGCTTATGAGGCTTTAAAAGGATTAACACGGACAAACGCTGCAATTACGAAGGATTCTATTGCGGAGTTTATTGATACTTTAGAGGTTAGCAAAGATATCAAAGAGGAGTTAAAGAAGATTACGCCTTCAAATTATACTGGTATATAAAAAAACGCTCTGTTATACAGAGCGTTTTATTTTTTTTAGGTTTTTTGTGATTTAGAGCATAAAATCGAGAAAACCATCAACATTCATTTCTTTAGTATCCAATTTGTTGATAATAGGGCCAAGTTCCATAATTTTGGAAACATTCATATCATCTCCCAAAACGCGAATTATTGCAAATCCAAATTCTTTAGACTCACCAAAAATAACCAACTCATCTATAGCATCATCGCTTCCCGTATAGGTTATTTTGATTTTACCTTCTTTTGGATTCCCTAAACGCAACAATTCGTTGTAATTCTCACCATTCAAAAGTGCTTTTATTTTAGTGACTTCTTCGTTATATACATCCAAACTTCCACTCTTTAAACTATAACCCAGCATATTGAGTTTATCAATAGAAGCAATGGCCTCTTTTTGTGCTTTGGTAACCTGAATATCATTAACACCCAAAAAAGAAATAGGAACATCCATTGAAATAAAATTTGGAGTTTCTTGATGATCTACAAAGTAAGTTTGCAAAGATGGTTTTGTTTCACAACTCATAAGAACAAAAAGTAAAAACATAAAAGCCAAAATAGCATTAAACTGCTTCATAAATTATTCTTTTTTTGAGGCTTTTTTGAGTTGGTCGCCACCCGGAACATTAAGTTGAGTTGTAAGTTCAGAAACTTTACGTAAATCAATATCTCCTGTTAGGGAAAGTAAAACTGTTTCTATTACACGTTGTTGCCCATTGATGCTAATATCGCGTTGTTCCATTGCTTTTGTCAAGCCATTGACAAGCATTAAAAGCTCTGAAACATGGTTCTCGTCACTTCCAGATTGCACATAAAACTTAATGTTTTTTCCATCATCTTTAATACGCATCAATTCTTCAAGTGAAGAAGATTTGACATAGCTTTCAACATCAGAAATGATGGCTTTGGAAACTTCTAAATCATCTGTTGTATAGACCGTTAGATTTTTCAAGGTTTTGACTTGCTCCAAAAAAGCATCTGCTTCTGGATCATTGGTTTTAATTTTCATTTCGGCGAGCATGCCAAACATTTTCTGATTGACAACTACTGAACTAACGTTGTCCATGTCTTCATATTTTTCAAAAAGACTTTGTGCGAATGCCATTGGTGCAATGGCTAATAATAAAATGATTCCTAGATTTTTCATGTTATAAGTTTACTTGTTTATTTTAAAAATTTTATTGGTAGTTATATTAAACGTATTGAGATATGTCATGTTTTGTTCTCCTTTTTGTAGGGCATTAGAAAAAACTTCTAAATTTTTGAATTGAGTTGTTCCTTTGTTCAAATTATTTGATAACAACTCTAGTGCTGTCTTTGTCTGATTATAAATAAATATTTCGTCTTCTGAGTAGTGTTCAGTTGCATCTGAATTATAGCCTAGAGCGAGACCAAGCAAAACAACTACAGAAGCTGCTATAGAGAGATTTCTAAAAGAATGTGTTCTTTTATTTAATTTTAAATCTGGTCTATAGTCTTGATGCTGTTCATTTGAAAAGTAACTAAAAAGCGTCTTGTAATGCAACAGATGTTCTGGAACATCATTTTGGGCAAAAAAGGCAGCTATTTTTGCTTCTTCAACGATTGAGGTTTCACCTCGATCATATGTTTTTAAAAGCTCTTCAATTGGCTGTAACTCCATAATTATGTGCTTTAATTAATTTTTCTTTTAATGTTTTTCTTGCTCTTGAAAGTGCCACTCGAATAGCGATTTCTTTCATGTCTAATACCTCTGCAATTTCTTTAAATTCGTATTGCTCTATATCTCTTAGTTGAATGACCAACTGCTGCTGAACAGGCAAAGTTTTTATGAATTTTTCAACTAAACTCACACTGTCTCTTACTTCTATCTTGTTTAGTAATTTTTGATTATGGTCCTCATAGTTATTATGGGCAATTTTTAAATTCTGAGCGTGTTTGGATTTCAATTTATCTAAACAATGATTTCGAGTAATTGTCATCGCAAAAGCTTCAGGATTTTTATATGAACCCAATTTTTCACGTAAATTCCATAATTTCAAAAGAACGTCCTGTGTGGCATCTTCTGCCTCCTCTACAGAAACCAAAAACCGCTTTGCAAAACGATACAATTTATTTTTGAAAGGATCAATTAGTGCTATGTATTCTCTTTCATTCATAAATTTGGTCCTGTTACAATTTATAGACGATTGTAAAATAATTTTGTTACAAGAACAAAATTATTATTTTTTTTTGGTGTAAATTGTGGTATAAAATTTGCTTGTCTAAATATAAAAATATTAATATATCAAACGACAACAAAAAATACTAAACGCATGAAAACAAAAGTTAAATATATAGCACTAACATTATTAATTGGGTTTTCATATGGTTGTTTTGAAGATAATGATGACAACGCAACAGGTTCAGGCAGTATAAAAGACTTTGTTTGGAAAGCTATGAATAGCGTTTATCTATACAATGCTGATGTTCCAGACTTATCAGATGATCGCTTTATTACAGACTCCGATTACAACAGTTTTTTAGACGGATATTCTTCTCCAGAAACCTTATTTGAAAGCTTGGTCTACGATCGTGAAAATGTTGATCGTTTTAGTATAATTACCAATAATTATTTTGAATTAGAACAATCACTTAGTGGTATAAACAAAAGAAGTGGTGCAGAATTCAATTTCTATCTTGTCCCTGGAAGTTCTACAGAAGTTTTTGGTATTGTTCGACTTATACTACCTAATAGTAATGCAAGCCAAACCTCCCTCACAAGAGGACAAGTTTTCAATAAAGTCAATGGCACAACAATGACTATAAGCAATTATAGGTCTCTATTTAGTAGTGATACTTACACCATAAATTTGGCAAATTATGATGATAACAATACCGATGATATTTCAGATGATAGCATTAGCGATACGGCAGATGCTATTACATTAATCAAATCTATATACACTGAAAATCCAGTATACAAAACAGAAATTTTTAACTTGAATAACAAAAAAATTGGATATCTAATGTATAATGGTTTTGTTGGAGAATTTGATTCAGAATTGAACAATGCTTTTGGAACATTTAAAGCAGAAAATATTGATCATCTTATTTTAGATCTTCGCTACAACCCTGGTGGTAGTGTAAGAACTGCAACTGCACTGGGGAGTATGATAACAGGCGGGTTTAATAATCAAGTTTTTGCAACATTAAAATACAATGAGGATTTGCAAAACAATAATTACGACTATGTTTTTACTGATGAGCTAACAAACGGTACAGCTATTAATAGTTTGAATTTGGACAAAGTTTATGTATTGACCTCAGGCGCTTCTGCCTCTGCTAGTGAAATGATTATCAATAGTTTAAAATCATATATTACAGTGGTACAAATAGGAAGTACTACTGTTGGAAAGTCTCAAGCCTCACAAATTATTTATGACTCATCAAATTTTGGAAGAGCCAATGCAAATCCAACACACACCTATGCCTTATTACCTCTTATTGCAATAACTGTAAATAAAGATAATATTGTAGTTCCCTCCTATGGCCTAGTTCCTGATATTGAATTTAAAGAAAAAGCAGCAAATTATGGAATTTTGGGTGACCCCACAGAACCCCTTTTAGAAGCTGCTTTAAACGAAATTCAAATTTCTGGTAGGTATTCAAATCTTGAATCCAACAATAGTGATGAAATCACGATTTTGAATGCATTAGATTCAAAAAGCACGTTAATGATTGCAGACTAGCCTAAAAACTATATTTTTGTAAATAATAAATCATATAACTTTTATGGCGTCAACTATTATTAATAAAAAAAATTTGATAATTGCTATTATTATGTTGGCTGCTGTACTCACTAGACTAGTTCCTCATCTTCCAAACTTTACCCCTGTTACTGCTATTGCACTTTTTGGTGGTTTGTATATTTTAAACAGGATTTTGGCCTATGCTTTGCCTCTCATTATTATGTTTATTTCAGATATTTTTCTCGGCTTTTCTTCCATTACATTATTTGTTTATGCTGGTTTTATGCTAGTAACACTGATTGGTACACAAAGAAAAAAACCTAGTATTCTTACTATATTTCTGGGAAGTTTAAGCTTTTTTATTGTTACAAATTTTGGCGTTTGGTTGCTGGGCTATCCAAAGACTTGGACTGGTTTAGTAGAATGTTATACCCTAGCCTTGCCTTTTTTTAGAAATTCTTTATTAGGTGATTTTTTCTATTCTGGAGTAATGATTATTGGATTTAATTTTATCCAAAAACACTATTTACAAGAAGTAAAATAACTTTAATTAGAACGATCGGCTAATAAATCCAAAGTGAAAATCACCATCGGTCCAATCGCCGGTACTGTTACCCAAGGCAGTGTTAGCATTCATAAACTGAGAATTTTTGAAGTGTAATTGAAACACATGTCTTCCCGTTTCAAAATCAAATCCAACAGAAAGTGGATTTTTATAAAGTGGGTTTTTAGCACGATTCGAATGTGCACCATATTCCAAATTAAAAGACCAACGCTTACCCAATTTGTAGCGTATTTCATCTCTTCTTATTGCTTAACAACACGCTTTGTTTGAACGACATTATCAGTTACAATCTGCACCACATACATTCCTGATGCCCATGAGCTTGTATTAAGTTTTGGGTATGTTTTTTTAAGGGTTTTTTGTAGAATTTGTTTTCCTAAAACATTGTAGACCTGAACGTTAGCAGACTGAATATTTTGTGGAAATTCAAAATTTAATTCATTAATTGTTGGATTAGGATGGACTTTAAAGTCAGAAGCTATGAGAATATCAGGTGTTCCCAATGAAGTAGATGTTACTCCTTTATTTGAACCATGAGAACCAAGAGTTCCAGAACCTTTTGCCCATATCATCGGAAGAAATGAAACTTCTGAGGTTGTAAACACATAATCTTTATTATCCCCAGTATTTAAAGTTCTAGTTGCTATGACTGTTCTTACACTATTAGACACAGTATTTGATGATATTGCCCAATTTTGAGTGCTGTCCAGTGGAGGTGTGACATGTCCATTTAAATACCGGTCTTGAATACCGGAACTATCATAAACAATGACATCTTTGTTTGAACTACCCATTCCTGATGCATCTAAACCAATCGCTAACCAATCATTTTCAGGTAGAGTCATAGTCATAGTTACTAAATTTGTAGTACCATTTACTTCAAACTGAACTGTAAATCCAGGTGTAAGTGTAATTTCACTAGTAGTGGTATATTGTGCCTGAGCAATAAAAAATGTAAAAACAAAGAATAGAAGTGTAATTTTTCGCATAAGCTATTGGTTTATTTTAAAAAGTATATTCATACGATTATCATTTTGCATAACTGCAAAATCCATGGGCGATTGCCCAACGTTATTTTTGTGGTTAGGATTGGCACCTGCTTCTAAGAGCATCAGTACTAAATCATAGTTCTTAAACATGACGGCATAATGCAACGCTGTAGTTTGATTGGCATCTTGTAGATTGACATCTGCTCCAGCAGCTATTAATAGTTTAGAAATTGCATTATAACCTTTAACGGCCGAGGCCATCAATGACGAACCGTCTTTTGTAGTACCATTGATGTCATCTATATTTTGTATAATATACCTTACAACATCAATATTGTTGTAGTAGCAGGCCAAAACAAGTGGCGTACTCCCTCTTTCGTCTTTTTGTATTAAAATAGAAGTATCACCATTTGAAAGTGCTTTAAAATCTTCTACAGTACCATGGCGCGCAAGGTCAAAAATTGAATCTTGAGCACACAAAACTTGCGTGATTAATAAAAGAGATAGTATTATTTTACTTCGATATTGCATTGATCTAACTTTACTTGTTCTAATAACTCATCAAAGCCGATACATCGGCCTTTAACTTTTAAGTTGGTGTTCAATACATTTTTGGGAAGTTCTTTTTCAAATTTACAGTAAATTTTGTCATTTAGTGTTAAATAACTCCATTTAATTTTGGTGACAACACCCTTCACAAGAATAGTTTTACCTAGAAATTTATATTACAAAAGAGGACAATATGATAAAATTCAACGGTACTTTTGATGTAAATGCAGATGACTTTACAATAGATTTTCCAAAAATTGTTTGTTATAAAGTCAGTGATACAGTGACTATTTCTTTAGATTTTCAACTCATAAAAAAGGCGACTAAAACGTCGCCTCTTTTTTGATTATTTACTCAAATACATTTTGCGTCTTGCATACAAGTCATAGAACTCATCGTCTTTTAGACTGTCTATAAATAAAATGCTTTCTCCAGTACTTTTCATTTCTGGTCCCAATTGTTTATTCACATTTGGAAACTTATTGAATGAAAACACTGGTTGCTTAATGGCATAGCCATCTAAATGTGGTTTAAAATCAAAATCAGTAACTTTTTTATCGCCAAGCATCACTTTAGTAGCATAATTCACATAAGGTTCTCCGTATGCTTTTGCAATAAAAGGTACTGTTCTAGATGCTCTTGGGTTGGCTTCAATGATATATACTTTATCATTTTTAACAGCAAACTGGATATTGATTAGACCAACAGTATTTAGAGCAAGTGCAATTTTCTTTGTATGATCTTTAATTTGTTGCATTACCAAATCCCCTAAATTGAATGGTGGAAGTGTTGCATTACTATCACCAGAATGGATTCCACAAGGTTCTATGTGCTCCATAATTCCGATGATGTATACATTTTCTCCATCGCAAATCGCATCCGCTTCTGCTTCAATGGCGCCATCTAAATAATGATCTAAAAGCAATTTATTATTTGGAATTTTACGAAGTAAATCTATCACATGATCTTCAAGCTCTTGCTTGTTAATGACAATTTTCATGCCTTGCCCTCCAAGAACATAAGATGGTCTTACTAGTATTGGAAAATCAAGCTTATCAGCTACTTTTAGGGCTTCATCAGCAGTTTCGGCAGTGTCAAATTCAGGGTAAGGAATATTATTTTCTTTTAATAAGTTAGAAAATGAACCACGATCTTCGGCTAAATCTAAAGATTGGTAGCTTGTTCCAATGACTTTGATTCCATATCGATCTAGCTTTTCTGCCAATTTAAGAGCTGTTTGTCCACCTAATTGAACAATGACACCTTCTGGTTTTTCATGTTGAATGATATCATAAATATGTTCCCAAAAAACAGGTTCAAAATACAATTTATCAGCAGTATCAAAATCTGTTGATACTGTTTCTGGATTACAATTAATCATAATTGTTTCGTAACCGCATTCTGCAGCGGCCAATACCCCATGTACGCAACAATAATCAAACTCTATACCTTGTCCAATTCTATTTGGACCAGATCCTAAAACAATGATTTTCTTTTTGTCTGTAACAATACTTTCATTGTCAGTTTTTGTTACTCCCTCTTTTGTAGTCATTTGACTTTCAAAAGTTGAATAATAATAGGGTGTTTTAGCTTCAAACTCTGCGGCACAGGTATCAACTAGTTTGTATACTCTATTGATATTGAATTCTTTACGTTTTTTATAAACCTGACTTTCAAAACAATCGAGCATATGTGCAATTTGTCGATCGCCATATCCTTTTTGTTTTGCCTCTAGTAAAAGTTCTTCAGTAATCGTATCAATAGAATAATTTGAAATTTCTTTTTCAAGGAAATACAGTTCTTCATATTGTTTTAAGAACCACATATCAATTTTGGTAATTTCATGGATTCTAGATAGAGGAATACCAATTTGAATGGCGTCATAAATAACGAATACACGATCCCAGCTTGCATGTTTGAGTTTACTAATAATCTGCTCGTAATCAGAGTAGCTTTTTCCGTCGGCACCTAAACCATTTCGCTTAATTTCAAGAGATTGTGTGGCTTTGTGCAATGCTTCTTGGAAGGACCGCCCAATACCCATCACTTCCCCTACGGCTTTCATTTGTAGGCCTAATTCGCGATCACTACCTTCAAATTTATCAAAATTCCAACGTGGTATTTTTACAATGACATAATCTAGAGTCGGCTCAAATAATGCCGAAGTTGATTTTGTAATTTGATTTTGGAGTTCATCCAGAGCATAACCAATAGCAAGTTTTGCTGCTATTTTTGCAATAGGATAACCCGTAGCTTTACTGGCTAGTGCAGAGGAGCGCGAAACTCTTGGATTAATTTCTATGGCAATGATTTCTTCTTTTTCATCTGGACTTACTGCAAATTGTACATTACAACCACCTGCAAAATCGCCAATACTACGCATCATATGAATTGCCATATCACGCATTTTTTGGTACGTGGTATCGCTTAAGGTCATGGCTGGAGCAACAGTTATTGAATCTCCAGTGTGAATGCCCATTGGATCCATATTTTCGATAGAACAGATAATAACAACGTTGTCATTTTCATCTCTTAAAAGCTCCAATTCATACTCTTTCCAACCCATCATGGCCTTATCGATCATAACCTCATGAATTGGTGAAATTTCTAATCCACGTTTCAATAATTCATCAAAATCTTCTTCTCTATAAACTATTGATGCTCCTGCCCCACCAAGTGTAAATGAAGCTCTAATTACTAATGGAAAACCAAATTCTTGTGCAATTTCTTTACCCTTTAAATAGGAGTTTGCAGTGGCTTGTGGGGCCATAGGAACCTCTATTTTGAGCATAAGCTCGCGGAATTTCTCTCTATCTTCAGTTATATTAATGGCATCTATATCAACTCCAATAATTTCCACACCAAAATCTTCCCAAATGCCTTTTTCGTCAGCTTCAATACAAAGATTTAGAGCAGTTTGTCCTCCCATTGTTGGCAAAACAGCATCAATATGAGGATGTTCTTTAAGGACTTTAATTATTGATTTTGTATTGAGAGGCAACAAATATACATGATCGGCCATAGAGGGATCTGTCATAATAGTTGCAGGATTTGAGTTGATAAGAATAGTTTCAATTCCGTCCTCTCTAAGAGAGCGAAGTGCTTGAGAACCAGAATAATCAAATTCACATGCTTGACCAATTATAATAGGTCCTGAACCGATAATAAGTATGGATTTTAAATCTTTGCGTTTTGGCATTTTATTAGAGTTGAATAGGTATTAATTTTGTTCAAAAATAAACAACGTTTGGATACAAAAAAAGGCGTTACGACCAGTAACACCTTTAAATATATTAACAATTGTTAATCATTATTTTTTATGACGTATTTCAGATTAAACACTCAGTTTTTTTCTTCCTTTGGCTCTTCTTCTAGAAAGTACTTTTCTACCATTAGCAGAAGCCATTCTTTCTCTAAAGCCGTGCTTATTTTTTCTTTTTCTTTTAGATGGTTGAAATGTTCTTTTCATGTTATCTTAACTTGTTAAACCTTTTTTGGTTTTTATTTTTTTTAAAAATTTTAAACTTTCAAAAAAGCGCCGTGCAAATATACAAAGACTTTTTACTATGACAAACGAAATTTTAAAATATTTTTATTTTGTTTTTATTACATTTGTGCTCCTGTTTAAACTAAAAATATGTTCAATAAAAATTTTAAAATCGTTCTTTTTGTTCTAGCAATTGCCTATGCTATTTATCAGTTTACCGAATCTTACATTGGAAATGGTATCATGTTTATTTTTATTGGACTAATTTTTTTATTTCTATATTTTAAAAATGAATTCATTTTATTAGCGTTTTTAAAACTTAGAAAACAAGATTTTGCAGGAACAGAGCGATGGTTGAGTAAAATAAGAAATCCAAAAACAGCTTTAACCCAAAAGCAACAAGGCTACTACAATTTTCTAAAAGGGATTATGGTGTCTCAAACCAATATGACCGCCGCGGAAAAGTTCTTCAAAAATGCGGTAAGTCTAGGACTTTCTATGGATCATGATATGGCCATGGCAAAGTTGAATTTAGCAGGAATTGCTTTTTCAAAACGTCGAAAACAAGAAGCACAGCGATTACTTAAAGAAGCACAAACACTCGATAAAAGGGATATGCTTTCAGAACAAATCAAAATGATGAAACAGCAAATGAAGAAAGCTTCTATTCCAAATCAACACTACGGACAAATGCGTGGTGGGAGAAGACGCTAGGCCATAAGTCTTGAATTATTTTTGGCTATAGTATTTTGGGTTTGGCAACTCAATTGTATATTTTTTTCTCGATTTATTGTTTAAAAATTCTTCTCTAAGCCAAGGATTATGCAATTTTAGTTGTTTGTAATTAATGCCGAAATCTTTACTGAATTTTACAAAATCTGATACAGCAGTATCAATTTCAATTTCAAAAGTGGGCGCATAAGTATATAAATCTTTGTCTTCAAAATTAAAACGATATTTTTTGGGGTGGGTCATGATTTCTTTTAAAGCAACGATTCTAAAAAGATAACGCCCAGTTTCTTCGCCAAGTAATAAATCATAATAATCTGAAACTGACTGACGCTCTAGTTCAGAAAAAATATAATTCATTCCTGCGTTGTATGAAGCTGCAGCTAGCGTCCATGTTCCAAATTTTTCTTTGGCTTTCAACAAATATTTGCAGGCCATCTGTGTTGACAATTTTATATTATAGCGCTCATCTACATTGCTATTGATTTCCAATCCATATTCTTTACCAGTTGATTTCATAATTTGCCAAAATCCTTTGGCACCGGCTGGAGATGTAACCTGTTGCAAACCACTTTCTATAAGTGCCAAATACTTAAAATCATCTGGAATTCCATAAGATTCTAAAATTGGCTCTATAATAGGAAAAAATTTATGTGCACGTTTAAACAATAGTAAACCATTGGATTGCCAATAGGTATTAACGAGTAATTCACGATCCATACGTTCTTTTATATCAGGCATATATAGCGGTACTGATTCTTGTGAAAAATCAAGTCGTTCTGGTATGGGCAGAGCATATACATTGTAATCCAATATAGATGGTAATGTATGATTCTTTTTTGAAGTATCTGTTGAAAATGCAAGAGATAAAATTACTACTGTTGCAATAAGAGTAACGATAAAAAGTGGTTTTTTTAAGATATTCATAAGTGAGGAGTTTATGGCATAGCAATTTAAATAAATTTGATTAAATAATAACGTATCACCTAAAAAATAAATGGCTGTATTACCCAAAAAGTGTTAAAATTCAACCCAACAACAGTTTTTTTTGTAATTTTGTTAAAAATAATCCCAAATAACTAAAATTCTTAGAAATGCTTAAGGCTACAGATCTCATCGACAATCCTTTTTTACGCCAATACCAAGTTAAAGTTGGCTCAGAAATGGCTACCATTGAATACGCACAGCAAGAAAGAAAAATTTTCTTAACCAAGCTAAATGTTCCAGAATCTCTTGAATCTAACGAGTTTATTGAAGAATTTTTAAAAATTGTACTCGAAGATATCAGTGAAAAAAATATTAGTGTTGTACCCACAAGTCCTCCTATTGCAAAGTTTATTAAGAGAAATAGACGTTACAAAAAAATGCTTCCTGTAGGAATAAGAATTTAGCACTCTACAACTTCAGAAACAAACTCAAATCGCACCAAACCATCTTGGTCGATTGCCTTTAAATTCACTTCCTGTGTTGTATTAACTAATGCTGGATTCCATGGTGTTTTAACTTTTACATAGTTTCTTGTAAATCCATGAATATACCCATCTTTATTTTCGCCTTCAAACAAAACGCTTTGTACAGTTCCCAATTGTGATTCATAAAATGCTCTACGCTTTTTAGCTGAGAGCCCACGTAACATCTTACTACGCTTACTACGAACGTTTTTTGGGACTTTTCCATTCATTGTTGCAGCGAGTGTAGTTGGGCGTTCAGAGTATGAAAATACATGTAAATAAGAAACATCTAAAGCATTTAAAAACTCATAAGTTTCAAGAAATATAGCATCTGTTTCACCTGGAAAACCTACAATAACATCAACACCTATACACGCATTAGGCATTTTTTCTTTAATATGTGCCACACGATCCTGATACAGTTCTTTCATATAGCGTCTACGCATCAACTTAAGGAGTTGATTACTACCACTTTGAAGCGGTACATGAAAATGAGGAACAAAATTTTTACTTTGTGCCACAAAATCAATGGTTTCATTTTTTAATAAATTTGGTTCAATGGAAGAAATCCGCACACGTTCCAAACCTTCAAGAGTATCCAATGCCTGAACGAGTTCAAAAAAGGTGTGTTCGTGTTTTTTATTGCCAAATTCACCCTTTCCATAATCACCAATATTTACTCCTGTAAGTACAATTTCTTTTATCCCTTTTTGAGTAATCTCACGCGCGTTTTTTAATACATTTTGAAGTGTATCACTTCGTGAAATTCCACGAGCCAAAGGGATAGTACAATAGGTGCATTTGTAATCGCAACCATCTTGAACTTTTAAAAATGCGCGAGTTCGATCACCAAAAGAATAACTCCCCACATAAAAGTCTGCATCTTCAATTTCACAAGAATGAATCGTTCCCACTTCGTTTTTGGTCAAATCATTAAGATAATCTGTGATTTTAAACTTTTCTGTAGCACCAAGTACCAAATCAACACCATCAACTTCAGCAAGTTGTTTTGGCTGCAGTTGAGCATAACATCCAATTGCAATTACAAATGCTTCAGGATTTGATTTTTGTGCTTGCTTAACGATAGTTTTAAAACGCTTATCGGCATTTTCAGTTACAGAGCATGTATTAATGACATAAATATCCGCAAATTCAGAAAAATCAACACGATCAAAATTTTCTTTTTCAAAATATCGAGCAATAGTTGAAGTTTCAGAAAAATTCAATTTACAACCAAGGGTATAAAAAGCGACTTTTTTTTTGGCGTTCATTCTTGTACATTTACAAAGTGAACAAATTTACAACTAACAAGCTGAATGACAAAGTACACCTCTAATTTCTTTATGCTCAAAAATTGCTTAGCATTTTTCATTTTGATGAGTGGTTTAGGGTGTAGTAACTCTGATAATCTCATTAAAGACAACACTGTTTTTCGATATAATGAGCATAAAAATATCAGTGGATTAGACCCCGCTTTTGCAAAAGATAATGCCGATATTTGGGCTATTCATCAACTTTTTAATGGACTTGTTCAAATGGATGAAAGGATGCAAATCACACCCTGTATTGCTTCGTCTTGGACAATATCTGAGGATGGAACTCTGTATACATTTAAACTTCGTGATGATGTATTTTTTCATCCCCATTTTGAATTTGGAGAAAAACAAACAAGAACAGTCACAGCCGAAGATTTTGTGTATAGTTTTAATCGGCTAAAAGATCCAAAAATAGCTTCTCCTGGAGGATGGGTTTTAGAAGCAGTGGAAGATTATAAAGCCATTAATTCTAATACATTTCAGATTAAACTAAAGTATCCTTTTCCAGCATTTTTAGGATTGCTTACTATGAAATATTTAAGTGTAGTTCCAAAAGAAATCGTGGCGTTTTATGGTACAAATTTTAGAGCCAACCCCATTGGAACAGGGCCTTTTAAATTTAAACGTTGGTGGGAAAAAAACAAACTCGTTTTTAGAAAACATAAAAACTATTTTGAAGTTGATACAAATGGAGAACAACTTCCATATTTAGAAGCTATTGCCATCAGTTTTTTACCCAATAAACAAAGTGAATATTTACAGTTTGTTCAAGGAAATCTTGATTTTGTTTCTGGACTCGATGCGTCTTATAAAGATGATATTTTAACTTCATCAGGTCAATTAAGTCCAAAATACAACAACAAATTTTCAATGCTTCGAAGTCCTTATCTAAACACAGAATATTTAGGTTTTTTTATGGAATCTACAACATCAGAAGTGGAAAGTAAATTGATAAGACAAGCGATTAATTATGGCTTCGATAGAAAAAAAATGATGCTTTATCTTCGAAATGGAATTGGCATTGCTGCCAATGGTGGATTTATTCCCAAAGGTCTCCCTGGTTATGATGAATTTTCGGGATATCAATATGATCCAAAAAAAGCAAAAATTTTGGTCGAAGAATACAAAAAATTATCAAAAAACACCTCGCCCACAATTAGCATTTCGACCAACGAAAATTATTTGAATTTTTGTGAATTTATTCAACGAGCACTGCTGGATATTGGGATTAACGTTACTATTGAAGTGATGCCATCATCTTCTTTAAAAACAGCAAAGGCCAACGGAAAATTAGATGTTTTCCGAGCCAGTTGGGTTGCCGACTACCCCGATGCACAAAATTATTTATCGCTGTTTTACAGCGAAAATTTTACACCAAATGGACCCAATTATACTCATTTTAAAAACGCAACATTTGATAGTATTTATACCAAAGCCATGTCGGAATCTAATGTAGATAAACGTATCAATTTATATAAAAAAATGGATCAAATTGTCCTAGAAGAAGCTCCTGTTGTGGTGTTGTTTTATGATGAAGTTTTGCGTTTTACACAAAAAAATATTAAAGGATTGGGCATTAATCCAACAAACCTGTTAGAGCTCAAAAATGTACAAAAAAACTAGGCAGTTCTATACCCTTTGGTTTGCTCAAAAACTTCGGTAAGAATTGCAGCGTCGATATCTGTAAATTCTACCCCTCGTCTTTTCATTACAACTTGTGCAACTTCAAAGGCTTTTTTGGTTAAATAAGTACTTAAACCGCTATGGCCTCCCCAACTAAAACTTGGTATAAAATTTCGTGGAAATCCACTTCCAAAAACATTGGCACTCACCCCTACTACTGTTCCAGTATTAAACATCGTATTGATACCACATTTACTGTGATCGCCCATCAAAAGCCCACAAAATTGCAATCCTGTTTTGGCAAAATTTTCGGACTCATAATTCCAAAGACGTACCTCTGCATAGTTGTTCTTAAGGTTAGAAGTGTTTGTGTCTGCACCCAAATTACACCATTCACCAATCACAGAATTACCCAAAAATCCATCATGAGCTTTATTGCTAAAGCCAAAAAATACAGCATTATTGACCTCACCCCCAACTTTTGAATTTGGGCCAATGGTGGTAGGGCCATAAATTTTTGCTCCCATTTTAAGCACAGAATTTTCGCATAGTGCAAAAGGTCCACGAACCATACTGCCTTCCATAATCTCTGCATCTTTTCCAATATAAATTGGGCCATTTTTGGCATTTAAAACACAGAGTGGCAGCGCTGCACCTTCTTCAATAAAAATTTGTGTAGCATTAAAAGCAACAACCTGTTCTGGAAGGGGTTGTGATGTTCTATTTTTTGTAATCAGTTGAAAATCAGCTTCTATGGCAGCGCCGTTCAATTGAAATATAGACCATGTATTTTTTACAGACAAAGTCAATTCTGGACAAACTAGTGGTTCAAAAGCATCAAAATCAATTTCACTTTGTGTTTCTGCAGCTCTAAATGCTACAACAACTTCCCCATCATAAATCACCTGCTTTGGCTTTAGATTTTGAATCATTTCTACCAAGTTCTCATTTGGCGTATAAGATGCATTAATGAGCGTATTCTCTTCCAATTCTACCATTGGGAATTTAGAAACCAAATAATCCTCTGTTATGGTTGTTGTGGTAGCCCCTAAATACCGTTCCCACTTTTCGCGAATCGTCAAAATACCAAAACGAATATCCGCAACAGGTCTTGTATACGTAAACGGCAACAAGGCGTTTCTAAAAGGGCCATCAAAGAGGATATAATTCATTTAAAATCTTTTTTGTAAAAGTAATAAAAAAGCCCTTCAAAATTTTGAAGGGCGTATTTTATATATTTTGGTGGGCTAAATTACTTTTTAAATTTAGCGTATTTCGTTTTAAATTTATCAATACGTCCAGCAGTATCTACAAGTTTAGATTTGCCAGTGTAGTACGGGTGAGATGTTCTAGAAATTTCCATTTTAACTAGTGGATACTCTACACCATCAACTTCTAACGTTTCGTTGGTATCGGCAGTAGATTTAGTTAAAAAAACATCGTCATTGGACATGTCTTTAAACGCAACTAATCTGTAATTTTCTGGATGTATATCTTTTTTCATCTCTTTTGTATTAAATTCGATTTTTTTTCGAGTTGCAAATTTATGCATTTTTTATAAATCTACAACAGATTATTTTATTTTTTATTTTTCATTATATTATGTAACATTTTCCACTAACTTGCATCTAATAAACAAATCTTAAAAATTATATCTTATGGAACCAACCAACAAATCAAATTCAATCAATCTTGGGCTTTACCTTGGTGCCACATTGGCCGCTATTGTGGTTCTTATTTATGCTGTCAACCTTGACCTTATGGTCGAATGGTGGTTTAGCGTAGCCTTACTTGCCGTCGTTATCGCTTTTGGTATTGTCGCAGCCAAACGTGCCAAAAACAACAATGGAGGGTTTATTTCTTTTAAAGAGGCCTTTGTCAATTATTTTATCACCATTACTTTAGGAACAGCGATTAGCACTGTGATTGGTATTGTTATTTTTAACGTTATCGATCCAGAAGCCGCTACACACCTCAATGAGCAAATTCTTTTAAAATCAAAACAAATGATGGAAAGATTTGGTATGCCACAGGAGGCCATGGCAGCGGCACTTGATGAAGCCAGTAAAAAAGATAACTTTTCGATTGGATCTCAACTGCAATCTTATGTATTTAGCTTGGCGCTTTATGCGGTTATTGGGTTGATCATTGCACTAATCGTTAAGAAAACAGATACAAGCAAAGCTTAATTTCGCTATTTTTGGGGTTTGTAAGTCAACCGAATGGATATTTCTGTCGTCATACCCCTTTTGGATGAGCAAGACTCATTGGTAGAACTCCATGATTGGATTGCACAAGTCATGCAGTCCAATCAGTTGACTTATGAACTTATTTTTATTGATGATGGCAGCCCGGATCAGTCTTGGGAAGTCATCACTAATTTAAGTGAAAAAAACCCGTCGGTTTTGGGAATAAAGTTTTCAAAAAACTTTGGAAAATCTCAAGCCCTTCATGCCGGTTTTGAAAAAGCAAAAGGTGATGTAATTATTACAATGGATGCCGATTTGCAAGATAGCCCCGATGAAATTCCAGAACTTTTTCACCTTATAAAAAACAACGACCACGACATTGTTTCGGGTTGGAAAAAAAAGCGTTATGACGCTTATTTCACAAAAAATTTACCCTCAAAACTTTTCAATTGGGCCGCTCGAAAAATATCAGGTCTAAAACTACATGATTTCAATTGTGGGCTAAAATCCTACAAAAAAGAGGTAGTAAAAAGCATCGAGGTTTATGGAGAAATGCACCGCTATATTCCTGTTTTGGCGGTCAATGCTGGATTTAAAAATATCATTGAAAAACCCGTGGTGCATCAAGCAAGAAAGTATGGAAAAACAAAATTCGGTATGGAACGATTTATAAATGGATTTTTAGATTTAATCACAATTTGGTTCATCTCCAGATTTGCAAAACGCCCAATGCACTTCTTTGGACTGCTAGGCGTATTAATGTTTATTGTTGGCTTTGGATTTGCCTTCTATTTGGGGTTAGACAAACTCTATTTTAACCCCACCGGTCGTCTTATTTCCGAACGCCCAGAATTTTTTATTGCACTCACTACTATGGTGATTGGAACTCAGTTTTTTGTGGCTGGTTTTTTGGGCGAAATTATTTTACAATCTAGAAACAACAAAGAACGCTATCATATTAGCGCTACAACGAAATCACGTTAAAATTAATTTAAACGAAAGCAAATATTTACATTTGCAAAAAAATAAAACGAACTCAGATGAAACAATTACCTATAGAAAATATAAAAAAAGTGTCTTGGGATTGTGGAAAAATACAAATTGTCTACAAGGATGGCTCTAAATTACAATCTTCTGCTGAAAATATTGTTTTGATTTCTGATTATAAAAATAGTAGTGAAATTCCCTTAAACGACCATTGTCTTTAAAAAAATGTATAAAATGACAAAACTAAGCCCTCAAATAGCAAAAAAAGTTGACCACTGGTCATCAGATTTATTTGACGAGAATACACGTTCTGAAATTCAAAGCTTAGAAAACAACCCCGAAGAATTAGAAGATCGATTTTATAAAAACCTTGATTTTGGAACTGGCGGAATGCGTGGCGTTATGGGGGTTGGTACCAACCGTATAAACAAGTATACCTTGGGGAGAAATACTCAAGGGCTATCCAACTATCTCAAACAAATTTATCCCAATAAAAACCTCAAAGTTGCAATTGCTTATGACTGCAGACATAACAGTCAAACCTTTGCGAAAATTGTAGCTAATGTCTTTTCAGCTAATGGTATTGAAGTGTTTTTATTTGAAGATTTACGCGCTACTCCAGAGTTGTCATTTGCTGTAAAACATCTGAATTGCCAGTGCGGAATTGTACTTACCGCATCACACAACCCACCAGAATACAACGGCTACAAAGTATACTGGGAAGATGGTGGACAACTTGTTCCACCGCATGACAAAGCCATTATTTCGATCATCAATGGTTTAGATTATACCGAAATTAATTTTTCTGCAAAAAAAGACCTCATCCATTCCATTGGAAAAGACATAGACGATGTATTTATAAATGCATCTGTAAAAAATGGAACGCTAGATAAAAATAAGAACACCAACAGAGAAAACTTAACGGTTGTTTTTACATCACTGCATGGAACCTCTATAACAGCAGTTCCAGAAACATTGAAAAAAGCGGGCTACACCAACGTGCATATTGTTGAAGAACAAGCAACTCCAAACGGTGATTTTCCAACTGTAAAATCTCCTAATCCTGAAGAACCCGAAGCCTTAGAAATGGCTTTAGAATTAGCCGAAAAGGTGAATGCAGATATTGTTATTGGCACAGACCCTGATTGTGATCGCTTGGGAATTGCTGTTCGAAATACAAAAGGACAACTTACACTTTTGAATGGTAACCAAACCATGGTAATCATGACCAAGTTTTTACTGGATCAATGGAAAAACCAAGGTAAAATTAATGGTAACCAATTTGTAGGTTCAACTATTGTTTCAACTCCAATGTTGCCAAAATTAACAGAACATTTTGGGGTAGAATGCAAAATTGAACTTACAGGATTCAAATGGATCGCCAAAATGATTGAGGAGTATCCCACAATGGATTTTGTTGGTGGGGGTGAAGAAAGTTTTGGGTTTATGGTCGGAGATTTTGTTCGTGATAAAGATGCGGTAACTTCTACTCTACTTGCTTGTGAAATTGCAGCTCTAACAAAGGCCAACGGAAGTTCATTTTTTAAAGAACTTATTGAACTATACTGTACACATGGGTTTTATAAAGAACGTCTGATTTCTATGACTAAAAAAGGAAAAAAAGGCGCCGAAGAAATTCAAAATATTATGGATCAAGCTCGAAACAATCCACATGAAAGTATAAACAACTCAAAAGTAGTACGCATAGATGACTACTTGTCATCAATTTCGAAGAATATGATAAATAATTCTTCAACTGAAATTGCAATCCCAAAAGCAAACGTTCTTATATTTACAACAGAAGATGGTAGTAAAATAGCATTGAGACCAAGTGGAACTGAACCCAAAATAAAATTCTACATTAGTGTCAATACAATACTATTAAGTAGTAATAATTACGAAGAAGTAAATCATGTTTTAGAACAAAAGATTGATAAAATTATAGCTTCAATGCAACTCATTTAGAATGAAAAAAATCATACTACAATTATTGCCTTTCATAAAGAATTACAAAAAACATGTAGTCCTAAATATTGTATTTAACCTATTGTATGCGCTTTTTAGCACCTTGGCGTTTGTATCTCTTATTCCAATGCTTAATGTCTTATTTGATAAAACTAAAAAAATAGCCAAAGAACCTGTTTGGACTGGAATTGGAGGGCTTAAAGATTATGGAAACGACTTACTCAATTATAAAGTTTCATCCCTTTTAGACGAGGGCAACCCACAAAGTGCACTTTTGGTAGTTGTTGCTCTGGTAATCATTACTTTTTTCCTAAAAAATTTATTTGGATATCTCTCCATGCAACATGTTATGAATCTTAAAAACGGTGTTTTAACGGATTTAAGAAAGAACATATACAAACATATTATTGAACTTCCTATAAGCTTTTATTCTAAACGTAAAAAAGGTGATATTATGGCTCGTGTTTTAGGGGATATCAATGAAATGCAAAACTCGTTTTTTATTCTTTTGGAACTTATTGTCAGAGAACCATTGACCATCATATTTTCACTTGTTGTAATGTTTAGTATAAGCTGGCAACTTTCTATTTTTGTCTTGCTTTTTATTCCAATTTCAGGATTTTTGATTTCAAGTATTGGAAAACGACTCAAAAGACAATCGTTGCGTGCACAACAAGAATCAGGACAGCTTATTTCAACTGTTGAAGAAACGCTTACTGGTCTAAAAATTGTAAAAAGTTACAATGCCGAAAATACTTTCAAAAAACGATTTACTAATTCAGCTGATAGAATTTTAAAACTTGTCAATAAAATTGGATTAAAAAATAATTTAGCAGGACCATTGAGTGAGGTTTTAGGAATTGTTACTATCGCAATATTGCTGTGGTATGGTGGTAAACTTGTACTCATTGAAAAAGTGATTGAAGGGACCACATTTATTGGTTTTATGGCCTTAGCCTATGGGATTTTGACTCCAGCAAAAGCCATTAGTAAAGCATCCTATAGAGTGAAAAATGGTATTGCTGCTGCCGATAGAGTTTTTGAAATTTTGTATCATGAAGATACAATGCCAGAGGATAATAATGCCATAAAATTATCTGGATTTAATGATAAAATAGAGCTCAAAAATGTCTCATTCAAGTACGAAAATGAATACGTTTTAAAAGATTTCTCAATGACTGTTGAAAAAGGGCAAAGTGTGGCTTTGGTGGGACAATCAGGAAGTGGAAAATCAACTATTGCAAATCTATTGACACGTTTTTATGATGTTAATGAAGGAACGATTTCAATTGATGGAAATGACATCAAAAATTCAACCAAAACCTCCTTGCGCTCACAAATAGGTTTGGTCACTCAAGATTCTATTTTATTTAATAATAGTATAAAAAATAACCTAAAAATCGGTAAAGATTCTGCCACAGACGAAGAGATTATAGAAGCCCTAAAAGTTGCCAATGCTTGGGAATTTGTAAAAGAGCTTCCAAACGGCATTGAAACCAATATTGGGGATGCTGGAAACAGTCTTTCTGGTGGACAAAAACAACGTTTAAGCATTGCAAGAGCCGTTCTAAAAAACGCTCCTATTATGATTTTAGATGAGGCTACCTCTGCCCTTGATACTGAAAGCGAACGTTTGGTGCAGGACGCTTTAGAAAATATGATGAAAAATAGAACTTCTGTGGTTATTGCACACCGACTTTCTACCATTCAAAATGCAGATCATATCATCGTAATGAAGCAAGGTAAAATGGTTGAGCAAGGTAAACATCAAGAACTTATAGATAAAAAAGGAGTTTACTACTCCTTAGTCATGATGCAATCTTTCGACTAATATCGTTTTATTGTCTTAAAATCCAATTGTACTATACGCCCTTTTCCTGCTGCATAAGCTATACTGTCATTTAAAAATCTTAAAGTATAAAAACCTTCATCACTCAATGATGTCCAAGATGCACCTGTATCTGAGCTATAATCTATTCCCTCAAAACCAACAGCAATCAAACCTTTAGCATCAGAATTAGGGACATATTGCACACAACTACGATAACCTGGATTATTCTCATCGCCTACCGCATACCATGTTTGCCCACCATCAGAAGTTTTTATAATAGTGTTGGTATTAGATTTTGGTTGGGTATAGTCACCCCCAACAGCAAAACCATTTTTAGAATCATAAAAATCAATACTATACATACCTGTTGTTGGGGTACCTTGAACTATAGGTGTTTCAAAAACCGTCCATGAATGACCTTTATCTGGTGAATAAAACACTCGACTTGCCACGCCTCCACTTGCAATCCATACGTGATCTCCAACAATTGAAATATTAGTATCACTCGCCGCAAAGGCTGCCTCGCCATTAACTGCTTTTGGAAGTTGTTTACAAGGAATTTTATACCAATTTTCGCCACCATCTCTAGTCAATAAAATACTCAAACAATCTTCTGTAGGATCACCTATTGCGATACCTTCTTGAGCATTCCAAAAATCCATACTGTCATAAAAAACATTCGAATCCAACTCAGAATACACTAATTTTGAATTTTTGTATAAATAAGCAGGGCTTGCGATTCTTAAAGCAAATACTGTCTCGCCTACTAATGCCATAGAACGTACATTAAGGGTGTCTTTTGTAAAACGATTTTTTATTAATGATTTAGATTTTAAATCAAAATGATATACGTCACCAATTGATGATACCGCCACCAATGCTTTATCATTCAATTCAATAGCTCTAATATTGAGCATTGAATCTTCAATAATGGGAGTGATTTGAACAGCATTAAAAACAGGTGTTGAGATTGGTTTTTTACAACCAAAAAAGGTTAAAAAAAACATGATTTTTAAAGGTAAATTAAATTTCATGATAATATTCATTGAGTTTAAAATCTAATATACAGAATTCCTCAGTGCTAAACCATTAATTAAGCGTAACTTTGCATTTGAAATAGACCAATTTTTATGCGTTTACACAGAAATCTTTGTTTTGCCGTTATTGACGGAGTTTTACAAGTCTTTAATGATGGAGCTTATGCTGATAAAGTCATTCAAACACTTTTAAAGCGTGATAAACGTTGGGGAAGTCGTGATCGTGGTTTTGTAGCCGAAACGACCTACGACATTGTGCGATGGAAACGACTTTATGCCGAAATTGCGGAAGTTAAAGAACCTTTTAGTCGTGATGATGCATGGCGACTTTTTGCAGTTTGGGCGACATTGAAAGGCATTAAACTCCCTGATTGGAAATATTTTGAAGACACTCCAACTCGAAAAATAAAAGGCCGTTTTGATGAAGCCTTAAAAACACGTAAAATCAAAGAATCCATTCCCGATTGGATGGATGCTTTAGGAGTTGCAGAATTGGGCGAAAACAAATGGTCCAAAGAATTGGCCAAACAAAATGAACAAGCCGAGGTTATTTTACGAGTCAATACGCTAAAAACCAACAAAAAAGAGCTTCAACTCAAATTGCAATCTGAAAATATTGAAACGAAAGAAATCAAAGGCTATCCTTTTGCTTTGAAACTTATAGAACGCGCTAATGTTTTTAAGACAGAAGCTTTTAAAAAGGGCTGGTTTGAGGTGCAAGATGCCTCGTCTCAATTGGTTGCAGCTTATCTCGATGTAAAACCTGGAATGAAAGTCGTTGATGCATGTGCTGGGGCGGGAGGAAAAACCCTTCATCTTTCGGCACTCATGGAAAATAAAGGGGCGCTTATAGCTATGGACATATACGAAAGTAAACTCAAAAAACTTAAAATTCGGGCCAGAAGAAATGGAGCGCATAACATCGATATGCGAATAATCGACTCTACAAAACCCATTAAAAAATTAAAAGAAAAAGCAGATCGTTTACTTATTGATGCACCTTGTTCTGGACTAGGTGTATTGCGTCGTAACCCTGATTCAAAATGGAAATTAGAACCCGAATTTTTAGATAAAATTAGACAAACTCAACAACACATTTTGCAAGAGTATTCCAAAATGTTGAAGCCTGGTGGCAAAATGGTCTATGCTACATGTTCGGTGTTGCCTTCTGAAAATCAAGCACAAATTGAAACTTTTTTAACTTCTGAAGCAGGTCAAAGTTTTAAATTGATAAAAGATAAAAGCATCCTAGCACATCAAAGCGGTTATGATGGATTTTACATGGCGCTACTTGAAAAAAATTAAATTTAAATAGGAGAAAAAAAACATGTTCAAAACACGTGAATAACTCTTAAAAATAGCGCCGTACATTAGCAATAATTACACACAAAAAAATTAAATTTGCAATAATTGATAATTATCAAATTTAAGCGCATGATTCACTTCTTTGGCCAATCAAATACCAAAGTTTTTGCAGTACAAACCCAAGGCGAATTATCCCCCGAAGACCTCTCAAAATTGCAATGGCTTTTTGGTAACCAATCCAAAATAAATAAGTCAACGATTAAAACCCCTTTTGTTGGGCCTCGTGCTGCAATGATTACTCCTTGGAGTACCAATGCTGTAGAAATTACTCAAAATATGGGGATTTCAGGCATCATTCGTATCGAAGAATTTTATGCTTTAACAAAAGACCATCAAGGTTTCGATCCAATGATTTCAGAAAAATTTACAGAACTCAATCAGCAAATCTTTGATATCAATATTACTCCAGAGCCCATCTTAAATATTACCGATATCGCTGCCTACAACACCCAGGAAGGGCTTGCACTTAGCGACGAAGAAATTGATTACCTCAATGCCGTTAGTGAAAAAATAGGTCGCCCTCTCACTGATTCTGAAGTTTTTGGATTTTCGCAAGTGAATTCTGAACATTGCCGTCATAAAATTTTTAATGGAACTTTTGTAATTGATGGCGAAGAACAACCCACTTCCTTATTTAAGCTAATTAAAGAAACCTCTAAGCAAAATCCCAACAGCATTGTTTCAGCTTACAAAGACAATGTAGCCTTTATTAAAGGGCCTGTGGTAGAACAATTTGCACCGAAAAGTGCTGATAAGCCTGATACTTATGTGACCGAAGATTTTGAATCTGTGATTTCTTTAAAAGCCGAAACACACAATTTCCCAACAACAGTAGAGCCTTTTAACGGTGCAGCAACTGGTTCTGGTGGTGAAATCAGAGACCGACTTGCAGGTGGAAAAGGCTCTTTGCCATTAGCAGGAACAGCGGTGTATATGACCTCCTATTCGCGATTGTTAGACAATCGCCCATGGGAAAATGGATTTAAAGAACGTCAATGGTTGTATCAAACACCAATGGATATTCTCATCAAAGCTTCAAATGGCGCTTCAGATTTTGGAAATAAATTTGGTCAACCTCTAATTTGTGGGTCAGTCCTAACTTTTGAGCATCAAGAAGATGCTGAAAGATTGGGTTTTGATAAAGTTATTATGCAAGCTGGTGGTATCGGTTATGGCAAAGCCAATCAGGCCCTAAAAAGCACACCAAAAGAGGGTGATGATATTGTTATTTTAGGAGGCGAAAATTACCGCATTGGAATGGGTGGTGCTGCTGTATCCTCTTCTGATACTGGTGCATTTTCTACAGGAATAGAACTCAATGCTGTTCAACGTTCCAATCCAGAAATGCAAAAACGAGCAGCAAATACTGTAAGAGCCCTCGTTGAAAGCCCAGAAAATTTTATTGTTTCCATCCACGATCACGGTGCTGGAGGACATCTTAATTGCTTATCTGAACTAGTTGAAGATACTGGAGGGCATATCAATTTAGATGCTCTTCCTATTGGCGATCCTACCCTATCGGACAAAGAACTTATTGGTAATGAATCTCAAGAACGTATGGGACTTGTAGTGCCAAATGCACATATGGACACCCTGAAAAAAATTGCTGATCGTGAACGCTCACCTATGTACAATGTTGGAACAGTAACCAACGATCACCGTTTTGTGTTTGAATCTGCTAAAAATGGTAACAAACCTATGGATTTCAATTTGGAGGACATGTTTGGTAGCTCTCCAAAAACCATTATGGAAGACCAAACCGTCACAAAAACATATGCCAAACTAAACTACGATCAAAACCATTTTGCAACATACTTAAGTCAAGTTCTCAAACTAGAATCCGTTGCTTGTAAAGATTGGCTCACCAACAAAGTAGACCGTTGTGTTGGAGGAAAAGTTGCTAAACAACAATGTGTTGGACCTTTGCAGCTTCCACTGAACAATGTTGGGGTTATGGCATTGGATTATAAAAGCGAACACGGTATTGCAACAAGTATTGGGCATGCACCAATTGCTGCTCTAATTGACCCAACTGCAGGAAGTAGAAATGCTATTACGGAAGCACTAACAAACATAATTTGGGCACCACTAGAGGAAGATTTAAAAAGTATTTCTTTGTCTGCAAATTGGATGTGGCCATGCAAAAATCCTGGCGAAGATGCTCGTTTATACGAAGCCGTAAAAGGGATTTCTGAATTTGCTATTGGCCTTGGCATCAATGTTCCAACAGGAAAGGATTCACTTTCAATGAAACAAAAATACCCAGATGGTGATGTCTTATCTCCAGGAACAGTTATCATTTCTGCTGCAGGACACTGTAATGGAATATCAAAAGTTGTTGAGCCTTTATTCAAAAGAAATGCAGGGCAAATATATTACATCAATATTTCTCAAGATAATTTCAAATTAGGCGGAAGTGCTTTTGCTCAAACCCAAAATAAAATTGGCAACGAAACACCATCAGTCAAAAATGCGGCTTATGTAAAAACTGTTTTTAACACCATACAAAAACTTATTAAAAATAATAAAATTGTTGCAGGACATGACGTGGCCTCTGGAGGTCTAATTACAACACTTTTAGAGTTATGCTTTTCTGACAATAATATAGGTGCTCATATTGACTTAACTGCACTTGGTGAGGCTGACACCACAAAACTATTATTTGCAGAAAATTCAGGTATTGTTTTTCAATCTACAGACAGTTCTATCGAGACAACTCTCAAAAATACTGGAATAAAAGCACATTGCATTGGAACGGTAATTTCTGAAGGTCTTCTTTCGATAAAAAATAATGATCAATACATTAATCTTAATATCGACACCTATAGAGATATTTGGTATGAAACCTCATATCTATTGGATGAAAAACAAACCGCTAATGGACTGGCAAAAACCCGATATGAAAATTATAAAAAACAGCCTTTAAACTTTATATTACCATCTCGTTTTACTGGAAAATTACCAAAAATTGAGGCTTCAAAATCCCGTCCAAAAGCAGCCATTATTAGAGAAAAAGGAAGTAATTCTGAGCGTGAAATGGCCAATGCTATGCACCTTGCTGGCTTTGAAGTCCGAGATGTTCATATGACCGATTTAATTTCTGGAAGAGAAACTTTAGAGGATATTCAATTTATTGGTGCTGTTGGTGGTTTTAGCAATAGTGATGTTTTGGGGTCTGCCAAAGGTTGGGCAGGTGCTTTCAAATATAACGAAAAAGCCAAAAATGCGCTTCGAAACTTCTTCAAAAGAAAAGATACACTTTCTGTTGGTATTTGTAATGGATGTCAATTGTGGATGGAACTCGATTTGATTAATCCAGACCACGAACAACATGGAAAAATGACCTACAATGATTCTAAAAAACACGAAAGTGCATTCACTTCTGTTACCATTCAGAAAAATAATTCTGTCATGCTTTCGACTTTGGAAGGTACAACTCTAGGTGTATGGATTTCGCATGGTGAAGGTAAATTCTCATTGCCATATGAAGCATCAAGATATAATATTGTGGGCACCTACGGATACGAAGCTTACCCACACAATCCAAATGGTTCAGATTATAATACTGCAATGCTTTGTGACGATTCTGGAAGACATTTGGTAACTATGCCACATATTGAACGCTCTACATTTCCTTGGAACTGGGCACACTATCCAGACGGAAGAAATGATGAAGTATCTCCTTGGCTGGAGGCTTTTGTAAATGCACGTTTGTGGATTGAAAACCTGTAATCAACACTAAAATTTATGGTTTTTGGTGTTATAAAAATGACAAATTAAATTTCTTATTTGTTAATTTTTCAAAATTCACTATTTTGCATGGTATCAAACACAAACAAAAATGACCAACATTAGTCGACTTTTTGATTTCCCATATTATCAATTGGAAACCCACAATCTTGATGCTGCTCTCGTTAGTAAAAAAGAAGGGAAATGGGAAAAAACATCAACAAAAGAATACTTAGACAAAGCCAACGCACTGAGCCGTGCTTTGCTAAAGCTAGGGGTAAAAAAAGACGAAAAAATTGCTGTAATATCATCTACAAATCGAACGGAGTGGTGTATTGTAGATATTGGAGTCTTACAGGTTGGTGCTCAAAATATCCCTATTTATCCCACAATTTCTTCTGAAGATTACGAATATGTATTGAATCATAGTGAAGCCACATATTGTTTTGTTTCTGATAAGGAAGTTTTGGAAAAAGTGATGAAAGTTAAGTCCAAAACAAAACTAAAAGATGTTTTTAGTTTTGATGAAATAAAAGGCTGTAAAAACTATACTGAACTTTTTGAACTCGGAAAAGATACTTCAACACAAGATGAAGTTGAAGCAAGAAAAGCAGAAGTAACAGAAGCCGATTTGGCCACCATTATTTACACATCTGGAACAACAGGAAAACCCAAAGGAGTGATGCTTACTCACAAAAATATTGTACAAAATATTTTGGCAAGTATTCCTAGACTTCCACTAATGGAAGGCACAACTAGAGTATTGAGCTTCTTACCACTCTGTCATATTTTTGAACGTGTTTTAATTTACATTTATCAACATGCGGGTGTTAGCGTATATTTTGCAGAAAGTTTAGAAACTATCGGAGCAAATGCACAAGAAATCAAACCCAATTTGATGAGTGTAGTACCACGACTGTTGGAAAAGGTCTTCAACAAAATCTATGCGAAAGGAACAGAACTCACAGGAATTAAAAAAGCATTGTTTTTCTGGGCTATTCGTTTAGGAGAACGTTTTGAACCTTATGGTGCAAATGGATTTTGGTATGAATTCAAATTAAAAATTGCTCAAAAATTGATATTCAGCAAATGGAAAGCAGCTCTTGGCGGAGAACTCCACACCATGGTTTCTGGAAGTGCAGCACTTCATCCACGACTCTCAAGAATTTTCTGTGCTTCAGGGATGATGGTCATGGAGGGCTATGGTCTTACTGAAACTTCACCTGTAGTTAGTGTGGGTATGCATGCCAATAGTTTATTTAAGATTGGAACGGTAGGAAAACCGATTTCAAATGTTGAAGTGAAAATTGCAGATGATGGAGAAATTCTAATTAAAGGTCCAAATGTTATGAAAGGGTATTACAAAGACCCTGAACGCACAGCTTCTGTCATGACAGGCGAATATTTTCATACAGGAGATAAAGGCGAAATTGACGCTGATGGCTTCTTAAAAATCACTGGACGAAAGAAAGAAATGTTTAAAACCTCAGGTGGAAAATATATCATTCCTACACTTATTGAAAATGAACTTAAAGAATCTAATTTTATTGAACAAGTAATGGTCATTGGTGAAAATCAAAAAATGCCAGCCGCACTTATTCAATTGAATTTTGAATTTGTAAACGATTGGATTGATAAAAAAAACTATAACATCGATAAAAACCCAACTTCAATCATAGCATCTTCTGAGGTAAGAGAGCGCATCCAAATTGAAATTGACAAATGCAATAGCCGTTTTGGGAAATGGGAACAAATTAAAAAATTTGAAATCACACCAGACGTTTGGTCTATTGAGGGCGGTCATTTAACCCCTACCATGAAAATGAAACGTAGCGTTATCATTAAAATTTATGATGATTTAGTTCAAAAAATCTACTCAGACTAATCTAAGTTTTTCATTTTATAATTTATTTCTTCTCTATAAACTAAAATTATTTACTATGCACGCATAATTTTTTTTTAAATTTACTATGCACGCATAATATAATTTTATATATTTGAAGCAACCAATTAATTATGAAAGAAAAGACAATAGATTATGTATTGCGAACAACGTGGTTAGCGGTTCAAAAAATGTACAATGAAGAAGCATCAAAATTTGAAGCTACAATGGCCACAGCGTTTACATTATTGAGTATTGATCCAAAAAAAGGGACACCATCAACGTCATTGGGACCAAAAATGGGAATGGAAGCTACAAGTTTGTCTAGAATTTTAAAAGTGCTAGAGGGACGAAATCTAATAAAACGAGGCCCTAATCCAGAAGATGGACGCGGTGTACTGATACATTTAACAGAGCTTGGATTAGAAAAAAGAGAGGAATCAAGACAGCGAGTTTTCACTTTTAATGACAAAGTGAAAGATGAAATTGATAATGAGAAATTAAATCATTTTTATGAAGTTTCAGGTGTAATTTTGGATCTTATAAACGATAAAAAAATATTTTAACAACCTACATACCTTTTATGAAAAAAAGAAAAATCAATAAAATTGCCATCATTGGTTCAGGGATTATGGGCAGCGGCATTGCATGTCATTTTGCTAATATTGGTGTAGAGGTACTTTTGCTCGATATTGTTCCGCATGAACTAAATGAGCAAGAGAAAAAACAAGGATTGACTTTAGATGATAAAGTCGTAAGAAATCGTTTGGTAAATGATGCACTGAAAACTGCACTAAAATCGAAGCCCTCTCCTATCTATAGTCAAAAATTTGCACAGCGTATCACAACTGGAAATCTTGAAGATGATATTGCAAAAGTCAAAGACGTTGACTGGATTATGGAAGTCGTTGTAGAACGACTAGACATCAAAAAGCAAGTGTTTGAAACGCTTGAAAAACACCGTACCCCAGGTACACTAATCACATCAAATACATCTGGTATTCCTATAAAATTTATGTGTGAAGGTAGAAGTGAAGACTTTCAAAAACACTTTTGTGGAACACATTTTTTTAATCCTGCACGCTATTTAAAATTATTTGAAATCATACCTGGGCCAAAAACAGACAAAGCTGTTTTAGAGTTTTTAGATGGATATGGTGAACAATTTTTAGGAAAAACATCAGTGATTGCAAAAGACACACCTGCATTTATTGGAAACCGCATTGGAATTTTTGGCATTCAAAGTTTGTTTCACCAAGTAAAAGAACTTGGCCTTACTGTAGAGGAAGTTGATAAACTAACAGGGCCTGTTATTGGACGTCCAAAATCGGCAACATTTAGAACCGTAGATGTAGTTGGGTTAGACACTCTTGTACATGTTGCCAATGGAATTTATGAAAATTGTCCAAATGACGAAGCACATGAACTTTTTAAACTCCCTGATTTCATCTCTAAAATGATGGAAAACAAATGGTTAGGGAGCAAAACAGGACAAGGTTTTTATAAAAAAGAGGGGAAGACAATTACTGTATTGGATCTCAATACACTAGAATATAGAGAAAAGAAACGTGCAAAATTTGCTACATTAGAACTTACAAAAACGATTGATAATGTCATTGATCGTTTCAAAGTTTTAGTAGGTGGGAAAGATAAAGCCGCAGATTTTTATAGAAAAAACTTTGCTGCAATGTTTTCTTATGTATCCCATAGGATTCCTGAAATTTCAGATGAACTCTATAAAATAGACGACGCAATGAAAGCCGGATTTGGATGGGAACATGGACCTTTTCAAATATGGGACGCTATAGGTGTTCAAAAAGGAATTGAAATCATGGAATCCGAAGGTCATTCACCTTCGCAATGGGTGTTGGATATGTTAGAATCTGGAAATTCATCTTTTTATACCATTGAAAATGGAGCAACTCTAGCTTATTCAATTCCAAACAAAACACAAGAAAAAATCCCAGGACAGGATGCCTTTATCATTTTGGATAATATTCGAAAATCTAAAGAAGTCTTTAAAAACTCAGGTGTAGTTATTGAAGATCTTGGTGATGGTATCTTAAACTGTGAATTCCAATCTAAAATGAACACCATTGGTGGCGATGTTTTGGCAGGGCTGAACAAAGCTGTGGATTTGGCAGAACAAAATTTTGAAGGCTTAGTTATTGGAAATCAAGGGGCAAATTTTTCTGTGGGTGCAAATATTGGAATGATTTTTATGATGGCCGTAGAGCAAGAATATGATGAATTGAATATGGCAATCAAGTACTTTCAAGACACTATGATGCGGATGCGCTACTCCTCTATTCCTACTATTGCTGCACCACATGGAATGACACTTGGTGGCGGTTGTGAGCTTTCTATGCATGCCGATAAAGTCGTTGCAGCTGCAGAAACTTACATTGGTCTAGTCGAATTTGGTGTAGGTGTTATTCCTGGCGGAGGTGGTTCAAAAGAAATGGCAATGCGCGCATCGGATTCTTTTAGAAAAAATGATGTTGAACTCAATATTTTACAAGAATACTTCCTTACAATAGGTATGGCAAAAGTGGCAACTTCGGCATATGAAGCCTATGACTTGGGTATTTTACAAAAAGGAAAAGATGTTGTGGTTGTAAACAAAGACCGTCAAATTGCAACTGCAAAAGCATATGCAAAACTATTGGCAAATCAGGGTTATAGTATGCCTGTTCGACGAAAAGATGTAAAAGTTTTAGGAAAGCAAGCATTAGGAATGTTTTTAGTAGGTACAGACGCCATGCAAGCCAGCAAATATATTAGTGAGCACGACAAAAAAATAGCTAACAAATTGGCCTACGTTATGGCAGGTGGCGATTTGTCTGAACCAACAATGGTTAGCGAACAATACTTGTTGGATATTGAACGTGAAGCTTTCTTAAGTTTATGTACAGAACGTAAAACTTTAGAACGCATACAACACATGTTAAAAACAGGAAAACCACTAAGAAATTAGGAATGAAATATGAGATATGAAATATGAGATATGAGAATTTAAAATATTAATATGCATAAACTAGAAGATTTAAAAATATGGAAGAAGTCAATTGAGTTGACAAAAGCAGTATATCTTCTTATTGATAAATTACCTAATGAAGAAAAATTTGGATTAAAATCACAACTAAAAAGAAGTGCTGTTTCTATTGCTTCTAATATTGCTGAAGGTGCTGGAAGAAATTCACAGAAGGAATTTAAACACTTTCTAGGTATTGCAAATGGCTCAACTTATGAACTTCAAACACAACTTATTTTATCAATTGAATTAAACTTAATAGCAAAAGAAATTGTAAACCCATTAATTGAAACCTGCATCGAAATACAAAAAATGAATTACACATTTCAAAAAAATCTAATTCTTAAATCTCAATACTAATATCTAAATACCAAACCCTCAAAACATAAAAATAAAAAATGAAACAAGCATACATAGTAAAAGCATATAGAACAGCCGTAGGAAAAGCTCCAAAAGGGTTGTTTAGGTTTAAAAGAGCCGATGAACTTGGTGCAGAAACCATTCAACATATGATGAAAGAACTTCCAAATTTGGATGTATCTCGAATTGATGATGTAATTGTTGGAAATGCTATGCCCGAAGGATCTCAAGGACTCAACATGGCACGTTTTATTTCTCTTATTGGACTCAATAGTGTGGATGTTCCTGGTGTAACTGTAAATCGATTTTGTTCTTCAGGATTAGAAACCATTGGACTTGCAACTGCAAAAATTCAAGTAGGAATGGCCGATTGTATTATTGCTGGAGGGGCAGAAAGCATGAGTGCAGTACCGATGACAGGTTTCAAACCAGAATTGAATTATGATACCATAAATTCTGGACATGAGGATTATTACTGGGGAATGGGAAATACAGCAGAAGCTGTAGCGAATGAATTTAATGTATCAAGAGAGGATCAAGATGAATTTGCTTTTAATTCGCATATGAAAGCCTTAAAAGCTCAAGCCGAAAATCGTTTTCAAGATCAAATAGTACCTATTGAAGTTGAGCAGACTTACGTTGATAAAAATGGAAAACGAGCGACAAAAAAATATACAGTAACCAAAGATGAAGGGCCACGAAAAAGTACAAGTTTAGAAGCACTTGCAAAGCTGCGTGCCGTATTTGCACAAGGTGGTAGTGTTACGGCTGGAAATTCTTCACAAATGAGCGATGGAGCGGCTTTTGTTATGGTTATGAGCGAGGATTTAGTTAAAGAGTTAAATTTAGAACCTATTGCTCGCTTAGTGAGTTATGCCGTTGCCGGTGTAGAACCAAGAATAATGGGAATTGGACCTGTAAAAGCAATTCCAAAAGCATTACAACAAGCAGGATTGAAACAATCAAATTTAGAACTTATTGAATTGAATGAAGCTTTTGCTTCACAATCTTTAGCAGTAATCAGAGCATTAGAATTAAATCCAGAACTCATTAATGTCAACGGCGGTGCTATTGCACTTGGTCATCCTTTGGGATGTACGGGGGCAAAACTCTCTGTGCAATTGTTTGATGAAATGCGAAAAAGAGAAATGACATCAAAATATGGTGCAGTCACAATGTGTGTTGGAACAGGACAAGGCGCTTGTGGAATTTTTGAATTTTTAAAATAATGTACTCAAATTTATTATAATATGGAAGTAAAAGAATTATTAAAAGGCGGACAATATCTAGTTAAAGATACAGATTGTCAAGCGGTTTTTACCCCAGAGGATTTTTCAGAAGAGCAACTCATGATGAAAGAAGCCGTTAAAGAATTTAATGAACGTGAAGTAATTGCCAATCGTGATCGTTTTGAAGCCAAAGATTATGCCCTCACCGAAGAAGTGATGCGTAAAGCAGGTGAACTAGGATTTTTAGGAGTTGCTGTTCCAGAAGCCTATGGTGGATTAGATATGGGATTTGTATCAACAATGTTAGTTTGTGAATACATTTCAAGTGGAACAGGGTCTTTTAGTACTGCTTTTGGTGCACATACTGGGATTGGTACTATGCCTATCACTTTATATGGAACTGAAGAACAAAAATTAAAATATGTTCCAAAATTAGCTAGCGGTGAATGGTTTGGCGCTTATTGTCTAACAGAACCAAGCGCAGGAAGTGATGCCAATTCCGGAAAAACTACTGCAGCTCTTTCTGAAGACGGAAAATACTATAGCATCACAGGTCAAAAAATGTGGATTTCTAATGCTGGTTTTTGTAATGTGTTTATTGTATTCGCTCGAATAGAAAACGATAAAAATATTACAGGGTTTATTGTTGAAAATGACCCTTCCAATGGCATTACTATGGGTGAAGAAGAACACAAATTAGGGATTAGAGCATCTTCAACCAGACAAGTGTTTTTTAATGACACTAAAGTTCCTGTTGAAAATATGCTTTCCGAACGTCAAAATGGATTCAAAATTGCAATGAATGCCTTGAATGTTGGTCGTATTAAATTGGCAGCTGCTTGTTTGGATTCACAACGAAGAATTACAACCGATGCTATTGTTTATGCCAATGCGCGACAACAATTTAAAACCCCAATTGCAGAGTTTGGGGCCATAAAATATAAACTAGCAGAAATGGTTACAAACACTTATGTTGGCGAATCGGCGAGTTATAGAGCAGCAAAAAATATTGAAGACCGTATTGCACTTCGGCTAGAAAAAGGTAATTCGCATCAAGAAGCGGAATTAAAAGGTGTAGAAGAATACGCAATTGAATGCTCAATTCTAAAAGTAGCCGTTTCAGAGGATGTTCAAAATTGTGCTGATGAAGGCATTCAAATATTTGGAGGGATGGGATTTTCAGAAGACACTCCAATGGAGGCTGCTTGGAGAGATGCTCGGATCGCAAGAATATATGAAGGAACAAATGAAATCAACAGAATGATTTGTATTGGAATGCTAATTAAAAAGGCGATGAAAGGACATGTTGATTTGCTCGGACCAGCTATGGCAGTTCAAGAAGAACTTATGGGCATCCCATCTTTTGACACACCTGATTATAGCGCACCTTTGTCGCAAGAAAAAGCCATTATAAAAAACTTGAAAAAAGTTTTCTTAATGGTTGCTGGAGCAGGTATTCAGAAATTTGGACCAAAAATTGAAGAGCATCAACAATTGATGCTTAATGCTGCCGATATTTTAATAGAAATATATATGGCAGAATCTGCAATTTTGAGAACAGAAAAAAACATTCAACGTTTTGGAGAGGAATCTCAAAAACATCAGATTGAAATGAGTCAATTATATTTGTATAATGCTGTTGAAATTATTTCAAAAAGTGCTAAAAGTGGAATTATTTCATTTGCTGATGGCGACGAACAACGCATGATGCTTATGGGGCTTAAGCGTTTTACAAAATATACAAATTATCCTAATGTTGCAGGACTAAGAAATAGTATTGCAGCAAAAGTGAATGAAGAGAATACGTATTGCTTCTAATGCATACGTAGTTAAGTTGGTTAGTTGAAAGCGCCTTCACACCCGTGGAGGCGTTTTCTGTTTTAAAAAAATTAGACTTATATTTGAAACTCTTACATTGTTAAGTCCTAAAATCATAAATCTTATGAAATTTAAACTTATTTTATTTATTTCTGTTTTGACAACCTCATCAATTTGGAGTCAAAATCAAAGAGATTTATATCAAATAATAGATTTAATTAGTGCTCATCGTATCAAATCTGATATTAGAACGCTTGTTAATTTTGGTACACGCCACACACTGAGTGATACCGTTTCAAAAACTCGGGGAATAGGTGCTGCTAGACGGTGGCTAAAAAATGAGTTCGAAACAATTTCTTCCGATTGTAATAATTGCCTGGAGGTTTTCTTTCAGAGTGACCTTGTAAGAAAAGGAACAAACGGACGAATTACAAAAGATGTCGAAATTGTAAATGTAGTTGCAATTCAGAAAGGCACCTTATACCCAAATCGCTACATCATTATGAGTGGAGATATTGACTCTAGAGTTAGTAATCCCAACGACTATAATTCAGATGCACCAGGAGCCAATGATAATGCCTCTGGACTTGCTGGTACACTAGAAGCGGCACGGGTATTGAGTCAGTATTCATTTAAAAATAGTATTATTTATGCAGGTCTTTCAGGTGAAGAACAAGGACTGTTTGGTGGGCAAGGATTAGCAAATTTTGCGAAGAAAAATAACTGGGATATCATTGGCGTTTTAAATAATGATATGATTGGAAATATAAAGGGTGTGGACGGCGTAATTGACAACCGTTCATTTAGAATATTTTCTGAACCTGTTCCACCCACTGAAACAGAAAAACAACGGCAATCAAGACGCTATTATGGTGGCGAAGTTGACGGGATATCTAGACAACTTGCACGTTATATTTACAAAACGGTTAAAACCTATATGCCAGAGATGCATCCAATGATGGTTTACAGATTAGATCGTTTTGGAAGAGGTGGTCATCATAAACCCTTTTGTGATGCAGGATACGCTGGTATTCGAATCATGGAAACTCATGAAAATTACACCCAACAACATCAAGACATTAGAACAGAAAACGGCATAGAATACGGTGATACTTTTGAGCACGTAAATTTTGATTACGCTAAAAAACTAACTGCTGTGAACGCCATAAATTTAGCGAGTTTAGCTTGGGCACCTCCTGCTCCAACCGAAGTTAGCATTGGTGGAATTGTAGAACCATCGGCTAAGCTCAAATGGAATGCTGTTTCCGGCGCAGCCTACTATAAGGTCTATTGGCGGGATACAACGTCACCAACTTGGGATTACAGTAAAATTGTTTCAAAAAATTCTTTAACATTAGATGGATTAGTTGTAGATAATTACTTTTTTGGAGTCGCCGCTGTAGGGGAAAATGGTTTTGAAAGTCAAGTGGTATTTCCAAATAAAATTTCTAGATAAAAAAATGTACTTAAAACTTCTTCAATTAGAACTACAAAAGTTATTACTCAATCGAACAAGTAAAATATTGATATTCATTTCATTTATTTTACCACTTTGTGTCATCGTTTTATCTTCAATAAAAATCAATTTTTTTGGGTTTTTTACACTTGAACTTGGCGAACTTGGAATTTTTAACTTCCCTCTAGTTTGGCATGTCACTACCTATTTTTCAGCCCTATTCAAATTCTTTTTTGCAATTGTTGTAGTGTCAATGATTGGAAATGAGTACAGTAATAAAACTTTAAAACAAAACTTAATTGATGGCTTAAGTAAAAAAGAATTTATCCTTTCAAAGTTTTATGCGATCTTGTTTTTTTCTCTAGTATCTACAGTCATTATATTTGGAATTTCTCTAATTCTTGGACTTATTTATTCAAGCTACAATGAATTTGGCATCATCATAAGAGAAATAGAATATTTACCTGCTTACTTCTTTAAGCTTGTTGGTTTCTTTTCCTTTTGTTTATTTCTTGGTGTACTCGCAAAACGATCGGCTTTTGCTTTGGCATTTCTTTTTGTTGAATTTATTTTTGAATGGATTATTTTTGGGCTAATTGCTTGGAAATCTAATGTGGAACTCGCCTCAAAAATTCAGAGTTTCTTCCCTTTAACTTCAATGTCTAATCTCATAAAACAACCCTTTCAACGAATAGCAATAACGAAATTTCCAGACAAAAGTAGTTTAGACTACGACTATGCTGTACATTTCGAAACAATGTTAATTGTTGGAATTTGGACTTTAATATTTATATATTTATCCTATTTACTTTTAAAGAAAAGAGATTTATAACTTCTACTTTTACTGCACATTATTTTCTTTAAATTTTTGTTAACTAGAGATTTAAATCTTGAGTTTTTTCTATCTTTGAAACTATACTGTAGATTAATGAAACTTAATATACTTATCTGCCTCATGTTTATAAGTATTTTGGGATACTCACAGGCCGAAGCTTCCCATTGGTACTTCGGTAATGGTGCTGGACTTATTTTTGATGTGAGCACCGGAACTGTCACTTCTACTGCTGCCGCTTCTAGCACAATTAATACTAATGAAGGCTGTTCTTCAATTTCTGATTTTAACGGGAATTTATTGTTTTATACAGATGGTAGAAATGTATGGGATAAAAACCACAACATCATGTCCAATGCAGATTATAACTCAGGTACAGGTTTGATGGGCGATCCCTCGAGTACATCATCGGGGCTTATTGTTCCAAAACCAGGTGACCCAAATCAATATTACATTTTTACTGTAGATGAACCTCACCATCAAAATGCATTTGCATTTCCAAATCAAGGACCAGCAGAGGCTGATGGTAGTTCCACAAATGAATATGATAGCGGTGGAGGCGTTCCAGATGCGGACGATGGATTTAATAACGGTTTTGCCTATTCATTAGTTGATTTAACATTAAATAATGGTAATGGCAACGTTGTTAGTGCGGAAAAAAATATACAACTTGTTACTTATAACCCCAACGAACAAGATGAAGAAAGCTATAAATGTTCTGAAAAAATAACATCTGTAGAACATAGCGATAAACAGTCCTATTGGGTGCTCACACAGTTTATAGATAACTTTTATGCTTTCAGAGTTGATGCAACTGGAGTAAATACAACGCCTGTAGTTACAAATATTATCCCTCTAATTAATTATGAAGGCTACAGAAGAAACGCAATCGGATATATGAAAGCCTCCCCAGATGGCTCAAGAATTGCAGTTTGTCACCGTCAAAATGGTGATCAGCCAGGTGGATTCTCGAATAACACAGGAAGTGTTTGGATTTATGATTTTGATAATACCACAGGAATTTTATCAAATCCCATAAATTTATTACCAAATTTTGGACCCTACAGTGTTGAATTTTCGCCAGACTCATCAAAATTATATGTCTCTGGAAGTAACTCCGTTACACAATTTGATTTAAATACTAGTGATCCAGTAACAACAGATTTTATGGTCTATAGTGGTTTAAATTTTATTGGAGCATTACAGCTTGGACCTGATGGAAAAATATATGTTGCAAACTCAGAAGATCCACAATCATTAGATGTAATAAATGATCCAAATACTTACGGTATTGGTGCTGACTATGTGCCCTACCAAGTTCAGCTAGCACCAGGAACTTTTTCTAATATTGGTCTTCCGCCTTTTATACAATCTTTTTTCTTAGCTTCTATACAGCTCGAAAATTCATGTGTTGGTCAAGATGTAAATTTTAGTGTAAATAGCACCCAAGTTTTTGATAGCATTGTATGGGATTTTGGTGATGGAATAGGAACTTCAAATGAAAACAACCCAAGTTATTTTTTTTCAACTCCTGGTACATACACAGTTTCTGCAGAAATTACCGCAGGAACAGAAGTCATTACTTTTACTGAAGATATAATTATTAGTCAAAATCCAACAGCATTCCCAACTGATGATCTCTTTGTTTGTGATGATAATAATGATGGTGTTTCTTCTTTTACATTTCAAGAATCTGGAGATGATATCATAAATGGACAGGATACTGCTGTTTATTCGATTTCCTATCACCTTAGCTTAGCCGATGCAGAAAACAATGCAAATGCTATCAATTTACCCTATCAGAATATAATCTCTACAGAAGAAATTTTTGTCCGAATTGAAAACAATAACAATTCCAATTGTTTCGATACAACGTCTTTTAACCTCACTGTTTTTGATACTCCAACTGCTAATGCTGTTCAAACTTTAGAAGAATGCGACAATTTAGATGATGGAAACAATGCCAATGGCCAAAGAGAAATTAACCTCAATAATTTTGAAGGCGCTATTTTAGGTGCTCAAGACAACACTCTTTTTAGTGTTTCGTACCACTTAACACTAGACGATGCCAATAACAATGATAATCCCATTTCTTCACCCTACTACAATACAACACCATTTTCATATCAAATTTTTGCTCGAATTGAAAATAACCTGAAAACAGAATGTTATGATACGACTGTGTTTACAGTAAATATTAGCGCAACACCCACCGCAAATGATGCCGAAGATATATTTGAATGTGATGATAATGATGATGGAGTACTGTTTTTTGATTTTGCAGATACACAAACACAAGTTCTTAATAATCAAAATGCTGCGGATTTTAGCATCACTTTTCACTCTAGCTTAGCCGATGCAGAAAACAATGCAAATGCTATCAATTTACCCTATCAGAATACAAACACTACAGAAGAAATTTTTGTCCGAATTGAAAACAATAACAATGCCAATTGTTTCGATACAACGTCTTTTAATCTCACTGTTTTTGATACTCCAACTGCTAATGCTGTTCAAACTTTAGAAGAATGCGACAATTTAGATGATGGAAACAATGCCAATGGCCAAAGA
>JAQCDS010000016.1 GCA_027620655.1 Bacteroidota bacterium | reverse complement strand
ACACCACGCTGAAAAAGAAAATCCTCTATTTATTGCCTGTTCTGCAATATAGCGATGATACTCAACTCGATCAGAATTTAAGGGGCCACCATTGTCGCCATAAACTCCTGTTTGATAATTATAGCCCCCTTCATTATCCGCACCAAACTCTCCAAGTGTTATAGGAATACTATTGTTTTCAGACCAAGTTTTAACTGTGTCAAAATGAGAGATAACGTTAGATTTGTCACTAGTTGACCCCCAATTAAAATCATTATTATTTGGTGTTGATGAGCTCGTAAAATTAAAAGGAATATAATAGTGAAATGAAGCGATTAAATTAGCGTCACTGTTTAGAACTGCAGCTCCAATAGTGGTTGGTGCTTGATAGGAATTTAATGTACCGCCAGTAATTATTATTGGACGTGTACTATTATTTCCACCAGTAGATCTAATGGCCTCTATAATCATCAAATTAATTTCATCCATCTCTTGAGTAGTAACTTCAAAATAAGGTTCATTAACAACTTCAAAAATTAAAGTAGAAGGAGCATTTACAAAACGATTTGCGATTTGAAGCCAAATAGATTTAAATTTCATTAAATCTGCTGCTCGCTTTGCTGATGTTGGGTGAGAATAATTATTACTTTCAATATTAAACGTCTCTAAAAATTCAGCTTTCAACTCAGCGCCATGAAAATCAATAACAGTGTACAAACCCTGCCCGAGTGACCAGTTTACAACGGTTTCAACTCGATCTAAATAAGTTTCACTGACTACAAAATCTGTAACGTTTCCATCATATTCATCGACAGTATTAACATTTGTTGACCAAAGTGAGGTGTCATCCCCTGTTGTTCGAGATCCAAAAAAATCCATTGGAATTCTAACGTTTGAAAAACCTGCATCAGCAACATCAATAAAATATTGCTCGTACACAACAGGTGCCCAATTACCTTCTACTGGAGCACTCAAAGTGTTGCCAAGGTTTATACCTCTACCCATTTGTTCCACAATATCCCATACAGAAGATTGTGCAAATACAATTGACACATTGAACAAAAACAAAAAATATGTTGTTTTTATTTTCATAAAAATAAAGAGGAGACCATGGTCTCCTCTACAAATTAAATTAAGTTGTTATGTTATTTTTTAAAACTTTCACGTTCTAAATCGATAATTTTTTGAACCTCTTCTCTATTAAATTTGGACATTAGTTTCTGACGAGTTTCTTTGGCTGCTGCTCTGTAAACCGCTTTTTTCTCATCTTCAGAAAGTCCTTTGCCTCGTATTTTCATAGCATTAGAGGTATACTTGTTGTACAACGTTTGTTGTAAAAACTCTGCTTGCTCATCTGAAATATCCATTTGAGAAGTAATCAGTGCCACAGCATTCTCTGAACGATTGGCTGCAAATTTATTTTCTTGTGCCTCTGCAAAAAGAGCAAAGAGACATAAAATTGTAGTCAGTAAAATTTTTTTCATATTTATTTTTTTAAGAATCGTTTAGATGTTGATTGACCGTTAATAGTTTTCATAGTTATTATATACATTCCTTTAGAAAGATTAGAGACATTAATCGTTTCAAAATTATCAGTTTTGCAAATTATTTTTTGTCCCAATAAATTATTAATTTGAATTTCTGTCAAATCAATATTAGATTTTATATTTAAAATATTATCCGCAGGGTTTGGATAAATCTTTATAGAAGAAATATCAAATGTCTGTGTTGATAATGTACCTAAACTAGCCCAATTTAAATAATAATCATCAACATAGTAAGTCGTTGAAGGTTCTGCAAATTGTAAGATTGGATATATTTTACTATCAGCAGCTAAAGAAGTTGCATCGACAACTTGTGAATATATTTTTGTCCATTGATTAGCTGGAATTGCTGTATCACTAAAATTGTTTGAAGTTCCAACTTTAAGATTAAACTTAACCGATGTAGCAGTAGGTGACTTAACCCAAACAGAACCTTGATATTCTCTTGCTGTTGTGGTTGTAGGATGCAAATATCTTATACCAAAACTATCATTATCCTTAAATACTAAGACACCACGCTGTGTACTACTAGCATCAGAAGTTGTAACATACTTTAAACTATGTAAACCACTGTGAACATTATCTATATTATCTTCTAAACTTAGGGCTCCATAATTACCATTATTATAAACTTGATGTGCAAAGTAATAAGTATAATCAACAAAATTAGTTGGACTATCAAGATATAAGCCATTTCCTCTGTGTATACTACTTTCAGCACTAGAATTTGGATTACCTTGACTCAAAGAAACATCATCAATATAAAAAGAGGATGCACTAGTTGGAGAAAATCTTGGTATGATTATATCACCTTCAACAGCATCATAAAAAATAATCATATATTTCCAATCGGTATCATTAAATTGAATAGTTGCCATAGAATATGTAAAACTACCAGGCGGACCAATTTTATAGCCTGCCTTTATAGTTGTATTAGCAACTGTTGCTTTAATCCAAAAACCAAAGAAATATCGACCTGGTTCGTTTATAGTTATTGAATTTGAAGTTGTGAAATATCCCTTATTACTTTCTGTAGCAGTATATAAAACTGAATTTGTGGATAAATTACTGTGAGTGTTTGTTGTTTCTTGGGCGTAGGAAGACTCATTAGAACCATTATTTTCTAGTGTCCAACCTGTTAAAGAACCAGTATCCCAAGTGTCAAATTCTGCATTTGGCAAATAATTTTCTGTCTTTTCTTGAGCATTCAAATAAATTGAAAAAGAAAGAAACAAAAATGTTAAAAAGTAAAAATTTCTCATATGTTTGTATTTATTGGTTAATTAAATTTTATATTGTTTTTTAATCGTTGACTGGCCTTCTAGATACCCCAAAGAGACTAAAAAGCGGTCAATTTCATCAGTTGTTTCAATGAAATATTTTACAGGGGGCTTTGCAAAAAACGCATGCCCTTGTCCTTCATATAAAACCAAATCACAACGATTACCAGATGACTCCATTTTGGACTGGTATTTTTTCACGGTTGGTACCGGTAAAATTCTATCCTCTGTCCCAACAAGGATAATGGTGGGAGGTGCATTATTTGAAATATTGTGTATGGGTGAAAGTGATTTATAATCTTTACCAAAACGTTTGTGTGCAAAACGCTCTGGACCCAAGTCCAATACAGGATTCAACAACACTAATGCATTAGGTTTTGAACTAACACTAAGCTCCTCTCTAGAGTTATCCCACATTTTTAACAAGCCACAACTTGCAGCCAAATGCCCCCCTGCAGAACCTCCTCCTGCTGTTATTGTATTTGGATTAATCTTCAGTTCTTTGGCATGTTTTCTGACAAATCTTATAGCAGATTTTGCATCTTCAACAGCATCATACGGCGTAGTACCATGTGTATTTTTTAGACGGTATTCTGCCGAAATGGCAACCATACCCCTTGATGCAAAATACATCGATTGACGTTTAAACGCTTTATGACTACCATTATTCCAACCCCCCCCGTGAAAGAATATAATAACATTATGTGTTTTCTTTTCATTAAAGTTTTTGGGATTATAAATATGAAGATTCAAAGCTACATCTCCAATGGTTTTATAAACAACCGCATTTGACACTATGACTTCTGGAGTAGCATAAGACAATCCTGAAACAAGAAAAAATGATATTATTATTTTTAAAACGTTCATACTCCAAATTTATAATTATGAAAACGTTGTAGTTAGAAAATTTGTGGCAAATACTGACACAAATGAAGCAATTATTAAATTTTTTGTATTTGATTTAATGGCAATTCAAATTTTCTTCATTATAAACACGCTCAATGACTATGTCTGTCATTCTACGCATTTCATCTAAACTCATATCGTCCTTATACTCAACTTGAAGCGCTTTTAATTTTTTTTTCAATTGTTTAATTAGCTTTTTATATATGGGATTGTTATATAAATTATTCATTTCATTGGGGTCTTTTTCTAAGTCGTATAATTCCCACTCATCCATGGAATAGTAAAAATGAATCAGTTTAAAGCGATTAGTTCGAATCCCATAATGTGGTTGAACCTTATGCCACTTTGGATATTCATAATAATGATAATACACCGCATCTCTAACATCTTTAGGGTCCATATCTAATTGTGAAACAAAACTTGTTCCTTGCATGTCCTCTGGTATAGAAATTCCAGCTAGCTCCAACATAGTTGGTGCGAAATCAATATTCAATAATAAATTAGAATTAACCGTACCCGGTTCAATGCGTTTTGGGTATGAGATCACAAAAGGCATTCGAAAAGACTCTTCATACATCCAACGCTTGTCAAACCATCCGTGCTCGCCCAAATAAAATCCTTGATCTGAGGTGTAAATGACAATGGTATTTTCAGCCAATCCACTGTCTTTCAAATAATCAAGCATTTGTCCAACGGCCTTATCAACTCCAGCTACACAACGTAAATAATCTTTAATGTATGTTTGGTATTTCCAGTTTTTCAAGGCAGCTCCTTGCAGCGTATCTGATGGGGTCCAAAATTGGCCTTGATTACCATAACTGTAATAATCATTTAATTCGCGTTTATTTAATCCGCCTGGTGGAGGAATTTTTAAATCTCGACGATTCATGTGGTTTTCAATCTCCATCCATTGTTGCTGCGCTGCTATTCTTCCTTGATAATCATCATTAAAATTGGAAGGATGAGGAAAATCTTCATCAGTAAAAAGCGTCTGAAATTCTTCTGCGGGTTCCCATGGTCTATGCGGAGCCTTAAACTGATACATTAACATAAAGGGTTTTTCTTTATCACGCTCTTTATCTAACCACTTCAATGCATCGTGTGCCACTTGTGCTGTTGAATGGCGTTTACGTTCAACAATTGTATCTCTTCCATTTTCTAAAAAAACAGGATTGAAATAGGTTCCTTGTCCACCCCAATTAATCATGACTTTGGAATAATCAAAACCGGTTGGATTTGTTCCTAAATGCCATTTTCCAATCACAGCGGTTTCATATCCTGCTTGTTGAAATAGCTTAGGAAATGTCATTTGACTACCATCAAAATCTCCTCCTTTTTCATTTTTAAAAAACCCATTAACGTGACTGTACTTACCGGTCAAAATCGAAGCTCTGCTTGGGCCACAGATGGAATTGGTATTAAATGTCCTAGTCATTAGCATACCATTCTCAGCAATTCGGTCTATATTAGGGGTTGGCGCCAATTCTGAAAGCCAGTCCTTGTAGGCACTTATTGCACTTACCGCATGATCATCTGACATTATAAAAACAATATTTGGGCGACTACTTGAAGTCAAATCAGAGCTCTTTTGTGCCTGTGCTAAATAATGGGCGACCATGATTAGCCAAAATAAAATTTTAAATTTTTTCATAATAAACGATGTTATTTAAAGGATTTTTTAAATGTTTTTAATTTTCGACTCAAGTCATCAACGGTTGAAGCATATCGATCTAATGGAGCTAAATTTACGGTTTCATCCGCATCAATAGAATGATCATAAAGCATTCGTTTAACTCGATTTCTTGGTAAGGTCCATTCCGTATAAAACAAGTTGTCTTGAATTAGAGTTTCGCCTTTTTGCCAGCGTGCAAGGGCTGAGGATTTAAAAATTTTATCAGGTTCAAGTAGTGAATTTATTAATGAGGTTCCTTGTAAGTGCAAAGGTTTCTCACCTTGAGTTAAATCACAAAGTGTTGGGTATAAATCCACTAATTCTGCAATAGAATTGGTTTTTTTATTTTCAGGAAATTCAGGACCACTTATTATTAAAGGAACTTGTAGGGCCACTTCAAAATTACTGTGTTTTGCCCATAGACCGTGCTCCGATAAACTCCATCCGTGGTCTCCTACTAAAACTACAATTGTATTGTCGCGAAGTTCCAAATCATCCAAAGCGTTTATAATCCTACCAATCTGCGCATCAACAAAACTTACACTAGCAAAATAGGCATGAATAAGAGTCTTTGCTAATTGCTCTGGGATTGGTCCTTTTTTTGGAATGTCCTTATAATGTCTCAATTCACCCCACGAATGCTTTGCTATGGCTGGAGCTGTTGTGGGAAAAGTAGAGTGTTTAGGCAGTTGAATTGAATCAATATCATACAGATCCCAATATTTCTTGGGCGCTGTAAACGGTAAATGTGGTTTAACAAATCCAACCGCCAGAAAAAAGTTTGACTTTTCAGATTTTAATTTTTTGAGATCGTCAATGGTTTTATCCGCAGTTTGAGCATCAAAATATACTGAATCGTCAATCTCAAGTCTTTCATAAGCAGCAGCCGGTTTTTTATTTTGATCTAAAGTACGGTTTAGAGGATCTTGATAATTTCGCCATGTCACATCTTTGGGATGCCATTCTTCATCCCAATCCTTAATATCATTTTTTAGATGGGTGATTTTATTGTTACTAATAGTCTTATAACCCCTTGAATTGAAGAACTCCACTATATTCTGAGTGCCAGATCCAGCCTCATCAATACTTGCGTTATATTTTAAAAATCTTGTAGCGGTGGGTCTTATCCCAGACAATAAACTGGCACGCGATGCCCCACAAACAGGTACATTGCAATAGGCACGATTAAAAGTTATACCCTCTGAAGCTAAAGCATCAATATTGGGGCTTTTAATGTGCGATTGTCCATATATTTTTAGCTCAGGCCTTAGGTCATCAACCATAATAAAAAGAACATTTTTTAAAGGTTGCTGGTTTTGTGCTGAGCCGTCAAAGGCAAAAATCAACAATAGCGCGTATAAAAACCATTTATTCATCAACATTCATTTTTGTATTCACAGACAAGGTGGTGGCTTTCAAATCTTTTTTGTCAGATGAAGATCCAATCATAATTGTAAAATCTCCAGGTTCGACACAGTAATTCATATTAATATCATAAAAGGCTAAAGTTTCTTTATCAATTTTGAAAGAGACGGTTTTAGATTCTCCTTTTTTGATCAATATGCGTTTGTATTCTTTAAGTTCCTTGACGGGTCGTGTTGCGCTACTTATTTGATCCCTGATATACATTTGAACCACCTCTTCACCATCATAATTACCAGTATTGCGAACCTCAACCGAAACGCTTACTGTACTATTTGGACTTAAGAATGGCTCTGACAGTTGGGGGGTTGAATATTCAAAAGTGGTGTAACTCAGTCCAAATCCAAAAGGATAAAGCGGTGTGATTTTTTCAAAGGCATACTTATGGAAATAGGCGGAGGGTTTGTGATTGTATATCATTCTCAATTGTCCTACATCTCGTGCAACTGTCAACGGGAGCTTTCCACTTGGGTTGATGTTACCAAATAATATTTCTGCAACGGCGCGACCGCCCAAAGATCCAGGCTCCCATGCCTCTAAAATCGCAGGAATATTATCTTCTAACCAAGGTTCTGAAATCGGTCGTCCATTAACGAGTACTACAACAACAGGTGTACCTGTAGCTTTTAGAGCCTTAACCAGTTTTAGTTGCTTACCTGATAAATCCAATGCAGCTCTCCCCATATTCTCTCCGGCGGTTTTGTCTTTCCAACGATAACGCATAGAGTTATCACCAACGACAACAATAACATAGTCAACATCAGAGGCCTTTTGAGCAGCTATTTCAATAGCTGTATCCTTTATTTTTCGAATATTTTCGCCAGAATTAAAAAAATCTACTTCATATCCCTTGTCTGTACCAATGTTTTTTATCCCCTCAAAAATCGTAGTCACGTTTTCATTTGGCTGAACTGCGTGCCAGTCTCCTAAAATTGTTTGGTTGTTAGCATTTGGGCCTGTTACCAGAATACGTTTTACACTTTTAGATTTTGGCAAAGGTAAAATTCCATCATTTTTTAACAGTACCGCTCCTCTTCTAGCAGTTTCTAAAGCAATTTTTTGGTGTTCAGGAGTAAATATTTTTTCAGGAATTTCATCTAAATTTATTTTACGATTCTCGAACAATCCAAGTTTAAACTTAGCCGTTAAAATCTTTTTGCATGCCTCATTAACTCGTTCTAAAGGTAAGGTGCCTTCCTTCACTAAAGCTACAATAGTTTCTGGGAATTTTGGCCCATGCATGTGCATATCCATACCCGCATTAACTGAAAGAAATGACGCCTCTTTTAAACTTCCAGCTACATGATGTAAAGTTTCAATACGTTCAATATCCATCCAATCACTTACAAAAAACCCATTAAAACCCCATTTATTTCTAAATAAATCGGTCATAAGCCAAGAGTTCATATGACATGGTATACCATTGAGTTCATTATGTGCCGCCATAATGGAATAAACTCCTTCATCAATGGCTTTTTTGTAAGGTTTTAGATGAACTTCTTTTAGTGTTCGCATTGAGACATCCATTGGTGCGGCGTTTAATCCGTTGATGGACTCACCACCTGCAATCATATGTTTGGCACAGGCAATAACTTTTTCTGCACCTGTAAAATCCTCTTGTTGAAATCCTCTAATCATGGCCGCACCCAAATTACCCACAAGCAATTGATCTTCGCCAAAGGTCTCGCCAACTCTACCCCAACGCGGATCACGCAATACATCTATATTTGGGGTGAATGTCCAATGGGACCCTGTTGCACGCATTTCCTTAGCGGTTTGTTTTCCAATAATTTCGAGAAAATTATCAGACCATGTTGATGCTAATGTAATTGGAGAAGGATAAACCGTAGTTCCAGAAACCAAGGCATTACCGTGAATAGCATCAATTCCTATGAGTAGTGGTATTTTAAGTCTTGATTGTGATGCAAGGTCCTGTAATAAGTTTGACTCCTCAGGTGTTAAAACATGTAAAAAAGACCCAATTTCGCCTCTTCGAGTCATTTCAGCAACATCATCACTAAAAATTCCCTTATAAAAACCTTGTGCATCATTAGAATGTAACTCTTCCTCGGTTAGATTTTCCTCAGCTTGACGCATATGATCCAATCCTACAAATTGGTTCATTTGGTAGACTTTTTCTTCCAAAGTCATGTGGGACATAAGGTCTTCCACACGTTCTTCAGTGGAAAGCGACGAATCTAGGTATAATGGAGTTTGAGCATTTACGATAAAAATACTACCTATGAATATTAGTACAGGAATGTTGATTCTATAAAATATTTTTTTAGTCATTATATCTAAGTGCATTTTTGATGACGTTATAGGCAGGTGTTGGGTTGTATTCTTTATCATATATGGATTGAAAATAAATATTTGGTTTTTTGAAACGTTCCCCCATATCCCATAAGTTCAAAGTCACTATACCAGTACTGGTTTTAGATTGCAACACATTAACTATTTTTTGATAAAGATTAGCTTGGATCTGAAATTCATCCTCTAATTTAGACTTATCAATCACTTTGTAATCTAATTCAGTAACATGAAAATCCAAATCATTGGCATGTGCCCAATCTATTAGGTTTGACAACTCAATTAAAGCTTCGTCAGTATTTTCAATAAAATCTCCCGTAGTTTTACTCAACTTTAAATGCCCCTGCCAACCAATTCCATCGACCCTCAGACCTTTACTTCTAAGATAGAGAATAGTTTCTTTGACCTTGTTCCACATAGGTTTTTGCATTCCAGCGTTCTGATTATAAACTAACTTAACGTTAGGCGCATATTTCGTTGCAATTTCAAAAGCTTTAACAATATAGTTTGGAAAACCATTTTCATCAAGACCTATGGTTAGCCATGGATTTTCCCAACTATTTGTTCCCGGTTTTGGTCCAAACCAAGTGCCATCAGTTAAAATAGTTTCGTTGACTACATCCATATACTTTACTTTTGGTTCTTCATTGTAACGTTTTGCTGAAGCTGTCATAAATTCAACCATAACCTCTTCTAGCTCTTGGGCTGTTCTATGATCTTCTTTGGCCCATTTTGAAGCTTGTGGACTGATAGGTCCATGTACGCGGAGAGTTAAATTATGGCTTTTGGAGAACTCCAAAAATTCTTCAATACGATCCCATTGCCAAACACCTGGCCTTGGATATACACGTTGTTGTTTGGCGGCATTTGCAGGGGTTAAAAATTTAAAATCTTTTAAAAAAAGTTCTTCTTTTTTACCTCCCAACTCGTGATGGTTTAGGGTTGCTCCAATGGATAATTTATCTGTTGAAGTGTTGACCAACACCTTCATAGGTATAGCGCTCTGAGAATTAAAAAAATTAGCCGCTAATTTTTGAAATCTCTTAATTAAGTTAAAAGATTGTTTTTCTCCAGCGAGATTGATAGTCTCAGCTGGATCAGTTCTATAATCATAGAGTTCTTCTGCGAAAATATCCTCTTCAAAAACGGGATCTGTGCTTTTCTTACCATTGAGCCACACCGTGTAGCGATAGCGGTCTGTTCTGAAGCTATAACCTGTTTTCTTAGCACTAGTCCATTGACTTACAGCAAAAGGTTTTATGGATATTTGCTCACCTTTAATTAATGGCATTAAGTTTTTTCCATCCAAATTCTCTGGAATTCGCAAACCAGTAGCAGCACACAGGGTTGGGAAAATATCTACAAATTCTGTTGGTGATTTGATTTGTATTCGTTTATTAACTCGTGGATCAAAAATGACAAGTGGTGAACGGGTAGCTTGCTCAAAATTTGAGTGTTTATTCCACAAGCCATGATCGCCCAAATGCCAACCATGGTCTCCCCAAATGACGATAATCGTATTTTTATTAAGGCCTGTTTCTTTTAGCTTATCTACTATTCTACCAATTTGGGCATCAATAAAACTAGTACTGGCATAGTAACCATGAATAAGGTCTTTTTGGAATTCGTTAGAAAGCTTCACTCGATTGTTTTTTGAAATCTCATAAGAAATTTCAGGGGTAATATAAGATCTCAGTTCTTCGGAACTGTGATAGGCAATGCTTGGACCATTTTTTGAATTTTGTTGGAATTTAGCGATTTCAAATTTTGATGGATTGTACATGTCCCAATACTTTTTTGGTGCAGTAAAAGGTAAGTGAGGGCGTTTAAATCCAACTGCTAAAAAGAATGGTTCATTGGATTCTGGTTTATATTCATCAAGAAATTTATTGGCATACATTGCAAGAGCACCATCGACATATGCGTCGTCTGGGGCATCAGTCTTTTCAAATGGGGGTTTAAATGTATCTCTTAAATATTTTCCTAAATTTTTGATACCATTTGCTGTGGCTTCGTTTCTTAGTTTTTGGATGTACAGCTTATTTTTTGGATCTTGATAAAAGCCCATAGCAGGAGGTCCAAAATCGTTAGGGTATTCAAATTTGTGTTCTGGCATGAAAGGTACCGACCAGGACGGTTTATCTCTAAATTCATCTACACAGCGAGGATCAAAAATTTTACCTAAACCGATAGTCTTATATCCCTGATTTTTAAAATATTGTGGTATCGTTACAATTTCTGGAACCATATCACGCATTTTTGTTTTTAAATCTCTAACCTTTGTGTAGTCAGGACGTTTACCAGTCATTAAACTAGCACGTGATGGACCACAAACAGCTTGCTGGGTATGATTATTTAGAAAAACTGTAGCGTGTTCTGCTAATAAGTCAATATTTGGGGTATGTGCCAAATCATCTCCAAAAGCTCCAATGGTTGGTTTTAAATCGTCAACCGCAATAAACATAATATTTGGGGCAGTTTGAGAATTCTGAGCATGAATGATACCAAAGAAAAATAACAAAACTGAAATGAGGTTTAATATTTTGTTCATATTGTATTATATATTTTCAAATTTAGTATTTCTAAAAAATTACATTATAAAAATTATGATGCAAAAACTATGATAAATGAAGATGTTAGTGTTAATTGCTGTTTAGTTCTGTACTAAAATTGTATTTTTATTGATAAAATTTAATCTAATGACAATCAATCCATTAATTAAAGTAACATTAATTTTATTTTTTTTATCACAATCGTGTGAAAATAAAAAAGTAAAAAAAAATTTAACATTACAACCAGAAATAGAGGGTATGGTTTGGATCCCTGGGGGGCTTTTTGAGATGGGTGCCTCCATCGATGACATCATGGCACTACAACATGAAAAACCCAAACACACTGTCCTAATTGATGGCTTTTTTATGGATGTCACAGAGGTTACGAATTCTCAATTTTCAAAATTTGTTAAAGCTACAAACTATATCACCACTGCAGAACGGCCCGTGAATTGGGATTTGATAAAACAACAACTTCCAGTAGGTACTCCAAAACCTCATGATTCAGTATTAAAACCAGGTTCATTGTTGTTTAAAAAAACACTCGAGTCTGTTCCCAACTTATATGATTTTTCACAATGGTGGAAATGGAGTATTGGAGCAAATTGGAAAGAGCCTGAAGGTAAAGGAAGTAGTATTATTGGTAAAGAAAATTACCCTGTTGTACATGTTTCTTATGAAGATGCTATGGCTTATTGCCAATGGTCTGGTAAGCGATTACCCACTGAGGCAGAATGGGAGTTTGCTGCTCGTGGAGGAAAAAAGAATAAAATTTATTCTTGGGGAAATCTAACAAACTCATTATCAAAATATGTAAACAGTTGGGAGGGAGAGTTTCCGGTAACTAATACAAAAGCTGATGGTTTTGAAAAAAGTGCACCTGTAAAAACCTATCCTTCAAACGATTATGGACTTTATGAAATTTCAGGAAATGTATGGGAGTGGACAAGTGATTGGTATAATATAAATTACTATCGAGATTGTTTAAAAAATGGGGTTATAAATAATCCACAAGGAGCAAAAAAAGCTTTCAACCCAAATAATCCATACATCCAAGAAAAAGTCATACGCGGGGGGTCTTTTTTGTGTAACGCTTCCTATTGCGCTAGTTATAGAGTTTCTTCTAGAATGGCAACTGATCCTCACACGTCTTTAGAACATCTTGGTTTTAGAACTGTATTGACAAAGTAATTTTTTGAATCTAACAACCAAAAATAGTGTTTACAATCAAAAAAATACAAAATAAAGACAACAAAGTAATTGAAATTACAAACTCTGTTTCTGGAACAAAAGCAAAAATTCATTTAAGCTATGGTGCTAGTCTTGATGAACGGTTCTGTCGCATATGCTAAAATTAAGCATCAAGTTTTAAACTAATTTAATTTTTTAAGAATCTAATGATATAAATGATTTGTAGGTTGAACTTTCAGGGTTCACCAGTTGATTTTTCTTTATCATTCTAACTACTTCTATTCCTGATATGGTTCTCTTTGCTGATTCAAATTCTTTAAAACCT